>NZ_CP101458.1:744248-1488496 GCF_024362525.1 Natrononativus amylolyticus
CCACCGAAAAACCGCTCAGTGGTCATTCGTGTGGGAGTTCGTTCCGTCGACGACCCATCCGAAGACGGTGGTTCCGAGTCCTCAGTGACCAATACCTCCCCAGGAGAGAACTCGTCAGGGAGGAAAACTCGCCCGTTGTCAGCGTCCAACGGAAGATTCAGTGCCTTCTGGAGGAACGGAACTGCTGCTGAACTTCGCCACATCTCCGTGAGCTCCAAGAACTGATCTCGGTCCAGTTCTCCAGTTCGTTGGAGTTCGTCCCATGCGGTCTCCCAGTGTTTCCGCTGAATATCTTTCCAGTGGTCGGCCTCGGTCGCTCTGCTATGAAACCGGATCGAGTCCCGACTCTCGTTATACTGTACGTCGTTCTCATTCCCATGGCTGAACGTTTCTACGCACTCGATTTCTTGTGCCCGCCGAACAAGTATTGGCCAAACCTCGTCAAATGAATCCATATACGAAGGCGAGTCTCATTGAACTTGATACTACCCGTCAATCAGGAGATGAACCTCAGATTCTTCGTGA
Organism: Natrononativus amylolyticus; assembly: GCF_024362525.1. Classification (GTDB taxonomy): domain Archaea; phylum Halobacteriota; class Halobacteria; order Halobacteriales; family Natrialbaceae; genus Natrononativus; species Natrononativus amylolyticus. The sequence continues at coordinate 744,774 of NZ_CP101458.1, forward strand.
GCCCGAGAAGGAAAAATAGGTTAAGCGTTACGCATACTGCAGTTGATCGAGTTCCTCTACTGCAAGTTCTGATCGGCTTTCAACGGCCTTTTTCCATTTCTGGAGGTACTGCATATTCTTCCGAGGGCTTACGTGGGGTGAGGTACGATACGGCCCAACGAAAGAAGAGAAATCATCGTCAATAGATTGTAGAACGTCTTCTAAGCGGTGTTCTTCGACTAAGCGCGAATGGTTCCAGCGCATCGCTACCCGATGCTTTTTCAGTATTGGTTTGAGAACCTGATCTTCGTCCTGATCGTAATCGACTAGATCATACCAGTCGTCAAAGTGTCGCTCGCAGACATCACAACTACAGGTTGGTGCACCCGCCCGATTCATCACGTCAACTGTAGCGTCGATTTTTAGGAAGTCTTTCAGTTGATCCACATAATACCGTCCTGGTAAGCCCCCACCCCCAGAATACTCGGTTTTCTCTTTAAACTCTTCATCAAAAAGAGAAGAAAACGAAGTACCACGAAGTCCAAAGTATGCAAGCAAGTTTGAGAAAAAGTCTCCGTAGTAGAAGTGGGGTTTGACTCCAGACTTGTGTATGTCATACACGTACTCGATCAGGTTGGTGTATTCGCTCTGCGTTGTCTCATACTTGTTCAAATCCTCGAATAACAGAAAGCACTCGGAGACATCGAACTCCTCTAAAAGTTCAATCAAGAGTCTTTTCTTGGTTGCATCGCCAATGAATCGGGTAGTAGTGTACAAACAGGGCTTCAGAGGAAGAGTGGATTCTTGTTCCGCATAGTTGATTATTTTACGAGCGATCTCGATATCCTCGACCTTTTCGATTCTGTGAACCCAGGGAATCACTGCTTTCGGCTGGACGTCACGGGGAGTAATCGTGAGATCCTCGTACTTTCCAACGTCTGCCTCTAGCCGATCATAGACAAAATTCTCCTGGTAGTCTACTATCGATCTCGTAATCTCTCGGAGAATGTCGTCAGAGAGTTCTCGAGCATTCGCATTTGAACGCCTCTCTAAGACGGTCTCAAGCGGGTCCCCAAGAATATCGACATAAATTCTATGCCACCCCCTGATATTCCCCTCATCATCTCTGAAGTTATTCCCAATTCGGAAGTCCGAAATCATTGGATCGATATAATACGTAAACCCTTGATCGTTGGCCATCTCGGAGAGGAGTTGAGGCACGGCTTTCCTGGAATATGCTAATAGATGAGCCTGGATTAAGACAGAATCGTAATATTTGGGATCGCTCTCGATTAAATTGCGATCATTGAGGTTTTTGTACCGGAGCGTCGTTTCGAACTTCATTAATTACTAAATCTATAACTATTTCTCTGTCACATAATTGTTGTGGCTCGACAATAGGACCAGACAATACATGGATCCGATCTCCAACGCTCATTAATCCAATTGGTAGATCAGAGACACGCTCAATAAGCGGTTCAGAAATATTGTGTTCCCACACTGCTAAAAATGCGTAATCTACGAGACTGGCATCCCGATGTGCCTGTTCCACACCGCGTGTTACGTTTTTCGACTTCATTTCAATCGCAACTGTAGTCCCCCGTTTTACTGCAAGAACGTCGATTGGATAGCTAAAAATGCGTTTTTCAGTTGCAAATTCGAAGTCGTGGCTCTGTAGATAATCTGTGATAATACCTAGTTGGTATTTTTCTGGAATGTAGTGATCGTGTTGTTCCTCCATTGACTCCGCCCAGCGCTCAGTATAGTGACATTCGATAGATTCTGACTGCAAGGTCAGTCACCCTCCGCGAATAGATCTTGTTTTATTTTTGACTCTGTAGCAAAGTCTGGGTACTCTTGATAGACATACCGTAGGAGGTCTTGCAGCGTCATTTTATTATATTCCTGGATCATGTCCTCTAGTTCGTTTCGGTGTTCTGGTTCGAGAATTTCCACGAGCTGCGAGGCGATTTTCTCACCTTTTGGTGTGATCTCGAATTTCTTGTTTGTGAGATCGGCCTTGAGGGCGTCCATACCTGTTGGGTTCGAAATGTCTTCAGCCTCGATAGCGTCTAACTGCATAAGAAATTGCAGTTCTTCATACACATTTTCTGAGAATGGGCCCATCTTATATGGGGCGAAATTAAAAGAAACCTCTTGTTCGTAATTTTCGAAAAATCGTGATTCCTGTTCAATCAGAAATAACAATTTCTGAACCTTTGTCACACCTCGGACTGTCTTTCCAAAGTAGAATAAGATGAAGACTACGTCGGTCCTCCTATCAATCTCATCGATACGAGGCATTGACTACGATATCCCTCTTTGACTATTTGGTTGTTCCGTCTGATTGATTCTCTATAGTCCCCTGGGAAAGAGACCTGATTTGATGGTCGTCGACCTGTTGAATCGCATCTTCAAGTGTTAAATCTTGACTCTCCGCGACCTCGTGAGCTAGCATAACCGCCCGCTTTTCACGATCATCATCACAGTCCCATTGAGCGTATCTAACAAGTGCATCAACGACAAGTAGGCAGTCTTGCGGGTCCCAATCATCTGGGTACTGAAGGTACATCACCACCTTTAGTTGCGTGATTTGTTATAAATCTCAGAACTGCGGCGTGAATTTGATAAGCGGTTTTTCCTGACAGCCATTACTGGTATCACATACTAAGGACTCATTATGATAATAAACATATGAATATCTTTGAGAAGTGAATAATTGTGAGTACCTTACCAGCGATAGCGGCGGTCCAGTTAGCATCGAGGACATTATGATGATTGAATCTCCCAAATAAAGAAGGCGAAATGTAGGTTATGCAGCTTTTGTTCTTAAGACGGGGAGTCATATCTCAGAGCAAAGCATTTACCACTCACCGTGCTAAGCTAAGGTAAGAGTAGTACAGATAATCAAGTAGAAGTGCAGACCATCGAGCTCACCAACCATGATCGCCAAACGCGTCCTTCCACTAGCGCTACTCCACGCCGCTGATGGGCGGATAAAGGGAAAAACTCGCTTCCAGAAACTAGCCTTTCTGGCTGATCAGCGACTGGAGGAGAAAGGGATTGATCCATATGAATTTATCCCGTACGACTATGGACCCTTCAGTAAGGACCTCCAAGAAGAGATTGAATACTTGGAAAAAGAAGGGCTAATAGAGATTACTCAAAGTCGCACCTACGGTGGTGGCACTCGATATGATTATAAATTAACTAGTGTTGGCCAAAGACGGTCCGACAAAAACTTCCCATCACAGGAAGAGGTTGACGATCTCACCATAATCGGTGAACCAGAAGAAGAACAAGAGCGGTTACGAGAACTGTACAGAATTTCATGGAACGTAGTCAAGGAGTTCAATGACATCCCCATATCCAATCTTATTGACCATGTGTACACCGAATATCCATCATATGCGAAAAATAGTGTCCTAAACTGAACCACCTATTTCTCCTTCTCCTGGATATAATAGTAGAGGTACGCTCCTCTTTGTGTTATAGTGTGGATCTCCTCTTGAGAGAGATATCTACTATAAACCCCTTCCCAGTAACTTTGTTTTGTATGCCTGTGAAATTTTAATATATAATTCCGAGTACGAAGTATGTAATTATCCTCTGGGCCAGGAGGGTCCGGTTCAAGTTCAGGAAACTGGACTCGCGCAATATCTTGATAGTGGTGATAACTCATACCAAGAAACTCTGGATCTCCGCTTTCTGTTTCTTGTCTTGCACCAAAAAGTAGAACATCAGCATCTTCTGATGGGGAACCTATCCGATAGAGCCTCCCATGTATCTTATCACCATTTACCGTAACTACCTCAAGGGGATCATACGGTTCAGATTGTCTAACTGCCGTCTCCCAGGGCTGCTGTAGGTCCTTTTCTGAAGATTGGGGTGTGTCTGACCTTACGCGTACAATAGTTCCTGACAGGTATGCTATGATATACCCCAGTAGAGATTGTGCTAATACTATCCCCAGCAGGAGGGTGGCGGAAAAATTTGATAATGAACTAACTGTCACTTCATCAGGATTGATTCCTACGGCAGATGGTACACAAAAGTATAAAGAGAGGATTGAACTGATGGGGTAACAAGAGTCACCCGAGAGATCTATTCTAAACATTAATAGTGCTATAAACATCAACACCGATCCAAACGTCAATGTGATAAATATCTTATTTATCCTAGTGAACGTGTCCAGTTGAACAGTAGCGTCCAAATAGCCTCGTAAGGCGACATAGCCAGGAACTATAATGAATAGCAGAATGACAATATTTAATCCAAGCGACACCATAGATGTAGGTCTCTGAGTAGTATTTCGAATACATATTACTTTATGCTTTGTAATTGCTATTCAGTGATTTACTACTAGTCACGTGCGATGATAAACCGAAGAGAAAGGTTATTTTTTGATGAAATTGTCACCTTGTTATATAGTGCGGTAGATCTGTCCATAATCCCCATACAGAGCCTCATCTGGCGCATCACACCGTAATCCCCATAGGTGACCCTCGCCGTGATACCGATCATCATCCTCGAGTACAACCTCGGTAATTACCTCGGAGTCGCCACTGGTATAGTCGATCGCCCGTAGGTAATGGTCTGGTGCGCCCCAGTCCACCTCAACCGCGGCCCAACCTCCACCTGATGGGTACGGCGTCTCATCATAGACGACAGCTAACTGGTCGAACCCATCTGTATCGTAGATGCGCAGATTCGCCGTATCGATGTCCCACTGAGCGAGAGGACTCGCCCCCACGGCTCGCCATCGGAGAATCGTAGCCAGGTCTGCCCGCTGTCAACACCTGCGGTGCCTGTATCGAAATATATGAACAGCGGCACGGCCTCATCCGGCTGCAGATATCGCGACTTACCTCCCCCATTGTAGAGGACGTAATTGTTCCCACTCCCGCCTTGAGCCGCATTGCTGTCCTCTTAGACGAGGCCATCACTGACAACAAACGGTATGGACAATTCGACAATATTTGACAATCACACTTTTGAGATGACGATCGTTTTGCAATCAGGAATTGCAGGCGTCTTGGACGATCGTATCCGCCCGTTCAACAACTGGGTTAGTATACGAGCTCACGCCAAGGATGCTGTCATAGACAAATGCCCACCCCTGGTTATCAGAACAGTCGAAGAGCTCTATATCAGCAATCTCATCGCGATCAATATCAATCTCATCGGGAAGCCCATCAATCTCAGACTGGATACCCTCGTCCTTCAGCTCCTGAGTGATATCGTAGACAAAGGTGAGCGTGCTGGCTGCAATAACCCCACTCGCTCTCGAGATTCCCTGACGGAGTGCCCAGTGAACTTCACTGAGGATTAGCCCATGCATTTTGGGGCTGGTACGCTGTAACAGCCGAGCAAAGGTCGACTGCGTCGCCAACACATTGGTACCTCTGAAGGCGAGCGGATAGCCAATAGCGAATTTGAAAAACAAGACCTCAACGGCAAATGCCGCAACCGCGAGATAGAAGTGCCGAACACTTTGTTGGTCATCCTCTTCTACGTCACTAGCCGCCTGAACAACATTATTGAAACTGCCGACGAGCGGGAGGTATCGAGTGTGAGACTGAACTTGCTGTCGAACGGCTTTGATGTCATCTGGTCCGAGCGTCGCGACCATGCCTCTCTCATTTAATAGAGCAAGGAGATGCTGTGCTCGGAATGTCTGGCGGGAAAAGTCACTCTCAACCGCGGCCACTTCCTCTGCAGCATCTCCAACATCGTCGATAATCGCTAACTCACGATCGATCTCAAACGCTAATCCAACAACGGTCTCGTCTGTGGCCGGATCTGGGTCTTCGTCAAAACCTTCACTTGAGCCGCTCAATATTTGGGAAAGATCAATACCTCCGAATCCAGACTTGTCTTCTTCGGACTCGGACTCAGTCAATCCTACTGGAAGAGGATCCTCTTCCCCAAATACCCCGACAAGGTACTGTTCAAACTCATCTTTTTCGTCTCCCGTGAGTCCATCCGCAGCTGCAACGCCAGAACAACTCCCCAATAAGGAAAAACCACATCCCCCTGCAAGTATTGAAATCAGTCGCCGTCGTCCTATCGAATTAACAGATCTGTTGTGTTCCATTTGATCTATAAGTTTGTATTAATTACAAGTACATAAACATTCATCACCGAACCAAACAATTGGCAGAGAACGGAACACTCGTTCGCTGGTCTCTACGGCTGATATTTAAATACGGAGGGGCAGCGAACATCGGCGATGCAAACCAGCTACGAAGAAGACTTGCTGATCGTTTTTGCGCTAAACCAGTTGCAAGAGAACCTCAATGAATTCGATTCAGCGATAGCCACTCATGCTCAGTGGCTGGCGATCGGAATTGCTGAACAGTATGGCCTCGAAATGGACGATGTTACTGATGAACTCAATCGCAGAGTAGGGCTGGAATAGGGGCTGTGCTCGAGCTGATATCAATACGAATAGTTCTCACAGTTGCAGATAATCGCATAGTTGCCTCCGATCTCATCTAACTCCACCACAGAAGACCCTATGAACGGGTCTATACCACCATCCGAACCATTCCTTACGAGCTGCACATGTCTCAAATAGGCCTACCAATACAGCGCCGTCTCATTTGACCGAGACACCGTACACGTGTTCCAGTGCGTCTCGGTATGCACTATCTAGTAACATGAGCAATTGTTCGTTCGCTACCACATGCTCGACGAAGGCCTGTTCCAAGGCCGCAATGTATGCCTCGAAAAAGTCATCGTGTGCGTCTGTTTCGATATCATACGTCGCTACCAGCATGTCTCGCTTATTTCCAGTGACAGATGTAGCAGGCGGAAGCGCCTGCTCGATCGCCTCTTGCCTGCCGGAAAACTCATCATTGAAGGCATCGATAAACGCCTGATCGTTAGCGCCCATATTTCTGAAGTAAAACTTCAGGATACCCTCGCCAACAGCCAGATCTCGATTTCGCTTCAGTCGATGGTGAAATCCAATGCGGACGTCGTTTCGATCATCGGGTCGCGCATAGATCTCCCCCGCCAAGTCATCGGTATGACGCCACCAGCCATCCTTGAAGATTGTTCCCCAATCGGAGCTGCCGGTTCGGAACTTCCACGTATGGAATGCTTCGTCGTCAACGTTGAGTTCGACAGCAGTCAAATCCTCGTCGAAGTTAGAGTACGATCCGTACTCATCTCGAGCAAGCGCTTCACCCAGTAACGCCCCCCACTCATTGGTGAAGGAGTTCCACCGATCGTCGAACGTGTCAGTAACGTCTTTGATTGCATCGAAGTGTTCGAGATACAGTTCGACCTTCTGCGCGGTGTTTTCGTCTTGTGTAGTCATTCCGGTAATTCCCTGGATGTCGTCGTACAGTTCGTGGAGTTGGACGGCAGTTCGCTGTGGATACCGAGGTGTGTTTTCGACAATGAACGCTCGTAGCACTTCTCTCGTGAGTGCCTCCCAGGCCCAGTTTGTGAAATGTGGGTCATTGGCCCGAGGTTCAACATCTGGATGGATATACAGGTAGTAGTGGCCAGTCTCGTAGGTCTCTTTTCGCTGGTCATCAATGTGGGTCGCTTGGAAGTAATTCTCAGTCTGAGATGGGCCATCACCGCGGAGATTGTTCTCTCCCGCTGAGAATTTTAGCTCAACCAGGAGGAACCATTCGTTGGGCATCGCTAGTACCAGGTCAACCTCACCAGTTGATACACGATCCCCGTTATGACTCCGGCTGACCCGGACCTGATCTTCGACCTGGATATCGGACAGATCGTAGGTGTCTTCATCGAAGCCACATCCCTCAGGAAGCCCCTCGAGGAACGCCCGGAGAAAATCCGTCCCCATACCGTGGGGCTCATCAGGATCGAGGAAATACCGCAGCAACCGGTTGACGTAGACTTCGGCTTTCCGCTGGCTACCCAATGAGTATTCGATAATCCCCATTAGCGAGTGGGGGGTCTCAGGAATTTCGGTGATTTGACTCCACCGACTGTCCAGCGTTTGTAATTCCTGTTCTAGTTCCGTCTCTGATCCCATCGTTCACTCTGATCTACCAGTTGAGGCTCCGTTATGATAGATGCTTTCCCAGTTCTACAGGCAGATAATCCGTGAAAATAGAGGTTTCAGCGTCATACTGCACCACTGCATCGAAACAATTGTCTATCCGGCCTTGTTGAAATCCTCAAACGGTGATAGGTTTTAGGAATCGTGCTGATTACACAGCGAGCCATGTTTAGACGCTAGCGAGAACGGCTCTGCTGTTGGATTGCATCCGTCACCACTGGATGTCAAGTTAGGATGGTAGCAGGGGATCGTGCCCACGGGTTAGCTCGGCCGCCCGCAGACTGACTGTGGAGGAGGATTTCTTCGAGCAGCCGACTCACCGCTTATCATATTCTCGTCCAATCCCGAACCGAACCTGACAATATCGCCACTCACACGCCTGAATTCGAGCGCCTAAACAAGCCCACAGCGCGTATGCAGCACTTATCAATGCATACTGATATAGATCTTTGTGATTCGCTTCCGCCATGGCGATGCGAATTCGGAAGTGTCGAGTCAGTATGCGACTATCGAGCCGAAAATCGTCCATCAACTCTGCGTAAGAAAAAGGGTCGTTTCTGAGTTGCATTTGGAGATATAGCGTTTAGAAATCTTCATTAAACCAGTAAAGGAATTCCCGACTATCACACTGGCAAATCTGCTCGAATCAGGAAGAAACGAAGTCAGGGCATTGCGACGAAACGGGCGGGGGAAGATACTAGTTGCTGTCGCCTTTCCGTGGGCGCTCTTGTTAGGGTCGCGTATGGCTTTGCCTGTGTTACTTCCCTATATACAGACTGAATTCGGCCTTAGTCTTTCTATCGTCGGGCTCTTAGTGACGTTGCTCTGGCTCGGTGGAGCAATCGGGCAATTGCCAGGAGGCATTCTTGCAGATTGGTATAGTGAAGGTTTGATCATGACCCTCAGCTTGGGGCTGGTAGTAATCGCTCTCACGTTTGTTGTTCTTGCACCAAACGCAGCCACGTTGTTTATCGCGGTTTTGATATGGGGACTCGCCACTTCGCTATATCCGATTGCTCGCATCACGATTCTCTCTAAGACCTATCCAGAGCGACTCGGAAGCGCTCTCGGGCTTACCATGGCAACGGGAGATGTTGGACAAACTTTCGTCCCTGCAATTGCGGGAACGCTCGCAGCTTTGCTTGTCTGGCAAGCAGGGCTCGGTTTTGTGATACCGCTTCTCATTGTTGGGGGAGTTGGCATTTGGTTCATCGTTCCGAGGCAATCTCGGGCAGACAACTCAACGGAGACATTGTCTCTGAACACGGCTCGCTACGTCGTAGATGAGTTGCGCCGTCCCACGATGATGTTTGTGAGTTTCATTCTCATCCTCTTTTTCTTCTTCTGGCAGGCTTTCACGTCGTTCTTTCCGACCTATCTAGTTATTGAAAAAGGATTTTCGGCAACGATGGCAGGTATCCTTTTTGGGGTGTTCTTCGCAGCAGGTGCGATTGTAAAACCGATTGCTGGGATGGCCTATGATCGGATTGGAATGCGATGGGCACTCATTAGCGTCCTCCTTGGTCCGGTCGGGGGGCTCCTTCTTCTCCCAATAGTCGAAAGCCTCGAAATGATCGTCATAGTGACGCTGGCGATCAGTACCATGCTCGGAAACGGAGCGGTCACTCAATCGTTCGTCGCAGAGCAGTTCCCGTCCGATATACAGGGAACCGGACTTGGGGCTGTTAGAACGGCGTCAGCAATCGTCGGCGCGACGGGGCCGGTACTATTCGGGATTGTAGCGGATCACGGTTTTTTTAACGAAGGATATGTTGCCCTTGCAGTGATTTTAGTGATCGTGATCTTGCTCACGTATCGAATGCCCCACCCGAGGGGGAGCCAGTAATACAGATCTCAGTGCTGTAACTCTACCCGATCAACAGTAGGTGTTTTCGACATTACTCGCTGATGACAACCCTGTCAGGGGCCAATACGCATCTTTTATGAATAGATGATACACTGGCTTTGTTGTGAAATGACCAAGTTTCTGCTGCTGAATAGAGCCTCTGGGCCGTGTTTAGACGCGTTCGAATGACGCCTCTAATGGGTATTCCAGCCGAGTAAATTCAACTAGCAAGTCTCTCTCTGACTAAGTTTGATGTCGTGATACTACACGATGTGTCCAATTTCCCCGGCGTCTAAACAAGGCCGAATTTTTGTATTAGTAGACACATCCAATAGATCTCAACGATAAAGTAACTCCGCGAGTTCCATTTTCGAAAGTGGATCAATCTGAACTCGAGTATCCGTAGCGGTATAGTAGATCGAGGCGGTTACATCTCGGCCAGCAAACCAGTCATCGAGTGCGTGATAGTACACGCTAAGTTGCGTTTGATACTCTGATTCCGCCTGACGGCCGCGATCAGTTTTGTAGTCGATAATCTCGACGCGATCGCACGTTACATGGACGAGGTCTACGATCCCCGAAAGCGTTACCTGCTCACCATTGACCTCGAGCGGAAGATACGCCTGTTCTTCGACCACCAGACGTCCCTCAAGTGAGTCGAGCAATGTCTTGATGTTCTGTTCATCATCGTTCTCTGGAGACACCTGTTCGCCGAGAGCATACCGTTCTGCGAACTCATGAACTGCCGATCCGAACTCCATTCCCTTCCCATCGGTCACGTCTTCATATACCTCATCACTCATCAGAGAATGTGGTGAGTACCCTTGCGGACCATCTGGCTGTGGAATCGACACCGTGAGCTGTGACTGGACAGTCTCGCTGCCACTACTTCGTTCGACCGCTGGCTCGAGTACGTCGACGGCAACGGGTAGCTCCTCGAGGAACGAATTCGGCTCCCCACCAGCTGAAAACAGCAGGTGATCTTTAGCTCGTGTCATCGCGACATAGAGCAACCGCCGTTCTTCGTCATACCCCATTGGCTGGCAGTGTCTCAGAACGTCATAGCGCCAGTTGTCGTAGATATGGGGATCACCATGGGCCTCAGCGTAGTACTTGCGCTGACGGAGTCCTGTGAGCTCTGAGTACGTAAGTATACTACTCCGACCACCAGAGGAGGGGAACTTCCCGCGGTTCATATTCGCGAGGATCACGATCGGATGCTCGAGGCCCTTCACTGAGTGGATGGTCTGGACAGTAACCGCGTTGGTGCCGGCGCCGGTGTGTACCTCCTGGGTGTACCCAGACTCGATCCCCTGTTCGATGAAGCGGACCAGATCTCCGAGTGTCATCGTTGTCGCGCTGTGGACCGACTGGATCGTCGTCAAGATGACGTCCGCTGTTGAGCCATCATAGCCATACCGATCGAATACTCGTCGAGCAACTGCGTTAGTCGTCTCAAGTGCCGCCAATTCTGTCCGGAACGTCGCCATGTTCTCGGGGTACGCCTCGGTCTCGAGGATGTAGTTGATCTCATCGAGTGTGTAACCCGCCTGCTCGAGAACAACCGCCCAGCCTCGATCCGCATCTGACTCGAGGATACGCAACCAACCAAGCAGGAGTTTCGCCTGATCAGTGCGGAAGAGTTCGATCCCACCCTCGTAAGCCATCGGTAGCTCGTAGTCCTCTGCGACTGATAGCAAGTCACGACCGAAGTCACGAGTCCGAGTCAAGACTGCAATGTCACCGAACTCCGGTGGGCGCAAGACGCCATCGTCGTCTTCGACAGCGTAGGTATCGTTGCCGACGATGTCCTGGACCTTGGTGAGGATTGCCTCGTGCTCCTCGTCGTGCTGGAACGCTTCAATTTGTGAGTGTTCGTGGTCGGTGTTCGAAAACAACGAGACGATCCGCTCACGGATCGAGTCAGTGTCGATCGATTCACGGCTACTTGCAGGCGTCACGAGGGCGTGTTCGGCAAAGTCGAGGATTGCCTGCGTTGAGCGGTAGTTTTGCTCGAGTTCGATCATGGTGACCGGGTCCACCGAGAAACTAACGCGGTCGGCATCGTCGTTCAACTCGCCAGCAAACCGTTTGAGACGAGATTCGAACTCAGTGATGTTTTCGATTGCAGCATACTGAAACGAGTAGATGCTTTGTTTCCAGTCGCCGACAACACAGATGTTGTTCGTCCCGGCGAGCAACAGTGTGAGTTTGAACTGGATCTCACTGGAGTCCTGGAACTCATCGACCATCACATACTCGAACGATAGTGACTCCCGGAGGTCATCATCCTCACAGAGTAAGACGAACGCGAACAACTGAAGGAAGGCGAAGTTTAGATAGTTCCGGCTGAGCGTGAACTCGAGGTACTCGAAGTAGACATCGTGGACGAAGGCAAGGAGCTGCTCGCGGTTTTCATCAAATGCACGTTCAGCGATGTCCTCGGGAACCATCTTTGATCCACGAGGCCCTCGTAGCTCCGATCGATCAGGCGCGTCTGGGAGATAACACTTGTTCGCGCCGTATTGACCGAGTTTCGAGCGCAGTTTCGACTGTTTATTGCCATCGTTTCGGGGCTCGTTTAGCTCGTTGAATACCTCACGGAATGCCTCGAACTCGCCCTCGAGGTGTCGATCACCGTCGCGATACCAGCCATCAGCGGTCGGAAAGACGCCTTTAGCGGCGAGGTTATTGATGAGCCCGAGTAGCTCAGTCGGGTCCGTGAGACATCGGAATAGATCTGCATACTCCGGGTGGCTATCGCTAAAGCGTCCGATGAACTCTTGGAAGTACTCCTCCTCGATCGTTTCGTTCTCGAGAATGCGTGTGGAGTTGGTGATCGCATCGTCGATGCCGAGATAGGTCGGTGCATGAAAGCCGTGTTGGTCGAGAATGTCGTTACAAAGGCTGTGGAAGGTCTGAATCGGCGCGTCCTTCAGTACCCGCATCTCGTACGGACAGTTGGCGACGATTCGATCTTTCATCTCTGTCGCCGCGTTACGAGTGAACGTAATCAGGAGAACGTCGTCCGGTTCGACATCGTCTTGGGCGACGATTTCTGCATAGCGGTGTGTAACTGTGAACGTCTTTCCGGTGCCAGCGCCAGCATCCACGAGATACAACCCATCGGTGCTGTCGATGAGCTGGCGTTGCTTTGCATTTGGTGACGTCATTGGTCCACCTCCGCAGCGGTGGTCTCGTCATCGATGGCATTCTCCTCAATTAGGATCAGATCTCGATGATCCACGTATCGATAGGCGGGCTCACCTGCCCGCCCTTCGACCGGGAAGCGGGCGTCGCCGCGTCGATACTGGTTCAGTTCCTCAATTTGATCGTCGACGAACCGCTCAAACTCATCGAGATCCTCGACAAAGAACCCCGATTTACGATAGTCACACAGATGCCGGAACGCCTGCATACACCCATTTCTGACGTATTTGTAGTCCCCGACGTCTGCAACCAGCCGCTCAGTGAATGCGTTTCCAAATGGGGACGTAGCCATCTCGTCTGCATCTCGAGTTCGCGGGACCTCGTGAACGTCGAACGCTGCTTGATAGGTTTCGTAACTCGTCTTGGAGAACGTCTTGTTACAGTCGTTTGGCGCCTCCTCACAGAGCGCGTCGAACACGGCCTCCGATTGGACGAATTCGTCGAACGCGACTGGATGGTACGTGATCGTCGTTAGGCATGCATCGAGGTCGCCGCCTCCCGTTATGACCTCATCGAGTGTTTCGAGGAAATGAAAGAAGGTGAACTCGAGGCGTTCGTCTGGGTGCTGGCGTCGGTAGTACGTGAGGTACAGCAATGCCTGGAAGTTCGGTCGGTCACTCGGCGGCTCGATTGCGGCGTGTTTCGTTATCTGTGTTGAGGATTTCTTGCGCCCACTTTTGAAATCGACCAGGTGTGATGGGGACTGAACGAGGTCGACTTTCCCCTTGACGCCGAGATCATCGTCTTCGAACCACCGTTCGGTTGCTGGAGAGTCGGTCGGCCGATCGAAATACTCAGCAAAGAAGTTTTGACTCCACCCACTCGTCGGTGTGAGAAAGTCCGTCTCCATCGGGACGTTCTCCTCGAGGTACTCGACGATCGTCTCGAGTCCGATACGATACTTCGTCCGTCGAGTAGGGAGATCAACATCACGGTAGAACGCCTGGGTTTCAGTACACATGACCTCGACGGCCTCTTCGATGATGTCCTCATCGACGAGCTCTGGGTGGTTTACGACAAACTCCGCAAAGTCGTGAAAGAGGTTCCCTTCCGCGAAGTAGTCCTTGTCCGGGTTGTCGACGAGGCGACTGAAGAAGTAGTCCCGTGGACAGTTTGCATAGGAGTTGAGACTCGACTGGCTGAGGGCTGTCACTGGCTCGGAGTCGGTATCAACCCTCTCTTTTTCGAAGCCATCACTCATCGACCGGATTGTCCGCGACTGTCGAATTGACTCGAGGTCGCTGAACCGTTCGAAGTCGGATTCGAGGAGGTCTTCGAAGTACAGACATGGTGTGACGGGGGTACCCCCAGCCGTATCCTGGACGAGGTAGTATTGTTCCTCGCCGCTTTGAAGCAGTGACTGGAACTGGTCGATGTTCCTGTCGAACTCTTGGTCGCGATCGACCCAGGGGCGGCGTGGCGAGTCGTGAGTCCAGCTCTCATCGAGTCCAAGGTAGAAGACGACCGGCTGGTCGACAAAGGATGCCGATTTCGCGTCTGCGAGTAGGACACCCTCGTTTTCTCGATCGATTGGGACGTCATAGGTCTCAAGGTAGAACGTGAGCCGATCAATGACGTCCCTCGTAATCGGTTCGTCGAGGAGACCAATACGGTCAAGTTCGGCACGGAACGCATCGAGCGAACACCGAGCTCGATCTTCGTATGCATCGAGTGCATCATGAAGTGTGAGCGTTGGCGCTTGCGCACAAAAACTACAGAGCCACTCGAGTTCAGGATCTTCAACCTCGAAAAGGCGCTTTTCATCATGCTCAATATCGATTGTCGCTCCCAGGCAGGTGAGTAGCGGTTTCACGGTTTTGATGCGGGTATCAGATCCGACGACCGTACAACGGAGGAATTGGATGAAAGCTCGGTGGTCTTGCTGGTCGGTGAATGTCGGTCCTCCATAGAAAGGGATATCTGCAGATTCGAACGCCGACTCGAGGAGTGGTGAATACTCACTCGCCGCATCGAGAACGACTGCAATATTATCGGCGTTCTCTGGGGTGACCGTAGTAAGGATTGTATCAATGACCGCTCCATGGGAGTCGAAAATCCGAAACGGTGGGACGTCGAACGAATCGGCACAAAACCGATCGACGGAGTCGTATTCATCGGGAAGAATCGACTGCTCGAGATTCGTTAGTTGTGGTTCGCCAATAACAGCCACTGACTCGTATTCGTCGTAATTGATCTGATAGTCAGTAAGCGCTCGCGAGGTCGTCTTGAGCGATGCGATACAGTCTACAACGGCTCGTGTTGCTTGTGTATCGAACGCATCGTACTCGAGGATTGCATCAGGCCTGCCCCGATATTCCCAGCACTGTAGCACCTCTCCGGACGCATAAGATGCCTGTTTCCAGCTGAGATCAGTCTCTTGGATGACCTCTAGGAAGGCGAGGCGGTCTTCTGCTGTTTCTCGCCGACGTGCAGCAAGTCGTCGTGGTGTGATTGCAAAGGGGCCGAAGTGAGGACGCTCGAGGCGCCGGTTGAGAGCGCTTGCAAGTGGGGCATCAGGGATGATTACGAGATCGTAGTCAGCGACCTCATGATATAGTCGATCGATCGGCTTCGACCGTTTGATTGGCACGACATACAAAATCGAGTATAGAACAATAAGTCTGTATGTCGCACAAATTGGAATTCTAAACGATAAGCACTGTCTAGTTTAGCACCTCCGCTGCCGTCTGTCCGTTGAGTGAATGGTGTAGTCATTTCGCGTTGTAGTAGTGTTCTAACTATTCAATACACCTTCGGATGCTGTCCGGACTGTCTACCCACGAGTTATGGAAGCGGTCAACGTGCATCTTCAGTATGTAAACCATTTTTCGATAAGGTTTTCTCAACGTAGCCGAGGTTATCTTTCAGCCCTAACCGATAGACTGAAGTTAGATACATGTAGCGGATGACGAGAAACACAGTTTCGGAAAGATCGTATTGCTCGGAGAGTCCATGCAGGAACGCGGCAGCTGGATCGGTGTCTCGCCGGGCCCGGACTGAGACATCGAGGACCACCCGTGGGTCATAAAATTGTATGATAATCCCAATTCCGGGCGCCAGTAATTTTGACAGTTGTATTATCAACCTCGACCTGCGACGGAAATGCCGTCGACGAATCTGATACTCTGACAGCCAGTCGATGTACCCCATTCCAGATTGCTTGGAAAGAGCGATCGATGGCGATTAAGCGAAGAATGGCTTATGTCTCCCGAAGCGAACACCCGGTCGCGTGGAGGCAGGCGGCGACGCCCGTTAGGATGTTCGCCGTCCGCTTATCCTCCTAATATTCATCAAATTTCGCCGCGTAGCACTCGCTGAGCAGGTTTACGAGCGACAGTCCAGGACACTCTTACGGCCAGGTCACTTCTCAAACCGCGCTAATTAGTGCTGCTTCAGCCGTAAACTGATCAGCCGACACCAGTTCCCTCATCGCTGTTTCACGTACCAGTTGAGGCTTGAAGCAGCACTAGTGCTTTGTCAGGTCTGAACTGATGAGTGAAACCGAATGCGTGGATCCGGTTTTACTCGTCGGTCGACGCCTGAGGAAATATATGAAGATCCGCGCAGAACTTGCAGGCCGATACGAGGTTAGGTAGAAAAGATGTGAGGAATCGGGATGCTGAGTACATCATATGCACATCGGCTACTGAAATAATCCTGGTCTGGGAAGGTTGCTATGTAAACTGGATATATAGAGACGGCCACCGAATTTAAAGAAATTGGATAGCGATTTATCGATGAGAATCAAGAGCAGTTGAATAAACTGGCGAATTGGAGGTATTACGTAGAATAGGTAAAAAACAACATGATTATAACAAAAGATAACCTGGAAACAAACTGATCAATATTGGGGATTATAGTAGGAAGAATCTACACAGGCAAACTGTTCATTGAATTTGATGGTTAGGGATAAGAGCTGCTCGAGTTATTTCACGAGAGTCCGATTTAGCTAAAGCTTCATCAACCTCAACCAAATCAAATTCTGCATCAATTAGCTCTTGGAATGGGTATTCATCAATATTATCTGTCAAGAACTGAAGGGCATTTTTTAGATACCATGGTTGATACCGAATCACGGGTACGATGGTAATTGCTTTTCTCGTCAATAATCCTGGATCGAACGAGGTATAATGCCCTGGGCTCACATTTCCGACTTCGAGATACCGCCCACCATCTCTGATCAACTGAATTCCTTCAGCAAATGCATCTGGTACACCAGCAACCTCAACTCCAACATCTGCACCCTGCCCATCGGTGAGTTCTTGTACGCGTTTAGCCCGATTTTCCACAGTCTGATACTCTCGGAAGTCTATAATATGATCAGCCCCAAAGGCGCGAGCTCGTTCAATTCTGCCATCTACACCCTCAATAACAATTGTTTCTGCGCCATATTCTTTTGCAATTGCAATCGTATTCAATCCAAGACCGCCAGCACCTTGGATAACTACAGTATCATTATAACTGAGATCAACTTTATCTAAGCCAAACAACATTTGTGAGAGGGCACAATTCGCTGCAGCAGCTACTTTTGGATCTAACTTTTTTGGGATTTTATAGAAATATTGTTTTGGGTGAATAAAGTAATGGGTAGCAAATGTACCGTGAAAGTGAGGGGGTTCATTAGGTGGTTTTGACCAATTTTCATATGCGTTTTGACATAAATTAAATTGGCTCTTAAGACACGATGGACATCGTTGGCATGTGAGGAAGTATGCTGGAGCAACGAGATCACCTTCTTCAATTGGTTCACCAGCATAATCTGTGTCTACATCAGAGCCGAGTTCTTTTACACGACATAATACTTCATGGCCAAGTACACCATTTTTAACTTCTGGGTGATGTCCTCGCCAAATGTGTAACTCTGATCCACAAACGTTTGCTTGTTCTACCTCTGTTAATATAGCACCAGACACTGGTTCAGGTACTTCATATTCTTTAATTTGGACCTCTTGTGGTTGTGCCAAGTAAGCAAGTTTTCCTATCGGTCTCATTACCATGCTATGGATAGCCACATCACATGTTAAGTCTTTTGTGTCGGCTCTGTTGAATCCTATTCTTCAAATACAATATGGAATGATACAGTCGGTTGGTAGAGTCTATTCATCGCGGTAATAACATTCGCTTAGCACTAGTGATCCAAGTCTCACTATTCAGAAAGAAGTCTGAAATCGGTGTCCAACATGGAGATTCCCGCCAAATATATTTGCTTAGGAGCTATACTCGGCATCATGTCCCACGACTTCCCTCTTCCGGACGACCTGCCAGAACCTGAAGATGATGGTGAGGTCGACCATCTCAAGGGAATGGAAATGCCCAACCTGTCTCTCCCAGAAACTGACGATACGACGGTCAGCCTCCAAGACCTTCCACCACGAACCGTCATCTACGTCTATCCAATGACGGGGCGTCCTGACGAGGACGTGATCCCAGAAGGGTGGGAAGATATACCGGGTGCCCGTGGCTGTACTCCTGAGTCGTGCGGGTTTCGAAACCACTACGACGAACTTCGGGACAATGGAGTCGGAGAGGTGTTCGGACTGTCTACGCAATCAAGTGAGTACCAACGTGAAGTCCGTGACCGCTTGCACCTCCCCTTCGAAATGCTCAGCGATGCCGAGTGGGAACTGGCGAATGAACTTAACTTGCCGAGGTTCAACATTGAGGGAGACGATTATCTGAAGCGGTTAACGTTAATGGTCTCTGATGGACGTATCGAATACGTCTTCTATCCAATCTTCCCACCGGACGAACATGCGAGTGAAGTTTTAGAGTGGATAACGGACAATCCTCGCTGAATAGACAGTCTGTACTGATCGTTAGTGGGTTAGGTCGAGATTGTGGACGAGACATGCAAGGGCGAGTTCACGAAACTGTTTCCACCAGCGTCGTGAGCGGACGAACGCACCGTATTTACGCTTGAGTCGAGAGTTCACCGTTTCGCTCTGGTTCCGTTGAGCGTAGAGGTCGGCATCCAATCAAGCGTTCCATGCTTTCTGAAGTGAGGAAAATTCACAGTGTTTGATGAGTGGACGAATATTGTTCTTACGGGCCGTTGCTCGAATCTGCTGATCGTCGTATCCCTTGTCACCGAGCAGGACTTCGACTTCAGCTGTGTTGCGGTTGATGAGTGACGGTGCGATCTGTATATCGTGCTTGCGGGTCGTTGTAACGTGGAGATTGAGGATTGCGTTTACTCTTGTATCGACCTATAGTGTGACTTTCAACTGCTAAATCGTTATCTTTGTCCGTTTTGTATAGTGCTTTGAGGCGTGATTACGGTCTAAGCCCGAAGCGTCGATCCCCGCAACACCGTTGGTCGGGAACAGTGAAACAAAGATATTGAGAAGCACCCGCCAGACCGCCATATCGAGTCTATCGAACGCTTTGCACAGCGTTGACGGGGAAGGAAGTTCGGTGAGGTTGATCGCACTCCGAATACGAGGCATCTCGATGAGTTCGTCAAGAAGTGTTCGATACGTTGTGTCCTTCCGAACTTTGAGATACAGGAAAACGATGTGCTGATGGAGCGTGTAGCGTTGTTTCGAGAACTTTGAGGAGTATCGAGCCACAGCACGTTGCGCTAACTGAAATGCTTCCTCGACAAATCGGAGCAATCGAGACTTTGGGAGGGCCTGCATCTAGTCAAAATACCGACTGAATCTGTAACTCATTAAGGAGTTCAACAGAGTCTTTGTGCCCTATTAGTCAATTGACAGGACTAATCAATTGTTTAATACTATATTCCACCATACGCATATCTATAAATAATGCTAGAGCATAACATGCCCTATGGCAGTAAAGATCACGGAACTAGAGGAAAGAGTAGCGAATAATGTTCTAAATCGGAATATGGAGGCGGAGACATGGCAAAAAGCAGTAGGGATCAATGGATTACTAAAAACCAAGGAGGAACGGTTTGTACAGGGCGCTAAAAACCTAATTGATAGATCAGTTGAGACACAAACTAGTCGCGGTGCACTCTCACTTGGAGCATTAGATCCTACAGTACTCGACACACCGGAATGGCCGGATTACAAATCAGGATATTTCCAATGTTCACCAGCGACACTGGGTTACAGCGTATTAGACCAGTATGAGATGAGTGGGAATGAGAAATATTTACAAGCAGCAGAAAAACAATACAACCATCTAATCTCTGCAAAAAGAACTGCTGACGGCGGCATTTCATACAATACTATTGTAAATGAATTATGGATTGATGCGTTATATATGGTCTCACCTTTTCTCGCACGATATGGTGAAGTTACGAATAATCACAGGGCATTCCAAGAAGCTGTAAACCAAATCTTAATTCACAAGAAATATTTATGGGATGAAAACACTCAGTTATTTAGACATATTTGGAGAGAGACGCCAAATACCTATCCCGAAAGCTCACTCTGGTCTAGAGGGAACGGTTGGGCTGCTGCAGGAATCATTGACACATTAATCCACTTACCTGACGACGTTAAAAATTATGAAAAAGTAGTAGACACACTAGTAGAACTGTTAGAATCAATAATTGGTTTTCAAGACAGTAGCGGATTATGGCATCATATTCTTGATGACCCAGCATCATCATTAGAAACCTCTGGTACTCTTATGTTCATATATGCTATTAATATGTCCCTGGACGGAGAGTATACTAATGGGAACAATTATCTCAAGGCATCAAAAAAGGCCTTGAAGGCTTCAAAGGGTTTTGTCGACGATTTAGGAAATGTAAACAGAGTTGCACTCCCACCAGGTGGGCCTGGTGTTCCATTAGGGAACACATCATACGGACAAGGTTGGTTTCTTCTTGCTAGTGCGTCTGATAGACTACTTGAGTAATCAAGTAAGTGTTCTTCGGTGATATTTAAGCATATACCACTATGAGTTCATCTTCGATCTCCACTTCATAACTGTCAACAGGAGGTTCATCACCTTCAAGGCGTGTACCATATTCTTCAATATTTGACTTAACGCACTGCGGAACTTTTTCTACTTCAGTTTTGTATGACCTAGTTTTGAGCTTATGTGGGTTAAAAACTGAAGTTCCATCTTTAATATTAAACTTCCATCCATGCCAAGGGCAGCGAATTACTTCTCCATCACGAGTGAGTTCAAAATCACCCGCTCTGTCTCCAGTTATCTCACCCGTAATCGTTCCTTCACATAACGGGGCAAGTTGATGTGGACAAATATTTGCTAATGCATAGAACTCTCCATTGACATTGAATACGCCAATAGAGTGTCTACCGTCCTTTACCTCAATAATTTTCGAATGCCCGGGAGGTAACTCTCGAACCGAACACACTTCATATCTATCACTCATTCTTGTATTCTCTTTAGGAATTGTTCACAAAATGATGTTATCTATCTTTCTCTCAACATGGCCAGCTGTTCCCGTATCACAGTGTTTGTTTTATTCGAGAGATATTGTACTTTACGGTGATCTCAACAAGTGTATTCCGTCGGTATTCTCGAGGTATTTGAGCTTCTACAGTAACATTTACAAGGTCTGGAGTCGCATGTTACCACATGGCAAATAGCCACGCAGCTGAAAGTACCAAACAAAGGTCATTACTCATAGACTGTGACGTCCACCAAACTTGGTCGTCTGAAGAAGAGATCACACAATACTTAGCGGACCACTTCCAGGACCGAGGTCTTACTCCGCCGGGTAGCCCCGGTTGGGTAAATCCCATCGCTTCACATGGACTTAGCCGTCGAGATGCTGTTCCAGATGATGGTGGTCCACCAGGATCAAATTATGATCTGCTGGAGGAACAGCTTTTCGGAGATTTCGAAGTTGACTATGCTATTCTCACTGGTCCACTTACGCAAGTCAAACTCGCGGTTCATCCCAATGTCCATTATGCTAAGGCAGCTGTTGAAGCGTATAATGACTGGCTCATTGAGGAGTGGCTTGACAAAGATGATCGTCTTCTTGGGTCGATAATTGTTGCACCACAAAGTCCTCAACACGCTGTTGACGAAATCGAACGATTGAGTTCCCATAACCAGATTGTTCAGGTGATGCTCCCCGGTGCAGATCAGTCGCCTTACGGTCATGAGCGGTACTGGCCAATTTATGAGATTGCTGAGGCCAAAGAACTCTCAATCGCCGTCCACACTACAACAGGGACTTACGGAAATGCATGGTCTGCATCGACTTCTGCAGGGATTCCAATTTCGTATCCTGAACGACATATGGTTACACCAACGTCTATTATGGGTAATCTGGCGAGTGTAGTTTACGAAGGTGTTTTTGTGGAATATCCAGATCTTGATTGGGTTTTCCTTGAAGGAGGTCTTGCCTGGCTTCCGTACTTCATGTGGAAGATGGACAAACTTTGGAAGGGAGTGAAAGAATCAACTCCTTGGCTCAACCGTCCACCAAGTGAATACATCCGAGAAAACATTTGGTTCAGTACACAGCCAATAGCAGAACCCGAGAATCCAAAACATTTAGCATATCTCTTTGAGATGATCCACGCAGACGAAACCGTGGTTTTCTCCAGTGACTATCCGCACTGGGACAACGACAATCCAAGGGCTCTAATTCGGAATATTGATCCAGAAACCCGCCAGCGAATCTTTAGTGAGAACGCCCGTCAAATATATGGTCTCTAAACCCTAACTAAGGTTTCCACTCTTATACCAGAGTAATTTCAACCGACGCGATCTCTATACCTCTCTTGTTCACACAATCATCTGATACTATATGATATTATGGGACATGGATGCTCAGCCACGAGTTACCGAGAGAAACTGATCAGTTGCTTTCAAATGTAAAAAGGCCAGACTAGTAAGAATAATAACTGCAAATATAATCTGCAGCGATACAGGTGCGAAAAGCGCACCTATCGAGAGGAACAAGAAGATGACTCGTCCTACATAGCCGATCGAGTTATGTCCATCATAGCCGACAATTGCCGCTGAGAATGCCACCAACCCAATAATAACGGCAATAAGCGAGTATAGAGTCATTGGTAAGGACCAATAAATTAAGCTACTGTTTGCTACATAAATATATGGTACGAGAAAGCCTGCAGCACCAATGTGCAGCGCGCTTTTACATGCTTTGAGGAAGTTTGTGTCGGCTATTCTCGCTCCAATTGCAACAGAGATCGCGACAGGTGGAGTGATTGCTGAAAGCATAGCAAAATAAAACACAAACATATGCGCCGAAAGTTCTGGTACTCCCATTCGAATGACCCCAGGAGCTGCTAAGATAACCACGAGGATGTAAGCAGCCGGTGTAGGCATTCCTAATCCAAATAAAATACTCGTGATCATTGCAAGTATTAAGACCAGGATTAAAATCTCGCCTCCTAACGAGACCATATGAATACTAATTTTCTGCGAGAGTCCGGTTTGAGTGACCATTTCGACGATGATTCCCATTGCTGCCAGGATACTAGCGAGAGGCGCCATATCACGGGCCCCATCACGGAAGCCGATGATGGTAGAAGATGCAGTATCTTTGACTGAAGACACAGATCGCTCTTTGGTGATCACTGATTTGAGTAACGCAACAACAATCATTGTCACCATTGTATAGAGTCCAGCTGTCAAGGGGGAATATCGAAGCACGATAAGGGTGTATATAAGGACTATCAATGGAACTAAAAAGTGGATTCCTTTCAAGAATACCCCATAGTCGATCGAGCCGGACTTATCAGACGTCCAATTATGCCGTAAGATTAAGAAATGAATTGTGATTCCAATACCAAGGTAGAAAACCACTGCTGGGAGAAGGCCAGCTTGAATAATACGAACGTAGGAGACACCGAGAATATCTGCCATAAGAAAAGCAGCCACTCCCATAATCGGCGGGAGAATCTGCCCACCTGCGGAAGCGACTGATTCAATTGCAGCCGCGTAATCCTTCCGAATTCCTTGTTCCTTCATCATTGGAATAGTAAAACTCCCAGTTGTAGCTGTATTAGCGGCCGCGCTACCTGTTATTGAGCCCATAGCCATACTGGAGATCAAAGCGGAATGAACTATCCCAGATTTCATTTTCTTACTTACCTCGTTAGAAATGTCCAGGATATGATCAAGTGCCCCATAAGCTTTTGCTACACCTGCAAACATAATGAAAATTGCAACCCATGTTGCGCCGACACCCATGATAAAGCTATACACACCACTCAGACGGATTGCTCCACTCCCTGCGACTTGTTCCCATGCCATACCACTGTGGCGGAATATTCCAGGCATCCATGGTCCTACGAATGCGTAAACAATAGAAAGCACGACTGCTCCTGCTAAAATATTACCATAAGCCCGCCGGGTTGCATCAATCACAATTAAAATAATTAGAGCGCCGACTATATGATCCATATATGTATTACCTTCAACCGGTGCGTCTATATACAACCTATCGAAGTTAAATTCTACATAGGAAGTTAGCGCAATAATGGCTGCAATAGAAAGCGCACAGACGCCAATTTGGGCATATGTGTATAGAGAAGATCTTGTTTTCGGCTTTTGATTTAATTCTGTGACTTGGGTTTTTATCTCATCAGCATAAAATAATGATAATGCAATTCCGAGGAATATGTTGACATATCGAACTCGAACGAGTGACTGGCTATACGCATGGTAGATAGTGAATGTCGTTAGTAGTACTCCGAGAGTCAATACGATCCATTTGCTCAATTCATCATACTTAATCATAATAGGGTATTTGTTGTTCTGTTAGATAACTATGCCTCCTCACCTCTGATGAAATCATCCTCCCACAAACCAACTTCCTCATAGAAGTCGGCTGCAGCAGGATGGAACGGAATCTCTTGGGCCCAAGGGAAGGCAACCCAGTGTTCATCGTCAGTATACGGTTCCAATTGGGCATGATAATCAGCGAGTTCTTCACGGTTATCCCAGAGAGTACTCAAGAAGTTATAAATCGGATCATAGGGGTAATCATCACGCACAAACATTTTACAATTTGTCATGGTCACTAAGGGATTCTCAGGTCGGAATCGATATCCATCGATCCAAGAAGCATCGAATTCCACTGTTGTGACCCGATCATCTTCTTCAAGCGCGGAAGCTGTCTCATCCGTCCACTCCAGCATATTTAGATCTACTGTCGATTTTAGTTCTTGGACATAGCCAGGTTCCATATCGAAGTTAATATAGGGCGTTACCCCAACATCAAGCCGACCTTCGCTCATAGCAGCCCCCTGATCTGCATAGCCAAAACTGACGTCTTCATATTCGCCACCAATTTCATGCTCGAGGGCGATTTCCAATGGACGACGGGTGCCTGTAGCACCAGCAGGTGCAGGGCTCACTCTAGAATCAGATGTTATCTCAGCAGCAGATTCCCACTCGTGATGGGTTACTAATGGCCACGCGATATGGAACCAGTGAAATACTTGATATGGGGTGTATGTGAGGTCTATTTCCCCTTCATCAAATTCAACCATATTCCAGTCACAGGCATAACCCATATCTGCCTCATCCCGATCAAGTTTCCCGATATTTTCACCAGATCCATCACTAGTTTGAACATCAAGGAACAGTGAATCAGAGTACTCGTTAATAATTGCAGCAATTCCCTGGCCAGCTGCAAATGAGGCTGAACCCGAAGTTGAAGTTGTCATCACTAATTCAGTGTCACCAGCCTCTGGTGCAGCATCAGAGCCTGAGTCAGAATCACCATCATCGTCACCATTGCCATTCGCTGGTGCCTCATCAGATTGATCTCCTAAACATCCTGCGACTCCCATGAGCAATCCGGTACTGCCAGCGGCCTTTAGGAACTTCCGACGGTTTGCATTAGTGTTGGTATGATTCCGCATAGCGTACCAAGACATCACATCAGCTGTATAAAAGTATTACGTCAGATAAAACAAATAATATATCTCCCAGTCTCCTGCATGATCGGTTCCTTATGGTGGAATGGCCTCATCGACTATCTACTGTCGTAATTCTACAATCATACGCTCTCTCACCCGAAAACGACTGTTAAATTGGAATCCACAATGTGAAACTAAAAGCTCAAAAGATATGTTATGGATAACGAATGCTGAATTCTAGCTCGGTAGCAGCTTCTAAAATAATACTAGGGAGTTTATCCTCATACCAGGTATCTTCGACTCGGGAAATTGGTCCAGATATACTTAATGCACCAAGCACATCATCATTTTCATCCCTTACCACTGTTGCTACAGCCCGGATCTCTCTCAGATTTTCTTGGTTGTTCCTCGCGAATTTTTGCTCCCGAATGATCTTAATTTCTGCCCAAAGTGCATCTTGGTCTGTGATTGTGTAGGGGGTTTGAGGATCTAAACTAAATGTTTCGAGATATTGCTCGATCTCCCTATCAGACCACGCAGCCATAATCGCCTTCCCAGCAGCTGTTGAATGAAGTTTTTCTCGCTGACCAACACGTCTATTGGTGCGAACAGCATTTTCCCCCATCTGCATAAAAACATACGTTGCCAGTCCATGCTCTTCTATGATAAAGTGTGCCCTCTCCTTCGTTTTTTGAGCTAATTCTCTGGTTTTCCTTTTTGCTAACTCATAGTTCGGATTCCGCGAACAAGCATGCTCACCAAAATCCAAAAATCGCATCCCCAAATTATAGGAATTATTGGATTTCACTACATAACCACAATCCTTAAGCGTAGAAAGATAACGGTAGGCAGTACTCTTTGGTAGCTCTGCTTCTCTTGAAAGATCAGAAACCGTCAGTCCATTACAATTTTGCATTATTTCGAGTACCTCAAAAGCTGTTACCACCGATTTTATTGGTTCTTGATTGTTTTCTTTTCTCATGGGTTGTAGACACATGGTGATCGGTATTAATTGTTCCGGATGGTGGAACAACACTATTCGATTTGTCTACTGGGTGATCACCATGACTCACCAGGTATTACGCACATATACTTGTAATACATGCACAAATATTATTTTGGGCCTGATTAGAGACGGGTAGAGTATATTGACTTCCGCCATCCTTAGAACTACATTTTAAAGAACGACATTGAGCATCCTTTCTTAGATATTCACAATACAATAAATAGGGTGTTACAATACATACCATACTTGTAACATACTTCACCGATACCTGACGTTAAATTGATTTGTTCGGCCATTGTTTGGGACAATAGTGCAGAAGTTAATCAATTCATCCTGTGACGCTCGTCTGACTATCAACCCAGAATTTGGGCAGCGATCAATCCGGCTATGAGTGTGTGAATCAATTTTTCGATCAGGTCTTCTCAATTTAGTCGTACTGCTCGTATAACCCTAATCAAGAGACTGAAGGCAGATATCCGTAGCCCCGACGAGAAACACAACCCCTCCGAGATGGTGTTTCTTGGCTAATCGTTGCAAGAATTTAGCGTCTGGATCCGTACCCAACCGTCCGAACACTGCGATACCAAGATCAATTGCCAAAGGACCAATATTGTATAATAAGTACAATATAATTCGACGAGGGTTTTGTAAATATCCTTATTGATTTCAACTCTCGACGGTTTCGTCGTTCGCGAGCCTGGCTATCAGCAACCGAGGCACTCAGCGCCAGACTACTTGGTGAGAACGTCGTATGCCGAGGGAGCGGAGATCGCTTGTGTATCTTGAAGAAAATATCGGTTCCATGGGGGAGGGACGGGCAACACCCGTTTCCCTACTCACCGTTGGATTCGAGTTCGCCACCGAGAGTCGAACCACCGGTGCGTTCAACCGTCCCGTTAACCCTAACGTCGCCATCGTGAGAGACGCCGTGCCAGGCCGCGACATCGAGTTCGCAGGTCTCGCGAATCAGAACATCACCGATAAGATCCGTATCGACGAGTCGCCAACGCTCGACCGGCACATCGAACCGAAGTGCTGTTCCATCGGTCTCGATCACGCAGTCTCGGATCGTCGGCCGCGAACAACCATCCATGACGACCATGCCGTGTCGTGTTGCAACACCCTGGTCAGCACCGATAAACCGACAGCGCTCGAAAACCACGTCCGGCCCGCGAAGGTAGGCAATGTAGTCATCGTAATCGGCGACCGTCTCCGCCTCGATCTCGAGGTCCTGGAGAACCGTCGGCGCTCGAACCGAGAGCTGGCGACCACCTCCACCGGTGTCGACGAGGTGGACGTTGCGGATAATCGCCGGGCCGTCCTGGTGACAGCGGATGACTTCGTTGGTCTTGGCCGCGTCAACCTCGATCTCGAGACCGTCGACAATCTGGCGGTCGCCCTCGTTGATCCAGAGTCCGGTCCACGCATGACCGGGGTGGTCTTCAACGACGATTCGACACTGTTCGAGGCGATCGCGATGCCCGAGCCGGAACGCCGCGCCGGCGCAGTTGACGGCGGTGCACGCCCGGAGAATGTTCACACCGGGGCCATTCGTGACATAATAGCCGTTATCGAACCAACCCTCGAGATAGCATGCCTCCCAAAGATTGGTCCCGACGTGGTCGGGCTCAGCGCTGATCGGGATGGCGTAGCCGACGGCATCCTCCTCATCCTCGTGATACGTATCGCCATCGGGAAATCGGATGCCGCGGGCGACGTTGACTGCGTCTTCCTTGGTTGCGTCGAGACGGAGAGTATGTCGGTCGCCTTTGAGACCGATCCGGTTGCGCTGGCCTTCGATCGCAAGGTTCTCGAACAAACCGTAGCTGGTCGTCGAGACACGAGCGATGCCGGCATCGATGCTCTCGCCAACCACGTCGAGCGTAAGGTCCCGGAGCTCGTGGCGTTCACCTTCGATACGGGCCAGCAACGAGACGTCCTCGCCGACATCAATTCGAGAGTGACCTTCACCAACGATGCCGAGATAGACGTGGTCGCGGGCCTCAAGCCGGGAGTTCCACAGTTGGCTGTCAGGGACGATGTAGCGATGACACCGGCTCTCTGGTGGCCGGCCATCATAATGGGCCTGAATCGCCTCAGCGACGTCCTCGTCAAGGTCGCATCCGAGATCGTGACCGACATGAACGGTCTCCAGTGAGTCAGACAGGTCGTCGAGATGTTTCTCGAGCTCACCGAGGCCGTCGATGATCGAGTCGATTTGGGGATCCTTGTCAGCGTCGAGGCTCTCCTCGAGGTCGTCAAGTCGTTCGTACACGTCGTCGATCTCTGCGTAGACGGCCTCGAAGTAAGGTTCTGTTTGTCGATTAAAGATACCACTCGGTCGTATGTCTCTGTCTGTATGGCGTGCCATGAGTGGAAACAGTGCCGCGACCGGATTCCGCCGGTTCGTTAGATTACGATACTGATGCTCCGAGTGTTGTGAGGATTATAGGTTTCGTTCGTAGATGTAGATCGTTCCGCTATCGAACTCCTGGCTTTCAAAGTAAAATTCGAGGCTCTCGATACCCGTCGCGTCGAAGAAAATCCCTGAGAGAATCCCATCCAGGGTATGTCGTCCGAGTGGCGGCCCTGAGATGGCCGTCCGGTTACTGCCGCCCGCAAGCTCAATGCTCCCAGATAGTTCCATGTTCGTCCACTGATCAACCGTCCCGATAGGAAAATGGTCGTCGTCCTCATCACTGTCGCCGACGACGTTTACCCAGTCATACTCGTCATCATCATTCCCGTTAACCCGCAGTCGAAGCATATCTGCTCCACTGGTTGTTCGTAAATGATCGAAGTGAACGCGGACGACCTCCGGGTTTGAGAGCTCGATTTCGACCGAGGAGCCGCCGAGATCAACCTCCTTGAGATGCGACCACTGCAATCCTGCCAGGATGTTGGAAATATCCGACTCGATCGCGTCCACGTCTGAATTGACTGCGGAGACGTCACTTTCTACGCTTGAAAGGTCCTCATCAAGCGCGACGAGATCACCACCCATTGTAATGTCGTTCGGGGCGTTGACCTGTCCAGAATCGGGGTGCATCTCCAACAGACGGCCAACACCATCGCCACCCGCCCAAAACCGGATTCCTCGGCCATGAGATGCGAGAATTGTATAGGCTGATTCGTTTTCGCCATCGGACGCATCTCGAAATCGGAGGACATCGTTACCATCGACTTCGAGGCCGACCCAGCTCTCAAAAGTGTCGTCTACGTTCCGAGCTTCTTCGAGACCGACCTTATGTGGGTTGTCAGTGTTTCCTTCGTGGTCGGAGAGACTCGAGGCCACAGCGTCAACATCGGATTCTAAGTCGCCGACGTCGACCTCGAGGTCAGAAAACTCTGTCTCAGACGGTGCGCCAACCTGCTCGTTCGTCACCGAGTGCGGGTTCCCTGTGTCGCTCTCGTGGCTTTCAAGACCAGACTCGACCGCAGAGACGTTTGAGTCGGTCGTGTTAACATCCTCCTCCAGGTCGGAAAACTCCGTGCTACTGGGTGCACCGACCTGACTGTTTGTGACGTTGTGCGGGTTTTCCTCGTCGCCTTCGTGTGAAGCGAGATCGAAATCGACCGCGCTGATGTCCTCGTCCAGACTGGCGACATCGTCCTCGAGTTCAGAAAATTCTACATCGCTCGGAGCCCCCACGTTCTCGTTTGTCACCGAGTGTGGGTTCGTCGTGTCGGAGATGTGATCGTCGACATCTGACACGAGCTCTGAAAACTCAGTGTCACTCGGTGCATCGACCTGACTATTCGTGACGTCGTGGGGATTTTCCTCGTTATTTTCGTGTGATGAAAGGTCCGACCCGACCGACGAAATATCCGAATCGAGAGCGTCAACGTCGTTCCCGAGATCCGAAAACTCCGTGTCGCTGGGTGCACCTACCTGGCTGCTGGTGACGCTATGGGGGTTCTCCTCGTCGACCTCGTGCGAGAAAAGGTTAGACTCAACATCCGAAAGGTCGTTCCCGAGCCCATCAACGTCTCCCTCAAGATCGTCGAACTCGCTATTACTGGGTGCTTCCACCTGACTACTCGTAACATTGTGCGGGTTATCTTCGTCGCCTTCGTGCGAAGCGAGATCGGACTCGACCACCGACACGTCTGACTCGATCGACATAACATTGTCCTCGAGACCAGATACCTCCGACGCGAGACCGTCGAACTCGCTATCACTGGGCGCGCCCACCTGCTCGCTCGTCACCTGGTGGGGGTTCTCCGTATCGACCTTGTGGTCCTCAAGGTCGCCTTCGACGATCGAAAGCTCCGACTCGAGGTCGGAGACATCGCCTTCGAGCATGCTTGTATCGTCCTCGATAGCGTCGATCTCCGCCGCGAGCCCCTGGATGTCGCCATCGAGGTCGCTGATCTCTGTCTGGAGAGCGTTGATGTCGTCCTGAGTTGCGGCTTCCCGCCAGTCGGACCACCCGTTGTCGCCAAGGGAGCGCCGCCAATAGAGGGTTGTCAGCCCATGTAGTTGGAGGGCGTCGTCAGAGGCGACTTTGTACGTCCTGACGATCGCGCCCTCAGTGGGGTATCCCGTGTGGTCTTCTCCGTCACCGACGCTCGCGATGCTCACACCGTCAGGATACGAGTCTGGTCCATCCTCCGCCGCTGGCGCGTCGCCCAGATAGGGATGGATCGAGCCATCGCCAGTAATCCCGAGGGTCGCCTCGAGGTCACTGTCGACGCCGATCGGGACCGCGCTAGCCTGCTCTGCGGTAACATCGTGTGGGTTGGATGTGTCACTCGTATGGCTCTCGAGATCTCCGTCGACCGCGCTGACGTCGCTCTCAAGATCGCTGACAGCTCCCTCGAGTCCATCAACATCGTCCTCAAGGTCGTCGAACTCAGCGTCACTCGGTGCGCCAACCTGTTCACTCGTTACCTCGTGGGGATTCGTCGCCTCCGCCTCATGATCGGACAGATCGCTTTCGACCGTAGAGAGGTTCGATTCGACATCCGAGAGGTCGTCCTCGAGAGTGGATACTTCCCCCTCAATATTGTCAAACTCCTCGTCGCTCGGCGCACCTACCTGGTCGTTCGTCACCGAATGCGGATTCTCTGTGTCATCCCCGTGGCTAGTAAGATCACTCCAGACTGTTGAGACGTCGGACTCGACCGCGTCGACATCCTCACCTATATCGGCAACATCGGTCTCGAGTGATTCAAACTCTTCGTCACCAGGTGCCCCGACTTGCGTGTTCGTGACGTTGTGTGGATTCTCCTCGTCACCTTCGTGCGACGAGAGATCTGACTCAACCGTCGAAAGTTCTGACTCGAGTGTGTCAATCTCGTCCTCGAGGCCCTCAAAGGACTCATCGGACGGTGCCCCGACCTGGTTGCTGGTGACGTTGTGGGGGTTTTCCTCGTCGCTCTCGTGCGAAGAGTGATCGGACTCGACCATCGACACGCCGTCCTCCAGTTGGCTGAACTGCTCGCTGGATGGCGCATCGACCTGTTCGTTCGTCACCGAGTGTGGGTTCTCGGTATCACTCTCGTGATCAGATAGATCGCTATCGAGACTATCGAGGTCATCCCCTAAGTTGCCGAACTCTGTGTCGCTCGGCGCGCCCACTTGTTCGTTCGTCACCGAGTGGGGATTCTCCTCAGCATCCTTGTGGTCGGACAGGTCCGACTCAACCGCGGTGACATTTGAGCCTACTGCGTCGACATTGGACTCTAAGTCGCCGACGTCAGCTTCGAGCGATCCAAACTCCTCGTCGCTCGGTGCTCCGACTTGGGAGGTAGTTACTGAGTGCGGGTTTTCAATATCGCTTTTATGTGAGGTGAGATCGGACTCGACCGACGAGACATTGCTTTCGACATCTGAGAGCTCCGCGTCGATCGTGTCGACATCTTCTTCAAGATCGTCGAACTCCAAGTTGCTCGGTGCTTCGACCTGACTGTTCGTGACGTTGTGTGGGTTTTCTTCGTCGTCTTCGTGAGTCGAGAGATCGGAGTCGAGCGACGAGACGTCGTCCTCGAGAGAGTCCACGTCGCTGTCGATTCCATCTACCTCCTCTTCGAGATCATCGAAGGCCCCACTGCTGGGCGCATCGACTTGGTCGTTCGTGATGTTGTGGGGATTTTCCTTGTCGCTCTCGTGACTTCCAAAGTCGTTCTCAACCACCGAAATATCGGACTCGACTGCGCTGATGTCCTCATTCAGATCGCTGACATTATCCTCGAGATCCGAGAACTCCTCGTAACCCGCGGCGCCGGTCTGGTCGTGGCTTACCGAGTGGGGATTGTTCGTACGGACCTCGTGATCCTCGAGGTCGGTGGCAACGCCGTCGATCTCCTCCTCGAGCTCGTCGACATCGTCGGCTACGTCGCCAACATCACCGTCGACATCGGCAACCGCCGCGTCGAGGTCCTCGTTGCGGACTGCATGATTATCCTCCTCGGGACGCTGGGTGATCGTGATCGCCTCGAACGACTGCGATGGCCCTCGGTTCTCGAGCACGACTGTACCGCTTTCTGTGATGGTCCCAAGTCGCAGCCGTGGCTCCTCGGGACTGTCGTCGCTGTCACTGGTGGCGACCAACTCGACGACGTTAGGTACCTCATGTTTGATCTCAGCATCGAGCCAGATGACAGTGTCAGTATCGCGACTCTCCTCCAATTCAATCGTTTCCTCCGGGTACCGTGTCGGGAACACTCCCTGGAGCCAGTTCATCCCCGGGCGACCGTCCGGAAGGTCCTCTTCAACGAGGACAGCCTGGCCTTCCGAAACGGTGACCTCGTCGCCGTTACCACCGACGTCGAACTCGAAGCCGTCGACGACGAACGACGTTTGCCCAGTTGCGGCGAGAGCGGCGATCGCCGCGGCGCTAGCCCAATCGGCGTGGGCTTGGTCACGATCGATACCGAGGCCGACGTCTTGTGGCGTGATTTGGCGATCCATCATGCACCTCAGATGACGATCGTAAACGAGCCGGTGAACACAGTAGCGCGTTTGTCGTCAATCGTCACCCGACAGACGTGGTGGAGGGTGATGTCTTCCTGGTCCTCAGGAATCCACCCCTCCGTATCGCCGGTCTCGATCAGAATCTCCGCCTCACCGATCTCCTCGTCTACGATTTCGATTCCACCACCGTCAGTGGTCTTCTCGAGTTCGGCGTCTTCGTCGGCGTCAAGCCGATCCTCTTTGATCAGGTACTCGACCTCGGCCTCCCCGAGATCGACCCGTTCGTCTTTCGAGTCCCGCACTATGAGCGGAATGAGCAGTGCGTCGCCTTCGTGGTAGTCCTCAATGTCTTGTCTGCTGTGGCTCATGCTAAGTTTTCGATGGTTGTAGACACTCGCGTGTCCAGGATTTCGCCTATTAACAGCTCACCCTCAACAGCGTAGTCAGCAGCGAGGCGGTCGGCCTGAAGGCCGTACTCACCGCTGGCTGGCTCACCACGGAGACGATACTCAACGTCGACCGCCTCATCGACGAGATCGTAGACTGCCGTAATCGCACGGTCGATCGCGTACTCGATGTCGAGCACGTCTGCCTCGATGTCATATTCGATCGCTGCCTCCGCGGTCCTGATCGTAAACTCGACCTCAAGGGGATCGACGGCGACGGCGTGCCTGCCGACGAGCGGGGTGACCCGGACGCCGTATTGGGTGGCAGTGGCCTCCACCTCAAGTCGGTAGGTCCCGTCGACGTCGCGAGTAGCGGGGTACGTCCTCTCGACCGCACCCCAGCCGATGTTGTAGACCACGTTGATCGCACCGGCACGGGGCGGGAGCGCGACCTCGATCGGCTCGACCCGGGCACCGTACTCCGCACCAGAGTGGACTCGGTTCAGGATTCGAGCGTGTCCGAACTGCGTCACCCCGAAACGGAAGTTACCGAACCGTGCCGAGCGAAGCGTCTCCTGGTCGTCGGGCTCGGTCTCCTCGTCGGAACTCATGATAACAGGAACACGAATAGGGCCGTGTCGCCGCCTACCGCTTTTTTACCCGCCCCGGTGACTGTACGTCGGCACCACTACCAACACATCTTGAAAGTCATCAATATG
The DNA here is from genome assembly GCF_024362525.1 of Natrononativus amylolyticus. GTDB lineage: Archaea > Halobacteriota > Halobacteria > Halobacteriales > Natrialbaceae > Natrononativus > Natrononativus amylolyticus. The sequence goes on from NZ_CP101458.1 coordinate 779,683, forward strand.
TAATGTTCTTTCCTCATGATATTCATAGATTGTAGCTAAGCTATCGAAGGTCTTTCAGCCGACCCGGGTGATCGACAGCCAGGTCTCGCTACTCCATTGTGCGATAGACCGATCGTTTCCAGATGACTGGCGCGTCTCGGCGGTGATGGCGTCGCCCTCCTCGAGCTCAAACACCTTCGAGATGGCGATAGAAGTGTTATTTCCATCTGGCCCCCAAAATCCGCGCTTCAATGCCGCCTCAGTATCATCAACAAGGACTCGGAGGCGCATCTCATCGTCTTCTGAGCCACCTGCGTATCGTAGTTGTGACTCGATCTGCCAAGTACCGTCGGCAGGAATCGTGTACTTGTAGTCTGATGTGTCCCAAGCACCCCAATGGTCGTGGGTCCCGATACCACTGACATTATTGAACTCGATGGGGTACCACTCATTGTCACCAGGCACGGTCTGACTATCTTCTATCGAAACTAGCACTCCTGTCCGCTGGGGATCGTTGTCGATCACCAGGTTGGTGCCTACGCCCGTCGTGTGACCGACGCGAAAAACACCTTTGAACCCGTCCAAATTGAGGTTGTTCCGTAAGATGCGCCCCTGGACGAAGTTTCCACGTCCGACGTTGGGTGTGATTTTGAGGCCGCCGTCGTGCCAGCCATAGCCGGTGATGACGTTTCCCGACCACATATCGCAGTCGATCTCCATGTCCCAGTTATCATTCGCCTCACCGAGGAAATTGAACTGGTTGCCGTTGACTTCGATGTCGCCTTCGGCGTAGAATCCCCGCTCTGAGTTGCCACCAGCAAGGATGCGCCCTTCGATCGAGTTGACCCAGTCCGATCCCTCACCATCGGAGCCATCAGGGAAAACGTGGCACCCCACCTCATTATCCCACACGATAACATCGAGTTTCGCGTTCTGGTTGTACCCCGTCAACTGGACGCCGTCGATACAGCCCCGGACCGAGACGTTTTCGACACACCAGTTATCGAAGAAATTGCCTGTCTGGCCGATCCTGATCCCATAGTCGCTATCAGAATTACCCATAATCGCGAGGTCTCGGAGGATTACGTTTGGTGCAGTGATGTGGACGCCGGGACCACCTGAGACGTCGATTGCCGGGTCAATGCTCGCAGATCGGGAGTCGCCACCACCGACGATTTTCACAGCCTGATCGACTTCGATGTTGGTTTCTTCGAGAGTGCCAACGATTTCAATTGTTCCGAACGCAGGGATATCCCGGAGAGCGTCAGTGATCGACTCGTACTTCTGACCAGGGCCGACGTAGTAGCGCTCATGGACGCTCCTCGGTTCGATGTCATCACCGACGCGATCGGCAAAGCCACCGATCTCATCCTCCAGATTGTCAACGCGACCGTCCACCCCCTCGACCTCCTCAAGACGGGCCGCGTGGTTTGAGTTCTCAGGCGTGGTGGTGACTGTCAGCGTACCGAAGGTGCCGTCGGCAGTGAGTATCTCGTCGGCATCTATAACACCTACAGTGATGTCTTGGGTGTCGATCTCGCTGGGATCCCGATCATAATCTATCGGGTCAACAACATCGACCACGATGAACCGGTCGCCAGCAGGCGCAGTCCAACGCTTATCGTCGTCGAACCGTGCGACGAACAACCCGATGTGGCGCCCTTCGCGCGAAAGGTGGGCAGCCTCGACGTGGTGTTCGACCTTGCCACTGTCTTCGTCAACGGTGTCGGCGCTTTCGTTGACGATTAGTTCCGGATCGCCAGTATCGACATATTCGAGGTAAAACCGGACGCTGTCGGCGTCCTCCAGCGTGAGTGGATCTCCCTTGTCAGCCGGTCGTGAACCCTCTTCATGAAACCGCGTTCTAAACGGGAGGTAGGTATCGCCTGCTTTTCGTACGTAGTCCGGTCGTCGATCTGTATGACTCATGAGTGTGATGTGACGGTGGAATCGCTACCAGTGTTCGAGTGTGATTAAACGAAGCGCGTGACGCTGCTGACGTCGTGTGAGACGTTGATAGAGCCGCGGTAGCCGACCCGTCCCAGCCCCTGCGGGACGTCGCCAGTCCCATCGGGATAATCCCCGTATGGCCAAGCAACATCGGCGATTGCCTCGACGTCGAACTCATCGGCGTCGTATGCCTCACTCGACCAAGTCGTGAACGGGAAGTCATTAGCCTCGAACAACAGTGCTCTGACACCACGCTTGTTGCCGTCATTGCTCTCGTCGGCATCATACCAAACGATGACTCCGACCAACCAGGTCCACTCGTAGGCTATCCAGTCAACGTTGACGTCATCGTCGTTCGCGACCGTGTATCGGTTCCCGTCCGAGTCGCGAATCTGGACACGGAACGTCTCGTCGTCAATGAACTCGAGCTGATAGCGCGGATAGCGATCGCCGCTGCCGCCGAAGATAAACCACAGCTGCCACGGCTCATCGCTGATCTCATATCGCGTGACATAGCCGAATTCGGTACCAGATTTTGGGTACTCTTCGAGGCCGTCTCCGGGCTGGGACTCGATCTCGGTCGTAAACTGCTCCGGACTTCGATAGCCGTAGACACCCGTGTAGGCCGCAGCGCTCGTGACACCGCCATACTCAGCGTACAGCGACTCGTACGGAGCGAGATTTCCCCGTCCGAAGTCATCAATCGAGATCTGTTGGTCGACCGGTGCAAGGACGCCGTTGCGGCCGGTGAGCACGCCGTTGCGGCCACCAAAAACACCAGTCATCTTACAGACCTCGTTTGATCCGGCGCTGCTCGCGACGGAGACGTTCGCGTTCGGTCGCTGCCGTTACAATCGTCTCAAATTCGAGGTGACCATCCGCGGTTCCCTGCGAGACCGAGAAATCTGACCCCTCGAGGAGCTTTGGATTCCCAGCTGGCTCGGCGCCATGGTTCGTTCCGTGCTGTCCGCCGACATGATCCCAGATCGTCGACCCGTTCCGGTATGGTCCCTCGCTGAGCGTCCAGCGGTGTCGGCGGTAGCGAGCCGGGATCTCTCCACCGCGCTCGAGTGCCCGGTAGTGGGTGGGCTCAAGACGTCGTGACAGCGCTGGGTCGTCAATGTAGCCACGGAACCTGTCGGTTGATTGTCGACCTAGCCACCAGACATCGGTCGGTGTTCCCAACCGGCCCTCGAACGTGTCCTCATCGGTGATTGTGCGGTTTTCGGCGCCATGACCAGCGCGGATCACCGTCTCGTCGCTGTCGGCGTCGTACAGCCAATCGACGTGGACAAACGCCCAATCATCAGGTGCGTCCCCGTCAGGAAACGACGCAACCGTGGCTGTGTCACTGGTCGACCCGAGTACCCACTCGATGCGTTCGGCGTCGCTGACGACGACTCGGCTCGAGTCCGTCCCAATTGGGCGGAACTCCCAGTCCGTCTCGGCGCGTACACCGGGGCGAACCCATACCGTAAGTGACCCGGAATCCGTGAGCCCATCCCAGGTCGCCGCTGGGAGCTCGACGTAGCTGCTATCATCACCGTCGAAGAACAGACTGTAGGGGCCGACACGGCGCTCGTTATCGATCCCCGTATCCTCGATTATGTATGCCGGGCCAGGGTCGACGAACACGGGGAACGTCTCGATCTCGAGATCGCGTTCCTCCTCGTCGATGCGCTCCTCGACGAGCGACCGCGCTTTGGTCTCGCACTGTCGGTCAGACACGAGTGAGGCATCTTTGTCGGGGTAAACGACCGTTGCCTCTTCTTCGGTGAACCCATACTCAGCCATGAGCCGGGCGACCTCGTTCTCGTCGATGTACTCGCCCTCGTAGCGATCGCCGTTGCCGTCGCGAGCACCACGAACTATCGCGCTGTTGGCATAGTCGTAGACGTCCCGCGAAGTGGTCGAATTCACCGTTTGCCAGGTTTGTGGACGAACTGCCTGCTTGCGGCGGAACGATGTTGCCTTCCGCGGGCGCTTACGGTCGACGATAAACCGGAAACCGAGATCCTCGTGGATATCCTGTAGGACCTCGAGAGGCGAGCCGTCGTACTCGGCGCGGTCGATCGGCCGACCCTGAGCTGGCCGGACGACCGTGATGTCCCACGAGGGAGCGGCCTTGTGCCAGCAAGCACGGATCGCTCGCCACTCGGTCGTATTCTCGGCCACGAACTCAACGTAGCCGCGCTCGAGGTCGCCAGCGGAATCTGGCCCGGTCAGCGTCGATGTTGCGTCATTCGGATTCGTATCTGGCGCTTTGAGGGTCCCGACGTATACGATTTGCTCGTCGCGTGTAATGTAGGCTGTCGACCACGCCCAGTCCTCGAGGTCACGATCAACTGGGACTTGGACTTGCCAGTCGCTCACCCCCGAGTGAACGCGTTGGGGCGAAATATCGGTGATCGCCTCGATCTCCTGGATCTCATAGCCGAGGGTGTCCTCTTCGTCAGCTTCGGTTGGATCGACGGCACCAGTCTTGACGCCATCGCGAACTAAGGTGATCGCATACTGCCCTTCGATGCGCATGATAACGTCATCGCGGTCGACGTCGGGACCAGACGACGACGGTGAGCCATAAACGCCTGGAAACTGACCGCCCGACGTCGCCGGTCGCGGCCTGCCGTAGGTTGGCCCACAGATCTCGTGTTCGTCTCCTGGCATGGCTATCGGATCTCGTAGTGGAACTGTGCGGAGAGCCCTTCGGGGTCCTCGATATCGGTACCTGAATCGTTCCAGAGTCGCAGCCAGCAGATCTCAGTCGAGCCGTTGGCCTCGAAGTCGAAGATCGGCGAGCCAGTCTCGAACTGTTCGGTCGACTCAACGACGTTTCCGGTTGGGTCGACGAACTCGAGGTGGACCCCCGACCGGAGACCGGTCGACGTCCAATCGTCACGGGTGGCGTTATCGAGTTCGGCTACTCCCCATGAGAGTGCAACGAGTTCTGCGTCCCCGGGGATGAAGATCGCCTGCGAGCGAACGTCGCCCTCCTCGAGCATGGTGGCGTTGATATCAACGGTATGCATCTCGGCATCCTCGAGGCGCTCAAACACGAACACCCGTCGATCGGAGACATAGTCGTCAGCATCGAGGTGTTCGGTGTTCGACGCCCCCGCCGGCACCCAGACGATCGCGAGCGGCACCCCCGTCTTGCCGGCCGTCGACGGTGGTGGTGGGTGGGGCGCCCCGGCAAACTCGAGTGTCTGTTCGTTACCGTCGTTGTCGATGTAAGTCACTGGCTTGCCGCGTTCACCCTTTAACACCTCGACGTTCCCGCCTGGGGACGCCATAATTACGTCCTGGCGGGCCTCGTCATCCTCGCCGAGATTATCGTCGAGAATAGCCTGTTGGCTGTCGACATCGTGACGATTGTCGTCAATTTGGACGGCGCCAGCGAGGACGTCTACGTCGATGACGCTCCCAGAGTCACCCAGTTCGACAAGGCAGTCATCCGAGTCGGGGAGATCGTCGGGCATGACGATCACGCCGTTGCCACGCCCGGCACGGACTGCCTGCTGGGTGTCGATCGCGAGGATGCCATGCTCGTTGCGTAGGTCGTAGCTCATGGTTTCGGTTTAGGTCCCCCACTGGAGATCGGCAGTCACCTCATCGTGGGAGTCGTACTCGTTGAACGGTGCCACCTTCATCACTGAAAACTCGATACCGCAGGCCGACCGTCCTACTGGTGGTCGGGGATTGCCACCATCGATCAGTCCCCAGAGACCGGGCACTGGATCTTTCTCTGGCTCGGCGGGCTCGAGACCGATCAGGAGGCTATCGGCACCCGGCGGAGTCTGCTCGGTCCAGTAGTATCGGCTCGACTCCGTCGGCTTCAGAACGTACGCCCCAGCATAGGTGAGCTTCTCGAGTGCGAGGTCGTACCGTTCGAGGTGATCGTACTTACGGTGGGTCTGCTGGCGGCCGGATACCGGAACGAACCCAAAGAAGTACTCGCCCCTGTCGCCGACCGTTGGCGCCGGCGTCGAGTGCTCAAGAGCGTCCGCCAGGATCGTCCCATCTCCAAAGTGGAGGTACCAACTCGTATCCGGCCCTCTGTGTCTCATGTGTTATTGTCTTAGGCTCGCGCTTCGGTGGCGAGTACTCCGCTTCTCGACGTTGTTTAGTTCCGCGACCAGGCCGTGTTCGAACAGTAAGTCGATGAGTAATGAGAGCAGCTGGTCGAGATCCGAGTCGCCGGTGGTTGGTGTCTTGATCTCGAGCTCGGCGCCCTCGAAGCTGACCGACTGGCCCCCACCGCTGCCAGCGCCAGAGTTCTCAGCGCGGGGCGTAATCGTGGCCGCCTCTGCGAGTCGATCGCTCATCTGCGCGACCCGGCCGGTCTTCGACTCCGCCGAATCGACGAACGTCTCCGGGAGTGCTTCGCCGGCAGTGCTCAGATCGCTCAACGGCCCCTCGTCGGCGTCGGACCCAGGGAGGTGGCTCCGTACGCTGGACGCCAGGCTACTGGCAGCGTCACGCGCTTCGCTGGCGCCCGATGAGATCCCTGAAGCCAGTGACGAAGAGACTGCCTCGCCTGCCGATCGCAGGTTCGACCCTGAGAGCGGACCGATCGCTCCTGGCGGCAATCGGTCGCTGATGTCGTCAGCGATACCCCGGATGGAGCCGACCGGATCGTCCGAGAGCAAGTCAATCCCACCAGTGAACGAGGATACGAGATCGGTCCCCGCATCCGTTGGAGAGGTGAGTGGTCCAGTCACGGCGCCGTCACCGAACGGGAGCCGGTCGCCGATGTCCGTGACGATACCAGTCGCCCTGTCGACCGGGTCCTCGGCGAGCAAGTCGATACCACTTGTAATTGAGGAGATAAGACCTGTCCCAGCATCCGCCGGTGCTGTGAGCGGACCGGTGACCGCGCCATCGCCGAACGGAAGCCAGTCACCGATCTTACTGACAATCTCGAACACGGTATCGATTGGATCCTCAGCAAGCGACGAGATGCCGCCACTGAGCGCGGTTACAAAATCAGAACCAGCGGACGCAGGATTGGTGAGCGGTCCGCGGTTTGCTCCGTCGTCAAACGGGAGCAGCGATGCGACATCCGTGATCATCTCGAACGCCCGCTGATGGGGATAGGTGATCCTGTTGAAGATTCCCGCCGCGAACGTCATCGGCAGCGACTCACCAGCAGAGGTGAGATCAGATAGCGGCCCCTCGTCGGCATCTGAGCCAGGGAGCAGGTGGCGCACTCGAGCCATCCCCTCCTCGATCCGTTCGCGAGGCCGGCCAATCACGGACTGGATGCCCGACGAGAGCGCAGTGATCGCATCGCCACCGGCACGCTCCATCCGCCCGACCGTCCGGTCACGCCAGCCCATCACGATCTCCTCGAGATCATCGAAATCGCCCCGGACGATCGCGAGACCTGCTCGCAGCACAGTGACCGCGTTGTCGACACCCTGGACGAACACCAACTCGAGAGCGCCGCCGATTGCGCTGAGCACGGGCATGACCCGTGGCTCGAGTTCTTCCCAATCGTTGCCTATCCTCGTCGTGACGGTGTCGATGCGACCGCCGACGGACTCGACCGTCTCTGCGACATCGTCGCGAAGGACGCTTGCGAACGGTTCAACGACTTCGCGAGCCCGACCAAAGGCGGTCTCGGTGATCGTCCGAATGCTGCCGATATCGTTATCGAAGGCGTAATACAGCACGCCCGCCGCAGCAGCGACAGCCAGCAGCGGGGCAGCGACTGGCGCGATCGTGGTGGCGGTGGCGGTGAAACTTGGGATGACCGTCGCCATGTTGATCGTCGAGATGGTCATCAGCGTCCCGCCGAGCCCCATTAGCGCGGGCCCGAGTGCGTCAACGGGGCCGAGCATCCCACCGAGTGCCAGCTGGGCCTCCTCGAAACGCTGGCGCATCCGATCGGTCGTCGTGACCGACTCGTTGGCGGCGTCCGCGTACTGATCGGTCATACCTTCGGCGTTCTCGAGACCTTCGGAGTGTTTCTCGAGGTTTTCATCGGAGAGCCCCAGCGTCTCCATGAACGCCTCCTGGTCGCCATCGGCCTCGTTGGTCGCCTCGCGGAACTTCTGGATCGCCTGGCGGCCCTGGTACCCTTCGTCCTCAAGGGCAGCCATGATTGCCGCCGTCTCGTCGAGGTCGAGTCCGAGTTCCTGAATTTCGTCGGACGACCGGTTGATCATCCCGCCGAAGTCCTCGACCGATTGCGTCGTATTCCGGTTGACGTAGGTGAACGTGTCCTGATGGTCCTCGATGTCCTCGAGGCCGTCACCGAACGCGCTCAGTGCTGGTCCGACGCTATCCGTGATCGCCTCCGCGGTCGTGCCGGTTGCGTCAGCGATATTGTCAGCGGCACCGGCGACCCGCTGCATGTCCTCGGCGGTTTCGACACCCTGGCGGGCGGCCGAGTCCATCGTAGCGGTGACGTCCTCGAGGGGGTAGTCTGCTGAGCTAATCGACCGCGCTAACGAATTTGCCTCACCCGATGTCAGGCCCATTGACTGCGCTGTCCGGCCGAGGAACTCACGCATATCCTGAGTATTCTGGGTGGTGTTCTCGATCGCACCACCAATGGCAGCGATCGCGCCACCCGCAGCAGCACCAGCGGGATCGAGATCAAACAGCGACCCGGCGGTGTTGTCGACACTATCCTCGAAGTCGCCGGTCGCCCCCGCGGCGTCGTCTATCTCAGACGTGTATTCAGAGGCATCTGCTGCAAAAATGCCACGGAGGACGTCAAATGCCATCTAGTATCAAAACGTAATGTTAGTGGTCGTCGTTCAGTCGCCTTCGTTGAGCGAGTTCCAGTTGTACCGATACCACTGGCGTTCGGTCTCGTCCATCTCAGCCCACTCTTTCAGGCGAATGCCGTAGTGGGCCAGCAGTTGGCCTAGCCCCCGCCCCGATTTCGACGTTGCCGCTTTTTTATGTCGGCCTCCATCAGATCTTCCTCCGCCTGAATTAGGTTGAGGTACTCGCGACGCTTCTTGATCGAGAAGTTCTCGTAGAACCAGCTGGCAGTCATCCACTTGGGTTCAGCTGCCTCACCCAGCGTCTTGCACATCCATCTGACCTCCTCGGCGTATTTCTCCTCGAATGACTCTACGTCCATCCGAGCGATGCGCTCCTCGACCGTCGCGACGCGATCGGACGTTGGGCCGTCAAACGTGTCGAACTTGATCTGCTCGCCACCGACTGGGAGCCGAACTATCTCCTCGGCCAGCGTGTTCTCGACTTGCTGCTGGAGTGAGCTCGCCACCCGCTCCGTTGCCTGTTTCTTGACCGTCTCGGTTGCGGCCTGGGCGCGGATCGCCGTCTGACCTTTTGGTCGACCGCCGTCCCCCCCAGACTGCGCTGTGGCGTCGGTCATGGGTTAGACCTCCTCGCCGATCGTCGGCACATACGGCCGTCCGTTGACATTCGCCTCCCAGTTCAGGTCGCCGGAGTCTCCCTGCTGGAGGTCCATCTCGCTCAGCATCGGATCGAACGATGGCAGCACTATCCGGTCGACTGGCTCGAGGTCGTCGTATGGGCCGTCGGGTCCACGGTCGAACACGTGGACCTCGGCGGCTTCCCAGGTGTCGTGGAACAGGAAGTAACCCTCTTCGTCGGTGATGCCCATGTCCTCGAGGGCGGGCAGTCCAATCGTCACGAACTGGCTGAACTCGACGCCGAACTCGCGGTGGCCGCGGAACTGCTGTGTGATCTCACCTGTCGACGGATTGATCTCCCACTCCTCGGCGTCCTGGTCGATTGGCTGGACGCCTGCCTGCGTATAGCCGATCGCGATCTTCTCTTCCTCCTCGTCCTCGTAGTTTTCGACTCGGTATAGCTCCCAGTAGTCGCCGTTGTAGGCGTCTGGATAGGATTCGTCTGGCATTGTATTGTGTTACTTTGGCTGCGTTTCTTCAGTTGTGGTCGTATTCGTCACCTGCGGGCGGTACAGTCGGGTCCGCTCGTAGTGGAACTCGTCGGCAATCGACCGGCTGACGTCCTCCGATGGGACCGTTCGCTCCCAGCCGACGGCGCCGTGAGACCGGAGACCGGGGATGCCAGGCACGGTCATCGTGCGCGTGACCTGGTCGGAGATGTCGTGCAGTGTGAGGTCTGCGTAGTTGTCCATGTACCAACTCGAGGTAACCTCGATCTCGACCGGCGCTGACAGCCGGATCTCGTCGGCGGTGTTGTTCGTCTCCGAGCCGTCGGACTCGACGTCAACGACCACCGCGATCGGTGGCCGGCGATCGTCCGGCGGATCGCGGGCGTAGATCCGACTATCACTGCCGACATCCTCCTCGGGATCATACTCGAGGAGATCACACAACTCGTCGTTCCCGCGGAGTGTACCTAGCAGGTCCTCGAGGACGTCTTTCGTGCGGCCGGTCGTGCGGGTCACTGTCCGAACACCTCGGCGCTGGCGTTTCGGATTGCCTGTTCATAACGCTGCATCGCCCAGTCGCCCTCTTCCTCGAAGGCCGGCTCGAGGAACGGATAGAGGTCCTCTTGGAACTCAGCATAGAACACATTCGTCCCGGCAACGACACGGATCACCTTCGTGCCCAGTTCCTCGACTTCGAAGCCGATCGAGGAGTGCATGCGGCCGGTGTCCCACTGGTCATTCTCCTCAATGTTGCGCTGGATCGCACCCTGGAACCGGGCGCCGATGTTCGTTGCTGCGTCCTCGAGTTCGCTTTCGATCACGGCGTCGAACTCCTCGAACATCGCGATAATGTCGCTCGGTTCGTGGCCATCGAAGTGGACGTCGGCGTCGATCAAATCGCACGCACCTCCACGTCGACGCGGGCGAGTTGCTTCCACCGATCGTATCGCGGGTGGATGTTCTCGATGACGAACTGCTCGTCGCGCCGGGACAACTCGAGTTCTTTGCCCTCTGAGAGGACGTCGAACTGGTTGATCGGCCACTCGAGGCTGGGATTGCGGTAGACGCGCTGGCCGGAGTCCTCCTGGACCCAGCCCTGCCCGCCATGCGAGTACGACACCGGGATGTCCTCGAGTTCGACGACCTCCTCCGTTTGGACGCCGTCATGGCTGTCTTCGTCTTCGGCCTGCTCGGTATCATAGAGCGTGGCGGTGTCGTCGGCACGATCACGCTGGCGGTGGCTGACCATTCAGATCAGCCTCGCTCCCGAGTAGTAGCTGTCCGGTCGGTACTGCTGGACCTCGGCTGCGACTGTCGCCCGGATCTCTCCGGGTGGCCGATAGGTGTAGCTGGCGTCGCCGGACGACTCCTGGCTCAATCCGTCGGTCGGAATCTGCTCGAGCACCGATCGGACGAGGCGGACGATGCCGTTGCGGACAGCTCCCGGGACGTCGTCATATCCGTACGTGTACTCGACGTCGATGTTATACTGACCTCGCGGCCATCGGCCGTCGACACGCACGAGGTGCGTATCGAGCACACGATAGGCGCCCTCATCAAGGACGCCGCCATCGACAGCCACCGACTCGACCGACCGGATCGGTCGCTTGGCCAAGATCAGATCGCGTCGGTCGCGCTTAGTATCGTCACCTGATAGGATTACGTTCGTCTCGGTAGGTTCAAACCGAGTGTTCGTCCACTCGTGGATGTCGTCGACGGCGTCATTGATGAGTTGGGTGAGCAGGCTATCCCAAGTGTCTTCGCCGACGTTTGAGAACGACTCAGCGCCAAACGGCAGCTGCTTTTCGACCTTGATGGGCTCTACGTACGGAGGCATATCTCAGTTCCCAAATTACGACTCGAGTACGGCTCGACGTTCCTCGATCGCGTTGACAACGCCGTTTCGGTCACGACCGTTACGTTCGGCAGTTTCGATCGCATCGAGATGATCGTCTGCATCGCCGGCAGCGATATCGTCTATAATATCGGTCATTGGGGTCCGATCAACGAACGCTGTAGAGTCAGCTCCAGGCTCGTCTGCAGACTCTGTATCGGTGTCGACGGTATCCTGATCATCGACATATTCGAAATACCCTGCCTCGTCGACGAGGTATTCAGCATCATCGGCGTCAACCGACGCGGTGTCCCCTGGTCGTGTCCGGATGTCACGTCCGGAGTACCCTCGAGGGCCGTCCGCTTTGTGACGAACTGTGCGCTCAGTCATGGCTCAGTTAGGTCGTCTCCTCTTCGAGATAGGTGAGCGGATCGCCGAGGTTCTCGACGAGCACACCAGCGTCCATATTTTCGATCGCGAAGTCGTCGTCACCGCGCATGAAGTACCGTCCGAAGAGGTCGCGTTCGCTAACCTTGTCGGACTCAGTGAGGACTTCTACCTCAAGATCGCGGTTGAGCGCGTAGATGAGGTTCTGTGGGTCGGTGAATAGCGCCGTGTCGTCGGGCCACAGGCCGCTACCGATGATCGGGAAGTCAAATGGGTTCACGTCCGCTTCGCCGAGAATGACGTTGTCGCCGAGTGGCGTCTCACGGTCGACCAGCGAGTAATGGTAAGACAGCAGCTGGTCGCTCGAGACGACCAGTGCCGGACTCATTCGCTGGCGATACTTCGAGTCGAGCTGGGCAATCGTCTGGATGATCGTGTCGTTGTTGAGGACGTCGCCCTCGGCGTCTTTGGTGTCCATCTCGCCATCAGCGATCGTAATCCAGCCGTCGTTCTGGTTCTCGAACCCATCCGCAGAGTCCATGTCGCCGTTCGCACCGAGGTCCTCGGTATCTGCAGACCACGCATCGGTCATCTGCCCCAAGATTTTGTCAGCGAGTGCCGTTCCCTCGGGATTCTCATCGACGAGTTCCTGTGGAAGGTCCCAGGCAACGGTTCCCTTCTCGGTGCTGATCGAGATGTGGTCCGTCGAGAACTCGGCCTCGTTTTCGTTCCACTCGCCTTCGTTCTGATTACGGCGATGGCGCTCGCCGATATTGAGACTCGGGATCCGCGTTTTCCGTGAGACGACCTGGACAGTCCGGACTGCCTCCATCAGTGGTGTGGCGTGTTGGACGTCAGTCCAGAACTCGTCCCAAAGCGGGTCTGGAAGTGTTCCTCCCGCCTCGAGGTCGTCGGTTGTCAGTGCGTTCTTTTCCGTAACGTGGCTCAGATCGGTTGTGATTGAACTCATAGTGATATCTCTCGTTGTATGTGGTGTGTCTCGTCAGTGATCGGTGTCCTCAAAAACCCATGAACGCGCGCTTCTGTTCGTCTTCGTCTATCTCATCGTCCTCGCCGTTACCAGCCTTCGTCGCGTCACCACGAATTTGGTGACTCCGGCCAGACGCTTTCGCGAGATTCGCGAGATCGGTGCTGTTCTGCTCGACCTGCTTGCCGATGCTTTCGATCGCGTCAACGACATCACCGAATGTCACCTCATTCTCGCCCTTCTCAGCGTTCTCATCGTCAGTGTCGGTATCGTTGTTATCTGCTTCGCCGTTCTCACCAACATCGTCGGCACCGTCATCGTCAGCGCTTTTCTCGGCATCATCGTCGCTGTCGAGAGCGTCATCGAGTTTCGTCTCGAGAGAAGTGAGGCGATCGGCGTTCTGTTCTGCGAGGCCCTTCAGAGCCTCCAGGTCATCCGTTTTGGTGTCAGTTTCGTTGCTGTTGGTCATCTTTGTCGTACTCATTTTTCGTACATCGCCCTCGATGAGTGCCTTCGCAAACTCACCTGCTTGCTCGGGATCCTCGAGTGACTTGGTGTCTGCCCCAAACTCACCGAGATCAAAGTCATAACGTGGGTTATCTGAGAACCGATTCATTTGGAACTCATCGGGGCCGGAGTTCAGCGCCGATTCGATCGAGTCGTGAGCTGCCATTAGGTAGCGCCGATTCTGCTCGTTTAGCGTCTGGCCTACCTTTTCCGTGTCATTGCTCGAGAAGAACGCTTTTAGTCGCTTGAGGAAGCTGACGTCTTCATCGTCGAGTTCTTTCTCGAGATCAACGTTGACATCCGTACCCGTGTCCGTATGCTCTTGGTTGGTTTCTTCAGTCATTGTATGGTCGTCAGATTTGAGTGATTGGCAGATGTGTGCTGCCTCGTCCTCGTCGTGACCCTCCTCCTGGAGACGGTCAATGCACGTTGACATTGAGCCGCCCGGGAGGCCGTCCTCGCCGCGTTCCTGTTTGACTGCCGCTTTAGCGAGGTAGCTGCCAAGGCGCTCGGCGTCTTCCTGGGAGTGTCCGCGCTCGAGGAGGATCTCGGTTGCTTGCTCGGGGTCGGTCAACGTCTCGGCGTTTTTCTCGAGGTCAGATTTCAGCATCTGTACCTGGGCACGCGGGACAGCCGGCATGTCGACGTCCGAAATCTCGTTGATGTAGCCTGCTTGGATTTCCGTCACCGGGCCATTCAACGTTACCTCGTCGGGAACGCGGACGTCGTCTGGAAGGGTATCTGGCGAGTAGGCTCGGAGGCCGCCTTCGGGGATCCGTCCCCCAATCGAGTAGCCAGCGAGAACGCCATCTTCGATCAGTTCCCACAGCTCGTCGTCGTAATACTTCCGCTCGATAACCCAGGTATCAGCAGGGTACTCCTGGTCACCGATCGTCGTAGGCTCATCGAGAAGGTACGACTGGATCGTCTCGGCGTCGTCTGTGGGGAACTTGACATGCATTGTCCCGTCGTAGACATCCCCGTCTTCATAGCGACGAGAATAGCCCGCCTCAAGTGCGTGAATCGCCCATCCCCTCGAAAAGTCCTGCTGGTGATCGACCTCATTGGGAACCATGACGACGCCAGTCGCGATCTGTTCCTCAGAATCGGTCGCCTTGATCGAGACCGTTTTCTCGAAGCTACGCTGGTTGTCGGTTGTACTCATTTCAGAACATGCCTATGGTGCCGGCTGTCCCTCGCACACGGCTCCCGGCAGGCCGGCGGTCATAGGGGACGGAGCTTACTTGATACGCTCCAACAGTACACGTTACTTACTAGTAGGAATGTATCCAACCCTACAAATTCGCATATGCATGCAGATTAGCATGGGAATTATTGCATTAGGTTACTCTGAGAGGCTGATGCGCTTGCCATCCATGATCGCTTCTAACTGAGTCTCTGTAAGGCTATCAGCGAAAACGGGCTGAATGCTACAACGACATCTAACGAACTCTTCTACTGGCGCTGATTTGTCACCAGGGTATTCCATATAGATGTTTCCTGGAAGTCGAAACGTTGAATCTACGGAAACGATCTGGTCGTGAACTGCCCCATGCGAGTCGCGCTGATTTCCATCCATCGCAGAGACCCAACGCTCGGCGACGACACCGTCTGCCTCCTGGAACGCTGAGTGGCTGCCTCGATTCGACGACGCGATCATTTCTGTTTGGGCCACCTCCTCGGCCTTCGTACCCTTTAGCCGCCCCTCGAAAACCTCGGTATTCAGCATTGTAGCGATCTCCTCAATGCTGTCGCCGTCCTGATGGGCCGATCGAAGTACGCGCGACACTTCATCGCTCATCGTGGCCACGACTTCGTTCGTCGATTCGATCGCCCACTCCTCAAGGGCCTCCAGCGTGTGATCCGGGACAACATCGAGGGTGACATCCAGCTGGTGGCGCCGGGCGGCGATCTCGCGACCGAGCTGGGCGCCCTCCTCGAGACCGGCCTCGTAGACGGCCATAATGTCACTGGTATAGCGACCGAACGCAGCTTCGACGTCTGCTCGGACCGATTGGAGCTGAGAGAGATCGACGTTGCCGCTACGAACCTGCTCGACCAAATCGCGTTGGGGGCTATCGAGGGCGTCGCCGAACTCGTCCATGAACTCACGGATCGCCCGTTCCTCGCGAGGTGAGAAGGTGTCCTTTGTGAGCAGTCGCTGATTCGGATACCGTCCATTCGGGTACTGATTCCTCGGGCACATTGAGTGAACTGAGACGCAGTGATTCGATCTCTAATCCAAGGAAGGCGGATCGAAAAGCCGCCGAATTACCGCGGGAAGCACAGTTTCTACGTGGCTTGCTTGAACGATCCTGATCGGAAGATTTGCCTTAGATTGTTCCGCTAACGAGGCTGGAGATAGACCAGTGTCATCGAGATCCTGCACTACCAGTATTCCATTGAGTCCACACCCAAACTTCCCAGGAGCGAAAGGATACTCACCTTCTCGTCGCATGAAATTCAGATACTCGAGAAGCTCCGTAATTCCCTGCCGGATGGTCTGTTGATTCCGGGAATCTTTGACCTCAATTGCTAAGTAGCTTCTAACCGGCTCTTCCTGGCGGCTTGCAACGACGAATACGTCGGGCCGCTTCGTATGATTCTGGATATTGGTATCCGTGAAGAACGCATCCGCCACATCTGTTGATGTCCGATGAACGAAATCAGATCGCGATTGGGCTGGTTCTGATTCGGGTAGTGCCTTGAACGAGATATTAGGATCTCTGGGTGTCTGGTTGTAGTAGACTCGCAGTTGCGTATCACCATCAAACGTAGCCACCGCATCCCGCCCGGATGTTATCGTATGATACGTTGGGGTCCCAATTTGAGGGCTCTCGAGAGTACGTAATGCGTCCAATGTACGAAAGAGGACGAACAGTTCAAAGAGGGTCTCAGTCTTTTGTGGTGTGATCGCGGTATCACTAAGTAACGACTGTAATGCTCCTCTGTCGCCCGTCTCATACCGTTCTCGTTCAGTAAGTAAGTTCGCAGCATCACGATACAAATCCTGTCGAGAGCTTGCTGCCCGTGTTATCATCCGATCTGTTAGTTTGTCTCGATCGGTATCTGGGATCCGTTGGAGATGATAACTTCGCTCTGCAAGAGACGTAAACTCCTCTCGAAGCTGATGTTCCCCAACCCAAGTGTCAACGGCCCACGTTCGATTTGACTTCAAATATCGGTTGACGTCTTCAAGTGATGCCTTGATTGTGTTTATCAGCACCTTCAGAACGAGATTCTCGGGGATTGCATACTGCTCGGCCTGCGATTCGACGACATAGAGACTTCGATTCCCAGGGCTCGAGGTTGAACGCTTCCGGTATGTAGATTCCCAGTCTACACGACCATCAATCCCACCGCGTTGAACACGTGTTTCGGCTGTGGTTTCAGTTTTAATCCCTCGAAGGCGATCTTCTAACTCGGCTGTGAACGTGCGGACGTCCTCTCTAAGGAGGAAATGGAGATTGACGAGACGATCGAAATCGTTGTACTGCTCAGGGAAATCGAAGGGTTTGACGAGGGCCGCAATATCGTCTTCAGGTAACTCCCCTTCTAACACGTAGGTGAAGAGATCACCGGCAATCGCCTCAATGAGATCCTCCCGCTCCATCGTCAGTTGGTCTCCGAATCAAAGTTGAGTGAGGTGACCCCCAACATATCCTGGGCAGCCCGTTCTAAATCATCGTAATCGACTGCAGTGTTCTGTGCGATGTTTGTTGCAATCTCGTCTCGTTCGGGGACCCCCTCGAGCTGTGGGAAAATATAACTCACAACGGCCTCAGTGAGTCTGCTCTCAAGTTCACCAGACCGCTCGTGAGCAGCCACGTACGAGAGAATATCCCTGATGATAGCTGGACCGATCGATCGTTGCTCGACCGCAGTGTTTGTAGCCCTCCAAACAGCCGCAACGTTTCGGAGGACGATGGGTTCAGCATCGATGTCCCAAACCTCGGGGGCGGTGTATTTCTGGAGCAGCTGTTCCTGTGTCCGGTCCTCTTCGGGGACAGTCGGAACGCCGATCCAGATGAACGTAAACCGCCGCATGAACGCATAGCTCAATTCGTGCAGCGAGGTCTTATCGAAGGTATTCATCGTCCCAAGGAGCCGCCATGATCGAGGAACGACGAACTGTGACGGCGAAGGTGGATAGTCAATCCGCTCGTGAGTCGTAATCTCGATTTCCTTATCGGGTTCCTCCTTGAGTCGGTACGGGACAGTCACTGACTGACCGGATAAGGTGGTAAAGAGCTGGCCGAACGCTTTGTCAATATCCGCTCGATTAATTTCGTCGATAACGGTCGGCTCATTTGCTTGGGATTTAGATCGCGGATGCTTGAATCGGTTTAGCAACACCCCGGAATGGAAATCGAGTTGATCTCCTTCGGTGTCTGGAGATGGCATATATCCCCCAACCGTGTTGAACGTCGACCAGTCTGCTGTCGCCGTCGTCAACTCGTGTCCACTGTAGAGATGTGGATACGCATCTGAAAGATGCTCTACGACCCGTTCTGCTACAACGGTCTTTCCTGTCCCAGGTGGGCCAGTGAAGATGATATGTTTTCCTGAGCGCAGGGCGGCAGTAATCTGGCGAGCAAGATCGCCAGCAGAGGCAACACCGAATTCATCTGGGAAGTACAGATCCTCAAAGGCCGACTCAGAGACGGTTCCATGGAAATCTCGGAATATAGTGATGGGCTCGATCTCGTCAATGTGGCCGGATAGATTATCGAGAATCGCTTCACGCCGCCCAAACTTGGTCGAGTCGTTGAGTTGTTTAATTGCACCTTGGGCAGGGAATTGCTCATCGACTGCATCGAGGCAAATCTCGTTTATTTGGGTGATACTGATAGCGCCATCGAGTAGCGTGTCGATTGCCTCGCTCTTTTCATCAGTATCTGCTGTTGCTGCTGGCGGGTCACCGAGGATAGCTGCACCGTGGGTAACGAACAGCCGATCAAAGGAGACGAGGTTTGGATACGTTCGCCCTGATTCGTGGTAATCGTACGTCCGGAATGGATTCTCGGGTTCTTTCCACGTCTTTCCGATGATCGCGGCGCCGAATATCGAGCCAGGGTGGTGAGGTAACCCGGGCTCCATCGGTTCACCACCTGCGTGAAAGAGGAGAATGTCACCCTCCTCCATTGTTTCCCATCTGCTCGCATGCGTCTCTTCGACACCAAAGAGGCGATGGCGCAGTACAGCAAGCCAATAATCCACAGGTGCTGTACACCCGTAGACCGTGAGGTCATTCGAGCGTACCTGCTCAACGAGTGGGTGAGTTGGATTATCGAAAGAATCGTACGCGCGGCGCTGGATCGTATTCAGCTTCGGCTGATTCGCGTTGACGTCGTTTGGATCGATACCGATATCGAGCTGCCGCTCACGCAGACAAGCTAAGAAGCAGACTTCTGCAGGGTCAAGGTGGTTCAGCCCTGGAATTCGTAGTTCATCAGCGATCGTTTCGAACTGAGGCCGAAGCCTTTCTAGTGTCTCTTCGAGTTCGAGCAGACGCTTTTCAGTTTCTGGTGATGCAAATCCACCAGGTTGGAATCCTTTGAGTGCCTCCCACCACTCTTCTACGGTCTCGTCAGTCAGTTCTTGCTTGAGGATGTTGTCGTGTTCGCTCTGTTCGAGTCGAGCGAGGATCTCGTCGGTCGCTTCATCGATCGAGTCGAATTCTAAGCCACCATCCCCTGGCGGTTCAACATCCACAATCGGGACATCAGCACTGCGAAGGTACTCTTCGATGGCCTCGTTTTGGCCCGCTATGAGACTCGTAAGTTCAGGTGGGCAACGACAGAGGTACTGTCCCTGAGAGAGTTCCAGGTTTTTATCGTAGGGAAGATGGGTGTACTCACCTCGAAGCTCATGAAGAACTGGTTCGTATGCATCGACATCGAGTACATCGCTATAGATTGCAACCGGCTCATCGAGCCCTTGGTAATCGGTCAGCCACCGCAGATATCCTCCAGCGTCTTGTTGCCTTTCGTTCCAGTCGAACTCCGGGAGGCCTTCAAACTCAGCATCGAGTTCACTTTCGATACGCGATACCCCCACAATGGAGCCATTTTCTTGCAATAGATGGAAGACTAGATCACTGACATCCGCTTCTCGCATCGTCGAATGAATGTCTCGCCCGTCCTCGCTGGCTGATGGAGAGTAGATTGCTTTCCCTAATGCATAATCGCCCGACTGCTTGTACTCTCGATCCTCATAGTACGTCTTTTCAATCCAGACACTGGGAGTGGATCCATCCGTTCGAACCTCGACTGACGACTCAGTCTGTAATCGAGTCCGCGCCTCGTTGTTTAGATCGACTCTGCCTAAGAGCTCGGTTAGATACTCCTCCTTATGACTTGGCTCGAGGCTTTTGATAGCCCCCTGGAGGGTCATACTATGGAACGAGAGTGACCCTTGGAAATCTTCTGTATAGACTTGGTCGAACTCGCGATGCAACGGACGGCAGTAAATCGCCCAACCGTACTCAGCGTCTTCCCAGGGAACCTCGTCTTGTGAATCGATCGGACGTGCTTCAACGAACTCCCAAATCCCCTTTACTCCGTAGTTGGGGTTCGTTCCATCAGCACTCGTCAGCCGTGCTAATACGAGATCACCAGATTCGAGATCAGGCTCGGTGTCTGGTGATCCGCGAACTCCATGCCATGGGTTATCGACGTGCTCCTCCCCATGGATTTCTGGGTCTGACGGGCCTTGGGCACAGAGATCCCAATTATCAGGTGAAATGTTGAAAACCCACGTATTCGAGTGGCGAACCATTACCTGAGGCCTTGTCATAATACTCTCATAAAACTACGGGAGTGACGTCGTAGATGTCAGTATCCGATCATGGTCCATCGTCGCCAGGAACGTTCTCGAGGTGGCGCTCAACGGTTAGATCACTCCGGAGATCTTCTTTAGCGTCCGTGATCTCATCGTGGATCGTTTGCTCGATCGAGGCTGTTACACCACCTGGTTGGCCACCGAGATTCAACAGCATTTCCTGGCCGATCGGGTCGTCACGTGGTTCGAACCCGAGTTCCTCGAGAATCTGGTTGACGGTGAGCACGCCCTGGGAGGCTTCGATTCGTGTGGCGGCCATCTCGAGTTCCTGGACGCGATTCTCAAGGCCACGCGTTTTGAAGTCGATGATCCAATCGGTGACGCCCAGCGGCTTGTGAATTGTTTCGTAGAGCAGGCCGGCGTAGTTCTCCTGTTTGGGGCCGATCACCGAATCTGCGAATTCCTTGCGCTGGTCATCAGTATCCGTAGAGAACGCCCCCGATTTGAGAACGTTCCCGACGACCGGTGGGACCTCGTGGGCCTGGAGGATGTCATGTTCGGTGTGATCTTGGTACCCGAGGAACGAGGCATCTTCCTCAGTGCCGACAGTCATCGGTTCAATTCGGATACTGACGTCCTTGGCGTCGTATCCGTCCTGGAGATTCATCATCCCTGGCTCCTGTGCGAGGCGTTCAACCTCGAGGAGCAACGTCCGGTGACTCCCGCCACTCGCAGACTCGTTGATTATCTCGTCGAGGGTCTCGAATGCTTTGTCTGTGAGCTCGCCACCTTCGATGATGACGGCCATCCGCGGAACGGCGTCGTTTTCGAAGAACTGGATGTTATACTCTTCGGCAGCCTTCTTCCCACGGACTGCTCGCCGAGCGGGGATGATATCCGGTGTACCATAATGGCGGTGTAACGGCGAGGCGTTTCGCTTGAAAATGAGTTCAGTGGCCGGGTTATCCACTGAGGTACCGAACGACCCGTTGACAGTGTCGACGAAAATCGGCTCATCGGCGTAACGATCCCCGGCGACACCGAAGTACCGAGAGTTACCATCGATCAACTGGACGTAGCCGTGGGCGACCTTGTTCCCCTGGTTATCGTGCGTCCGGCGCTTGCGGACCGTCATCGCCGGTACCCACGCCATACCGACCGGCGTTCCATCCATCTGGATGAGCGGCTCGAGTGTTAGCCAGCCGACCGCCTCGTAGTCGAGCCACCCCATCTGGAGGACGTCCGTTGCCGTCGCCCGTTCCTGGTGGTCGGGGCCGACCTGCCAGACGGAGTTGTCGCCGAACCAGAACTCTTCAGCGGTCTCACGTTGTTCTTCGCTCGGGCTGTCAGTCTCTGGGTGAGGAACAAGATCGAAGCCGTAGCCAGCGACGTTTCGGGCCTTGACGTAGCAACACTTCGCGTGTGTCGTGTTCTCTTCGAGGAGGCGACTGAGGACGACCGGGTCGACCGGTGGGCTGCGAGCCCCGCCGGGACTGACCGCCTGGGCGCGGTCCTGGAGTTGCTGGGTCTCCTCGGCCTTTGTCCGGATGCCCTTTGAGATCTCCGTATAGATGCCGGGTGTACGCGTACTCATAGAAGACTGTTGGACACCGCATCGGTGCTACCCCGTTTTAGATCCTCATCACTCATCGTCTATATCGCCGCCGCTCTCTCGGAGCTTCTGGATGTCCGCTACGCCGCGGATCGCCTGTTTTCGTTTGTCACTGCTCGCGTTGGCGTCGTTCTTGTCAGTCATAGTTGCGCTTGACCTATTGAGTCTCTTAGTTAGAGATGACCGTGAACCGCGCAGTCGGAGATCCTATTTCGGTAGCCCAAGCCGCTCTGCATGTTGTGCATAGTGTTGGGGCTTCTGGATCTGGTTCTTCTCGAAAACTGGATCATCCAAATCGAGATCGTGCTTTTCAGCTACCCACTCCCGATAGGACTGAATATCAGTGGGCATGCCAGATACACATTCCGCCGATGAGAGGTGACCCGATGTTAGGTACTTATAGCGGCCCCGGCAAACGAGACAAGGTACAGTTCCTTCGTTTGGTTCCTTCTGTTGACCCATACTGATATCATAGAGAACTGCACAATAAATTTATTTGAAAATATACTGCTCCGGTATCGATTACCAGGTTAACGGAGAGGGCGTACTCTTATCATCTCTATAGACCAGCGATGCCATCGCGACTACGATTCTCTGGGTCATCTTTCTCATCCCGCTGTTCACGACGCCGACGAGTCGTTTTGAGGTGATCGAGTGCCGACGCCGCCAGAGCAAAGGAATCGACACAGTCGTCGTGGCCTGTTTCTGGGGCATGATACCGCGTGTAGCCGGTCTCGGTGACGTTTCGCTCGAGCATTCGCAACTCGAGTCGGAGTTGATCGAGTTCGGGGACAGATGGTGCCGTCAGTTCACCGTTTTCGACGCGTGTGATCAGATCGTCGATCAGCGACTTCTTCGTCTTCGGCGAGAAGTCGACAGGGTTCACGTTGACACCTGCCGAAGCAAGATCAGAGACGATCTTGTTGTCTCGAGACGCGTCTGGAAGTACGATCCCCGGGTACTCAGTATGGACGGCTTTGATGTCATCTTCGATCGTATCCCATCCCTCGTTCTGATTCCGAGAGAAATATGAGAGTTCGCCCGCAGCATCGAGTGCGATCGTCACGCGGTAGTCCTGATGGCGAGCGAAATCGACACCAACCGAAAACGGCGGGGCACAGTCACTGGGATCGCGCTTGGCCTCGCCAATACCCTCAATGACGTCACCCTCGAGCGGGTAGCTCGCCGTGAACAGCCGGTCGCCGAGTTTCTTGAACACCTGGCCACCGTCGTCGGGCAACTCAGCGAGGTACTCCTGCTGGTAGACGTGATTCGGGACAGCCCCTTTCTTGTCGGTCGGGTCTTCAGCAATATACGGATTATCTGCTGACGTCGCGTGACTCGAGAAGTACTCGGGGTAATCAGAGGATTGCCCTCGTTCGAAATGATCGGCAAAATACGACCGTGGGCGGATCGGCTTCGAGATGAACATCGCCGACCCACGTGAGTCCATCAACATCGGATCGAGGTCGTTGTACCAGAGGTTATCCGGCATGTAGTCCGCCTCATCGATTACGACGTGGTCGACGCCAGCCCCCTGGAGTGTCTTTGGGTGATCGAACGTTCGGAACTCGTATCGAACACCGTTGATCAGCCGGATCTCGTATGGCTCTGACTCCGAGCTACTATCGATCCACGAGTTTGGGAGGGCCGCTTTCAGCGTCTCGAACCCATAGCGATACGCCTGGTCGTATGAGGGGCCAACCCACCAGACGACGGTGTTCGCAGGATCATCCGATCCCCACTGTGACTCCCACGGTGCCCGGCCACGCTCTTCAATGTCGATCACTGCGACGATGTTCTTTCCACCACGGCGGCCCCACTTGAGCGTCCGGTAGCGAGCGTCCGATTGGAGTACTTCGAGTTGCTTGTCGTGGACCGTATATTGCGGGACGGGTGTTAGTGGGGGCCGTTCCTGGTGAGATGCATCAGTCGTTCCCATCGTCGTCTTTAGAGTAAGTGACGAACTCTGCGGTCACGCCCTCTGCAGCATCGATTGAATGGGTTGCATCCATCTCAACTTCCTGGCGCTCCGTTTTCGTATAGCCGTACGATGCCTGTAGGACGAACTCATCAGAGGCACCCTTGAGCCGACGCACTGCACCGGCTGCTCGCGCGCGTTGGAAGTCCAAAAACAGGTCCGCACAGGGAGACTGAATTTCGTTCTCGAGGTCCTCCTGACCCCATTCGAGCCAGTTTCGAAGCGTTTGGTCTGTGATCCCAGAGATATGGGCACAATGTCTCTTTGCGGTCCCTTCCTGGGCAGCACCGATAAGCGAGCTCTTGACCTCAGGTGTGAGCTTATCCGGGTCACGATAGGCTTGGGTATGATCGGTACAGGGTCCGGAATCACGGTCAGTTCCCCAGCCGGCATCGCGATGGCAGGGTTCACCGGAATTGGTGGGCTCACCGCAGATGTTCTCGGACATAGATTAGCACTCTTGATTCACGCTGGCCTCTCGAGCACGTTTTGCTTCGCCGATCCGGCGTTCGATGGGAGTCCGATAGTTCTCCTCGTCGAGTTCGAAGCCGACGTAATCACGGTCGGATTGAATCGCCGCAACGGCGGTTGTTCCTGACCCCATAAACGGGTCGAGGATCATGTCACCTGGATCAGTCGCCAACTGGGTGAGATGAGAAAACAGCGGAACGGGCTTCTCTGTCGGGTGGGTGTACTCAGTGGTATTCACGCGATCGAACTCGAGGACGTCATCATCGCGGTCGTTCAACGGCTCGCGCTTGCCAACCGATGCGTAGATGATGAACTCATGTTTGGGTGCGAACCCACCCGTTAGGTCGCCCAGTCCATGGTTGTTTTTGACCCAGACGAGGCAGTTGTGGACCTCGAAAAATGCGTTGGTGACCTCGAGGAACTCGGGATAGACGTCCCACCGGGTACAGATGAACAGCGAGGCACCTTCCCGACAAACGCGATCGAGTTCGCGACAGACTTCTCGGAATAGTGCTGCTGCTTCACCTACGGATTCGTCCGAGGCGATTGCGTCGAACTCTTGTTCCCGGCGGAAGGATTGCCAGTCGATTCCGTACGGCGGGTCAGTGATGACGCAGTCGATCGAGTTATCCTCGAGATGTTCACGGATTCCTGTGATACAATCCTCGAAATAGACGTTGTGATCGGGGTTGTACTCGTACTCTGGTGGGCGCTCGGCTTGGAGTTTGATCTCTGCGAGTAGTTCGTCCAGGTCCTCACTGGCAGCCTGTGTGAGTTCGTGGACCTCATCAGACTTGCCCTCGTGAAGCAGGTAATCGTACTCCAGGGCGTCTCGTTTTCGGTCGTGTTCGCCCTGGTTCTTGTTCATCTCCTGGCGCCACAATCGTCGGGTGGGTTCGTCGATATTGAACTGCCGGACAGGGACTTCAGAAAGACCGAGTTCCTGGGCAGCTCGCCATCGATGTTCGCCGTCTGCGATGACGCCGTCTGTGGTAGTGAGGATCGGCCCCCCGAGCCACCCTTCCGAGCGCATCCGGTCGACGAGTAGTCCAAATTGCTCTTCGGACATCTCGTTGGGATTCTCACCATCGACGTCGAGATCGTCGACAGAGACCGTCCCTTCGTACTCCGGTTGTGGTAGGTCCTCGAGCGTTAAGTCATCACTCATGGGTCAGTGTGGATCATTTTGAGCTGGCGGTCATTCGCGAACCTCTGCGAGAAGTGCATCAATGTCATTTCGGTTCGCTGCATACACCGTCATGACCGCGAAAAAGGCCAGCCCGAATACAACGGCGACGAGGAGCAGGAGATACTCGGCATAGATCGTCACAGACTCGCTGAAGTGGTAGCCTGCGGACGTCCGGAACAGGATTGCCCCGCTGACAACGAGGTAGAGCAGCCAGAACCAGTCTGGGTACTCTCTCGAGGGGGATGCTTTGGAGTAGACTGCAAGCAGGAAGTAACAACAGCCGACCAGTCCCCACCAGAACCGTTCGTCCTCGAGCAGATATGGGATGAACTCCATGACGATCATGGTGTTACTCTTTCCATGCTTCGACCAGCTCGGTCACCGACTCGAGGTCGCGTAGAAACAACGCGATCAGAAACAGGTACGCTGCGATCTCGAACGGTTTGAGAGAGGCCCCCTCCGCGAGTGTAAGATACATCAACATAGGGTATGTGAGGGCCAACACGGCAGCAACGCCGAGTCGGATTAGGTCCTTTGTAGCGGTGGTCATTCATGGCTCAAGGGGGGCCGAACTTGTCTCAGATCAACGGACGATCTCCTGACCGGCTTTCTTGTGGACGATCTGATTTTCCTGCGTAAACTCCTCGGTGAGGCTCATGACCGGTCACGCAGCCCGTTCCAGAGCTGGTCGAGTATTGGGATTGCAGCCGCCATCGCAGCCTCAAACGCACCTGGAGTGGCCTCTTCTCCACGGGCAGCGACGATCATACCGGCGACTGCCCCAATTGTGAGCGTCTTTCCGAACTTCGTTGGGTTAAACGGCTTTTCGCTATCAAGAACGCTATGAGCGTAGCCCGAAATCGCATAACACGTCCCGAGAAGGACGTACAGTACGATTTTGAGGACAGCCCCTTCTGAGGGAGTCATAGGAATACGGTAGCCAGGAGTCGAACCTGCAGGGGACCAGACCACTACCGGAGTTACGGGAACCGATTACGGCCAAGAGAAACCAGTGGGCAATATTCGGCTCGACAGTAATTATATGAAACAGTAACTGTTTTGCGTAGATAGTGGCACGCACGACCTATGCTACCTGATCCGCCGGTAGACGATACGAAAACAGTGTTCTGCCAGATATGTAAGGAATGGCGGCATCCGCGGCATGCCTGTGCGCGTGATTCAGCTCACGAGACGGCGTCGCTCCCGATTTTGCGGCTTCGCGAAGAGGGTCCGTCGGTAATGGAAGACTTTGTCGGGGACAACAGTGGGACGAGTCCAGAATCTCGACGAGAGCACGCCCTCGCAAAATTCGATCTAATGGCACATGCCGGTGGCCCTTTCAGTACCTTTGGGGCAACGAAACCAATCTACTATCTGACCAATGAACATGCACCAGAAGACGTGATAGAGGCGTGGATCAAGGCCAACGAAGACGGTTTAGCAGGTCGAGATCTGACGACAGAAAATATAACCCGGGCACTTTCGAAAAAGCGGTTTAAGCAGGCCTGGCGGGAGCTCCGTGAGAGTAAGGATTTTGAGGTACTTGGGGAACCGAATCGAGATACTCGGGGAGGCCAAAAGGGACCGACTGAGTGTCCTTTTTGTGGGGAGGAAATTGCCAGACTGCCGAGTCATTTACCATGTGATGGCCCCTCGAACGAGGAGTGATAGTTGGAGCCAGCTTCGACCGGAACGACCTGTGATCGTGAGGCTGTGTTCCGACCGCGACCAGTATCAACGACGACACGGTGTCGGTCGCCGACGTTGAAGTGTGGTCGCCACCGGACGGCGTCTACCCGCCCCTCAAAGGTTTGTCGCCCAATCCGAACTTCAACGGGGTCGCCCTTTGCGAGGCTCATAGGACGAGTGCCTCCTCGAGGGCCCTGTGAATGTTGACTACTCCCCCTTCTTCAACAGGAATCGTCTGCCCGAGGATTGCTTCTTGGAGATGATCAAGGTTGACCTCGAGATCTGCGGAAAGTTTTCCTTCATGTTGGAGTTCACAGATCGCAGCAGTTAGTTGACACCCAGTCGAGAACGGTTGTCGATTACGGATCGCCGTCTCTTGGTGTTGATGATCGGTGTTTCCGCACTCGCAGATCGTTCCGGTCCGAACGAGGTCGCGTCCATCGTGGATCTCGGACTTCTCGCCGTAGTCGGCGTGCTTTGTCGGAAACTGGAGCCCGATTACTGCCTCTCGGGTTGTTGGCTCGAGCCCTGAAAGGAATATCTCTGATGGTCGCTCGACGGTTTTCAGTTGTTGGAAGCAGGTTCCACAGAAGCGATGATCATGCTCAATGGTCTCAAAAATATTCGCAGCGGCTTTGTGGCGACGGTGTGCATCGTAGCAATCTGGAGAGCAGAACGAACCAGCGGTCGCCAGCCCGTCGAAGGTTTCCTTACACTGTCCGCACTCCAGGCTCTGTTGTATGGGATTCGTTGTAGACATGGCTAGTCAAACCCAGGCCGCTTCCAACGACCTCAGGGAAAACTCTGCGATTAGTTACAGTGATGGGTGTATTGGGCATAAAGAAAGTGATAGAGAGGAATATCATGCCTATCGGTGATCGACTCTCTAGTTTCCAGAAGCTGATGTAGTACTCTATCCCAGTCAACACCACTGTCTATACAAAGGAAACCGAAAGACAGAGAGACGGTAGCGTTTCGGGGGTCGGCTGTGATCCCATCATATAGAGGCCGATACAAAGAAAGGCTGTTCCACAGGCGGCGAAAATTCGGGTACTTCAGCGTACCTTTCGCGAAAAGCGACTATTCACGTTCTCATTCCACTGCCAAATTGGCTCAGAATCACCGATCTACGCCAGAAGCGCTTAACTAGACAGTGCCTCTCCCACTTATAATCAGATGAAACTAGACAACCTCTCATTCATATCCGCGAAAATTTCATCAGCGGTATCTACACTTCGACAGCCCGTGATGACAACTCGGCCTGTAGCGAATAGCAAAACAACGCCATCGACGTTTGACGGTCGATAAATCAAACCCGGAAACTGCTCCGGTTCGTATTCTGTGTTCTCGAGGCCCAAATCAATAGCAAGTGCATTTAAGTTAAGATTCTGTCCAATCTCACCAATACAAACGTAATTCTGAATAGCAAACCACTCATCTTTCGGTTCCTCTATAACATCCATATCGGAGAATAAGTTTAGAAACCGCTCTCGGAGCGAATACGATTCTTTTTCCGAAGCCGTGCCGGTGATGATGAATTTCCCTGCTCTATAGACCGTTATCAGCGGCGCATCTTCCTTGAATCGGAGGTACATCCCTGGATACTTGTCCGGGTCGTAGCGAGCGACCGGGTCACCAATATCGCTAGCGAGGCGTTCCAAGTCAAGTTCGACATCTAGAGCACCCGACGCGACGACATTTACAATCTCTACCATCCTGCTCTGATTCACCAATTGAATCTCGCTTAGTACTCTCGTGCTTTGTCTAAACATCGACTGATTACCAAATCCTTCACTACAGAGATGAGGTCGTCGAGAAATTGACATAGGGAATGAGGACTTGGAAAGTACGAACACACGATTTAAGTCAGTATGTTAAGTGGGTAGACACATGCCTGATGACCCTCTCGACGCTGACTTTGCAAAGTCTCTTGACGGCTATTTGGAGCGAATACGACGTGCTAACAGTGAAGCGTCCCGCGGGCACCAGTTCCTATCATTCATCGGTGACACGTTCAGCACCCTTGACTCAGACCAGGCGCACAGGATGCTCCCCATGCTCGAAGAGCATGTTAAATTCAAGCAGGCGACCGTCGCGATTAGTGGCCGCATTGACGCTCGGCTCGGGAACGTTCTCGTCGAGTTCAAGACGAACACAGACAACTTCTCAGACGCGAAAGAGCAACTGAAGACGTATATTACGGCGATTTGGGCGGAACAGGGCCGCGACCAATCCTACTACCTAGTCGCGAGTGATGGAATTACATGCGAGGTCTACATCCCGGAGTTAGCGGAGGAGGACGAGGTGACCATCGAAAACACCGACCTCCGGCAAGTGGACGAAATCAACCTCAATAGTGACGACACGGACAAGGTGTTCACCAAACTTGACAGATATCTATTATTCAGTGAAGACCTGCTTCCTACCGCGGAGAACATAGTACTTGATTTCGGACCTACATCACCAATTTGCCGCGAGGGTCTGGAACTTCTCCACGACGAGTGGGAGTCCATTGAAGTAAATAACGTAGAAATCCTGTTCGACGAGTGGCAGCGGTATCTCGAAATTGTACACGGTTCAGGGAGTCACTCTGAGGCCCTGTTCATCCGCCACACCTATCTCAGTATCTTAGCTAAGCTGATGGCCTACGTCCAGTACTCTGGTGGAGTACTCCCGGATGACGATGAGGTCTCAGATGTAATCACCGGAGAAGTCTTCGAGCGACTCGGAATCCAGAACTTCATCGAGGAAGACTTCTTCAGTTGGGTAAGTCGAGAATCGGCAGACGGTGCTGACAAACGCATTGTCGAACATCTGCTCGCCCGACTCCATGACTACGACCTCTCTGAAATCGAGGAAGACGTCCTTAAAACACTGTATCAGGACTTGGTCACGCCAGAGGAACGGCACAGCTTGGGGGAATACTATACTCCTGATTGGCTTGCCGAGGAGATGGTCAATGAGGAATTAGAGGATAACCCAGAAGCCTCAGTGCTTGACCCTACTTGTGGGAGCGGAACTTTCCTATTCAGCGCGATACGTTACAAAATGGAACACGTCGATAAAGATGGACAGGAGCTGATAGACCATCTCTTCAACAACGTGGTCGGCATCGACGTGCACCCACTCGCCATCATCACCGCCCGAGTGAACGTCCTTCTGGCACTTGGAGACTTGCTCCGTGAAGAGCGTACAGAGTCAGTATCCGTTCCGGTGTACCTCTCAAACACAATCATGCCGCCGGAACACGAGCGCACTACGGCGGCCGTCGACGTGTACCGATTCAACTCTGACGAAGGGGTATTCGAGCTACCTATCACCGTGACTGACGACGAAGAGGTACTGAACGAACTACTAGATAGCGTCAAGTCGTACCTCGATAGCAACGACGAGATTGATGAGGAGAACCTACACGCGTATCTCGAAAACCAAGTTGGGGAGAAATATGAGGGTCTTGCTGACGACGAGCGCGGAGTCATTTACCGCAACGTCGTCGAACGAATCAGTGACCTCCGCGACCGAGGTCGTGACACTATCTGGACTTTCATCTTGAAGAACGTCTACAAGCCAATCTACTTCGAGGAGAAAAAATTCGACCGAGTAATTGGAAATCCTCCGTGGCTCTCCTATCGATACATCAGCCGCGAAGAGTACAAGGACCATGTCAAGCACTTAGTGACAGAAGAGTATGGCTTGCTGGATTCCAGTGCCACTCAGAACCTCACGCACATGGAGTTGGCTTCTCTCGTCCTAGCTTACTCCTTCGACCATTATCTCGAAGATGGTGGTCGGCTATCCTTCGTGATGCCACGAGGGATTTTCAGTGGAACTCATCACAAGAATTTCCGGTCATTCGACTTCAGCACAGTCGGTCACTGGACGTACCTTTGGGACCTCGAATACGTGAAACCGCTGTTCAACAACGTGTCCTGCGTCATAGCGGCTGAGAAAAGTGAGGGCGAATCGTACCCGCTAGATGGGCGTATATACCAAGGGTCTCTACCCAAGGCAAACGCATCGTTAGAGGCTGCTCGGGAAGAGTTAGACGTTAGGGATATAACGTACTATCTTAACGAGTTCTCCGAGTCCAGCGTCATCATGGACCGGGAGCTTGACCCGGACGTAATCAAGTCCGCGAGTCCATACAAGGACAAGATAGAAAACGGTGGTAATGCGTACCCGCGCACACTATGGTTCGTCGATTTCGACGAACCACCTGCACTCGGTATCAATCCGCAGGAACCACCCGTTCACTCGTCTGACCGGGCGGTCTCGCAGGCAGGAGACCGCTGGGAGGATGCCTATATTGAGGGTCAAATTGAGAACGAGTTCCTTTGGAATATCGTCACGGGGAGTGAAATAGCGTATTTCGGGACTCTCGAATTCCCCACGGCCGTTCTCCCCCTCGAAATATCGGGGAGCAGCTACCATCTCCACGACGAGGAGAGTGCAAGGAGAAATGGTCATCAGCATCTAGCTAACTGGATTTCTGAGGCTGACAGGCTATTCGAGCAGTACAAACCAGAGGACCGAACGGAAGACGTGCTTGAATGGCTTAACTGGCATCAAAAGTTCACGGACAAACAAGACCCGAACGCGGAATACCGGGTTCTCCAGAATAGTAGCGGAGACTACGTCTGCGGGGCCGTTGTCAAAACATCCGATTTGACCGATTTGAAGGTCAATGGTACTATCATCGAACTCCAGCGCAACAGCAACGATGAAATCCCGCTGATTGTCGACCACAAGTGCTATCACTACGAGACAGATAGCTACGAAGAAGCGTACTATCTCTCCGGCTTCCTGAACGCACCAGCGATACGGGATCTAATCTACGACATGATAAACCGTGGTCAATTCGCCGGACGAGATATCCATAAACGGGTTTGGGAAGTTTATATTCCAGAGTTCAATCCGAATGACCCATTGCATCGAGAAATCTCTGAGACCGCTCTCGAAGCAACGGAACAAGCGGCTGAACTCATACCTGAGCTTGCTGAGGAATATTCTCTTGGTTGGGTTAGGAGAAAACAGCGTGAAGAGATGGAACCAATTCGATCTGAATTATCCGAGCTCTGTGTTGAGGCGTTGGAGGAGGTTAATGCAAAGCAGTCCTCTCTGGCCGACCATACGAATTAGTTGAATTGTTGGACCTCGGTACTCCTGTTGTGTACTGTGGTCTGCGTTCTATTGTTCGGCTTCGACACCCATAGGGGAATCCGTCAATTAATGTCAGAATCACCAGTAGGCATTACTCGTATCGGCCCTGTTGAAACCCATAATCGGTGATAGGTTTCAGGAGTAGGGCTGAATACAAAGCGCGGGCCGTGTTTAGACGCGTTCGAAAGACGATTCTAATGGGTATTCCGGCCGAGTAGATTCAACTAGCGAGTCTCTCTCTGACCAAGTTTGATATCGTGATACTACACGCTGTGACCAATTTTCCCGGCGTCTAAACAAGGCCCAAAGCGCGTATCGGTCACTTAGCTTTCCCGATCTCAGAGGTTCATACAGAGAACGTCTCTTAGAGTGCTGTGGCCTAACCGTTCACGATTTGATAGAAGCGACGTACTGATAGAAGGTGCTTGTTTAGACGTGTGATATCGCTCATTTCCGGTTCTGAGGGATTGTATCCCGTTTCTGAACGGCTTTTAGGACGAGTTCTCTGAACTAACCAAACCACGTTCTATTCGGCAACATCTCGTCGAACCGACTCTTCAGCGTGAAGAAGATCGAATCATATAGATTAAAATGAACGACACGTGTTTAATGCTCAAGAGATGTCCAGTCGATGGCGACTCCGGTCAGCTGATCTAGAATTAGGCGGACTCATTCCGGACACGTACTCGATATTTGACCCAGGATCTAACCCTAAGGATATCATAGTTTGGCAGCCAAGTGGCGCGATTGACAATATCACCACTCTACCGACGCCCGAACCTATACTTCAGGCGAAGGCCGAGCAGTTCCTCCACCGAGCAGTCGAAAGCGAGTGCTATCTCGGGGCAGCCCCCGAATGGGCCTACAATATCGAGTGGATCACAGACCATACGGACTATCTTTTTGCAGCGGACAGTCCGTTGTTCGTGTTGGGGTGTGCGCCCATTCGGGACAGCACCAGACGAGAAGTTATTGCGACCTTGGAAGACGAGTACAATTACGATGTCTACGAGGCTACTGATGTAGACTGCAGCGCTGATGAATTCCTGACGCCGACTATTATCCCAATACAGGCGGCAGCTCGGCAGGACAGCGACGACGGTGCGGTGCTTGTCCAATATAAGAACCATTCCATGAGCGATGGAGTGCTTGCGAACGAGCAGGCGAACTTAGCCACGGGAGACCGCATTTGGAAGATTGACCCACGCCATGCCCCCACTGTCATTAGCTGGACCTGCTCGGATATTATGGACGGGGAACTGCGTGAGGACGTCGAAAGCTTCGCACGAGAGTTCGATACCGTCGTGGTTCACGTCCAGTGCAACCCCGGGCCGTTTAATGAAACATGGGTCGATTTCCGGAATCAGATATTCGATGGATCGGACAACAAAGTTACATACGTTTGTGCTAACTGGGCGAGTGATACATTCGATACTGAAGACGAAGAGTTCGGTTACTCCGGGGTCTATACGAAGGCCAAACGTCGATCTCCACTGGATCGGTACGATACGACGTACGAGAATGGTGGCTTGGTTGGAACGAAACCGAGCTATCGATGTGACTATGTTTGGCTAATGCCAAATGACGTTGTCAGCCGTATACAGTTCAAGCGGCCAAATCCAGGGACGACTGGGGCTGGGGCACCTTCCTTCTCCTTACCACGTGTGTATCAGACATGGACCTGGGATTCAAGCGCAAGTACGTATCTTGAGGATTGTCCGGGTGTGCCTGAGTGTAACGATACAACGTATAATTCATGGCTCTCGCAACTCCCTGATTCGCACCTTGCACGAGAACTGATGGCAGCGATCGCGTTAGGGAAAATCGACTTCGATCGGCTTCCGAAAGAAGAGTTGGTGCCAGACATGGCATTCGACTGGGCAGCACTGGAAACTCTTACGGATGCGGACGGTGCCGAACGGCTTGGGCATGTGCTTTCGTCGCACCGTAGACGCACCGACCCATCACCAAGTGAAGAAATGGAGAGATTGGTTCATATGCTCGACAAAGCAGCTGAACTAAACATATGCATGGACGACGAATTCAGTCTCAAAGACGTCCCGATGAACGCCGAATACGAGGATAAGGATATTAAGGTGTGTCTGACTGTGCTGGACAGATGGGGGGACGTCAGTGAACAGAAGGGTGCGACGCGGCTCAGAAACTGGGTCAAAAGACGGACCGACATGCGGTTTAAGCCTCTTGTCGTCACAATGGACCGGAGCTCGGGGTTAGTCCTTAAGACACTTGAGGGCCACGAGGACGTCTCCCAGATGAATCGTGACCCTGAACGGGTCAGCAATCCGGGTGGATTAGTGAGGGTTGACCGATGACACTCGAAGAATATCTTCCAAAAGGGTTTGATGGGGACATCGAATCAGTTGAGGGAACTGTATCTCTATACGAGATAGAACATGATCGAAATACGTTCGGTGGGGAATTACTATTAGTTAGGCTTCTTGGAACAGAGTTCGACGCAGAGGAATTGCTCAAGGAGGATGTCAACAGGCTTGAGGTGAGATTCTACGATAACAAGACACCAAACCAGTGGAATATTCGGCTTATCTGGGCGTATGAGGATGATGCTCCCCCTTCTCCAAATATCCGGGATGAACTGGAAAACGACACTCGGTTCGCGATCCGGCGCTGTGTGCCCGTTGACAACCTAGCGGACTTCGTCGCACCCTTACAGACGAGTCGAGCCAAACTTGAGAACATCACCAGCCACTTCGACCGCAGTGAACTAATTGAGAATATCATTGACCAGGATCTCGAATTCCTGTTCGATGATTTGAGTCGAGACGAGAAATTCGAGCGACTCAAAAACGGAACAGCCCGGAAAAAGCAAGAGACGAAGTCGGTTTCCCTGCCTGCTACGTCGGGTGATCCGCTAGATAGGTTCGTCGATTCGACTAACTTGGGTGAGTTCCGGCCAAATGCCAATTTAAACGAGGTAGATGTTGAACCGTTTACGCTCCTCTACGGGCGGAATGGGACCGGCAAAACAAGTCTGCTAGATGCTACAGCCTTCGGCTTAGTTGGTCAGATCCGCCATAATGAGAACAGAGCCGACGACTACGAGAACCTGAACGTAACACTCCAGGGAGACGCAAAGCCACTGCCGACGGATTCGGCGGCTGCCAATGATCGCGTGGCCAACTGGTTCGGGTTTCGACCACACGGGCCAGCCAACAAGCACATCGAATTTTATCGCGTTAACTACCACGAGACAGGTGCTGCCACGCGGTTTATAGAAAACGACCCCAACATTGATATCGAGCAAACACTTCGACGGCTCCTGTTCGGTGAGGAGTTGGAAGATGCGCGCAATGACAAAGAAAAACTCCGCCCACGGCTCACAAGGG
Organism: Natrononativus amylolyticus; assembly: GCF_024362525.1. Lineage (GTDB taxonomy): Archaea > Halobacteriota > Halobacteria > Halobacteriales > Natrialbaceae > Natrononativus > Natrononativus amylolyticus. The sequence continues at coordinate 815,445 of NZ_CP101458.1, forward strand.
AAATAGAGGAAACACAGGACCGAATCGAGGAACTCGAGAGCGACAAACGGGATATCCAAGAGATACAAGAGCGGGTTTCCGAGGTATTTTCCCATCTAAGAGTCGCTGCGGACGAGCTTTCGCCCGCGGCTAAGGCTGCCCTCTCGACCGAGCCGGACGTGCCCGACTCGGACCAGGTACGCTCCCCTGACCCTGACGACCTGAAGCAGTGGTCGAGATGGAAACAGCGGTTTTCGGACTTACAAGACTGTCTCGAGGCATTGCAGGAATTGAGTGACGACACAGAGCCACCGGAAACGCCGAGTGATCTTCGGCGAGGGATACTTAAAGCCCAAGAGGATGTCGAAAGGTTCACTGCTGAAATTGAAGACATCAAAGAACTACAAGCCGAGCGTGCTCATCTGACCGATCTCAAAGACAATTTGAGCCAATCAACGCAAGGGTTTCCTGCCTCTGTCGGTCTTGTTGCCCTCATTCTGCGCTCACACGGGCTCAACACAGATGATATGACAATCTTACAAAAAGGTCTTGACGAGGCACTTGAATCCGATATGGACCCTGTGAGGACCGGTTCAATCGACGAGTGGCGGGACGACGCCAGCAAGCACGTGACCCAGCGGTTGAAGGCGCTTCGAGATCAGAAAGCGAACATCGAGAAACTTGATGAACTGGACAAACAGCGTCGCGAGCTTCAGGCCCAAATCCGGAACAAGACCGAGGAGTACCTCTCGATAACTGACGATACGCACTATTGTCCTGCATGCTACACAGAACAGGACAGGGGTGCGATATTAAATCGAGAGAAACCGGAGCAGCTTCACGGCGATCCCTCAGAGGGTGTTCCAGACACCCTTCTCGACCGGATTGCAGCATTGGAGCGGGCCCAAAGCATCTTAGATAAGCCGCTCTGGGAGGACGTTGATTACGACGTCTCCGTGCGCTTCAGTGACACTGGCGGGATGGACGCCTTCCGAGATCTATGGCGTAGCTTCGGAGATGAGGCGAAAGCTCCGACCACAGTCCCTAGTGTGACCACTGCCACCGTGAACGCCTTCGCTACTGCACTCCGAGAAACTCCTGATGACTCTTCTGGTTCGCCCCCGGTTGAACAAGTCATTGAATCCCGAATCAAAGACTTGGAGACCTCAATATCCGATTTGACGGCTGCTATTCCGGCAGTAGCTGGACCAGAGGCTGATGTGAAACAACTGGAAGAGCACTATCAACGTCTGACCGATGACATCAGTGCTAGCCAAGACATCTTGGAGGAGTATTGGCATGGTAATTCCCGACATCAGCGACTTGATGTCGAAAGCGATTACCGCGTCCTCAAGCGTGCACTGGCCGAAGTCGAACGTAACCCCTCCGCATTAGAGGGACCCAGTCACTACGACGACCAACTTAGCGATATAGATTCCCAACTTTCGGAGTTGTGCGAGACAGTCGAAAACTGTCGGGACGGTGTCGAGCGTCTCGAAACCGCGTTTGAGGGGTCCGGCGGTGAAGAGGAACTCAAAAGTCTCGTCACTGATCACATGACTGTCATTTCGACGCTATTCAAAGCGTTTCAGCGTCCCTACGAGTTCGAGCGGGTACGATACGAAGAGAATCGTGTCGTCGTTGAGCGGCGTGGTGAGGAAGGACTGGCACCAATAACAGCCATGAGTTCTGGTCAACGGGCGGCACTGGCTTTGGCGATATTCGTTACGAACAACATCGCGCACAAACGAGCGCCAGCACTGATGATGCTAGACGAACCGTTCGCGCATCTTGATGACATCAACACGGTGTCGTTTTTTAACTTGCTTATCGAGTTAGCGAGAACGGGTAAGCGGCAGATCCTTTTCGCGACCGCGAATGCGGATATCGCAGACTTGTTGCAGCGGAAGGTGGGCGAGTCCAAGGACTTCGCCAGGGTTGATATTCCAGTTACAAGCCCAACACACAACACGGAATAATCAACTGTAAGACCGAGCTCAGCCGCTATGTGGCTGGTGACTATAGGTGGCGGCTCTGGAGCCTTGTTAAAGCCCACAACCAGTGATAGGCTTCGACCGAAGTGATGGATACCTCCCTTAAGTAGACCGTTTGTATCCGTCGATAATAGCTACAATAAAGTCTCTAAGTCCAAACCAGCGACCTGAATAGGAGTACTGAATCTCCATAATCAAATGCCAGCTGAGCATAGATTGCTAAGTTGAGCTGAAACTACAATTCACGTTGGACTGTGTAGATTTTCTGTCGGGCATCATCCGTGGAATATCGTGAGTTGATTTGACCTTGCTTTTCGAGACGATCTAGGGCAAACGAGGCCGTCCCTGGATGTAGTCGGCCGTGATCACAAATCTCCGCTCTTGTTTGTGGGCCATTTGTTTGCAGCAGCACCAACACCAATTTGGCACTCGGTGGAAGCTCTGCGTTCTGTTCGTCGATCTCGAGTTCGGCTGCATCTTTCGTTGTTGGCATATCAGAGGTCTCTCTCGGAGGAGGAGGCAAATCCAGTTTTAGCTCCATTTAAGGGTGTTTCTGAATAGGAGCGCGCATTGTGTGCGATGTTGACTTCAATACGAGCAGACGTTCCTGGATTTGCCATTGAACTTGTTCACCACAGGGCGCAACCGATCCGAACTCGTCCGCTCTCTGTGAGAGGGGAGCGAGAGGCGGTGCACCCACCGCTAATCGCTTCTAAATTCACACGACTACTGCAATGGAGGTTACAGCGCCTGAAAGGGCGGTGGAACACCGCGCTGGAAATAATCCATCTCTACTGGTCCTCCCCCTCTCGGGTTGTGGTGAACTTGTTTACAGCCTCCGGATCGGAGTGAAGCGCTTCACAGTCAACGACGATCGCCTTTGTCTGTTTGTTCGCGTCTATCTCGACGTTCCCAAACTGACGGTCTCTAGCTTCTGTGCGAGTAATGACCCAGTGGTGCTTCTCTGGGAGATCATCAATTAGGTCGTACGCGTAGCGTCTCGAGACACCAGTTGCACCGACGATGTCGCGCGCGGTGAGGACAACTGCACCTTGATCCTTTTTGCGGAGATTCTCTGCTTTCGCGACGATCTGACGTATCTTTCCGTCCTTCGTAGATTTACCGCCTTCAACAACGTTGACTCGGGCTTCGAGTGCAGTGAGTCGTTGTCGCAGTTCGTCGTTCTCGCGTTTGAGGTCACCAATACGATCATCGGTTTCCTCACGCCAGTTGAAGAACGAATCCAGACGCTGCTCAGTTATTGTGAGTCGTGTCTCTGCGTCCTGGAGGCGGTCGAGAAGCGACCGGAGCAACTCCTTTGCCTCGTCGGTGGTACGCGGAATCGAACTGGAGCTCACGCGATCACCCCCATCTGTTCGGCGGCGACGTCGAGGTGTGCGATTGTAAGTTGGCCATCGCCGGCGTCAATCATTGCGAGAGTAGCTCGACTGGTGAGTTCGACAATCTCCTCGCGGCTGATGACATCGTACCGATCGGCGAGCGCACACGGCTGACCTGCCGGGGCGAACTGGATCGCAGCTTCCCGAAGTCGGGCGTCCCAGAGGTCCTGGACGTCGCTCATCGGTAAGCCACCTCGCGCGCACCAAAAGATTGGTCACAACCCAGATATGTAGGGCGCTGACCGATGAAGTCAAACATCGCCTTCACGCCACGACACCCCGGTTATCGCCGGTGAAACCGGTATTCGGTCTATCCGCTGTTTGGTGGTGGACTATGTAAAATTTCTGAGTAGTCCCGGGCGGATTCGAACCGCCGTCAGCGGCTCCAAAGGCCGCTATGATTGGCCACTACACCACGGGACTCCAGTATCCGCTTGCGCGCGTAATGGCTTATGGGTTATTGTTCTGTTCGAGTGACCGACCGTACGCACACCCTACCGTTCGAGAAGGGGAGACGGTACATAATAATCGAGGGTAACGAAAGCAGACAGGTGTCTGACTGAGATTCATTAGGCTCCAGTTTGTGGTATACTCCATGTCGCATGCTCCGTATCGGTCGCAGTCAACGTCCTCGGACACTGGTCTGTCGCCGATCAGTGTCGCACTCCTCACGTCGGGGGGGATTATGTTTACGAGTGGTGCAACCGCTGCCGTCCTCTCGGTTCCGAGAGCAGTCACCATCGCGTACTATCTCTCTACGATAATCGTCGTCTGCGTCTCGCTGTCCCTCGGTGTCGCAACGCTTCGCGCTCGCCGATCGAACGCGTCCGGACGCTCGAAAACGTCCGCGAGCAGGAACGTCGGTGGACGCGCTCGACGGCGACGGGCGGGCACCCAGAGTCGAGCGACGCTGGTCCTCGAGCGCGTTCAGCGACTCGTCGGCGCGGTCGCAGAACAGGTTTCGGCGGCGACGAACCGCAACCAGCGAGACCGGTTGTAACTGCCGAATTCGGCTTCTTTTCGAGCGGTCGGCGGGTGATCGACCAGCGGTATGCACGGGATAACTATCAGGATGTTACTGTATTTTCCGCGTACGTTCACGCAATGATGATCGCGAACAGGGTCAGACGACTGTTTGGCGGGGGAGAACCGGGAGAACCGTACGAGTGTGGCTGTTGTGGCCGACGATTCGATCTGAACAGACAGTCGTGTACCGACTGCGGATCGTATCTGGTCGAACGGCGAACCTACGACGACCTCCTCGCAGCAGATCAGTCGGCCTGACCGCTCGCCTCGAGTTCGAGGTACTCACAGCAGTCGGCTTCGGCGTCGAAGCAGTCGGGACACTCGCTTCGGCGGTCGATGATCGTATCGAGGCGGTCGGCGACCGTGTCGTCGATAACGCTCTCGAGCGCGCGGGCCTCCTCGCGGAACTCCTCGACCTCGAGGACGTTCGCGAGGAAGCGCTCGATGATGCAGTACGTCTGGAGCGCGTCGTGTGCGCGGGCGAGACCGTCGTCGGTTAGCCGTGCGCCCTTGTACTTCTCGTGTTCGACGAGACCGCGGGACTCGAGTTTGCCCACCATCTCGTTGACGCTGGCCGGACTCACCTCGAGCATCTCCGCGAGGGTGCCGGTCGACGCCGGCCCGTCCTCGAGACGCTGTGCGAGATAGACCGCCTTCAGGTACTGGTCTGCCGTGTTCATTCGTAGCCCCCGTCGGTCGCTGTCTCCGTTCGTCGGCACTCGCTACCCTCGGTCGACAGTTCGTCGGTCATGCCCGCCGCTCCATGATGTCGGTAACGTCCTCGACGCCCTCCTTTTCCTCCTCGCGGATCTCGGACAGCGTCTCGAGGACTCGGTCGCGGTCGACGGCGAACTCTCCGTCGGAGGCCTCGATCGCCTCGATCAGGTCGTCGTAGAACTTGTAGGCCGTCTCCTCGTTGCACAGCTGGTCGTAGAGGACGCCGTCGGTGTCCTCCGGCGGGCCGTACCGGGCGTCGACCAGGGCGTTGATCTCCTCGTAGGCCACCGTCTCGGCGTCGAGATCGTCGATCAGCGCCTCGAGGCGCTCGCGGTGTTCGGCGGACTCCTCGGTCGCCTCGGCGAGCAGCTCTCGGACCTCCTCGTCGATCGCCTCCCGTTCGGCTTCGGGGAGCGACTCGAGGTGGTGGGCGGCGCGGGATTCGACGACCTCCTCCAAGACTACCCCGATCTGCAGCAGTCGGGTGAGCTGGTGGTCGCTCGAGACGCGCTGTCCCAGACTCATACCCATCGGTCCGGGCCGGTGATACGTAACGCTTCCTACTCGCTGACTCGAGTCAGGTGACGAAGTGTGACCGTCGTCACTCGCGGGCGAGAGATCGGAGAAAGCGGAGCCGACTTACTCGCGCAGGCGTTCCTGAACGAGGTCTTCCAGGTCGTCGCGGAGCTCCTCGACGGCGATCTCCTCGAGCACGGGCACGAAGAAGCCCTCGACGAGCATGTTACGTGCGTCGCGCGGGGAGACACCGCGGGAGGTCATGTACAGCAGATCCTCCTCGTCGATCTGGCCGACGGTCGCGGAGTGGCTGGCCTCGGTGTCGTGGTTGTTAATGATGAGCTTCGGCGAGGCGTCGGCCTCGGACTCGTCGCTCAGCATGAGGGTGTTCTCGCGCTGGTAGGAGCTCGTGTCCCAGGCGTCGCGGCCGACGTCCTGGACGCCCTCGTACACCGAGCGGGAGACGTCGTCGGTGACGCCGCGGGTGACGAGGTCCGCGGTGGTGTGCTCGGCGCGGTGCCAGACCTTGACGTCTAAGTCGAAGTGCTGGTCGTTGTGGCCGTAGAAGGCGCCGACGATCTGCGTCTCGGAGCTGTCGCCAGCGAGTTCCGTCGAGGTCTCGGTCTTCGTGAGCTTGGTGCCGATGTTACCCTCGATCCAGTCGATGGTCGCGTACGTGTCGGTGACGCCGCGCTTGCACGTGAAGTTGTAGGAGTCCTCCGAGAGGTTCTGGAGGCTGCCGTACTGGACGTAGCTGTTCTCGCCGGCGACGATCTCGACGATACCGCTGTAGTAACGCTCGCCGCCCTCGCGGGGGACGGTGCCGCTGGCTCGCTCCTCGCCGTCTCGGACCTCGCCCTCGTCGCCGGTCGACTGGCGCTCGAGGATCGTCACCGAACTCGACTCCTCGGTGACGACGAGCGTGTAGTTGAACAGCGACTGGGAGTTCATCTCGGTCCGAATCGTCACGTCCTCTGCGTCGACGCCCTCGGGGACGTAGATCACGGTACCGGTACTGAACAGCGCCGTCGACAGCGCGGTCAGGTAGTTCTCCTGTGGGTCGACGATGCTACCGAAGTGTTCCTTCAGGAGGTCTTCGTGCTCGTCGACCGCCTCGGCCCACGAGAGGACGTCGATCTCGTCGGGGCCGACCTGATCTTTCTTCTCGGCCCAGTTCAGCGGATCGACGAACGACTCGAAGTCGAGGTCGTGGAGGTTCGTCCAGTCCCGCCCGGGCGTTCGGATGACCTTCGGCATGTCGAGGTCGTCGAGCGCGGCGAGCGCCTCGAGACGCGTCTCGAGCAGCCACTCGGGCTCCTCGAGATCGCCGCTGATCTCGCGTACCTGTGCTTCCGTCAGATTGGCGTGTACCTGCGTCGTGCTCATGTTATCCGAGGCTTCCCTCCATCTCGAGTTCGATGAGGCGGTTGAGTTCGACCGCGTACTCGATCGGCAGTTCCTCCGTGATCGGCTCGATGAAGCCGGCGACGATCATCTTCTTGGCGTCGTCGTCGTCCAGGCCGCGGCTCTGGAGGTAGAAGATGTCTTCGTCGCCGATCTTCCCGACAGTAGCCTCGTGGGCGACGTCGACCTTCGACTCCTCGATCTCCATGTACGGCATGGTGTCGGAGGTCGACTCGTTGTCGAACATCAGCGCGTCACACTCCACCGCAGTCGAGGAGTTTTCGGCGCCGTCGGCGATATGGACGAGGCCGCGGTAGTTGGTGCGGCCGCCGTCCTTCGAGATCGACTTGGACTCGATCGTCGACTTCGTGTTCGGCGCGTTGTGGTAGACCTTCGCACCGGTGTCGATGTCCTGGCCCTCGCCGGCGAAGGCGATGGTGATGTGGGTGTCAGTCGCGCCGCGACCCTTGAGGATCGAGCACGGGTAGAGCATGGTGGCCTTCGATCCCATCGAGCCCGAAACCCACTCCATGGTGCCGTTCTCCTCGACGATCGCGCGCTTGGTGTTGAGGTTGAACGTGTTCTTCGACCAGTTTTGTACGGTGGAGTACTGGACGTGAGCGTCCTCCTTGACGAAGACCTCGACGCCGCCGCTGTGGAGGTTGTGCTTGCCGTACTTCGGCGCGGAACAGCCCTCGATGTAGTGGACCTCGCTACCGGGTTCGGCGACGATGAGCGTGTGCTCGAACTGGCCCATCCCCTCGGAGTTCATCCGGAAGTACGCCTGGACGGGCATCTCGACGGTGACGTCCTCGGGGACGTAGACGAAGCTCCCGCCGGACCAGACGGCGCCGTGGAGCGCGGCGAACTTGTTGTCGCTCGGCGGGACGCAGGTCGTCATGAAGTGCTCCTTGACGATCTCGGGGTGGTCCTTGACCGCCTGGTCCATGTTCATGAAGATGACGCCCTTCTCCTCCCACTGGTCCTGCATGTTCTGGTAGACGATCTCGGACTCGTACTGGGCGCCGACGCCCGAGAGCGCCTTCCGCTCGGCTTCCGGGATGCCGAGCTTCTCGAAGGTGTCCTTGATGTCGTCCGGGAGTTCGTCCCAGTCGTCGACGCCCTCGCGCTTGTCGACGTCCGGGCGGATGTAGGGAACGATCTCTTCGACGTCGAGTTCGGAGAGGTCGGGCTGGCCGGGCCAGTCGGTCGGCATCGGCATCGCGTGGTACTGCTTGAGCGCGCGGAGACGCCGCTCGAGCATCCACTCCGGTTCGTCCTTGTCCTCGGAGATCATGCGAATGACCTCCTCGGTCAGGCCCTTCTCGGACGTGACCGCGGCGCGCTGTTCCTGCTTGAAGTCGAAACGGGCCTCGGTGTCCGTCTCTTTGAGGTGATCTTGATCGGAACTCATGGTGTGTATCTAGTGGTGGTTACGGCTCTAGGGTTATACCCGTTCTTCTAGTCGAATCCGGTTACGCGGTCTCGTAGACCTCTTCGCGGACCCAGTCGTACCCCTTGTCCTCGAGCTCTTCGGCGAGGGAGGCGTCGCCGCTCTTGACGACCTTCCCGTCGAGCATGATGTGGACGCGGTCGGGTTCGACGTAGTCTAAGATCCGCTGGTAGTGGGTAATCTGGAGGATGCCGGTGCCCTGCTCGTCGCGCAGCTTGTTGATCCCTGTGGAGACATCCTGGAGACGGTCGATGTCCAGTCCGGAGTCGATCTCGTCGAGCACGGCGACCGACGGCTCGAGGATCGCAGCCTGGAGCACCTCGTTCTGTTTCTTCTCGCCGCCGGAGAAGCCGGCGTTGAGGTAGCGCTGGGCGAACTTCTCGTCCATGTCCAGCTGGGCCATCTTTTCGGAGAGGATCTCCTGGAACTCGGCGACGCCGACTTCGCCCTCGTCGACGGGGCCTTCCATCGGCGACGTCGCGGGGACGTCGTCCTCCGCTTCCTCGTCGTCGTCCTCGCCCTCCTCGAAGAGCTCCTCTCGTTCCTCGATCTTGGCGTTCAGCGCCGTCCGGAGGAAGTTCGTCATCGTGACGCCGTCGATCTCGGCCGGGTACTGGAAGCCGAGGAAGACGCCGAGTGCGGCGCGCTCGTTGGGCTCGAGGTCGAGGAGGTTCCAGGTGCGCTTCTCGGCGGGGATCTCGAAGTCCTCGCCGAACTCGTCTTCATCGAGGTGGATCAGAACCTCGCCGTCGGTGACCTCGTAGGCCGGGTGGCCGGCGATGACCTTCGCCGTCGTCGACTTCCCGGAGCCGTTCGGGCCCATCAGCGCGTGGATCTCGCCCGATTCGACCTCGAGGTCGACGCCGCGCAGGATCTTCTCGCCGCCCTCCGCCACTTCCGCGTGTAGGTTTTTGAGTTGGAGTCGTGCCATCTGCGGATTACCTCTGTCGTTCGGACGGTGGGTCGTCGGACTCATAACGGTTTCGTGTCTGACTGCATACGCTGCCGAATGTAGAAGATAATTTTTTGAATCGGAAAGCGACCGGCGGGGAAGTGTCGACGGCGGTACCCAACCGTCTCGCCATCAGTCGGGCGGCGAGTCCGGTTACATGAAGCTGTCCAGGCCCGTCTGCTGCTGACCGCTTTTGACCTCCTCCCAGCTCACGCCCAACGCCTCGAGAATGCGCTCGATCGGCCCCTCGAGGGTCTTCTCGAGCATCGTCTCGTAGTCGATCTCGAACTCCTCGGGGATCTGGTCTTCGTACTCGAAACAGATCACGTCCGGGTCGCGCTTGAACGCCCCGTAGACGAGGTCGCTGCGGGCGTCGAACCCCTCCTCGTCCTCGAGACGACGGAAGAAGGCCGGATCGACCCGCTCGAGGTAGAGCCGCTTCGGCTTGCTCCCGCGCTGGAAGTTCGTCCCCAACATGGCGTTGGCGTACTTCGCGCCGCGGACTTGGGCCGTGTCGGTGTCGTAGTTTCCGAGGCGCTTGCCGATTCCGCCGGGGATAGCGATCTCCTCGAGGCTGACCTCCCCCTCGAGGAACTCCTCGATAACCTCGTTAACGTACTCCTTGACGCCCTCGATGTCACCCTCCTTGACGACCATCTCGATCACGCGGTGCTGTACCTCCTTCGTGATCGGCGCGATATCCGAGCGCTTGTACTCGAAGCCGGTGATGTCGACGTCGTCGACATCCGCGCCCTCCTTCCAGATGATGTGGCCGGCGTAGCGCTTCTTCGTACCGGCCTGGAAGAAGCGCCGGTAGAGCTTCTCGAACTCGATCTGGAAGCGATGTTCCTCGGCGTTCAGATCCTCGACCGCGAAGTCGTCGTAGCGGCCGTTGACGTACTCCTCGATCTCGAAGGACTGCTCGATTGCCTCCTCCTTCGAAACGTCGGGGCCGAGCTCGAGCATGACGCTGTCGGTGTCGCCGTATGCGACGTCGTAGCCGATCTCGTTCGACGCCTCCTCGGTGAACTCGATCACCTCGCGGCCGGTCGCGGTGATCGCCGCTGCTGCTTCCTTGTCGTACAGGCGGAACCGATCCCACCCCGACACGCCGTACAGCGAGTTCATGATTACCTTCACCGCCCCCTGCTGGCGATCGTACTGCTCGTACGCCGGAGTGTCGGGCTCGTGTTCGTTGCGCAGCGATTTCTTCTCCTCTCGCTCCGCTAACAGCTCGTTGATCATTTCCCGCATGACGCCGTCCGGCTTCTGGCGGAAGTGCGTTCCCGAGGGGGCGACGTGGGTCTCTCCGTCGTAGCGCTCAGGGTCGACTTTCGTCTCCGGCGAGGCGTTGATCGTCACCATGCACATCGGGTACAGGCTCTTCAGGTCGAGCACCGTGACGTTCTCCTTGACCCCCGTGATGGGGTCGAAGACGGCCCCGCCCTCGTACTCCTCGCCGGCTTCCTGCTGGCCTTTCGAGGGGAGTGCGAACTGCCCGTGGGCCTCGTGGAGGACGTACATGTCCACCGCGTCGCCGGGCGTCGGCGCGTCCTCTAACTTGCAGCCGACAAACGATCGTACCTCGTTCCAGAAGGCGACGATCTGCTGCTGGCGGTCGAGTTCCACGCAGAGTTCGACGTCCCGGAGGTTGTACTCGAGTAGCTTCGTCGGGTCGTCCTCCCAGAGGTCGCCGATCTTGCCGGCGTACCGCTCTTTCCCCACACCGAGTTCGGCTTCGCCGACGGCGTCGAGCCGGTAGGAGTCGAGTTCGGAGAAGACCATCCGCTGGTAGCCATAGAGCAGGTCGAAGACGACCCGCCCCTTGATGTCGGGACCGCCCCAGTTGCTCCGCCAGACCTCGTCGACCCGCGAGAGCCGGTCGACCTCGAGGTCGTAGTCGTGGTGGGGACCCTGCAGTTCCTCGAGGCGGTCGAGGAAGTACGGCGCGTCGAAGTCGTCGAAGTTCCAGCCGGTGAGGACGTCCGCGTCGGTCTCGCGGACGTAGTCGACGAACGCCTCGAGCATCGCCTCCTCCTCTTCGAAGCTGCGCACCTGGTGGTCGATCGCCCCCTCGATCGGCTCGTACTCCTCGATAGCGTCCGGAACCGTACCGTCACCGACGGGCGCCTCGTACAACCACATGACGTACTCGTCGCGGTAGGAGTCGTGGCTCGTGAGACAGACGATCGGCTCCTCGCCCTCCTCGGGAAAGCCCGAGCGGTCGTCGACCTCGATGTCGAACGTCAGCACGCGCGGCTCGGCGTCGACGGCGGCCGCCTCGACCTCCTCGTGCGGGACCACGAGCGAGTCGTCTTCAGCCCGACGCTCGGGCACCCGGATGCCGCTCCGAACGTCCTTGTCGATCAGAAACCGGTTCGGAAAGAGGATGTCGGCCTCGTAATGTTCGAAGTCGTCCCGGACCTTCCCGACGTCCCGCGGGGTCTGTCCGAATATCTTCGTCAGTTTCTCCCCGCGGATGCTCTCGTACGGTTCGCCGTCCTCACCGACCTCGCGGCTGCCGGTCAGTCGGTCGTACTGCTCCTCCGGCGGACGCTCGAGCGTCGCCGTCGGCGCGTAGAAGTAGGGTCGAAAGCCGACGACCTGAATGTGCTCGAGTTCGCCCTCCGGGGTGCGCCCGAACACGTGCATGATCGGCTGTTCGTCGTCGCCGTAGCCGGCGATCGTGTAGTCGACCTGCATCACGGCGAGTTCGAGGTGGCCATCGGCTTCGGGCAGCGTCTCCTCGACGACGTCGATCACGTCGACGGCCCGGGAGCCGCCGTTACCCGCGACAGCAACCGCCTCCTCGTCGGGTCGTCGCTCGGCGTCGCTCGCGAACGCCTCGAGCCCCGTTTGCCCCGCATCAGTCATGGTGTTCGGGTTCGAAGTCGGTGGATAAAAACCCCTGCAATCCCACGTCCCGACGGCGGACCGATCCGATACCTTACAGGAGTCACAAAACATTTAATGTGGTAACACACATCATAGTACGAGGCGATCGATGTGTCCACCCGAGTGAACAACGATGGTATGACGGACGACGGTGAACTGCGCGGAGAGCCGGACGGGACCGAGACGATCGAGTCCTACGAGACCGACGACGGCATCGTCTTCTACGACGCCGAGAACCCGCTCGCGTGGGTGGAAACGACCCGCTCGCTCCCACTCAAGGACGTCGCCTGAGCGCGAACCAGCGACGAACGCCAACGCTTTTCTAACGACCGAGCGTTGACTCGCGTGTGGTATTCGAGCGGACCGAACACGAGCCCGAGGAGTACGACCCCGAGGCCGAGCTGACGGATCCGGAGTCGGACTCGCTGACGATTCCGGAGGTTTCGACGGACGAGACCGACGTCCCACCGGAGCTGCTCAAGACGTTCTGGGCGATCGTACTCGTGGTCAACGCGGCGGTGCTTGCGGTTTCGCTCGGTGTACTGTTTCTCCTCTTCGAGGCCGACGTCGCCACCGGCGGCCCGTTGCTCGGCGGCGGCGTCGTCCTGTTCGGGTTCGCCGTCTACCGGTACCGATCGTTTCGTCGATCGGCCGACGCGACCGATGGAGATGACGGCGCCTCCGAAACCGAAGCCGACGATGCTGGCGACCCCGTCGACCGCTCTAACAGACCCGACTGAAAACTCATGAAGACCGCACGAGACGACGACGGCAAACGCTATCTGCTGATCAAACAGTCCGGAACGGCGAGCCTCGTTCGCGATCCGGCGACCGGAAACGAGTGTTACGTTCAGAACGACCGCCTCGAGTTCGACGAGACCGACTCCGCACTCGAGACCGCCGCAGCCGGCGTATCACCGGCGGTGCGAACGGTCGTCACGGCCGTCCACGACGACCGCACGCTCGGCTTGCTCGTCGAACTCGCCGACCGCGGCCCGCTGGGGGTCAGGACCCTGCTCGGGAGCTACGACCTGTGTGAGAGCGACCTACACGGCACCCTCACCGAACTCACTGCCGCCGGGCTGATCGAGGAGGCGGGCGTCGGCGGCGAACGCGGCTACCGGGCGACCGAGCGCTGTGTGCGGGCGCTCGAGATCCTGCGTGCGCCGGCGGCGACACCGACGCCGGCGGGTCACGACGTCGAGTAGCCGGGACTACTCCGACGCCAGCAGGGCGACCTCGGGCGGCTCCTCGCGCTCGAGTCGCGACCGGTTCGAGGTCGCGTCCTTCTCGACGCTGACGAGTTCGTCCGCCGCCCCGACGAGCTCCTCGTCGTGGCTGACGACGACGATCTGTTCGACTCCCAGCTCCCGCATCGACTCGATCAGCGACACCAGCTGCGTGACGTGGCCGGAGTCGAGAAAGACCGTCGGCTCGTCCAGTATCAGCGGCGGCATCGGCGCGGCGCCCTCGACGCCCTCAGCGAGCAGCCGGTAGATCGCACACCGCAGGCTGAGATTGAACAGCGCACGCTCGCCGCCGGAGAGCTGTTCGGGCTCGAGGGGTTCGCCGTCCTTCTGGTACACCGTCAGCCGGTACTCGCCGTCTAAGTCGATCGCGGCGTAGGAGTCGTTCTGATAGACCAGCTCGAACGTCTCGTTCAACAGCCGTTCGAGGGTCTCGACGTTTCGCTGGCGCAACTCCGACCGGAGTTCGCCGTAGGTCGTCTGGAGCGTCTCGGCTTCCTCGTACAGCGACTCGAGGTCCGCACAGCGGGCTTCGACGGCTTCGAGCCGTCCACGCAGCACCTCGAGTTCCTCGAGTTCGTTCTCGGCGGCGCCGATGGCGTTCTGGACCTCGTCGCGTCGCTCCCGCAACTCGGTCAGCTTCTCGGCGACCTGCTCGAGGTAGGCCTCCGCGTTCGTCTTCTCCTGGCGGGCCTGTGCGATCCGGTCGTCGTCGAACTCCGCCTCGAGGTCGCGCTTTCGCTCGCGTTTCTCCGAGAGCCGGGTCCGGCGCTCCTCGTTGAGTTCGTGTTTGCTCCGGCGTCGCTCGCGGCGCCCCTCGATCTCCGCCTCGAGCGATTCGATCCGGTCGGCCAGCGACGCCGCCTCGCGCAGGGACTCGAGGGCCGCCTTGTGCTCGCTGCGCTCCCGGTTGACCTCCCCCAGGTCCGCCCGCAGCTCCTCGATTTCGGTCTCGAGTTCCTCGGCGCGAGCGCGCTTGTCGGCGGCCGTCTCCGCGAGCTCTTCGGCGCGCTCGCGGAGGTCGTCACGCTGTTCGCGCCGGTCCGAGAGCGCCTCGCGTTTCTCCGCGAGCAGCTGTTCGACGTTCTCGCGGTTGCCCTCGAGGCGTTCGACTCGCCGCTCGGTCTCGCGAAGTTCCTCGGCGCGCTCGAGGCGGTCCTCGACGGTCTCGAGTTCGTCCTCGAGGTCGTCGCGCTCGCGTTCGTGTGCCTCGAGTTCCTCGCGGCGCTCCTCGAGGACGTCGACGTGGGGGGAGTCCTCGACGTCCTGACCGCACTCGGGGCACTTGCCGGCCTCGAGCAGCTCCTCGCCCTCCTCGACGGCCGCAGCCGTCGCCTCGAGCGTGGCTTGCGCGTCCGACAGCGCCGACCGGAGCTCCTCGCGCTCGTCGGCGAGTTCCGAGCGGTGGTCGGCGGCCTCGCCGAACGCGACCGGTGCGTCCTCGAACGCCGCGCGCTCGGATTCGATCTCGGCGTCGAGTTCCGACAGCGTCTCCTCGCGCTCGTCGATCGTCTCCTCGTCGGCCGCGAGGCGCTCGTCGAGCTCAGTCGCCGTCGCCCGCGCCTCCGTCGCTTCCGACTCGAGGTCGTCGGCCCGCTCTCGAAGTCGGGTCCGCTCGTCGCTCCGCTGTGAAATTTCCACGCGGAGTTCTTCGAGCCGATCCCGACGTTCCTCGTCGCCGGCCTCGAGCGCCTCGATGCGCTCGGCGACCGACTCCGCGCCGAGATCGGCGTCCGAGAGGAGCGTCGCGCGCTCGTCGCTCGCCGCCTCCCGGTCGTCCTCGAGGTCGCGGATCTCGTCTCGTAGCTCCTCGCGTTCGCTCGCGGTCGCCGCGATCGTCTCCCGGAGGTCGTCTATCTCGCCTGCGAGCCGGTCGATCTCCGCACGGGTCTCCTCGTGGCGCTCGAGGATCGTCTCGGCCTGCTCGAGGGTGTTCTCGGCCTCGCGCTGGTTGCCCTCGAAGCGGTCGATCTCCTCGCGGAGCGTCGACCGGCGGGACTCGAGGCCGTTCAGGCGTTCGTGGAGGTTCTTCTCCTCTTTGGCCGCGATACTGTCCGCGATCCCGTCCGCTTTCCCGCGGATTTCGGCGAGGACGTCCTTGACGCCGAGGCGGGCGTCGGCGGCCCGCTCGCGGTACTCCTCCAGGGCACCCAGCTGGAGCAGGTCGTCGATCATGTCCTGGCGCTCGCGGGGCGAGGCGTGGATCAGCTTGTTCACCTCGCCCTGACGGACGTACGCGCAGTTGACGAACGCGTCGGCGTCCATCCGGAGGAGTTCCGTGACCGCCGCGCGGACGTCTCGAGCCCCCTCGATCGTCCCGTCGTCGCTCTCGAGGACGCAGGTCGTCGTCGTCGCCCGGTCGCCCCGCAGTTTGAGCCGGCGCTCGACGCGGTAGTCGGCCCCGTCGTGGGTGAAGTGGAGTTCGACGGCCGCCTCCTCCTCGCCGGTGGTGATCACGTCGTCTAAGGTCCGGTCGTCGAGCGCCTTCGAGCCGTACAGCGCGAAGAACACCGCCTCGAGCAGCGTCGACTTCCCGCTGCCGTTGACGCCGTGGACGACGGTGACGCCCCGGTTCAGTCGGAGGTCGGTCTCACCGTAGCACTTGAAGTTCTCGAGGCGAATCCGGTCGACTCTCACGTGAAATCACCCATCGAAACCTGGCCGTCGTCCGCCGGCTCGTCGGACTCCCCGACCTCGGTCGGCTGGCCGCCGCTGCCGTCGGCCGATCCGCTCCCGTCAGACTCCTCGTCGACCGCGTCGTCGGGTTCGCCCGCCTCCGAACCCGTTTCGTTTTCCTCCGAGTCCCCCGAAAGCGCGTCGGCGACGGTCGTCACCGCCGCCGGGTCGCGGTCGGGGGCCGCCTCGAACGCGCCGCGGTCGTCCTCGAGCAGGCTCCGAACCCGGCGCTCGACGGTTTCCCGGAGGTTGGCGTCGACGACGTCGTCGTCGCGGACGGTGCGGTCGATCTCGAGGGCGGCGTCGCTCAGTCCGAGCTCCCGGATCCGTTCGCGGACCGCCTCGTCGGGGTCGGCGAAGCTCACCGAGACGTCCTCCGGGGCGTCCGAAAGCTCCCGGCGGTCGTTCACCCGGGCGACGAGCGCGCCGCGGTCGACCGCCAGCGTCTCGATCGTCGCGGGGGTGATCGGCCGGCCCTCGCCCTCGACAGTGACGATCACGACCGCGTCCTCGAGGTCGTACTCGCGCACCCGCTCCTGGACGCGGTCGGTGCCCTCCCCCTCGGCGAGGTCGACGTCGACGAAGACGAACTCGCGGGTCGAGTCGAGCCCGCGCCGGCGGATCGCCGGCTCCTCGCCCGCCTCGAACTCGACGATGTTGTAGCCGCGGTCCTCTCGCTCGCTCGCGCTCGCGCGCTCGGTGGAGCCGCAGTAGGTGACCCAGGTGTCGCGGACCTCTGCGGTGTCGGCCGTGTGGTTGTCACCGAGAAGGGCGGCGTCGAAGTCGACGGTCGCCGCCTCGAGCAGCTCCTCCGTGTCCCAGTCGGCGTGGGCGAACGGCTCGAACAGGCCGTGGCTCACCAGCGCCGCGTGTTCGGCGTCCGCCGGCACCGGGTCGAACTCGTACTCGAGGTCGTCCCGGCGCGAGCGGGGGACGAAGTCGAGCCCGTAGAATGCGGTGTCACCGATCAGGTGTGGCGTCGGCCCGAGGCGGGTCGCCAGCCCGAGGTCCTCGAAGAGGTCGAGCCACTGGGCGTCGCGTTTCCCCTCGTGGTTGCCGACGACCGCGAGAAAGGGGACGCCGGCGTCGGCGAGGGTTCTGAGCACGTCGACGGTTCCCTGGAGGTCGACCAGTCCCGGCCGGCGGTCGTGAAAGAGGTCCCCCGCGTGAATTACGGCGTCGACGTCCGCGTCGACCGCGTCCGCGGCCACGGTTCGGAAGGCCTCGAGAAAGTCGCGCCGTCGCTCGGGCGCGTTGTACTGCTGGTACCCGATGTGGGTGTCGCCCGTATGTATCACCCGCGTCATCTATCACCGTTTGGAGCGGTGGCCCTAAAGGGGTTCCGTGACCGAGGTGAAAGTGAATGAGGGTGCCGAGTGCGGCGGGGGTTAAGACTCGATCTCGAGGGTGTAGAGACGCTTGCGGGCGTCGGAGAAGGAGAATCGGGATCGAATGACGTTCTCCTCGTCGAGCCGGTTCAGGGCGTAACGGACCGTCCGGGCGGGAAGCAGCGTCTCGTCGGCGATCTGTTGCTGGGTCATCGTCTCGTTGTACTCGAGGACCTTCGCGACGAGCTTCGCACTCGGCGGTAGGTCGCGGACGTCGTCCCAGGTGCCTCTGGCGGCGGAGTCGTGTTGCAACGGCTCGGATGTGCTCATCGTGGATCACAGTTATACATACGGCCTAATAATATTTGCTGTTTAGTTCTATTCACAGTAGTAATTATTCTATCTCGCTACACCTACCCGAAGCCTCTTATGAAGCAATGACCTACCAGAAGGTGATGAGTGACACTGTGGACGACGTCGACCTCCCGTATGATGAGGACGAGGCGTCCCAACAGGAGAAAATACGGTCACTCGAGGATCGCCTTGAAGTCCTCGAATCGCAGAACGAGGAGATGCGGGACAAGCTCCTCGATGCGAACGCCGAGAACAACAAGTACCAGCAGAAACTCGAGCGGTTGACCCACGAGAACAAGAAGCTGAAACAGTCGCCGCTGTTCGTCGCCACGGTCCAGGAGATGACGGACGACGGCGTCATCATCAAACAGCACGGCAACAACCAGGAGGCCCTGACCGAGGTCACGGAAGAGATGCGCGAGGACCTCGATCCCGACGCGCGCGTCGCCGTCAACAACTCTCTATCTATCGTCAAGACCCTCTCGAACGAGACGGACGTGCGCGCCCGCGTGATGGAGGTCACCGAGAGCCCCGACGTGAGCTACGAGGACATCGGCGGCTTAGAAGAGCAGATGCAGGAGGTCCGCGAGACCGTCGAGATGCCCCTCGAGAAACCCGAGATGTTCAAGGACGTCGGCATCGATCCGCCGAGCGGCGTCTTACTGTACGGGCCGCCGGGCACCGGGAAGACGATGCTCGCCAAGGCCGTCGCCAACCAGACCGACGCCACCTTCATCAAGATGGCCGGCTCCGAGCTGGTCCACAAGTTCATCGGCGAGGGGGCGAAGCTGGTTCGCGACCTCTTCGACGTCGCACGCGACCACGAGCCCGCGGTGATCTTCATCGACGAGATCGACGCCATCGCCGCCAAGCGCACCGAGTCGAAGACGAGCGGCGACGCCGAGGTCCAGCGGACGATGATGCAGCTTCTGAGCGAGATGGACGGCTTCGAGGACCGCGGCGAGATCCGAATCATCGCCGCCACCAACCGCTTCGACATGCTCGACCGCGCGATCCTTCGGCCCGGCCGGTTCGACCGCCTCATCGAGGTGCCAAAGCCCAACGAGGAGGGACGCGAGATCATCTTCCAGATCCACACCCGCGACATGAACGTCGCCGACGACGTCGACTTCGCGGAACTGGCCGCCGAGGCGACGGAGGCCTCCGGCGCGGACGTCAAGGCCGTCTGCACCGAAGCCGGTATGTTCGCCATCCGCGACGACCGCACGGAGATTCGGATGGAGGACTTCCGCAACGCCTGGGAGAAGGTCCAGGCCGAAAACGACGAGAGCGACGAAGTCTCGAAGACGTTCGCCTGATCGCTCGGTTTTTCGTTCGTGGGGCGTTCACGAACCGGTTCTTCCGCTACAGGAACACGAACAGCAGCCACGGCACGACGAACAGCGCGACGAACAGCAGTCCGAGGATCAACAGATACCCCACACCGGTTCCCACCGCCGTGATCCACGACGGGTGGTCGTACTCACTGAGATCGACAGCCATACCGGTACGGTGTCTCGAAACCCGCATAAACGTACCGGGACGCGAGCCGACCCCGCTCGTCGGGGCTCGAGGCGGACCGGCGGTCGACGCTCGAGTCGACTCCGACTTTCGGGCCGCTTTTATCGTCAGAGTCGCTACGAGCCGTCAATGACCAAAATCGTCGTGGTGGACAACCACGGGCAGTTCACCCACCTCGAGCAGCGGGCGCTTCGCGACCTCGGCGTCGAGACCAAACTGATCGATAACGACACCCCGCCGGCGGACGTCGACGCCGACGGCGTCGTGCTCTCGGGCGGGCCCGACATGGATCGGGTCGGGCGCTCTCCCGACTATCTCGAGGCCGGCGTTCCCGTCCTCGGCATCTGTCTGGGGATGCAGATCATGGCCGCCGAACTCGACGGCCGCGTCGGCGGCGGCGAGTACGGCGGCTACGCGGACGTCACCGTCGAGATCGTCGACGAGGCCGATCCGCTGGTCGGCTCGCTGCACCCCGAGACGCGCGTCTGGGCGAGCCACGCCGACGAGGTGAAGGAGCTGCCGACCGGGTTCGACCTCACCGCCAAAAGCGACGTCTGCGGGGTCGAGGCGATGAGCGACACCGCCCGGGACCTCTACGGCGTCCAGTGGCACCCCGAGGTCGCCCACACTGAGCGCGGCGAGGAGGTCTTCGAGAACTTCCTCGAGATCTGCGAGTCGGCGTAAAACCGCCGGTTCGACGGCTCCACCTCTGCGATGCGACGACCCCGCCCCCTGGGATGGGCCGACGCACGGAGGGCGATCGCTTCCAAAACCGGTATGTGCCCGTCGAGCAACACTTTCCGCATGGCCGGCGGTATGCGGGCGCGACTACTCCGAACCGACCTCGAGGCGTGGAACGACGAGCGGTACGTCTACGTGGGTGGGCCGATGTGTGCCGTTCTCGGCCTGCTTCTGGGTCAGCTGTTCGGCGTTCACCTGGTTTCTTCGGCCGCCGGCGAGCGCCTGGTCGTGGCGCTGGTCACGGGGCTGTCGATCGTGATCGGGCTCGCGGTGCTCGCGGCGCTGGATCGATAGTCCCGACGCGTCGCCGCCTCGAGTCGCCCCGCTGTGTCCCTGCCGAGCGAGAGCCGGCGCGGTCGCAGTGACGGGGTGCGGGGCGACTGGACCGCGTTCTCCTACTCCACCTCCCGCTCCAGCGCCGCCGCTCGCCCCTCGAGTCGGTCGACGACCTCGGGCCTGCCGCGACAGCGGATCCTCACCCGTCCGTCCGCGTAGTCGACCGACTCGACGTCGGTCCGGTCGTACGCCCGGGAGACCAGCGCCATCGCCTCGTCGCAGTTCGGCACCTCGAGGGTCGCCCGCTCGGTCGGCAGCCGGTCGCTCACGGCCGCGAGCAGCGCCTCGAGGTTCGTCCCCTCGGTGACGCTCACCGGGACTGCGTCACGTCCCGATTCCCGCGCGGTCGCGAGGCGAGCCTCGAGTTCGTCGGCCGAGAGGCGGTCAACCTTGTTGACCGCCACCACCACCCGCTCGGCCTCGACGCCCTGTTCGGCGAGGGTCTCGAGCGAAACCGCGAGCCGGTCGCGGAACCGCGGGCGGTCGTCGCTGCCGTCGCAGACGAGCACGACGATGTCGGCCGCGGCGGCCTCGGAAAGCGTCGAACTGAACGAGACGACCAGCTCGTGGGGCAGGTCGTCGACGAACCCCACGGTATCGGTGGCGAGAACGGGCCGACCGTCGATGGTCGCCCGGCGGGTCGTGGTCTCGAGGGTCTTGAACAGCCGGTCCTCGATTTCGGCGGTGGCCCCTTTGTTCGAGGCCGAGTCGGTTTCTTCGGGATCCCCGTCCTCGAGCGACATGTCGTCGGCGAGACGGTGCAACAGCGTCGACTTCCCCGCGTTGGTGTAGCCGGCGATCGTGAGGAGGTCGAACCCTTCCTCGCGCCTGCGGGCGCGGAACTGTTCCGTCGGATCGGGCAGTTCGGAGAGTTTTCGCTCGAGGCGAGCGATTCGGTCGCGGGCGTCGTACACCGGCGTCCCGCTCTCGGTGACGCGGTTCAACATCCCCTCGTCGGCGGCTTCGATCATCCGCGGGAGGTCGTAGCGCAGCCGGGCCAGTTCGACCTGGAGGCGAGCGCGGCGGGTCCCCGCCCGCGCCTCGAAGATCTCGAGGACGAGCCGGTATCGGTCGTACACCGCCGTACCCGGCGGCATCGCCGACTCGAGAGCGTGGTGCTGTGCGGGCGTCAGTCCGTCGGCCGCGACGACCGTCCCGGCGCCGGTCTCCGCGACGAGTGCGGCGAGTTCCTCGACCGTCCCAGCGCCGAGGTACGTTCCGCTATCGGGGGTCCCGGCCTGGGTGAGTTCGGCGACGACCTCGTGGCCGGCGGCCTCGGCGAGCCCGCGGATTTCGGTCGTCTCGACGGGGGCGGACGGCCCGCGAGCGACGACGACAGTTCGTGCGTGCGTTCGTGATCGTGACATCGGATGTGTACTCTCTGAATCATGGTCTGGCGGCGATCTCCCGACCGGAAGTCGGGACTATCGGATCGGAACGCGGACTCGAGGCGGACGCTACGCCGACGGCACTCCGCGGCCAGCGACGTGTGAGGGGACTCGAGTCCGATCAGGAAAACGAGAGGGTCTCCATTCTCGACCGTACCTGTGCGGACGTTACGGAAAGGGATTTCGGTGGCGTGTCACTTAGTGGCACAGCTCGCCCGGTAAGAGGTTCGACGAGCGCGCGAAAATGCGGCGTCGAAGTTACGCGCCGAACAGCTCGTCGACGGCCTCGCGAGCCGCGAGCGCCGCGTCGTCGGCGACCCGCTCGGGGTCGTGCTCGTCGTCGGGCGCGTTGAGGTAGACGTCCACCTCGAGGACGCCCTCCTCGAACACGACGGTCACGTCGTAGTCCCGCACCGTAGACTGTTTGTACCGCGAGAAGATGACCCCCTCGGCGGCGTCCGAGGCCGTCTGGACGACGGCCTCGTCGGTCGGCTCCTCGGTCGACATCTACGCGCCGCCGGCGCCGGGGCCGCCCGGACCCGCGGGACCGCCCATCGCGCCGCCGCCACCGAGGAGGTTCTGGAGCTCCTCCTGGAGCGACTCGAACTGCTGCTGGACGCGCTCTTCTTGCTTCTCGAGGGTCTCGAGGCGAATCTCGAGGGTGTTCACCTTGTCGTCGAGGTCGTCTTCGGCCTCGTCGAACTCCGTCTCGACGAACAGCTCGCCGACCTGGCGGTACATGGTGGTGTCCTCGTCGAGCTCTTCGAGCTCCTCGAGGGCGGCCTGGGCGTCGGAAAGCGAGGACTCGGTCTCCTGTTTCTGGATGGCGACGTTCTGTGCGGTCTCCTGGAGCCCCTGCAGCTCCTCGAGTTTCTCCTGTGCCTCCGGTGGCAGATTACCTTGCATACCTCGACCGAAGCCCTCCGGACTGATAAAGCCAAGCTTTGTCACCGAGCGGGCGGACGCGCGAGGCGGGCGAGGGCGCCGACGGGAACGACGGCGACGAGGGGGAGCCGGGAGCCACTCGAGAGGGCGACGACCGCCGTATCCCCGACAGCGACGGATCGACCGATCGCCACGTCCGAGAGCCGCTCGTCGAACGTGGTCTCGAGACGACCGTGCCACACCCGACCGCCGTCACCGTCGCGGGGGAACGAGGTGAGCACGAGCCGGTCGCCCGGCTCGTCGATCCCGCCCGCGGTCGGGAGCCACCACCGAACGTAGACCAGCACGCCGTAGAGGACCCCCGCCGGAAGGATGTACGCGAACGACGAGAGATCGCGACTCACGACGAGCGCGAGGAACGCGACGTGAACGAGCGCCCCGCCGACCGCGAGGACGGCGAGGACGGGAGTCGGGGCGTGTTCGACGACCGACCGGGTCGGATCGCTCGGCTCCGGCGCTCGCAGCCGAAGGACGGTCAGCCCGTGACGCGAGGACGAGAGCCACGAGAGGAGGAGCCAGGCCGCTGGAAGCGTCACGACGATGGCGAGGGCGACGATTTCGCGAGCGCCGGTCGGCAGTCCCAGCGAGTAGAGGATCGCGCCGACGAACACGCCGAGACACAGCGCGGCGAACCCGCCCGAGAGGGTCCAGGAGGCGTACAGTAGCGCCCGGAGAAGGCGGGAGTTCGAGGGGGTGAGCTGCCACTCGAGGGGAGTCGCCGGTGTTCCGTCGTCGACAGCCGTCGAGGGGACGTCGTCAGCCATCGACTCGAGTCCGCCGGCCGACGTCCGCGGCCCGCTCTGCGACGTCGACCAGGGTGAACCAGGTGTTGAGCGACGCACGGAGGGCGGTGACGTCGCGGGCGACGATTTCGATCGTCACCAGGGCGCCGTCTCGAGCGATCGTCGTCCGCGAGCGCTCGTCGTCGATCTCGTCGACCTCGCGGGAGACGCTGTCGGCGACGACGCGGGCTCGCGCCGGGGTCTCGTACTCGAACTCGAGGGTCGCGTCGTGAGAAAACACGCGGCTATCCCGTCGACCGGACGTCGCGTCTCGAACACTCCCGAACCGTCGGGTGCGTGTGTGACTGTACGGGCCCGGTCGGGATCATCAGTCGACGTCGACTTCCTTGACGTCCCGACTGCGCTCTTTCAGGAGCACGCGGTGGCCGCAGTAGGGACAGCGGACGCCTCCGTACTCGTCGAGTTGCACGTCGCGTTTACAGCGGGAGCACTTGTAGCTCATGGCGAAGTAGTGGTCGCTCAGTTGTCGTCGTCGCCGAGTGCGGCGCGGATCGAGCGGCGGACGGTGCGTCCGGCGGGCGTCTCGGGGCGGTAGGCGCCGCCGGTGAAGATCTCGCCGGTTTCCTCGTTCTTCCAGATACCCGTGCCGACGCGTTTGACGTCGTCACCGTCGACCTGGGAGTTTCGCATATCGTCTTCGATCTCGCTGACGCGGCGTCGTGCGACGCGGCCGTAGCGAGCGCCAAAGCGGCCCGCGCTGCCGACCGTTCGCTTCCGTTTCTCGGCCATAGTACCGCAAACTATCCCCAGCGGACGCATAAACCTGTTGAGTTACGACCGTTCCGCGGCGGTTCGCTCGGCCATCGGTCCGACGAGCACCTCGCGGACGACGAGTCCGAAGGCGGCCACGAAACCGGCCGGTGCGAGCGGCGCTCCGAGCAGTCCGGTGGCGACCCCGGTCGCGGCGATCGCGCTCCTGAACAGCAGCCCGCTCACCGCGAGCAGGGGGATCGCCGCGAGGACGACGTCAGCGCGCTCGAGCATAGCTAATTATATATCATTACCTCCCGCCGGAAAAGGCCCCGAGAACCAGCAGGTACTGTCACTTCGACGAGTCGACGACAGTGATCACCCCGTGGTCGTCGGGTCGGCTACCGAAACTCCTCCTCGGCGAGCACGTCGTTGAGGTCCTCCCGGATCCGCTCGCCCATCTCCCGATCCCGGGCCGTCGTCACCACCCGGTTCTCCTGGACGCTCGAGCCGTCCCGCAGCAGCATTCGGACGTTGCCGCCGTCGTCGGCGCGGGTCACCTTCGCCCGGAGCCCCGACTGTGAGCCCGTCCCGCCAGCGTCGATCGGTCCCGGAATCACCTTCTTGACGTGGGGGTGATCCGCCACGGTGTGGATCGCCCGTATCCCCGTTCGGCCGCCGATCAGGGTGGTGTGGCTGCCGCCGATCTTCTCGGCGGGCGGTGTTTCGACTACGTCGAGGGCCGGTTCGCCGCGGCGCTCGAGCACCGACTCGACTGGGTCCTCGCCGTCGACCCGGTAGAACTGGTGGTGAAGCTCCGAGCGCACGGCTCGAATCACCTCACGCTCGCCCGCGGCGTACACCTCCTCGGGGCGCTTGCGCCGGATGTCGTCGGCGAGCAGGCCGGCGAAGTTCCGCAGTTCGACCACCTCGCTCTCGCCGTCCTCGGGCGTCGTCGTGATCGTCGTCTCGCCGACGACCTCGTCCTCGGCGAGGATCGTCATCGTCGCCCGGTCGCGGGCGGCCTCGAGGACGACCGCGTCGGCGTTGGCCTCGCGACAGACCAGACAGAAGTCCCCCGGCTTCTCGAGGGGCGAGGCGCAGTGACGACACTCCATACCGGCGGTTGACGGCGCCGGTGTAAAACGACCGTGTTTTCTCACCAGGACCGCGAGAGCCACCGCCGGCGGAGCCGGGTGAAAAGGGACGGGTCGCCGTGGCGAACCCGCAGCGTCGTCCCGTCGTACTCGAAAAACAGCTCGGCGGCGGGGACGCGCTCGCCGTCGGGCAGGGTCACGGTCAGTTCGCCGGAGGGCACCGTGCCGCCGCCGCTGGGGCCGAACAGCGGCGGACGGCGGATGACGGGCTTCGAGACCGGCTCGCTGTACTCGATCTCGTACACCGGCTCGTCGCCCGCCTCGAGTTTCTCCCAGTCGACGATCTCCCGGGTGAGGGTCTCTCCGATCATACCGGGCGCTGCTCCCGACAGCTAAATGAACGTGTCGGCTCCGGGAGACGGAACCGGGAACGATCGGCTCAGTTCGCGTTCTCGTTCGCTTCGTCCGCGTCCGTCGACGGGTCGGGATGGGTCGTGTCCAGCAGGTTCTGCAGGTATCGCATCCCGGTAGCGACGCCCATCACGCTGTCCATCACCGCCTGCTGACTCGCCTCGTTGGGGTAGATCCGATGCTCCATCTGGACGGTCTCGGCGTCTCGAAGGGCACAGGCCCGGTCCTCCTCGTCGAGGAACGTGTAGAACCCGGGCGTCGCCGCGAGTACCGGCCCCATCTGCGCCAGGAGCTCCGTACGCGATTCCTCGTCGCGCACGAGCCGTTTCGCCCGCTCGGTGTCGAACGCGGTGCGTCCGACCACCCGAATCGGACCGCGCTTCTCCTCTTTGATGAGGTGAATCGGCAGCCTCGAGAGCGTCACCTCCAGGTTGAACTCCGTCGCGTCGTCGGCGTGCGACGAGATATCCTGAATGGCGTTTTCGTCGAGCCACCAGCGGACCTGGTCGATGCTTACGTGGGTCGTCATGACCCGACTTCAGCGTCGGTTCGAAAAAGGGTTGAGCCGGCAGCAGCCGTTATTTCCGCCCTCGAGTCAGTACGAGCCCACGAAGTTTCACGACACCCCACCATTCGCAGGTGGCAGGAAGATCGCTCGAGCCTCGAGGTGGAAAAACGAGCCGTGCCACTCTGTGTCGAGGTTTCGGTTAGTCAACTCGAGGCCGAATCGGCTAACTTCGTCCCGCAGGCCCGGCAGTACCGCGCGCCCTCCCGGAGAACGGCCTCGCACTCCGGACAGACGATGCCATTGGCGGGGGCGGTCGAACCGAGTTCGGTGCCACAGGACCAGCAGTAGTCGGCGTCCTCGGCGACGTCGGCCCCGCAGTTCGGACAGCCGACGGCCTCCTCCCAGAGCACCTGTCGGCGGGTCTTCGTCGCATAGTTGTACGCCCCCCAGAGGACGTTCCCGATCCCCATCGTCCACCAGATCGTCAAGAGCGCGACGAGCAGGTGCGATCCCAGGGAGCCGAATTCTCGGTCGACCATGACCACCCGGTCGCGGTCTTCCTGCTCGATCCGCCAGCCTCGAGCCACCAAGTCGTCGATCTCACGCTGTAGTCGAGCGCTTCGCATAGGGGTCGTAGAACTCGAGGCTGCAAAAGGCTGTCAGCCGTGCCGGGGTCAGCCGAGGTCGACCGGATCGACCTTCAGGTACTCCCGCAACAGCACCGTCGCGTAAGAGCCCTTCGGCAGCGAAAACGACAGCGTCAGCGGCTCGAGGTCGTACTCGAGGCCCGTCCGAACCAGGATCGCCCGTCGAGTGCCGGTCGAGTGAAACTCCCCCGGCAGGTCGAAGTCCGCGGGCTCGAGGTCCAGTTCTGCGAGCACCTCGCGTTCGATCTCGCCCTGCTCGCCGTCGGCGAGTTCCGTTTCGGTGCCGACCAGCGGCGCGGTGACGAACGCCCGGCCGCGCTCGCAGTGGCGGGTCACCGACCGAACCCGGCGCTCGTCGACGCGCTGCTCGCGGTCGATGTCCGGAAGCTCGAGGCCCTCTGGGGCGTCCGTATCCGAAAAGCAGACGACGTCGCCCGCGACGGGTTTCTCGAAGGGGAGTCCGCGCTCGAGGCGACGACTCAGCATCAGGTTGAACGCGTACGACTGGGCGGCGTGGACGAACAGCCGCTGGAGGTTCGAGGGCAGGCGCTCGAGCGTTTTCCGAAAGTCCACGGGGCCTGGCTCGCCATCGCACTCGGCGAGTCCGTGGAGCAGGGAGCGCTCGTAGCGGAGGCCGCTGGGGAAGCGCTCGAGGGCCGCGTGCCAGTCTCGATCGTCTCCCTCGCACAGTTCGTCGAAGACGAACTGGCGGGCCTCCTGGGTCGCGTCGGGTTCGCTCTCGAAAGGGTTGCTGAGATAGGCGAGGACGGCCCCCTCCCAGTCGCCGCGGACGATCTCGAGGCCGACCTTGTGGGTGATCGGCCGCCGGCTGCCGAACCGTTGCTGGCCGAAGAAGTTGGGGACGCCGACGCTGGTGGATGACTCGTCGTCCGCATCCCCTCCCTCGAGCCCCCCGAACGCCGCCAGTTCATCGGTGATTGCAGCCGCGTTTTCGGGGGACTCGGGCTCGCTGACGACCAGTTCGAAGGCGTTGCCCGCGAGATCGCCGAACTCGATGGACCGGCCGGCTCGGCCCAGCACCTCGATCTCGGCCCCGCTGACGTCGGGCAGGTCGTCGGGATCGGCGCCGTAGACCGAAAACAGCTGCGTGGTGACGGCGTACTTGTCCTTCGTCCCGGCCCAGTTGACCCGCTCGCGGGAAATCCCCAGTGCGTCCGAGAGCCGGGTAGCGAAGTCGTTGGTGTCCCACCCCGAGAGCGTCGCCCGGAAGACGAGGTGGGGGTAGGCGTCCGTCGACGCCGAGAGGGGTTCGGTCGCGAAGCGCTCGAGTTCGCGCACGCGAAAGTGATCGTCGCGCTGGCGCAGGCGGCCGCCGACGCCGTCGGCGGCGGAGACGTAGTGGTCCATGCCGACGAGCTGCTCGGTTGGGTGGGCGGGACGCATTCGTCCGCTATTCCGGGCCCGTGATGCAAATGCGCCACGGTTCGTCGAAACTGCGAGCATCGAGGGCGATACCGGATCCGGCGTGACGCCGTCGACACCGTCGAACGTGAGGACGACCACTACCGCCTCGAGGGGACGGCGGAGGAGATTCACGGGTACGAAACCCTCTCGGTCAACGTGACGCTCGCCGACGACGGCGTCGTCGACTCGTACTACGTCGAGGGCGTGCGTTCGGGTGACGACGAGCGCCACACCTCCGAGTACGCGGTCGACATTGAGCGGGGCGCGACCGACCTCGAGGAGCCGCCGTGGCTCGAGGAATCGAAAACCGCGGTCGGATCGGAGCAGTGACCCGAGCGTCGCGGCTCGAACGCGGTGACCGCCTCCGATGACCGCTCCCTCACGCGCCGAAACGACCGTCGGCGTCGCCGCGATGGTCGGCCTGTTCGTCGTCTTCGAGGCGCTGTTCGGCGACGGCGTCTCCCTCGACTCCGTCCTGGCGGTGAGCGCCGGCGGGGCGCTGGTGGTGGTGATCGCGACGAGCGAGATGAGCGCGCTCGAGCGCCGACCGGCGATGCTCGCCGCGGTCGCGCTCTCGATCCTGCTGGTGGCCCTGGCGTTGTGGCTGCACGCCTGACGGGGTCGCTCTCACTCGCCCCCGGCGACCGACGCAACCAGATCGCGCACGTACGCGAGTTCGTCCTCGTTGACGGTGTGACCCATTCCCTCGTAGATCCGCTCGGTGACGTCGGCCTCGAGCCCCTCGAAGACCGCGGCGGACTCGCGGACCCGCTCGAGCGGGATGTGCGGGTCGCGGTCGCTACAGCCGAAGAAGACCGGCGTCCCCTCCATCGAGCCCTCGTAGGCGAAGTCGGTCCCCTCCGGGCCGATGAGCCCGCCGCTCAGGGCGACGACGCCCCCGTAGCGGCGGGCGTTTCGGGCCGCGAACTCGGTCGAGAGACAGCCGCCCTGGGAGAACCCGAGGAGGATCGTCCGCTCGAGGGGGATACCCTCGTTCTCGATCCGTTTCGTGAGGTCCTCCAGCAGCGACAGGGCGGAGTCGAGGTGGGGCTGGTTCGCCTCGGTCGGCGCGAGAAACGACTGCGGGTACCAGGTTCCCCGATTCGCCTGCGGCGCGAGGTACGCGACGTCGTCGCGACCGAGCTGGTTCGCCAGGTCGAGCATCCCGCGGGCGCGGGCGCCCCGCCCGTGAACGAGGATCATCGCGGCCGACGCCGTCGAGAGCTCGGCGCCGGCGGTTTCGACCGGCTGGTCGCCGTGTGGATCGTCGGTCATACTCGGGCGGACGGGCCGGAGCCGAAAAGAGGTTCGTGCGGCGGCGAACCGAACCGGGATCAGGCGTGCCGGCGGCGCTCGCTAGAGCAGCGAGAGCTCGCCTGTCACCCGGTCGACAGCCGCCTCGTCGGCCGGCCCGACCGCGAGCGCGGTGACGGTTCCCGGCTCGAGTTGCGTGTGACCGGCGTCCCGGATCACCGCGTTGGGCAGCCCCTTCCGGTCGGCGATCTCGGAGAGCTCGTACAGCGTCCGCTCGTCGCTCGCCTTCAGAACGACCTTCTTCTGGCCGCCGCCCTTCCACTGCTTGCGGGCGCGGTCGTCCGCTTTCTCGTAGGCCGACAGCGACGCGTGGGCGACCTGCGCGGCGAGCTTTCCCTCTCCCATACCGATGTCCGTTCGGGCGACGATGGCCTGTTTCATACCAGGTGGTCGTCCTCCGAGCCTAAAGTGGCGCTGATCCGTTGCGCTCGAGGCGAGTCGGTAGATTCTTTTCAATAGGCTGACCCCATCGAGTATGGTGCGAACGCAGCTGCTCGATCCGAAACGGTACTTCGCCGAGCGCGAGCGGCTGTCGGTGGGGCGTGCCGGTGCGGTCGTCGTCTGCTTCTGGGTGGTTTCGGTTGTCGCGCTGACGGCGTTCGTCCAGTCGCTCGAGCCCGCGACTGGCTCCCTCGAGACGTCCGCCGCGTCGATGTATCTCACCCAGTCGATCATCGTCGCCGTTTACGGTGTCGTTGCGCTGTGGCTCTGTCTGGCTGTCGCGCTGCATTTTCTCGCGTGCTGGACGGGTGGGCAGGGGCGATTTTTCGAGGCGCTATCGATCGGCGGCTGGGCGTTCGCGCCGCCACAGCTCCTCGCTCCGGTGGTCGTCCCCATCGCGATTTCAGTGGGGCGGACGGGCGTCGGTCAGCCCGACGAGAGCGGCGTTGCCGTCTTCCAGGGGGTGCGGGAGCTGATTCGCAGCGGCGCGTTCGACGCCGTCCTCGCCGTCCTCGCCACCTGGACGATCGTCCTCTGGGCGTACGGCCTCGAGCAGCGGTACGAGCTGCCGTTCGTCCGGGCCGTCGGCTGTGCGGCCGCGGTCGCGCTCGCGGTCGTCGCCACCGTGTTCGTCATCACACTCGGGTTCCGGTAGGCCGGCGACCGGCCGGACGACACGGCGTCGCCGGCGGGCATCGGGAACTTTACGCCGCTTCCCGCTCGAGTCATCCACCATGATCCTCTCGGATGCGGACATCCTGCGGCGACTCGAGGCGGACGACCTCGCCATCGAACCGATCGACGACCCCGAACTGCAGATCCAGCCGGCGAGCGTCGACCTCCGACTGGGTGCGGAGTTTCTCGAGTTCCAGCGGGCGAACATCCCGTGTATCCACCCGAACTCCGAGCAGGAGGTCGACGAGTACGTCACCGAGACGGTCGTCGACGAGGGCGAGGACTTCATCCTCCACCCCGGCGACTTCGTGCTGGGGACGACCTACGAGCGCGTCGAGATCCCGGCGGACCTCATCGCCCACGTCGAGGGGCGATCCTCGCTCGGCCGGCTCGCCGTGGTCGTCCACGCCACCGCCGGCCTCTGCGATCCCGGCTACAGGGGCCAGATCACCCTCGAACTCTCGAATCTCGGCACCGCGCCAGTCGCGCTCACGCCGGGTATGCGGATCTCCCAGCTCACCTTCACGGAGCTGAAGACCCCCGCAGAGCGGCCCTACGGCAGCGACCGCGGCTCGAAGTACCAGGACCAGGACGGCCCGCAGGCCTCGCGCATCCAGAGCGACGACGAGTTCGGCGGCGACCAGCTTCGACGCGACGGAAACGAGTAGGCGCCGCGGGCCGGCCGCGCGGCGCGGTAACCCCAGAGTTATTTCCGCCGCGGCCCTACCGATCGGCAACGAATGAAATTCGTCGAAGAGATCGTCGTCGAAGAGTTCCTCCCCACGGTTCGTTCGCTGCTCGCCGGCGAGCTCCGCGACCGGGGGCTCACGCAGAGCGAGGTCGCCGAGATGCTCGGGATCAGCCAGAGCGCCGTCTCGAAGTACGCCCACGGCGAGGTGGCGACCAACGATCGCATCGCCGCCGACGACCGGGTCACCTCGCTCGTCTCCCGGCTTGGCGAGGGACTGGCCGCCGGCGATATGACCTCGGTGCAGGCGTTGATCGAGGTGGAAATTCTGATCCGCGAACTCGAGAACGGCGGCGACCTGCTGGCGGTTCTCCACGAGGAGGCCGTCCCCGAACTCGCCGACCACGGCGAGAGCTTCCGGGTGCACGATCCGGACAACGCGCTCCGGACGAGCGAGCGGGTGCTCTCGTCGCTTCGCGGCGGGCTTCGCATCCTCGAGAACGCGAGCGGCTTCGCGGGGCTCATCCCCGCCGTGGGCTCGAACCTGGTCGCGTGTACGCCCGACGCCGAGGACGTCGACGACGTCGCCGGCGTCCCCGGCCGGATCTTCGACGTCAAGGGGCGGGCGACGGTGCCGGCGGGTCCCGAGTTCGGCGTCTCCGAGCACGTCGCGACCGTCCTGCTGGCCGCCCGCCGACACGGCTCCGACGCGGCTGCCGCGGGGAACATCCGCTACGATCCCGCCCTCCTCGCCGACCTCGAGGAACGAGGCCACGTCACCGCCGAGTTCGACGAGACCGGCGACGTCGCCTCGAGCGTCGGCGCGGCGATCGAAGCCCGACCGGAGGCGACGGTGCTCTACCAGACGGGCGGGCAGGGAATCGAGCCGATCAGTTACGTCCTCGGCCCCGACGCGGAGTCGGTCGCCGACGCGATCCGATCGCTGGTCTGAGATGGCGGGAAACCGGACCGGCTCCGAGAGCGCACAGGCGTTCTACGGGCGCTGGGCGCGCCTCTACGACCTGCTCGCGCGCCGAACCCCGGGGATCTCGGCCCTGCGGGCGCGGGCGG
Organism: Natrononativus amylolyticus; assembly: GCF_024362525.1. Taxonomy (GTDB): domain Archaea; phylum Halobacteriota; class Halobacteria; order Halobacteriales; family Natrialbaceae; genus Natrononativus; species Natrononativus amylolyticus. The sequence continues at coordinate 848,087 of NZ_CP101458.1, forward strand.
CGGCGGCGTGTCGCCTCGAACCCGGTGACACCGTCGTCGAGATGGGGTGTGGCACCGGCGCGAACCTGCCGTACCTGCGCGAGCGCGTCGGCCCGGAGGGGACCGTGATCGGCGTGGATTTCACGGGGCCGGTGCTCGAGCGCGCCCGCGACCTCACTGCCGAGTACGACAACGTCCACGTCGTCCGTGGCGACGCGACCCGGCCGCCGGTCGACGACGCCGACGCGGTGCTCGCGACGTTCGTCGTCGGGATGCTCGCCGACCCCGCGGGCGCTGTCGACGACTGGTGTGACCTCGTCGGCCCCGGCGGCCACGTCGTCCTCGTCAACGCCGCGCGCAGCGAGGCGTGGTACGCGCCGCCGGTCAACGCGCTGTTCCGGGCCGTCACCGTGCTCTCGACGCCGCCCACGCTAAAGTTCCGTTACGACACCGAGCCCCACCGTCGGCTGGACGAGCGGGTCGCCGCGGGCCACGGGCGCCTCCGGGGGCGCTCGAGGGCGGTCGCCCACGAGACCCACGCCCTCGGGGTCGTGCGGCTGACCGGCGGCGAGATCGAATAGCGGACCCGACGAATCGGAGTCGCACCCGCGTCGCCTGCGAGTGGTTCATTCAGCGGCACAACCTCGCGTTGACCGCCGTACCGACCCCCGAGATATTTGTGCTCGCTGGCTGTGTGAGGCTCATGACCCGCGGAGTTCCGCGGCTGGCGGTCGTCGCGCTCGTCGTTCTCCTGGTCGTCGGCAGTTCGGGCTGTGTCGGGGTGCTCGACGGTGGCTCAGAGCCCGACGATTCGGTCGACGCCGAAGCCGACGCACCCGCCGGCGAGAGCGGACCGGACCCGGAGTCCGGTACTGCAACCGACGACGAACCGCCTCGAGCGGAGACCACCGCCGAGGCCGCCGAGGTGCTTCCGGTGGACGTCTACCGCACCTACGACCGGACCCGGAGTCTCGTCGGGAGCGACGCCGAGAAGCCGCGCGTCGAGGTCTGGGACATGGACGGTCTGCTCGCGGACGTCTACGACTCCCGCCAGGACGAGTTTCAGACGGCGCTGAACATGACCGAAACCGAGATCGATACGACCAACGCCCGCGGCATCTCCTACGGCACCCACGTCGTCGTCGACCCCAACGAGGGCAGCGACGCCGACGTCGAGCAGGTGCTGGTCCACGAGTACGTCCACGCGATCCAGGCCGCAGAGGGGTGGTATCCCAACTCGTCGGGGATCGACCTCGAGACCCAGACCGCGACCGATTACGGGCAGGTCGAACTCGCCCTGGTCGAGGGCGGCGCGGTCTGGGTCACCGACCGCTACAGCGAGCGCTACCAGGACGAGGCCGTCCGGCTCCAGTCCGAACGGCTCGCCGAGGAGTACGAGACGGCCCCCGCCGGCGACCGGTTCTTCCGGGCGCCCTACCACTACGGGACGGCGTACGTCGACGACCGGATCGACGACCCCGAAGACGTCGGCGAGATGTACGAGAACCCGCCCGAGACGACCGAACAGCTCCTCCACGGACTCGACCCCGACGAGGCGCCGCCGACCGACCTCGAGGTGACGGCGACGACGGGGCCGGCGTGGAGCCTCGAACGCGACGACCGCCTCGGGGAGCTGTTCGTCCGGGTGGCCCTCGAGAGCGAACTCGACGGCGAGAGAGCGGCCGACGCCGCGACGGGCTGGGGGAACGACCGGCTGCTCGCCTTCGAGGACGACGACGGCGACCGGGGCTTCGTCTGGACGCTCCACTGGGACAGCGCGACCGACGCCGACGAGTTCGAGGCGGCGTTCGCCGAAAGCCTCGAGGAGCGAACGGACGAGAACGCCGAACACACGACGGTCGACCGGCGCGGCGAGGAGACCGTCGTCGTCACGGTCGGCTCGGAGGCGTTTCGCGAGGAGGTGTCGGTGACCGGGGAGGGGACGGAACTCGAGGTGGCCGTCGGCGCGGAGTGAGCCGGATCAGCCGTCGGTCTCGAGCCCCTCGAACGCGACGACGCGCTCGCGCACGTCGTCGGGGATCGGAGACGGTCGCTTCTCGGCGGGGTCGATCGACACCATCGTCGTCTCGCCGGTCGCGACCGTCTCGCCGTCGACGCGCAGGTCGTAGGCCTGCGTCCAGCTCGTCTCGCCCAGGTTCGCCGTTCGGATGCCGACGGTGAGGTCGTCCGAGAGGGTGACCGGCCGCTCGAAGGAGAGTTCGATGTGAGCGACGACGAACGGGTACTCCTCGAGAGTACCGCCGAGGACCTCCTCGAGGTAGGCGAAGCGTGCCTCCTCCAGATAGCTGGCGTAGACGCCGTTGTTGACGTGGTTCAGGGTGTCGAGGTCGCGGTAGCGAACGGAAACGTCGACGGTGAGCGCGTCGGTCATCGCGTCGAGAAACGGTGGCCGGAGAGAAGTGCTCACCGAAAGCGGCGACGGGAGCCGGCCGGCTACGACTCCGGCGCGTACAGGGGCGCGTGCTCCTCGCAGAACTCGGGCGGGCGAAGCTGGCTCTCGATCAGCGTCTCGTGGTAGTGGGCGTTGTAGAGCCGACACCCCTCCCGCGGACAGAACGCCTCGCCGGTCTCGAGGTAGTGTACCGCCTGGAGGACGTACCCCTTCAGCGCCTCGGTCGTTCGCGGATCGTCCTCGAGCAGAAACGCGCCGTCGATCCGGTTCTCGAGGACCTCCCGCGGCGGGGTATCCCCGGAAAGCAGGGCGTGGCGCTGCTGTTCCTTGTAGTACGCCTCCGGCTTCGCGGGCGCCTCGTACAGTCCCGGAACCGAGACGAGCGACGGCTGCCCGAGGACGTTCACGCGCTTGTGCCAGCGCCCGTCGTGGTCGCCCCAGGTTCCGAGCGCCCTGTCGAGGAGCGCGACGCGGAGGTGCTCGAGCCCCGGTTCGTCCGGCAGCGCCGCGTTCAGCGCGCGCTGGATCGCCCGTCCGTCGTAGAGCACGCCCCCGCCGCGGTCGGGGTCCTCGAGGACGCGCTCCTCGTAGCGGATCGTCCCGAGCATCGTGTTCCCGGTGGCGCGGTCGGACGGCGATCGGACGCGGGCAGCGGCGAACCGTTCGGCCAGGTCGCCCGTAGAAACCGACTCGAGGAATCTGCCGCCGACGGTAACGGTGGCGGCGGTGCGGTCTCGAAGCCAGTCTGCGATCGCGTCGGCGTCGGTGCTGGTCGTCGGCGCCCCGTAGATCGTCACTCGATCGACCATGTAGTAACGAGTGGTACCAGCAGTTGAAACGGTTGCGGTGACCGCCGTCCAGAACGGCTTCGACCGCGTGTTCGCCGTAAAGTACGTATAAATTCTATTTCGTATCGCAAATAATGATTACGTAGGTGTTACCGAAACTGATCAGTAATGAAGCGGCGACGGTTCCTGATTGGTGCTGGTGCAACGACGTCCGCGGCGGTTGCTGGCTGTCTCGGCGAGGACGACGGAAACGAGACGGAAGAAGGAGGCGGTGACGACGCGCTGCCGACCGACGATGCGGACGGTGGAGACGACGATGGTGGGGACAACGATGACTCGGTCTCGGACGACGGGAACGACGATGGCGGGGACGGTGGGGACAACGATGACTCGGTCTCGGACGACGGGAACGACGATGGCGGGGACGGTGGGGACAACGATGACTCGGTCTCGGACGACGGGAACGACGATGGCGGGGACGGTGACGGCAACGATGACGACGGCGCTGACGACGATGAGAACACCGGAAACGAAAACGGTGAGGGGGACGACTCCGGGAGCGACGACGGGACCGAAGAGCTGGAGGACGACGCAGGTGATGACAGCGACGGAACCGAGGGTAGTGACGACGCGACCGACGACGATGGGGGCGAGGGCGGTGACGACGAGGGCGACCCGGACGAGGGGGACGAACCGGAAACCCACACGCTCGCGGTCGAAATCGACGCCGAACCGGGGTACAACCGACCGTCGGAGACGACGGTCGCCGTCGCCGACGAGCGCGTCGAGACCGAGGACGCGCTGGTGTCCCTCGAACTGGAGGCCGGTACGCACTCACTCGAGGTGGCCGCCGACGGATTCGAGACGGCCGAGCGAACGGTTTCGCTGGACGACGATACGACCGTCACGGTCGAACTCCAGCGGCGGTACGAGGACATCCGGATCGCCGACCACGAGGTGACGGTCACCCGCCGGGAGGAGTCCGACGACACGGTCGAGGCCACGATCGTCCTCGAGAACCGCAGCGACTTCGAGTCGACGCGGGTCTGGGTCGAAGCGTGGGCCACCGACCAGGACGGGGACTCGTTCGGCCACGCCGAATCACAGGCGATATCGGTTCCGGCGGAGGAGGACACCCGGGTCGAGCTCACGCTCGCGCGGTCGATCACCGACGCCTTCGAGGAGGGCCGGCGGGTCGACGACTACGAGGTGACCGTCGCCACGACCGGCACGTTCAGGGTTCTGGATTCGGCGACCGGGTGAGACAGGAGTCCCCCTCGACAGTTGCGCCGAACGCCAGGTTTTTACCCGTGTGCGACCCAGAGCGGGGTACATGGTCTCGCAGACGATGGATCGAGTTCCGCGCCGATTCTAAGAGTTTCTCCGTCACGCGAGGTGAGCTTCGATGTTAACGAACGCGAGCGGCAGCGCCGTCTCTCGAGCCGGACTGGACGCCCTCGCCATCAAGCCCGCCGAGTGTGACGTGTCGACCGCAGCGACCGTCCCCGTCGACACCGTCGCCGTCGACTACGAGGGACGCGACCACCTCCCGGACGCCGAGACGCTGGCCGCGCTGGCGGCCGAAACGGAGGTCCGACTCACGACGCCCGTCCGCGCCGACGGCTTCGACCCGCTCGGCGACGACTCGCTGCTCGCCGACCTCCCCGCGGCGGTCGGACGCGTTCTCGTCGCCGGACACCCCGCGTATCTCACCGAGGAGGAGCGGACCCGCGCCGTCGCCCCCCGTCTGGGTGCGGCCCTCGAGTCCGCGCCGGACGCCTGGGTCGGCACCGAGAGCGTCGAGCGCGTCGCGATGGCGACGGGCGCAGCCCAGTACGACCTGCTCTCGCGGACGACGCTCCGCGAGTTGCGGGCGCTGCGCGCCGCGGGCTTCGACGGCGAGATCGCCGTCTACGCGCCGACCGTGCTCACCGACGACGACGACCTGGTTCTCGAGGCGGTCGGCGCCTACGTCGCCCGACGCCGCCCGGTCGCGAGCGCGCTCCCCGAGGGAGCGAAGACGGACGCGAGCGCGACCGGCCGCGCCCGCGAGGTGCTGCTCGCCGCCGCCCGCGACTACGCGCTGGTCGGCTCCGAGACCGCGGTTCGGAGCCAGGCCGACGCGCTCCGGGAGGCCGGCGCGACCACGGTCGTCGGCTACCCCGCGGCCGGCCTCGAGTCGCTACTGGAGTGACGGCGCCCGTCGCGAATCAGCCAAGAGTAAGTAGCCGGCCCGCCCAGAGGCTCGCATGACACCGCTTGCCGAACAGACGACGACGGCGGCCGCCGACGCGCTCGAGGCCGCCGAGGTCGCCGTCCTCCCGACTGGCAGCACCGAACAGCACGGACCGGCCCTCCCGCTCGGTATGGATCACATGGCCGCCCACGCGTTCGCCGACACGGTCACCGAGCGCGACGACGCGGTCGTCCTCCCGACGATCCCGGTCGGCGTCAGCGTCCACCACCGCCAGTTCGACGGCACGCTGTACGTGAGCGAGGAGACGTTCGAAGCCTACGTCGAGGAGACGCTCTCGAGTCTCGCCGAACACGGCGTCCGAAAGGCCGTCGTCGTCAACGGCCACGGCGGCAACTCGGCGGCGCTGCGCCGGGCGGCCCGCACGCTTCGGCAGGACGAAGTCGCGTTCGCCCCGCCGTGGAACTGGTGGGACAGCGTCACCGAACTGTCCGGAGAGCTGTTCGACGAGGCCGGCGGCCACGCCGACGCGATGGAGTCGAGCCTGCTCTGGCACGTCCGTGAGGAGCTGATCGACCCCGACGAGCTCGCAGCCGCCGAAGCCGGCGCGAGCGAGGGGTGGGGCGAGACGGTCCACGGCGCCGCCCTGGGCTTCGACACGATCGACTTCTCCGAGAGCGGCGCGGTCGGCGAGCCGACCCAGGCGGATCCCGAGAAGGGCGAGCGGCTGTTCGAGGCCGCAAGCGAGGAACTGCACGCGCTGCTCGACTGGCTCGTCGACAGACCGTTCGCCGAGTGCTGGTCGCGGCCGCACAGATGACGGCCGACCCGGCGTTCTCCGTCGACGCCGAGGCGCCCCCGGACCGGGGCGCCGGCCTCGAGGTCGCCGTCGTCGGCGCGGGTGCCGTCGGCGCGACGGCGGCCTACGACCTCGCCCGCCAGGGGGCGGCCGTCACGCTGTACGAGCGCGGCAAGATCGCGAGCGGCTCGAGCGGCCGCGCGGCCGGCGTCTGTTACAACGCGTTCGCGGACCCGCTCGACGCCGAGATCGGTAGCGAGGCGATCGAGCGCTTCCGACAGCTGTCGGGCGACGACACGTTCCCGTTCGTCGAGTGCCCCTACGTCTGGCTCGCCCGCGAGGGCGACGACCGCCGCGCGGCGGCGATCCGCGAACAGGTGCCGCGGATGCAGGCGGCGGGCGTGGTCGCCCTCGAGATGACCCCCGACGAGCTGGCCGAGCGGTTTCCGGCGCTGCGAACCGACGACGTGGCCGTCGCGGCCGTCGCCGGCGCCGCGGGTCACACCGATCCGGCGCGGTACACGGCCTGTCTCGCCGCGGCGGCGAGCGGCGCCGGCGCGACGATCGAGACGGACGCGGCGGTCGCGGTGCGGACCGACCCTGCGCGCGTCGTCCGCGACGGAGTCGAACGCGAGTTCGACGCCGTGGTCGTCGCGGCGGGCGCGCACACGAAGCGGGTGCTCGCGGCGGCCGGACGCTCGATCGCGACGAAACCCTACCGGGTGCAGGCGCTGACCGCGGCGGCCGACCTGGCCGAACCGATGTGTTACGACGCGACCGACGGCTTCTACTGTCGACCACACCCGACCGGCATCCTCGCCGGTAACGGGACCGAGGAGATCGAGGCCGACCCCGACGGCTACGACCGCGAGGCGAACCCCGGGTTCGCCGATGACCTCCTCTCGCGGATCGAGCACCGGCTGCCGGGGCTCGAGCCCGCCCTCGAACGCGCCTGGGCGGGGCTGTGTACGGCGACGCCGGATCGCGACCCGCTGGTCGGCGAACTCGAGGACGGGCTGTACGTCGCCACCGGGTTCCAGGGTCACGGCTTCATGCGCGCGCCGGCGATCGGGAGGCGGCTCGCCGACGAGGTGCTCGGCGACGACGGCATCGAGGCGTTCGATCCGACGCGGTTCACCGGCGAGGAAGAGTTCGAGATCGTCGAAGGGATGACCGTCGAGGAGCGGCTGTAGCGTTACTCCTCGAGCGCGATTCGCTCGGCGTCGGTCGTCTCCGCCGCCTCCGCTTTCGGAATCTCGATCCGGAGCGAGCCGTGTTCGCCCAGGCGGGCGGTTCCGGCGTCGGCGTCGACGAGCGCGTCGTCCGGAAGCTCGGCCTCACCCTCGAGCGACATCGACCGGCCGGGAAACCGCATCTCGTACCCGTCGTGGAACTCGCGGAACCGGTCGAGGCGGATCTTGACGGTGCCCTCGAGGTAGCGGACCTGGACGTCCTCGGTGTCGACGCCCGGCGCGTCGAAGACGACCAGGTAGGCCTCGTCGTTCTCGAGGATGTCGACCGGAAGCGACCGCTGGCGCTGGAACTGACTGCTCGCGCGTCCGACCTGTCGATAGAGCGTGTTGCCGACGGAGTTGGTGAAGTCTTTGAGGCTCATGTGAGATCACGTTCGGCCGTGGCCGGGCGGGGGAGACACGATATGTTCGGAGACCACGTTCCGAGTAGTTGCTACGACACGGGCGTTCTTATTAGTTTTGATGGGCGAAAATAAACGTCAGACGCGGCCCGGGGTGGCGGTCCGTTCGCCGGACGGACTTCCCGTCCGTTCCAGCGCACCCGAAGTGGCGGTTCGCGGGTGTGCAGAGAAGTCGGTCCGACGGACCGCCTCAGAGTTCGATCGGCTCGAGGCAGTCGGTGCCGCCACAGACCGGACACGAGAGATCCGAGACGCCGTGGTCGTCGGGGACGTCGTAGGTGTAGTGATTCTCGAACATATCGAGAAAGCAGTCGTCGTCCGTACACTTGACCTCCTCCGTCGGTGGCATACTCACCGATAGTGCCACGAGCCCCATCAACGCACGGGTAGCGGCGGTTCCCTCGCGGGCGCCGAGACCGAGACCTGGGACGCCGTGTAGTCACGGTTTTACGCCTCGAGGCGCTACCCCGAGCCATGACAGACCCCGGATCGCTCTCGGTGACGCTGGTCGACGGCTACGTCGACGAACCGGCACACTTCGGGGTTCCGCCGTACGTCTCGACGTACCCGCGCTACACGGCCGGCGCGCTCGTCGACGCGGGCGTTCCGCCCGAGCGGATCACCTACCACACGATCGACGGTCTGCGCGACGAACCCGACCGCTGGCGGGACGTCGACGAGGCCGACCTGCTGATCTACCTCGGCGGGATGACCGTCCCCGGCAAGTACGTCGGCGGCACCCCCGCAGAGCCCGACGAGGTCCGAAAGCTGGCCTGGACCGCGAGCGGCACGAGCCTGATGGGCGGTCCCGTCAAGTTCGGCGTCGGCGACGAGAACGCGGGCGCGACCGAAACCGAGCGTCGGGACCTCGACTTCGACTTCGTCGCGAAGGGTGACGTCGAGGCCGCGGCCTACGACCTCGTCGAGAGCGGGCTCGAGGGCTTTAACAACCGGATGCGGGACGTCTCGGAGGTCTCCCGGTGGGCCGAACGGGGCGCGTTCGTAATCGAACAGCACCCCAACCATCCGGAGTACCTCATCTGCGAACTCGAGACCTCGCGGGGCTGTGCCTACCGCTGTTCGTTCTGTACCGAGCCGCTGTACGGCAATCCCTCGTTCCGACCGCCGGAGAGCGTCGTGAGCGAGGTCGACGCGCTCTCGAATTACGGCGCCCGACACTTCCGGATCGGCCGGCAGGCCGACATCCTCGCCTACGGCGGCGACGGCGAGGCACCGAACCCCGACGCGCTCCGGGAACTGTACGGGGGGATTCGCGAGGTGGCACCCGACCTCGAGACGCTCCACCTCGACAACATGAACCCGATCACGATCGCCGAGTGGCCCGAGGCGAGCCGGGAGGGAATCCGGATCATCGCCGAGCACAACACGCCCGGCGACACGGCGGCGTTCGGCCTCGAGTCCGCAGACCCCGTCGTCCAGACGGAGAACAACCTCAACGTTACCGCCGAGGAGTGTTTCGAGGCGGTACGGATCGTCAACGAGGAGGCGGGGTGGCGGCCGGGCGGGCCGCGGGAACCGCTGCCCGCCGACGGAGCGAGCGGCGGAGCCGCGAGCACGGGCGGGGACAGGCCGAACGTCGGTTCGGACGCCCCGAACCGACTGCCGAAGCTCCTCCCCGGCATCAACTTGCTTCACGGCCTCAAGGGCGAGCGCGAGGAGACCTACGAGCGCAACCTCGAGTTCCTCCATCGGGTGTACGACGAGGGGCTGATGCTCCGGCGGGTGAACATCCGGCAGGTGATGGCCTTTTCGGGCACCGAGATGTCCGAAACCGGCGCGAGCATCGCTCTGGAGCACAAGAAACTGTTCAAACGGTACAAGCGGCAGGTCCGCGAAGAGATCGACAACCCGATGCTCGCCCGCGTCGCCCCGCCCGGAACGCTGCTGTCGGACGTCCACCTCGAGTACCACCGGGACGGGCGGACGTTCGGCCGCCAGCTCGGCACCTATCCGCTGCTGGTCGCGATCCCCGGCGAGCGGCCGCTCGGAGCGGTCGTCGACGTCGCCGTCGTCGACCACGGCTACCGCTCGGTCACCGGCGTCCCCTACCCCCTCGACCTCAACGCCGCCTCGATCGACGAACTCACCGCGATCCCCGGTATCGGGAGCAAGCGCGCGGGCGACGTCGTCGTCAACCGCCCCTACGAGGCGCTCGGCGACGTCGGCATCGACGCCGAGGTCGATCTCTCGCGGTTCGCGACCGTCCGCTCGCCCGAACGGGCCGACTGAGCGCCCACAACTATCGGAAACTGCCGTGGGATGTGGACGGTGGCGAAGACGCCGCAGTTCCCGCTCGAGCGGGGCGCCTGCTCCGTCTTCGGGTCCCACCGGTCGGTAGTTCTATTACGGATGAGAGTCTGACTGGAACCTGAGGGTCTACCTGTGGAAATATCTGAAAAACTCCTGTGTCTGTTCAGCACGGACGTTTCGGAAGAAGACGACCGATACGTTATCGAAATTCCCCGACAAGAGGTCGAAACGGGTGACATCGACCCCGGCGAGGTCTACCGTGTGGCACTGATCTCTCGCGAGAGCGACGCGGGCGCGACCGCCGAAGGTGGGGCGAACTCGAGCGCCGACGCCGCCTCGGGGAGCCGACAGCGCTCGAGCGCGCCGTCGGAGCCCCAGCCGCCGGTCGACGTCGGCGAAACGCGCTACGTCGAGATCGAGGACATCGGCAAGCAGGGCGACGGCATCGCGCGCGTCGAGCGCGGCTACGTCATCATCGTCCCCGGCGCGGAGGTCGGCGACCGGGTCAAAGTCGAGATCAGCGAGGTCAAGTCGAACTTCGCCGTCGGCGAGATCATCGAAGAGACCTTCTAGGTCCGACCGCGGATCTCCCGCGAGGCCCGTTCGCGGCGGTCCAGTGACGACTGTACCCTCGCAGTACGCGAGCGATGGCTCTCCGTCGACGGAGCGCGTCGGGGCAGGACGAGACGATTACTCCTCGAGTCGCGTTCCGTCGATCCGTTTGGCGCCCTCGGAGTCGTGGACGACCACCGCGTCCGCCCCGCGATCGACGGGCACGTAGTTGTCCCGGACGCCGATCGCCTCCTCGAGGTCGCGGACGGCCCGCTCTTTGAGCGCCCGCGCCAGTTCCTCGGCGTCGGTCCGCGAGATGTCGCGGCCGAGCCCCTCGCACTCGTGGGCGCGAACCGTCGCCGCCTCACCGCCGGTTTCCCGGTTCGCTCCGAGTGCGACGCTGTCGACGGCCTCGCCCATCGGCTGGCTGGTCCGGTCGGGCGAGCCGTCGCTCGCGAAGGCGACGCTGAACGGGTAGGTCCGACAGATCAACGGTCGGTTCTCGTGGGCGACGCAGGCGCCGGTGCCGTCGCGTTCCTCGTAGAAGGCGCAGTCGCCGCAGGCGTCCGTCTGCAGCGCCCACTCGAAGGTTTCACCCCCGCCGTTTTCGAGTCCGTACGGCATCGGGCGGGCGACGTCGCGCCAGTCGTACTCGCCGCTCTCGGCCGTCGCCTCGCCGAGTTCCCGCACCTCGTCGGGGAACACCGTGGCCGTGTGCTCCTCCTCGAGTCCCTTACAGCAGGCGCCACAGCGGGTGCACTCGAAGCCGATCGACTCGATGGCGTCGGCCAGCTGGCGAACGTCGAGGTCGCGGGCGCGCTCGAGGTCGGTCTCGAGGGAGTTCACGACCGGATTCGGGGGCGAGCGCGGAAAAGTCCGCCGCTCTGCCTCAGCGCGGGGCGACAGTCTCGCGGGCGGGGTCCCACCCGACGGCGCCCTCGACGGCCAGCTTCTCGAGGTGGGCGACGACGGTCGCCCGCGCGAGGTCGCGAACCCCGGCGAGGTCCTTCTCGTAGGCGGCGTCCAGCACCGCCTCGAGCGTGCGGGCGCCGCCGTCGACGGCCGCTTCGATCCGGCGCTCGCGCTCGAGACGGTGGGCAATGAGGCGCTCGCAGGTCCCGCGCGGGTCGTCGATTACCGGGCCGTGACCGGGGTACAGCCGCGGCGGGTTCGTCGCCCACAGCCGCCGGAGCGTGCTCAGGTACGCGCGCATATCGCCCTCCGGGGCGCCGACGACGACGCTTCCCTCGCGGACGGCGCAGTCGCCACAGAGGACGGGGCCGCCCTCGCCGGCGACGACCGCCGTGTGCTCGGGTGCGTGGCCCGGCGTCTCGAGGAGCGTGACCGCATCGTCACCGAGTGGAAGTCGCGTTCCGGAGTCGTAGCACCGGTCGGGTTCGATCCCCGTCGCCGCGGCGAACTGTGCCGTTCGGCCTCGTCGCGCCCAGACGGTCGCACCGGTCTCCGCGGCGTAGTCGGCGACCGCGCCGACGTGGTCGGGGTGGGTGTGAGTCAGGACGATGTGGGCGATTTCGCCCTCGCGAACGAGGCGGTCGAGGTCTGCGGTTCGGCCCGCGGGGTCGACGAGGACGGCCGGCCTCGAGCCGAGAACGTAGGCGTTCGTGGCTCCACCGGGGGCGTACGTGTCGACGGGAACCGGACAGCGGGCGACCTCCATGCGGGAGCGTTTCTGGAGCGCAGAGAAGTGTGTGTCGACGGCGCCGTTACCGGGCGAGGTAGTAGACCTGCTTGCGCGCGTCGCGGAAGCTGTAGCGGGAGCTCACGAGGTCGACGTCCTCGAGGCGGTTCAGCGCGTAGCGTACGGTGCGGTCGGGAAGCAGCGACTCCTCGGCGAGTTGGCCCTGAGAGAGCGGCGAGTCGGACTCGAGAACCTTCGCGACGAGTTTCGCACTCGGGGGGAGATCACGGAGACGCTCCCGGTATTCGGCGTCGGACAGCGTCTGTTCGGCAACTGCGTTGGGGTCGTCTGCGGTACTCATGCTCATACGGACCTCAGGCGCGACCACACTGGTAAACGTTCCCTATATGGAGGTTCATACAATTGAAGTTGTAATAGGTGTTAAAATGCCATACTAGTACGGGAGAGACGGGCGACGGCTACTGCGGACGAGCGAATCGTTTCGGTCGGTACTATGTGTCGGCCGGTCTCGTTGGTCAGGTATGGAGTCGATCCCGGCGGAGTACGACGACCTGTTCGACCGGAAGACGTTCGCCCAGTTCGCGACGATCATGCCCGACGGCACCCCGCAGGTGACGCCGGTCTGGATCGACCGGGACGAGGCGGGGTACGTCCTCGTCAACACCGCTCGGAGTCGGCAGAAAGAGCGCAACGTCGCCCGCGAACCGAAGGTCGGGCTGTCGATTCCCGATCCCGAAGACCCCTACCGCTACCTCTCGATTCGCGGCGTAGTCGAGGAGATCACGACCGAGGGGGCGGTCGAACAGATCGACCGACTCACGCAGCGGTACTTCGGCGAGGAGGAGTATCCCCACCACGGCGAGGAGGTCGGCGAGCGGGTGATCCTCCGCATCCGTCCCGACCGCGTCGTGACGAGTTCGCGGTAGTCGCGGTGGTGCTGTCGGACAGAACTGTTCGACGGTCAGTCGCTCGCGTGTGTCCCCGGTAGTGACGCCATGGATTCGCAACGGACCTCTCACCGAGTTCCGTCCGACGGTCTCAGAACCGCCCCGGTTCGCGGTAGGTTCCCATCAGTCCGCGACACTCCGGGCAGTGGACCAGCAGAATATCCGCGTCCTCGTGACGGACGAGTTCCTCGGTCGCCAGCGTCGCGCCGCAGCGCTTGCACGTGGGCATAGTGTGTGGTATGACACCGAGGGACAAAGACCTTCTCCGACCGACTCCAGTATCGTTTTATCCTCCGGACAGTGTAGTTGCGCCCAGTGTGAAAGGACAGGAGTGGTACCAGGCCGACGACGTCGCCGAGGAGTACGACGAAAAGCGGTTCTCTCGAGGCGGGCAGCTGATCGACCGGCGGGAGAAGGCGGCGGTGCTCGACGCGATCATGCCCCTCGAGGACAAGAAGGTACTCGAAATCGCCTGCGGTACCGGGCGGTTTACGGTGATGCTCGCAGCGCGCGGTGCGAACGTCGTCGGACTCGACATTTCGGCCGCAATGTTACAGCAGGGGCGGACGAAGGCGCGGGCCGCGGGGGTTTCGGAGAACCTCGAGTTCCTCCGGGGTGACGCCGGACGACTTCCGTTCCCCGACGATCACTTCGATACCGTCGTCGCGATGCGGTTTTTCCACCTCGCGGACGACCCCGAGGCGTTCCTGAGCGAGATGCGACGCGTCTCGAAGCACCAGATCGTCTTCGACACGTTCAACCGGTTCTCGGCGCGGAGCGTCTACAACTGGGCGCTGCCGATGGGCTCGCGGCTCTACTCCAAGAGCGAGGTGAGCGTGCTGCTGGCGAAGACCGATCTGACGCTCACCGACGTCGAGGATGATTTCATCGTTCCCTACGGCGCGTACCGATCGATTCCGAACGTGCTCGCGTCGCCGATCCGGACGCTCGACCGTGCGGTCGGGAAGTTCCCGGCCTCGGACCACCTCGCGTCGGTCTCCTACTGGAACGCTCGCGTTCGGTAAACCTGGAGTACCACCTGAAACGGGTTACACACTGCCCGCACGCGACGCCCGAAACCGACGCGGTGCGGACGGCTTCGGGCGAGCCTGCGCGAGCGGGCGCCTCGAACCCCGCCTCTTTTTACCGTTGGGCTGATCTACCACCGCGTATGAAGCTCTCGGTAGTCGTCTCGACGCTGAACGGCCGAGAGCCCCTGCTGGCGTGTCTCGACGCCCTGCGCGAGCGAACGCCCGCTCGGACGGAGGTCGTCGTCGTCAACGGCCCCTCCTCCGACGGGACGACCGGCGCGGTCCGCGACCGGGACGACGTCGACGTGCTCGTCGAGATCTCCGAACGCAACCCGAACGTCTCGAGAAACGCCGGCATCGCGAACGCCACGGGTGACGTGATCGCGTTCCTGCGCGACGAGTACGCGATCAGGGCCGCCTGGTACGAGGCGATCGAGACGGCGGCCGAAGCCGGTGCCGACGTCGTCACCGGCCCCGTCTCCGGCGAACCCGCCCACGAGTCGGACCCGAAGACGTCACGGAGCGTCGGCGGCCGAACGGTAGCGTCGTTCGACGGCGACAACGTCGCCCTCTCGCGGGCGGCACTCGAGGCGCTCGACGGCTTCGACGAGTACCTCGTCGTCGGCGGCGCCCGCGACTGTGCCCACCGGCTCGGCGCCCTCGAGTTCGACGTCACTTGGAGCGCGGAGATGGCCGTCAGACGCGACGTCGGGACCGACGGCGGGCGGGCGACCCCGGACTGGGGTGACCGTTACCGCTCGCTCGCCTACCGGCTGGCGAAGAACTACGGGCCGCGGCCGACGGCGGTCGCCCGAACCGCCGGAAGCGCCCTGCGAGACGGTCTCGGAAGCACGCGCGCGGTCGTCACCGGGGAGGCGACGCCGACCGGCTGGTTCGGTAACGGAACGGCGGTCCTCACGAACGCTCTCGGCGGGTTTCGGGACGGGCTCCGGGCGCGGTACCGGGACCGCACGGAGCGGCGCAACCCGAACGGCGTCTCGGCGCGGCGCGACCGTGCCGTGAGAGTGTACGACCGACGGTAGTATCCCGTCGAACGGGGCCGGTGAGCAGCCGGTCGCGAATTGGTGGCCGTCACCGACGGTATCCATCCGGTCATGGTCCGTTCACCGTCCCTCCGGATGGGCCGTTTGCGAGCGTGTCTGTCCCCCTTCCGGACACCGCCTGATGAGTGAAGTATGACCAGATGTCTATCAGGCGTCGGGGCCGAGCGCGCCGATCACCCGACACGCGTTTTTCGAGAACGCTCGCCAGAGCTTGTCCTCCGAGACGTCGAGCGTGAGCACCTCCATCACCGCCACGTCGGGGTGACACGCCGGCGCGCCGCTGCCGAAGAAGACCCGATCGGGGTGCTCGAGCAGCGCCCGTTCGAGCACCCCCCGGTACCGGACGAAGCTCGTATCGAGGTAACAGTCGTACTCGTCGAGCAGGTCGACCATCTCGTTCATCAGCGACCGGTCGAGGGGGAAGCCGCCGAAGTGGGCGACGACGACGGGAAACGAGCGACCGAGCAGCGTCTCGGCGAGGCGGGCCGGCGGGGCGTCGACGCCGCCGCGAACGAGCAGCGGCAGGTCGACGTCCTCGAGGCGCTCGAGGACGGCCTCCTCGGGCAGGCCGTCGACGGTCGGATCGAGCACGAACCCCTGGAAGCGGTCGTCGTAGCCGTATCGCTCGACGTCGCGCGGCGTCGTGTGGTGGGCGTCCCGCCGTCGGACGGCGTCCCGGAACCGGCTCCGCGGCCCCACTCGCGACGACCGGAAGCCGTTGATGCGCGCGAACGGGACGAACGGGCGGTCGACGCTCAGGCGAGCGACCCCGTTGTTCGCCGCGACGTAACTGGTCTCCGGCGTCGCCTCCGGGAAGACGACGGCCTTGACGACGCCGGCCTGGTGCATCTCGCGCTCGAGCCTGTCGGGCGAGACGGCCCGTCCACGGGTGCGCCCCTGTTCGTCCGGTGAGAGGCTGGCGTGGACGTCGACGACGCGAAACCCGTGTTCCAGCTCGAGCATTCGGTCGGGAGTTGTGACCCATTCCATATTGTGCTACCGGCCGCAGCGCCGTTCGTTCGCCGCTCGTGTGCAGGTCGTTCACACGGGAATCGCCAGAGGGGAGCGAGGTGCTGACGAAACATTTATATAGAAGTGCTGACGATACCTTAGTGAGGATTCAACAATGGCACAACAGCGACGCATGGGCGGACAGCCCATGTTCATCCTGAGCGAGGACAGCCAGCGAACCCAGGGGCGGGACGCCCAGTCGTCGAACATCATGGCCGGCAAGGCCGTCGCTGAGGCCGTACGGACGACACTCGGCCCGCGCGGCATGGACAAGATGCTCGTCGACTCGAGCGGGGACGTCGTCATCACGAACGACGGCGCGACCATCCTCAACAAGATGGACATCGAACACCCCGCCGCTCAGATGATCGTCGAAGTCGCCGAAACCCAGGAGGATGAGGTCGGCGACGGGACGACGACCGCTGCGGTACTCGCCGGCAACCTCCTCGGCGAGGCCGAGGACCTCTTAGAGCAGGACGTCCACGCGACGACCATCGTCGAGGGCTACCACGAGGCCGCCCGCATCGCCCTCGAGGCGATCGACGAGCAGGTCCTCGAGGCCGACGTCAACGACGAGGTGCTCAAGCAGGTCGCCGAGTCGAGCATGACCGGCAAGGGAACCGGTGGCCTCACCGCGGACCAGCTCGCCGAGACCGTCGTCGAGGCGATCCAGCACGTCGCCAGCGACGACGGCGTCGAGCGGGACAACGTCACGGTCCACACGCAGGTCGGCGCCTCCTCCTCGGCGACCGAACTCATCCCCGGCATCGTCATCGACGAGGAGCCCGCCCACGACGAGATGCCGTCGGAGGTCGAGGACGCCTCGATCGCGATCCTCGACGTCGAACTCGGCGTCCGCACCGGCGAGATCGATGCGGAATACTCGATCGACTCGATCGACCAGCTCAACGCCGCCCTCGACGCCGAGGAGAGCGAACTCCGCGGCTACGCTGAGACGCTCGCCGACAGCGGGGTCGACGTCGTGTTCACCACCGACGACATCGACGACCGCGTCGCCTCGTTCCTCGCCAACGAGGGCGTCCTCGCCTTCGAGGACCTCGGGAACAAGGACGCCCGCAAGATCGCCTCCGCGACCGGCGCCCGCCGCGTCGGCGCGCTCGCCGACCTCGAGGAGGACGACTTCGGCCACGCCGACCGCATCCGCACCGAGACGTTCGGCGACGACGACCTCGCGTTCGTCGAGGGTGGCGCGGCAGCCGAGTCCGTCACCGTCTTCGTCCGCGGCGGCACCGAACACGTCGTCAGCGAACTCGAGCGCACCATCGGCGACGCCTTGGACGTCGTGGCGACCGCCCTCGAGTCGGGCGAGGTCGTCCCCGGCGCGGGCGCGAGCGAGATCGCCATCGCCGACAAGATCCGCTCGGAGGCCGCGGCGATCCAGGGCCGCAAGCAGCTCGCCGTGACGGCGTTCGCCGACGCCCTCGACATCGTCCCGCGCACGCTCGCCGCCAACACCGGCCAGGACCCGATCGACTCGCTGGTCGACCTCCGGGCCGCCCACGAGGCCGAGGGCCGCGCCGGCCTGATCACCGACGGCGAGACCGTCACGATCGACGACCCCGTCGAGTTCGGCGTCGTCGACCCCGCGGACGTCAAGCGCGAGGCCGTCGAGAGCGCGACCGAGGCCGCGACGATGATCGTCCGCATCGACGACGTCATCGCCGCCGAGTAACGCCGCAACGCTCCCGTTTTTTCTCGAGACAGCGCCGCGAACAGTCTCACTCAGGCAACAGTGTTAATAGTTACCAATACCCGTATCAAGACATGTCCGGACGGCTCCCGAGGGATCGGCTACAGAGGGTCGGCGACGCCGCGGGCCGATCGCTCTACTACGACGACGAGCGGGGGACCTACCACCTCTGGTTCGACGAGCGGACGTACGAGCCGGTGAGCACGGCCGTCCTGTTCGGCGTCTCGAGGGCGGTCGACACGCCACCCGAAGAGCTCGAGGAACTCTCATCGCGGATCGATCCGGACGCGCTGAACGAGCTGTTCTGTACCTGGCGAAACCGCGAGCGCGCCGGTTCGGGATCGGTCGCCTTCCGGTTCGCCGGCTGTTCGGTGACGGTGTACGCCGACGGCGAGGTCGTCATCGAGCCACAGTAGCCGCTCAGATCGACTCGAGGACGGCGCGGTCGCCGGCGTCCAGCCCGAACGCGCGGTCACCGCGACCGCGGTTGACGTCGAGTTCGACGTAGCCGTGGCTGCCGACGGTGGCAAGCCGCTCGCCGGGGTCGACCGCCGCGAACGTCTCGACGGCCGGCACCCGCTCGCCGTTTGCGAGCACGGCGATTCTGCCCTCGAGGAACGCCCCGGGAACGTTCGTGATCGCGTTGCCGAAGTCGTCGACGACCAGCACCTCTCCCTCGGCGCGGCCGCCCTCGACCGCCGCCTCGGGGAGCGTCAGATCGACGGGGTCCGAGAGCGCCGAGAGACCCGCGAGGCTCTCGAGGGCGCCGACGCCCGCGTCGTGGACCGTCGCCGCCATCGGCGCGAAGACGTCCCGGCCGTGGAACGTCGAACTCGCGGCGCCGGTATCGTCGATCGCGTACCATTCGAGACGACGGGCCGCGTCGCCGGCAGTCGCTCCGTCGGCCAGCCGACGCGCGACCGGCGCGAGCACCCCGTTGTCCGGACCGACGAGGAGGTGATCGCCGGCTCGAGCGACGAGCGCCCGCCTGCCGGTGCCGACGCCGGGGTCGACGACGACGAGGTGGGTCGCCGGCGGAAAGTAGGGCAGCACCTCGCGGAGCCAGAACGCGGCCGCGCGGACGTCCTGGCGGGGGAAGTCGTGGGCGACGTCGACCAGCCGGGCGTCGCTGCGCGCGGCGATCACCCCTTTCATCGCGGCCGGGTACGGCGTCCCGAAATCCGAAGAGAGCGTGATCATGTGGCGAGGTACGGCGGCAGGAGAGAAAACGGATCGGCTTTCGGCGCATCCCTGGTGGCTCGCAGCCGTCTCGAGTCCGCGCGCTACGTCCCGTTGGCGTCGGAGTCGCTCACCATCTGGATGCGCTCGATGCCGTTTATCTCCTCGACGACCTCGACGACGGCCGCCGGCACCAGCGCCTCCCAGTCGCGGTCCTCGATCATCCGCTCGCGTACCTCGGCTCCCTCGAGCACCTCGCGGTTGAACATCGGCGACTGGCGGATCTCGACGCCCGCTTCGCGAAAGAGCTGGATCACGAGCGGGTTGTTCGAGTAGGCGACGTCGAAGTCCGGGCTCATGCTCTGGACGTGGCTCACCCACACCGAGTTGCGCTCTAAGTCCTCGATCGGGACGGCGTAGGTGACGAGGTCGTAGTCGACGAGCGACTTCGTGATCATCATGATGCGCTCGCCGGCGGTGAACGGGTTTCGCGTCGAGTGCGAGTCGCCGGCGCTCCCGATACCCAACACGAGTTCGTCGACGTCCTCGGCGATCCGTTCGACCATGTTGTGGTGGCCGTTGTGGTAGGGCTGGAAGCGCCCGATGTAGAACCCCCGCGTCATGGCAGAACGCTCGCGCCTCGGACTCTTAAGACTGGCGAGGTGTCCCGGCGCTCAGAAGCGCCGAATTCGGACGTCTCGAGACTCGACGGCGGCGACGAGCGTACCACGAAGGGAGAAAGTATATCAGTCGCAATCCCTTCGGTTCCGGTACTGAACAGAGTTCTATGAGTAACGATACGAACGTTGACGACGCCCCCGAAGACGCCGTCCGGGACGACCCCACCGAGGAGTCCGGGCGGCGTTCGGAGGAGACCCGGTCGCCGCCCGAGGAGCCCGGCGACGGGGCCGACGTCGACGACCAGTTCGAGGAGGCAGCCGTCGAAACCGACGAGCCACTCGAGGAGGCAGACGACCGTGGTGACGACCCGTTCGAGGGAGACGGACTCGAGTCGGAAACCGACGAGTCCGCCGAACGGGACGAAGAGGACGACGTCGAAACCGTCGAGGATCTCGGCAGCACCGTCGAGGTCGATCCCGAGGTGGAGATCGACGAATCGATCGCCGAGGACGATCTGCTGGGGGGACTCAAGATCGACTCGACGGGCGACATCGAGGTTCCGGATCGCCTCGTCGACCAGGTCATCGGTCAGGACGAGGCTCGAGACATCATCATCAAGGCGGCCAAGCAACGGCGCCACGTGATGATGATCGGCTCGCCGGGGACCGGGAAGTCGATGCTGGCGAAGGCGATGAGCCAGCTGCTCCCGAAGGAGGACCTCCAGGACGTTCTCGTCTACCACAACCCCGACGACGGCAACGAGCCGAAGGTCCGCACCGTCCCCGCGGGCAAGGGCGAACAGATCATCGACGCCCACAAGGAGGAGGCCCGAAAGCGCAACCAGATGCGCTCGATCCTGATGTGGATCATCATCGCGATCATTATCGGGTACGCCATCCTCACGACCAACATCCTGCTCGGCATCCTCGCTGCGGGTATCGTCTGGCTGATCTTCCGCTACACCTCCCGCGGCACGGACGCGATGGTGCCCAACATGATCGTCAACAACGGCGAGCAGCGCACCGCGCCGTTCGAGGACGCCACGGGCGCCCACGCCGGGGCACTGCTCGGCGACGTCCGCCACGACCCGTTCCAGTCCGGCGGCATGGAGACGCCGTCTCACGACCGCGTCGAGCCGGGCTCGATCCACAAGTCGAACAAGGGCGTGCTGTTCGTCGACGAGATCAACACGCTCGACGTCCGCACCCAGCAGAAGCTGATGACCGCGATCCAGGAGGGCGAGTTCGCCATCACCGGCCAGTCCGAGCGCTCCTCGGGCGCGATGGTCCAGACCGAGCCCGTCCCCTGTGACTTCATCATGATCGCGGCGGGGAACCTGGACGCGATGGAGAACATGCACCCCGCGCTGCGCTCGCGGATCAAGGGCTACGGCTACGAGGTGTACATGGACGACACCATCGACGACACCCCCGAGATGCGCCGCAAGTACGCCCGGTTCATCGCACAGGAGGTCGAACGCGACGGGCGACTCCCCCACTTCACCCGCGAGGCCGTCGAGGAGGTCATCCTCGAGGCCAAACGCCGTGCGGGCCGCAAGGAGCACCTGACGCTTCACTTCCGAAACCTCGGCGGACTCGTCCGCGTGGCCGGCGACATCGCCCGCGCCGAGGACGCCGAGTTCACCACTCGCGACCACGTCCTGCAGGCGAAAGACCGCTCGCGCTCGATCGAACAGCAACTCGCCGACGACTACATCGAGCGCCGCAAGGACTACGAGCTGCAGGTCACCCAGGACGGCGTCGAGGGCCGGGTCAACGGACTCGCCGTCATGGGCGAAGACTCGGGGATCATGCTGCCCGTGATGGCCGAGATCGCGCCCGCGCAGGGTCAGGGTCAGGTCATCGCCACGGGACAGCTCAAAGAGATGGCCGAGGAGTCCGTCCAGAACGTCTCGGCGATCATCAAGAAGTTCTCGGACGTCAACCTCTCCGAGAAGGACGTCCACATCCAGTTCGTTCAGGCCGGCCAGCAGGGCGTCGACGGCGACTCCGCCTCGATCACGGTGGCGACCGCCGTCATCTCCGCACTGGAGGACATCCCGGTCGACCAGTCGGTCGCCATGACCGGCTCGCTCTCCGTGCGAGGGGACGTGCTCCCGGTCGGCGGCGTCACCCACAAGATCGAGGCCGCCGCGAAAGCCGGCTGCACGAAGGTCATCATCCCCAAGACGAACGAACAGGACGTGATGATCGAAGACGAGTACAAGGAGATGATCGAGATCATCCCCTGTGACAACATCAGCGAGGTGCTCGAGGTCGCCCTCATCGGCGAACCCGAGAAGGACTCGCTGCTCGACCGCTTAAAGCAGATCACCGGCTCGGCGTTCGAGGGACAGGGTCAGGTTGGCACCGGCGGCTCGAACCCGAGCCCGCAGTAGCCACCGATGACCCAGTGGGCGGCGTTCGCCGGCTTTTCGGGCGTCGTCCTCGTGCTCTTACTCGCACTCTCTCACCTCACCCAGTCGACGCTCGACGGCGCTGACGACCGGCAAGCGGCGGCCGCGGCCGACCGGGAGACGGTAGACGACGCGCCCACCAGCGGCGGCGCACCACCCGAACCGCCCGAAGACGCCGCCGCGACGGTCGGTGACGCCTCGAGCGAGACCGCCGCGGAGAACGGGCGAGCGGTCGTCGATCCCGACGGCCCCGCTCTCACCGGCACCGGCTCCGAGGATCCCGAGCCAACCAGCACGGAACTCGCCGGCGACGGCGTCTCTCTCGAGACTCGACCGGCCGGCGCGGCGACCGACGACACCCGCCTCGAGACGGACCTCTCGACGGGGATGTTGCTGGCGAACGTCGCGCTCTCGCAGGGGGTGTTCGCGGTCCTGCTGGTGGCGGCGGCGGTGTACACCGCAGTGCCGGCGGCGGCGCTCGGCGTCGAGTTCTCGGCGTCGTACCTCTGGACCGGCCTCGCCGTCGGTACCGCCGCCGGCCTGGGGCTGTACGCGCTCAACGAACTCGGCTCGGCGAGCGCGACGCGGCTGGGGTTCGACCACGACGAGGAACTCCGCGAACTGCTCGCGCCCGACTCGAGGGGCGGCTGGCTCGTCCTGTTGTTCGTCGTGTTGCCACTGATCGCGTTCTTCGAGGAGTTCCTGTTTCGCGCCGCGCTGATCGGCGCGCTCTCGGTCGGCTTCGATCTCTCGCCGTGGCTGCTCGCGGTGCTCTCCTCGGTCGCGTTCGCGCTGGGACACGGCGTCCAGGGGCCGGTCGGCGTCGCCGTCACCGGCGCGCTCGGCTTCGTGCTCGCGGCGCTGTTCATCTACACCGGGAGCCTGCTCGTCGTGGTCGTCGCCCACTACCTGATCAACGCCCTCGAGTTCGCCGTCCACGAGGGGCTCGGAATCGAGTGGGGCGAAACCACCGGAAGCTAAGAGCGGAGCCCCCCTCCGGTCGAGACATGGCAGGCCTCAACGAGATTCCGGAGACGGTGTACCGGGGAATTGTGGCAGGAATCCTTCTCTACTTCGTTCTGTTGATCTTCGGGTACGTGACGGGAACCCCGCTCGCCGTTATCGCGGCCCACCTGCTGTTCGGCTTCCTGGCGATCGCCATCGGTGCCGCCCTGTACCAGCAAGCCCGCGGGACCGTGGCGCCGATCGGCGCGGCGGGGCTCTCGCTGATCTCGGGCGGGATCGCGCAACTGCTCTGGCTGGTTACCGGCATTCCGCTCCTCGAGACGGTCTCGACGCTCGCGGTGTTCGCCGGCATCGCGCTCTACGTCTACGCGGTCTGGATCGACAACTAACTACAGCTCCTCGAGCGACCGCAGCTTCTGTTCGACCGCCGGCGGGGCCGCGCTCGGTCCGTCGCGGACGCGGTGGTCGGGGATCAGGATCGGCGCCGGGTTCTCCGCGAGCGCCGTCCGAACCAGGGTGAGGTCCTCGTCGCTCTCCGGGTCGAGCCCGGCCATCCGCGCGAGCGTCCTGACGTCGATGTCGTCGCCGTAGGGGATCGCCCGCACCTGCTCGAGCACCCGCCGCTGGTCGGTCGGAACCGTCAGGGCGACCTGGACGTCGTCGAACTCGACTTCGATGACGCCCTCGAGGTACTCGAACAGCCGCTCGAGAACCGGATGGTCGTCCTCCGCGTCCGGATCGGCGGCATTCGGAAACGAGACGCTCAACACTCGGCCGCTGGCGACGCCGACCTGGACGACCGACTCGAGATACGACGACTCCCGCGCGTAGATCCCCGCGTCCGTTACGTCCTCCATGCGGCGTTGCAAGCGCGGCGCGGACTTGAATATTCGCCGGATCGGTCCCCGCGCCGCAAGGTTTTTGTACAGATGAGTACGTCGTTGTACAACAATGGTATCTGAACTGGAGGTCGATCCCGCGGTCCGGGCCATCCTCGAGGCCGCACGGGAGCGCACCGGCGGGGACCGCATCTCGGTCGACGCGCGGCCGATCGCGGACGCGTTCGCCGACACCGCGGCCGACGGCCGCGTGCCGGTGATCGCCGAGGTGAAGCCGACGAGTCCGACGACCGACGGCACCCGCCGGGGCGACCCAGTCGACCTCGCGCGGGCGATGGTCGACGGCGGCGCGAGCGCGATCTCGGTGCTCACAGAGCCGACGCACTTCGGCGGCACGCCGGAGGCGCTGGCGCGAATCCGCGACGCCGTCGACGTGCCGGTGCTCCGCAAGGACTTCGTCCTGCGAGAGGACCACCTCGACGTCGTCGAAGCCGACCTGGTGTTGCTCATCGTGCGATTTCTCGAGGAGGACGACGCCGAGGACCTCGAGACGCTACTCGCGGCCGCCCGCGAGCGCGGCTTCCAGGCGCTCGTCGAGGTTCACGACGCAACCGAACTCGAGGCCGCCCTCGAGGCCGGCGCCGAGATCGTCGGCGTGAACAACCGGGACCTGGGCAGCCTCGAGGTGGACCTGGCGACCTTCGAGCGCGTCGCGCCGCTCGTTCCGGAGGACGTCACCCTAATCGCCGAAAGCGGCGTCTCGACCCCCGAGGACGTCGCCCGGATGCGCGAGGCGGGCGCGGACGCCCTGCTCGTCGGCAGCGCGATCATGGGACACGAGCGCGGCGACAGCGCGGCGACGCCGGCAGCGGTTCGCGAGAACACGCGGAGACTGGTACACGATGAGTAAATCGAGTTTCGGACGGTACGGCGGACAGTTCGTTCCCGAGGCGCTGATGCCCGCCCTCGAGGAGTTAGAAGACGCCTACGAACGCTACGTTCTCGGCAACGAGGACGGCTTCGTGGACGAGTTTCGCGAGCGCCTGCGCGAGTTCGGCGGGCGACCGACGCCGCTCCAGCGCGCGGATCGGCTGAGCGAGCGCTACGGTCGGGAAGTCTACCTCAAGCGCGAGGACCTGGTTCACGGCGGCGCCCACAAGCTAAACAACGCGCTCGGCCAGGTGCTGCTCGCGAAGTACATGGGCAAAGAGCGGATCGTCGCCGAAACGGGCGCGGGCCAACACGGTACGGCGACCGCGATGGCGGCGGCTCACCTCGAGATGCCCTGTGAGATCTACATGGGTCGCACCGACGTCAACCGCCAGCGGCCGAACGTCTACCGGATGCGGATGCTGGGCGCCGAGGTGACCCCCGTCGAGACGGGGCGGGGCACCCTGAAGGAGGCGATCAACGAGACGATGCGCGACTGGGCGGGGAGCGTGGAGACGACCCACTACGTGATCGGGAGCGTCGTCGGCCCGCACCCGTTTCCGGAGATGGTCCGGGAGTTCCAGTCCGTGATCGGCGAGGAGGCCCGCGAGCAGGTGCTGGAGCGGGCGGGGCGACTCCCCGACAGCGTCGTCGCCTGCGCCGGCGGCGGCTCGAACACGATGGGAGCGTTTCACGCGTTCGTTCCCGATTCCGACGTCGGGCTGTACGCCGTCGAAGCCGGCGGCTCGAGTCTCGAGATCGACGCCGAAGCGGGCGTCGCGCCCAACTCCGCGACCCTCTCGACGGGGAGCGACGGCGTCCTCCACGGCGCGATGACGAAGCTCCTCCAGAGCGAGGACGGCCAGATAATGGAGTCACACAGCGTGAGCGCCGGCCTCGACTACGCCGGCGTCGGCCCGGAGCTCTCGAATCTGGTCGACACCGGCCGCGTCACGCCGGACAGCGTCGACGACGACGCGGCACTCGAGGCCTTCCACCGGCTCTCCCGGCTCGAGGGGATCATTCCGGCCCTCGAGTCCTCCCACGCCCTCGCCTACCTGGAGCGCGCGGCGGGGACCGCCGCGGAACGAGCGAGCGGCGACGAGCCGCGAGCAGAAGCTCACGAAGAACTCGGCGAGCTCGTCGTCGTGAACGTCTCCGGGCGGGGCGATAAAGACCTGGAAACGGTGCTCGAGGAGACCGAAAAGCGGGATCTCGAGGCCGCGCCGGACGTGGAGGTGTTCGAACAGTGACCCGCGAGGATCGACGACCGGAGGAGAGAGAGCCTCGAGATGACGAGCGGGGAGTAACACGACCCGCGAGTGACATCGAGCGCGCTATCCGCGAGAACCACCCCGCGCTCATCGCCTACGTCACCGCGGGTGATCCCTCCCTCGAGGCGACGAAGGAGTACGTCGAGGCCCTGGACCGCGGTGGGGCGGATCTGATCGAACTCGGGCTCCCGTTCTCGGAGCCGATCGCCGAGGGGCCGACGATCCAGGCGGCGATCAACCGCGCGCTCGAGGCCGGCACCACGCCTGCGGGCTTTTTCGACCTCGTGGACTCGCTCTCCGTCGAAGCACCGCTGCTGGTGATGACGTACTACAACATGATTCTGCAGCACGGTTCCGAACCGGGGGCTGACGTCCGCCCGTTCGTCGAGCGCGCCGCCGACGCCGGCCTGTCGGGGATAATCGTCCCCGACCTGCCCGCGGAGGAGGCCGAGCCGCTCCGGGCGGCCTGCGACGACCACGGTCTCGATCTCGTGTTCATCGTCGCGCCGACGACCGCGGGCGAGCGCCTCGAGCGGATCATGGATCGGGCGTCGGGGTTCGCCTACGTCCAGGCCCGGCTCGGAACCACGGGCGCTCGCGGCGACGTCTCGAGGGCGACCCACGACAGCCTCGCGAGACTCGAGGCGTACGACGACGCGGGCGTCCCGAAAGCCGTCGGCTTCGGCGTCAGCGAGGGCGACCACGCCGCCGAGATCGTCGCGGCGGGCGCCGACGGCGTCATCGTCGGCAGCGCCCTGGTGGACATCATCGCGACGAGCGAGACGCCCGCGGCGGATCTCGAGGCGAAGGCCCGCGAACTCAAGGCGGGCGCGCGCCGGGGGGCAGATGTACCGGAACCGGAACAGCCTTAATCGGAAGTTTGCTACACGTTCACACGATGGAGACAGGAATCGACGCGCGACTCGAGCGGATCGGAACGGACGGGCGGTACCTCGTCGTTCCGATGGACCACGGAATCACCCTCGGGGCCGTCACCGGCCTCAAAGACATCGAATCGACGATCGACGGCGTGACACGCGGCGGCGCCGACGCCGTGTTGACCCAGAAGGGGATCGCCCCGCGGGTCCACCCGAACAAGAACGGCGCGGGCTACGTCGTCCACGTCAACGCCTCGACGGCGATCGGCCCCGACGAGAACGACAAACGGATGACCGCCACCGTCGAGGAGGCGATCCGCGTCGGCGCCGACGCCGTCTCGCTGCACATCAACGTCGGCTCGAGACACGAGCCCGACCAGCTCGAGGACCTGGCGGCGCTCACCGCCGACGCCGGCCGCTTCGGCATCCCGGTTCTCGCGATGGCGTACGCCCGCGGCCCGGAGGTCGACAGCACCGATCCGGAGGCGCTCGGCCACGCCGTCCGCCTCGCCGAGGAGGCCGGTGCCGACGTCGTCAAGACGGGGTACAGCGGGGACGCCGAGAGCTTCGAGCACGTCGTCGAGTCGACGCGTCTGCCCGTCGTCATCGCCGGCGGCTCGAAGGGGACGGATAGAGAGACCCTCGAGATGGTCCGCGGCGTGATGGACGCTGGCGGGGCGGGCGTCTCGATGGGACGGTCGATCTTCCAGCACGAGGACCCGGAGGCGATCACGCGCGGGGTCTCGGGGATCGTTCACGACGACCTCGCCGTCGAGGAGGCGCTGCGGGAGGCGGGGCTGGCGCTCGAGGCCTGAGCGGAAGCGACGATCAGGCCGCGCCGGGCGACGGCTGCGGGTGTGTCGTGACGACCGCCTCGCAGTCGGGACAGGAGAGGACGGCGCGCTCGGCCTCCCTGCGGACGGACCAGTCGCCGTCAATGTCGCTGGCGTGCCCGCAGCGGGGACAGAAGAACACGCGCTTTCGGACGTCGGGGTCGGGAACGGAGGAGGGGTGAGTCATGGCGTCGGCGCTAGTCGCCGAGCGGGTAAAAAGCCTGTTCGCGGCGATCGATCGGGATGTTTTTCGACCTGACGGACACGCGTTCCGACCGGTTTCTCGGGCCGAAGCGCAAGAGCTTCGGTTTCGGTGATCGTTCTGCCGGCCGTGACCGACGAGTCGCTGACGGTCGACGACGAGATCGTCGCCCGCGCGCGCATTCACGCCCGAGATGTCGCCATCGACGTCGACTGGGAGTGCCTCGAGTGGGCCGTCTCGGCCCGGGCGAAGCGGCGGGCGGGCGCCTGCCGGTGGGACGGCGAGGTGGCGACGATCGTGCTCTCGCGGCGGGCCTACGAGGCCTACGACTGGGCGCAGTTCGCCGCGGTCGTTCGCCACGAACTCGTCCACGCCTGGGAGTTCCAGCGCCACGGGAAGTCGGGCCACGGCGAGCGGTTTCGGCGGGAGGCGCGACGGCTCGAGGCGCCGCGCCACTGCGAGGCGTTCACCGACCCCCGGTACCTGTTGCGGTGTCTCGGAGGGGAGTGTACCTGGGAGAGCCGTCGCCATCAGGCGTCGAAACCCGTTCGCACGCCAGAGAACTACCGCTGTGGGTCGTGCGGAGGCGACTACGAGGTCGAGCACGTCTCGAGCGGGCGGAGCTGGAAAACGGCGGCCGGCTACGGCGGGGCGAAGGCGGCGCTTGGCGAGGAGTGGTGAGGAGGACGCAGCGAGGGGTCACGAAAGGGCAAGTGACTTACATACCGCAGGTGAACGCCGAGACATGAAGGCCGTCGTGCTGGCTGGCGGATACGCGACCCGGATGTGGCCGATCACCAAACACCGGCCCAAGATGTTCCTCCCCGTCGGCGAGTCGACCGTGATCGACCGGATCTTCGCGGAACTCGAGGCCGACGACCGGATCGACGAGGTGTTCGTTTCGACCAACGAGCGCTTCGCCGCGAGCTTCGAGAGCCACCTCGCGGAGAGCGAGTTCGACAAGCCAACCCTCTCCGTCGAGGACACGAGCGAGGAGGAGGACAAGTTCGGCGTCGTCGGCGCGCTCGCCCAGCTGGTCGACCGGGAGGGCGTCGACGACGACCTGCTCGTGATCGCCGGCGACAACCTGATCAGCTTCGCGGTGTCGGACTTCCTCGACTACTTCGAGTCGAAAGGAGCGCCGACGCTCGCGGCCTACGACGTCGGCTCCCGCGAGAAGGCCAAATCGTACGGGCTGGTCGAACTCGAGGGCGACCGGGTGGTCGACTTCCAGGAGAAACCAGACGACCCCAAGAGCACGCTCGTCTCGATCGCCTGCTACGCCTTCCCCCGTGACTCGCTCTCGCTGCTCTCGACGTACCTCGCCGAGGACAACAACCCCGACGAGCCCGGCTGGTTCGTCCAGTGGCTCCAGAACAGAGAGCCCACCTACGCCTACACGTTCGAGGGCGCCTGGTTCGACATCGGCACCCCGGAGAGCTACCTCGAGGCCGTCTCCTGGCACCTCGAGGGCGAGTCGCTCGTCGACGAGACGGCGACCCTCGAGAACGTCACGATCGGCGAGAACGTCCACGTCATGAGCGGGGTGACCCTCGAGAACAGCAACCTCGACCACGCGGTTATCTTTCCGGAGGCCACGGTCAGGAACGCGGACATCCGGCGGTCGATCATCGACGAGGGAACCCACCTCGAGAAGATGGACCTCGCGGGGGCGCTGATCGGTGCCCACACGACGATCACGAACGAACCGTCACAGTAGGGCCTCTACCGTCTCCTTCATCGAGGCGCTGGCTATCGATGAGTGTCTCAGCGCCGTCGATCCCCGCGAACGGAGAGCGGTCGGAACCCGCCAGTGGTCAGTGTCGGTAACGGCACCTCGTGAAACGGGGCGTATCGAATCGACCGGTCGTCTCGAGGGGCAACTCGCGTCGAGTTCGGGGAGCGGATAGTACCAGAGTGATTAATATACCAGTTCGCGTGGAGGACCTCCATGGTCCCACCGATCCCACGACTTCCGGTCGGGCCGCGGGATATCGGAGTGTTCGTGGCGATCGCGCTCGCGCTCGGATGGATCGCCGGCAACCCCTCTGCCACCTACGAAATCGTATTCGACCAACCGCCACCGACCGCCGTCGCGTTGACGCTGTTCGCGATATTTGCGCTCTCGCCGCTTATCGCGGTCGCAGTACTCGTTCGCCGCCTTCGAGTCGGGGACGGGCTCCGGGCCTTCCTTCGCGAGCGCTTTCGCTGGCGCACCGACGTCCGGTGGTACGTGGTCGCGACCGGGTTGTTTCCCGCGCTCGCCGCAGTCACCTATCTCGTCGTTAGCACCGTCGTCGAGCCCGTTCCCGTCGATCCGTATATCGCCGGCTTGATCCTCCTCGAGGTGGTCACGCTCGGAATTTTCTTCAATCTCGTCGAGAACTACGGCTGGCGCGGATTCCTCCAGGAGGCGCTTCAATCGCGCGTTTCGGCCGTGGCGGCGGCGATCGTCGTCGGCGTAGTCTGGGGACTGTGGCACGCGGCGCTGTTCCTGCCCGGCGGCCAGTTCGAGGCCATCCCGGTGTCGAGCTACGCGCTCGTGATCGTCGGCCAGTCCGTCGTCATCGGGTGGCTGTACAACTCGACCCGGGGGAGCGTTCTTCTCGCCGCGATCATGCACACGTCCTTCAACGCCTCGTTCGGCGTTCTCATCACGTCGCTGATTCTGGCGGACGCATCGGTCGACGCACTGTACGCTGTGACCGCCGTCGCGGTCTGGTCCACCGTCGCGGTGATCGCGTATCGGACCGATCCGTCCACGCTTCAGCGGCGAGTCGCCGGCTCGTCGGGCTGAGCCCCCGTCATCGACCGCGACCGCCCGTGGTACCGGTCGAGGGGCGATATCCTCGAGCCGTCGGTAACCGATACAGATACTACCGCCGTCCTCCTCGAGAGGTTATGAGTACGACGAGTTATCGGCCGTATTCGAGCCGGGCTCGAGCAGCGGCGGTCTCCGGATACGCGGCCGCCGCATGGGCGCTTCTGTTCGGCGCCGCGCACGTCTACTGGGCGGTCGGCGGGACTCTCGGCCTCCAGGGCAACGCCATGACGGGAGTGTTGCTCGCGATCAACCTGATCGCGATCCCGCTCTGTTTTCTCGCCGCGATCGTCGCGCTCGCGCTCGTACGCTCCTGGGGTGTCGTCGTGCCGCGCCGGCTCTGGCACGCCGCGGCTTGGGGTGCAGGAGGGGTGCTCGCGCTGCGGGGTGTCGTCGGCCTCGCACAGACCGTGCTGTCACAGGAACCCACGCCGCTTCTCCTCGCGGCCTACGATTCTTGGTTCCTGCTCGGCGGAGCGCTGTTCTTCGCGCTCGCCGCGTCGAGCCGTCGGACCGAACGCACGCCGGCGGATTTTCGGTAGCCGAGTAACCGCGGGCGGGTGAGAACCCGCCCATCCCGTGGAGCACCCGCGAATCGCGATTCGGAACGCGGCGCGAGCGCGCCGCTCAATCAGGATTATGGGGGCCCCGCTCGAGGAGGGTGTAATGACGTACACGCACTACGGGGAGATCGGGGACGTCTGGAAACACCTCCCGCTCGCCGAAATCCTGGCGATGGAACCCCCAGCGGCGTACTGGGAATCGCACGCCGCCTCCGGGCTGTACGAACTCGCGCCGGAGCCGAACCAGGTGTACGGAGCCGTCCGCTACCTCGAGCGGGCGACCGCGTCCGACGTCCTGCGTCGCTCGCCCTACACGGAGCTCCTCGAGTCGTACCGAAACGACGAGGGAGTCCTCGACCGCTATCCGGGGTCGCCCGTCATCGCGATGTCCCTTCTCGAGGGGACTCGAGCGTCGTCGGATCGGCCGACGTTTCTGTTCTGCGATACCGAAGCGGCCGCCGTTCGATCGGTCCGGGAGCACGCACACGCCCTCGGGGTTCGGGAGTCCGACGTCACGACGGTCCACGGCGACGGCATTTCGACCCTCTTCGACGCCCTGTCGACGGCCTCCTCGGCGGAGATCGCGGGAACGTTCGCTCACGTCGACCCGTACACGCCGATGGCCGCCGGAGAACGCGGCCGGACCGGGTGGGACCTCTTCCGGCGGCTGCTCGAGAAGGGCGTTCGAGCGATGCTGTGGTACGGATATCAGACGGAAGACGAGGAAGCGCAGTGGAGAGCCTTCCTCGAGGATCGGCTGGATTCGACGGGGTTCGACGGCGAGCGGTACGGGCTGTGGACGGGCGAGATTGTCGTCGACGCGTTCGCCGACCCGGAGACCAGCGCCACGCACCCGGGCGTCTTCGGGAGCGGCGTGCTCTGCGGGAATCTCGCGGATCGAACGATCGACCGGTGTCGGGCGGTCGGCGAGGGGCTCGTCTCGTGCTACGCCGACGCGGTGCTTCCGGACGGCAACGACGGGTCGCTGTCGTTCGTCGAACCCTGCCCCTGATCGCGGCGGACGTTCACGACCCCGGAAACCGATCTGGTCGCGATTTCTCCACCTCAGTACTGCGAACGCTCGATCCGCTCCGGCGCCTCGAACGTCGTCGCTAGCTCGAGCAACTGGACTAGAATCCGTCCCGTTGCCCCCCAGACGGTGTAGCCGTCGACGTGGAAGTAGTGGATGACGATCTCGCCGTAGTAGGGGTGGTCCCGGCGGTCGTACTCGTAGTTCTCGGGGTCGAGAAACGCCGCGACCGGAAGGACGGCGATCTCGGCGACCTCGTGCTCGTCCGGTTCGTACTCCCGGTCGGGGATCCGGGCGACGAACGGCGTCACCGCGTACTCCGTCACCGTCCGGATGTCGTCGAGCTGGCCGACGATCTCGGCTTCGTCGGCCTCGAGGCCGATCTCCTCGTAGGCCTCGCGGAGGGCGGTGTCGAGGATCGTCTCGTCCTGGCGTTCGGCGCCGCCGCCGGGGAAGCTCATCTGGCCGGGGTGTTCGCCGAGGTGGTCGGCCCGCTTGGTGACGAGCAGGTGGTCCTCGCCGTCGCGGTCGATCACCGGCGCGACGACCGCCGCGTCGTGTTCCTCGTCGTCGATCTCGCGGGGCTCGTGGGCCGCGACGGGTTCGAGGTTCATGCGCGTCATTCGGCTCCCGACCCCGCCTCGTCGAGCCTGGCTCGTTCGGCCGCGAGGTCGATCGGCGCCCACGCCTCGAGGTCGTAGCTGACGTCGATCAACGCCGCGATCCGGTCGTCGTCGCCCGCCTCGACCGCCTCGTCGACGGCTCGAGAGAAGCGGGCGCCAGCGCTGTCGCCGAGCGCGTCCCGGTCGAGGCGCCGCCGGTCGACGTCGAGGATGTGCGGGACGTCCTCGGCGTGCTCGGGCGTCGTCGGAAACGCCGTCGGGCCGGCGACCAGCAGGGGCTCGTCGACGGCCGGGTCGGACGGAACGTGTCGAACGAGCGCAAACGAGTCGAGGGCGTCCTCGATCGCCTCGTCAGCCGCGTCGGCGTCTACCGACCCCCCGTCGGCCCGAAAGGCGGCCTCCGAGAGGGCGGTCTCGAGTTCCGCGCGGGTGAGCCCGCCGAAGAGGTCGACGACCCCGGCGAGTTCGTCGGCGGTCGCGTTCATGGCCAGAGAGACGGCTGCCGGTGGGATTAGTCTTTGCGCTCCGGCGGCCGCGTTACGTCGAGCGCTCGAGCGAGAGGTCGGCCGTCTCGACGCCCGCGGCCGTCGCCCGGTCGTTCGCGTCGAGTAACTGCTCGAGTTTCGCCTCGAACTCCGCCTCCGTGAGCTCGCCGGCGGCGTAGCGGTTCTGGAGGGTCGTGACGGGGTCGACCTCGGCGCGGTCCTCGGCGGGCGATCCGACCCGCTGGGTGAGATACCAGACGAGAAAGACGCTGACGACCAGCAACGCGGTGATCGCGACGGCGTACAGCGGGCCAGCAAAGAGCAGCGCGGCGATGATCACGACGTCCGCGAGGACGAACTTGACGACGAAGATCTCCGTCAGATCGTAGCCGTCATCGGAGCCAGCCATACCGGGGCGTAGGCGCGCGAGGCGAATAACTGTAGGGGGACCGAGAGTTACGCCTCGAGCCACGGCGTCGCCGCGGCGACGACCGCCTCGGGGTCGAACGGCGCCTCGAGCCACGCCGGGAGCCGCGTATCCTCTCCCGGTGGAGAGATCGCACCGGCGTACCGGCCGATCTGCTCGCGCTCGCCCGCGGCGTCGTACGCGAGGCCGTTGAACGCCGCGTCGGCGGCGAACCGGTCGACGAACCGGTCCCCGGTCGCGCGGTAGCGCCGCCGCAGGCCGTCGTAGTCGGGTTCGACGCCCCGCGACTCGAGGACTCGAAACAGCGCCGCGGCAACCTCCCGGCTCATCCCCTCGAGGCCGGTTTCGCCGTCGACCGCCCGGTGGTCGTGCTCGTGGCGGCCGAGGTCGACCTGGGCGGTGCCCGCGAAGCCGGCGTGTTCGAAGGCGTCGCCGAGGGTGGCGACCTCGAGACCCCACGCCCGCGGCGGGCGCAACCGACGAGCGAGGTCGGCGGTGAGGGCGAACTCGCCGGCCAGCGCGTAGCGAAACGCCCCGAGGTAGTCGACGACCGGCTCGCCGTGGGCGTCGGCGAGCGCCTCGAGGAGCGGCTCGTAGAGGAGCCGACAGAGCCGGCCGTAGAGCCGGCCGTCCTCGACGCGGGCGTAGTACCCCTTCGAGAAGTCGAAGCCCATCGTCAGCGGGGCGAGCAGCCGCGAGACGTGTCCCGCCTCGTAGCTGCGGGCGTCGGCGTCGTGAACGACGACGTGCTCGAAGTCGGCGGCCGCCGGCCCGAGCGCGAGCCAGACGTCACGGCCCTTCCCGAACCCGTTGGCGAGGCCGGCCTCCGCCAGTACGGAGCTGACGCCGGGACCGGTACACCAGAGGACGCGCAGCGAGAGATCGAACGACTCGAGCCACTCCCGGAACGGGCCGATGCGCTCCGCGCTCGCTCGGACGGGGACGAAAACGGCACCCGGATCGACGACCTCGAGTTCCGCGAGCGTCGCCTCGGCGGCGGGGCTGGCGTGCTCGCGGGCGGTCATCGGCACGACGACGGCCGTCTCCTCGAGGACGGCCGGCCGGACCGGAAAGCCCGCTCCCGTCTCCCCCAGGTCGTGGAGCGTCGTGATCCGCTCCTGTACGTACTCCATCGGTGGGTAGTTCGAGCGCACGGTAAAAACGCCCACGACTCCGGCAGCCCCGCCTCGAGTGCGTTCCTGTCCGTCTGCGAACACCCGCTCCGGCGAGCACCGGTCTTTTTCTCCCCCTCCTTCGTAGTGGCCGAACATGAAATCGGTCCGAAAGGCACTCCGCGACGGCGAACTCGACAAAGACACCTACGAGCGGGTCACTTGCGCCGACTGTGGCAAGCCGCTGAAAACCAAGAACGATCCCGAGACGATCACCACGATCCGGACCTGTCCCGACTGCGGCGCCGAGTGGAAGGAGCTGCGGTAGGCGGCGGCTGCGGCGAGTCTGGCGCGGTCGCTACTCGAAGACCGCGTCGAACGCCTGGGCACCGAGCGGATCGAATCGTCCCGCCGCGACGTTCTCCTCGACGTGAGCGCGCCCGCGCATCCCCACCAACGACGACGTTACGCCGGGGGCCGAGCGGGCGAAGTTGAGCGCCCGCTGGACCGTCGAGTCGCCCTCGAGACGCGCCGCGACCGCCTCCGGCAGTTCCTCGGCGAGGTCGCCCTGGGCGATGCTCGCGCTCGTGAAGACGTTCAGCCCGGCGTCGGCGGCGAACCAGAGCGCGCTCGTCGCCCCGTCGGCGCCCTCGTGGGCCGCGACGGTGAACGCGTCGGCCATCACGACGTTGAACGGGAGCTGGATCGCCCGGAAGTGCGTGCCGCCGGTCCCCGCCTCCCGGGAGGCCGCCCTGGCGCGCTCGACCACCTCGGGCAGCGAGAGGTACGAGGGGTGGTCTGCGGGCACCCGAAACGCCTCCCAGGTGGCGACCCCGTAGTGGCCGATGTCGCCCGCCGCCGCCCGCTCCTCGAGTCGCGTGAACGTCGCCTCGAGCTGGTCGTACACCCGCTCGTGGGGGTACTCGCGGAGCTGCGTCTCGGGGTTGTGGACGTAGTAGAGGTCGATCTCGGTCCCGAGATTTTCGAGCGACCGGTCCAGCTGGTCCTCGACGTAGTCGGGCGCGATACAGTGGCTGCCGGCGACGAGGTCCTCGCGGGAAACGAGGCCGGCGTCGACGTACTCCTCTTTGACGAACTCCCCCGGATTATCTGGGCGCTCGCCGTCGAACGGGACGAACCCGCCCTTCGTCGCCACGAGGACGGCGTCGCGGTCGACGTCGCTTTCCTCGAGTGCGCGGCCGACGACCCGCTCGCTGCGCTGACAGCGGTAGTTGATCGCGGTGTCGAGGACGTTACAGCCCGACTCCAGGGCCGTCAGGATCGCCTCTTCGTACTCCTCGTCCACCGCGTCCGTCGGCTCGCCGAGGTAGGTGCCGAGGCCGATGCTCGAGACGAGGCCGTCGCCGTAGCGCCGGAAGTAGGTATTGCCGAACTCCTCGTGGTGGGCGTCGCGGTAGTCCCAGGTCGCGGGGCCGGTTGCCATGCTCGAGGGTTGGCGGGTCGGAAACAAAAGTCCGACTGCCGAACTCGGCGGTCGTCTCCCACCTCGAGGCGCCCAGGTGCGCAACAAAAACGCTCTCGACAGCCGCGTCAACCGGATGTAGACCGGTGGGCGGAAACGC
Source organism: Natrononativus amylolyticus (assembly GCF_024362525.1). Taxonomy (GTDB): domain Archaea; phylum Halobacteriota; class Halobacteria; order Halobacteriales; family Natrialbaceae; genus Natrononativus; species Natrononativus amylolyticus. Next base: position 884,943 of record NZ_CP101458.1, read on the forward strand.
GGCGTCGCAACGATCTGCCTCACCCGGTTTAGCGGGCGTTGATCAGATGATTTCTTTCAGGTCCCGCTGTACGTACTGAGCTATCGGCGGAGCCCGATGGATTTGCGGCATGGTTCCTGCCGACAGACCCGCGTGCGGAGCGAGGAACTGCTGAGTGATTAGTAGTGACGAAGTCAGATCGTCTACGACGCGTACTCGTGTGCGTTTGAGGAAGCTGAACGTTAGCTCGCTCTTTCCTTCGTTTCGCCGGATGGCTATCGCTCTATCAGGGTTTCAGAAGAACACGTCTGTGATAGATTACGACAGCGGGTTACTGAACGTTTCACCGATGGAGCCGCTGACACCCTGGCAGTAAGTGCAACTAATAGCTGGGCACGGATCCGCACAGGCATCCAACGAGAGCGGCTCGAGTCCCGAGAGGCACTGGGCCAGCAGCTCCTCGAGGGCGACGGCGATGCGTTCGCGCTCGAGGAACGCGAGTGTCGACCCGCCGGACAGGCCGTCAATGCGGCGCTGCAGGTCGACGCGCTCGGCGACCGTGCGACGGTCGTCGGCCACCTCGAGCACCCGATCTTTGAGCGACTCCCGTTCGAGACGCGGTCGATGGGAGAGCCCGCGCGGGTCCGCGTGCTGACGTTCGACGGCGGTGGGGTGCTGTTCCCCGAGCGGGCGGGCACCCAGACGGGGTGGGGTCTCGAGGAGCTTCGGGCTGCCGTCGACTGGGAGCGGCTCGCGAGCGCGGACGCGCTGTGCTGCGTCAACGCGGCCTCCTTTCCCCGCCTGTCCGGCGTGTTCGAGGCGCTCGGCTCGACGGAGCCGGCTCGCGGGCGGCCGCCGCTGGTGGCCGACCTCGGCACGATCGGGGCGATAGGCGAAGACGAACTCGCGGCCGTCCTCGAGGGGCTGGGGAGCGCCGACGCCGCCTTCGAGGTCGTCTTCAGTGGAAACCGCGCTGAGTGTACCGCCGCCATCGCCGCGACGGGCGGTCCCGCCGAACCGGACGTCGATCGCGCGGCGCTCGAGCGCCTGCGATCCTCGCTCGGGATCAGCGCCGCCGTGCTCCACGGCGCCGAGGAGGCCGCCCCGGCCACGCGAGACGGGACGACGACGGTGGCGATGCTCGAGGCGGGAGAAACCACGCGCACCACCGGCGCCGGCGACCGGTTCTCCGGCGGACTCGCCTGTGGGCGCGCTCGGGGCTGGTCGTGGGACACGGCGCTCGCGCTCGGCAACGCCTGTGCGGCCCGGTTCGTCGCCACGGCCAGAACCGGCGATCCGGAGACGCTACGGGCGTTCGTCGAGCGGCGCTAGCGCTCGCCGGCCAGTGCCGAAAAGACGCGGTCTTCGAACTCCGAGACGCTGATCCCGTCCGAGGGACCGATTCCGTTCATGTGTTCGACCGAAAGCTGGCCGCCGCCCATCCGGGCGTGGCCGCCGGCGTTCGCCATCGGAATGTCGCTGACGGCGTGTCGAAGCGTCTCGCCCATGTGAACCCGGTCGTCCCGAGAGCGCCCCGAGAGGTGGAGCGTTCCGTCGTACTTGCCGTAGACGACGACGGCGGTGACGCCCTCGAGTTGCATCAACTCGTCGGCCGCCTGGGGAATCGCGTCGACGTTGTTGATATCGCCGACGTCGCAGACCGCGAAGGGACCTTCGACCCGCTTTTCGGTGATCGCCCGCGCCTTCGTCCGGAGGACGTCGTCGCTCACCTGCGGGTTGGCGATCCGGTCGAGCAGGTCCTCGTCGATGCCCGGGAACAGGTAGCGACAGGCGTCGAACTCGGCCGTCGAGCAGCCCTTCGTGAGGTGGTTCGTATCGGAGAGGATGCCGTAGATGAGCCCCGTCGCGAGTTCGGGAGAGATCGCGAGCGACGTACTGTCATCGGCCGGGTCGACGGTGGCGCCGATCTCCTCGAGGTACTCGGCGACGATCGTCGACGCCGCGCCGTAGTCGGTTCTGACGTCGGTAAACGCCGTTCCGCTTCCGTTTCCGGGGTGGTGGTCGACGACGACCAGCGGCTCGATCATCTGCGCGCCGGTGAACCCCCGTGCGGTGTTGTGGTCGACGAGGACGACCGCGTCCGAGGCCAGATCGGACGCCGACTCGACGTGCTCGAACTCGAGGCCGAGCACCGTTCGGAACGCGCGGTTTTCCTGGTGGCGGATCTCGCCGGGGTACTGGAGGGTCGCGTCGGTTCCCGCGGCGCGGGCGATCTCGGCGACCCCCATCGCACACGCCATCGCGTCCGGGTCGGGGTTCGGGTGCATCAACACCGTGACCGCCTCCTGTTTCGCGAGCAGGTTTCGCAGCCTGGCGCCCGGCGGTCGGCGAAGCCAGCGTACGAGCCACCACCCCCCGACGACGACGGCCGCCAGGCTCACCACGGTCAGCGAGAGAACGAGCGGATCCGTCCCCCGAACGGCGTCGAGCCCTCCCTCGACCGCAGCCACCTCGTCGAGGCGACCACCGGTCAGTCGCACGCCCCGGACTCCCATACCCCCACACTCAAATCCAATACCCATGAAGGTTCCCCCCAGAGAAGACTTCGACGGGGGGAACTGGCCTCGAGGCGGCAGCCATCCGCCCCGGTTCAGCGGGTCCGCTCCTCGCAGAACGCGTCGATCGCCGCGCGGTACCCCTCGCGGTAGGTGGGGTAGGCGAACTCGTAGCCCAATTCGCGGAGCTTCGCGTTCGAACAGCGCTTGCTCGTCAGAATCCGGCGCCGCGCCGGTTCCGAGAGATCGGCCGCCGCGAGGCGGTCGGCTTTCGTCCGCTTCGGTGGCTCGTCGACACCACACTCGGCGGCGAGCCAGTCGGCGAACGCCCACTTCGAGGCCGGTTCGTCGTCGACGACCTGAACGACCTCGCCGCGGGCGAGTCCCTCCTCGAGCAGGAACCGAACCGCGCCGGCGGCGTCGTCGCGGTGCACCATGTTCAGGTACCCCTCCGTGACGGGGCCCTCGAGGTAGCGCTCGAGGCGGTACCGGTCGGGGCCGTACAGCCCGGCGTAGCGGGCGACTGTGCCGGGGAAGCCGTACTCGGGCGGGCGCTCCGTGGCGATCCGCTCGGCCTCGGCCAGGACCGCGGTCTTCTCCGTCGTGGGCTCGATCGGCGTCTCCTCGTCGACCCAGTCGCCGCCGTGGTCGCCGTGGACGCCCGTCGAGGAGGTGTAGAGCAGTCGGTCCGGCGGCGACTCCCGCGAGCCGAAGGCGTCGATCGCCGTCTCGAGACCGTCGACGTACACCTCGCGGGCCGCGTCGGCGCCGCGGCCGCCGCTGCTCGCGGCGAAGACGATCGCGTCGGCGTCCGGCACCGCCCGAAGCGCCGCCGCGTCGGTGACGTCGGCCCGGACGCCGTCGAACCCGCGCTCTTCGATCGCCGCGACACCGTCGGCCGACCGCCGGACGCCGACGGCCTCGTGGCCGGCGTCGGCGAGCTGGCGGCCGAGTTCGAGGCCGACGTAGCCACAGCCGAGAATTACAACGCGCATACCCGCTCTACGTGACCGAGCGCCCATAACAGTGTGTTTCAACCGCCGGTTGCGGTCTCTCCGTCACTCGCGGTGTTTGTACCAGTGGGTCGCCGCCAGCGCGAGGAAGAAGCCGACCGCGGCGATGATCGCGATGGGAAGCGTGAGTTCGCCGCGGACGACGTACTGAAACCCCAGCAGTACCCCGAACATCACGATCGTCTGTACCAGAAACGACCCCCAGGGGAGCTCCGAGACGTCCATACCACTTCTGCCCGCAGCCGCCTGAAATAGCTACTGATCCCGAACCTGCGACCGGCTCCCGGCTCAGCGCGGCTCGTCGGCGATGGCGTACTGGAGGTGGACGTACTCGTCGAAGGTCATCGGTGCTCGCCGCTCGATCTTCTGCTGGATCTCCTTTGCGTCGAGGTCCGCCTCGACCGCGTTCGCGAGCGAGTCGACGTCGAGGATCGCCGTCGACATCCCGAGCAGGAGGTGTTCGCAGGCGATCTCGACGATCGTCTCCGGGTCGGGTTCGCCGTCTCCGAGCGCCTGAATCTCGGCGGCCTCCTCGAGGGCGAGGTCGGGGACGTCGCCGTCTCCGAGCGCCTCAAGTCGGTCGGCGTCGATCCCGGTCGCCGCGGCCGCCTCCTCGAGGCCGCGAGATGCGACGAGTCGGGACAGTTCGTCGTCGTACTCTCGACGCAGCGCCGCCGGGGACTCGGGGGCGGCCATCCGCTGCTCGTAGAACATACTCGAGGGGACGGGAGAGGCGCTGAAAGGCGTTACCATCGGCGGGGATCGGAACCGAAGATTTCAGTACCGGTCGTTCCTAAGCCACGGCCATGAACCCACTCAAGGACGACGATCCGCTTTCGCGACGGGTGTTTCTCGTCGGTACGGCCGCCGGGGCCGCCGCGGTCGGCGTGAGCGCGACGGCGCTCGCCCAGGAGGACGACGAGGAGAACGGCGACGACGAAGACGAGAACGGTGACGACGAGGACGAGGAAAACGGCGACGAGGAGGACGACGGTGACGGGGACGAAAACGGCGGCGGCGGCACCGAACACATCGAGATCGGCGACAACTACTACGAGCCCGAGTCGGTGACCGTCGAGCCGGGAACGACGGTCGTCTGGGAGTGGGTCGGTGATATCGACCACAACATCAACCCCACCTCCCAGCCCGACGACGCCGACTGGGAGGGTCACCCGGACCTCATTTCCGACGGCGAGTACGAGTTCACCTTCGACGTCGAGGGTGAGTACGCCTACACCTGCGACCCCCACCCCGGCATGGACGGAACGGTCGTCGTCGACCCCGACGGCGGCGGCGCCGCGGAGGGACCGGCGGAGGTCGTTCCCGACGCCGCCTGGACGCTCGTGATCGCGACCGTCGCGGGCATGGTGTCGACGCTGTCGCTCGTCTACTTCTTCATGCGCTACGGCGGCGAGTCCCAGTAAGGGACCGCCGGCGGTTCGTCGACCCTTCAGAGAAGCTTCGAAACCGCGTCGAGCACCTCGGTATCGAGGAAGATCACGACGTGGTCGCCGCGATGGAGGACCGTCTCCCCGCGCGGCGTGATCAACTCGCCGTCTCGAGTGATCGCCCCGATGACGACCCCGTCCGGGAGATCGGCCATCACGTCGCGGATCCGGTTTCCGTCCAGGACGCTATCGTCACCGACCTCGATCTCGAGGACCTCCGCGCGGTCGGACTCGAGGATCGCGACGTTCTCCGTCTTCTCCTCGCGGGTAAAGCGGGTGATCTCTTCTGCGGTGACGACCCGCGGGTTGACCGCGACGTCGACGCCGACGGTCTCGAAGAGTTCGACGTACTCGCCGTACTCGACGACGCCGACGGTGCGCTCGACGCCGATCCGCTTTGCAAGCAGCGAGACGAGCAGGTTCTTCTCGTCGCTGTCCAGCGTGGCGATAACGATGTCGGACTCGTCGACGTGCTCTCGAACCAGGAAGTCGATGTCCGTGGCGTCGCTCTCGAGAACGAGCGTGTTGGGCAGTCGCTCGGCCAGCTCTCGCGCCCGGTCGGGGTCGCGCTCGACGAGTCTCGGGGACAGTCCTTCAGCCTCGAACAGGCGGGCCGTCTGGAGGCCGATCTCGCTGCCGCCGACGATGACGATCTCGTCGGCGTCCTCGAGCGTCGGCGCGGGCGTGAGGTCGCTCGCGAAGCCGCGGACGCTGACCGACGAGCCAATGACGACGACGTTGTCGTGAGGGTCGATCACCGTCTCCCCTGTCGGGATCACGACGTCGCCGTTGCGGATGATCGCGGCGAACGTCAGCGACTCGAAGCGGTCGGCCTCCGACACCGTCTCGCCGGCGATCGGGCTGTCGGGGCGAACCTCGAACTCCGCCATGTGGACGAGCCCGTTCGCGAACGTCTCGACGTCGTGTGCGCCGGGGAGCCCGGCGATCCGGACGATCGTCTCGGCCGTGTGCAGGTCGGTACACACCATGAAATCCACACCGAACGCCTCCTCGGAGCGCTCCCAGGTTCGCAACAGGGTCGGCCGCTTCACCCGCGCGATCGTGAACGGGTCGTCGATCGTCTTCGCGGTACCGCAGACGACGATGTTCGTCTCGTCGCCGTCCGTGCTCGCGATGACCAGATCCGTCTTCTCGATCCCCGCTTCTTCGAGCGTCTCGAGGTCGGTGCCGTCGCCCTCGATCGCCAGCACGTCGAGGGAGTACGTGATCGACTCGACGCGCTCGGCGTCGCGGTCGACGACGACGACGTCGTGGTCGTCAGCGAGGCTCTCGGCGATGTTCGATCCGACCTCGCCCGCGCCGATAACGATCACGCGCACGACGGATTCACCCGCGCCATAGGCGACTCTTCTCGAGCGGATGGTAAGTGAGTTACCATCGGCTCAGCGCCGACAGCCGCCGTCACGGCGCCTCGTGAAGTGTGAGATCGACGGCGCGGGAGCGCCCCTCGACGTCTTCGACCAGCCGAGTGACCACCCGCTCGGCCTCCTCGAGCAGCTTCGGTTGGATCTTCCGGATTACCCACCCCATCGAGACGAACCGCGGCAGCGAGATCGCGCTCTCGTCGGCGGAGTGTGGGTCGTAGACGGCGTCGAAGTAGACGCGGCTGGCGGTCTCCTCGCCCTCGGGGGCCGACTCCGGCTCCGGCTCGACGCGCCACTCCCCGCGGGCGTCGAGATCCTTGATCAGCCGCCACTCGAGCGAGGTCGGCGCGGAGACGTCCGTGACCTCCGACCGGGCGGTGTAGGAGAGTTCCCACCAGGCGACCCGAAGGTCGTAAACGGGGCCGCTCGTGCCGCCGTCGGTCTGCTCGCTCCCGGCACCGTCGGCTCCGGCAGCCGCGCCGCTGGCCCCCGAATCGACCCGTCGAACCGCCTTCAGGTGCTCGCTGTATCGCGGGTAGTCGGGAAACGACTCGAGGTACGGAAACACCGCCTCGGGCTCGCGGTAGACGACCGTACTGACGAGGATTCGGTCCACACCCCCGATAGGGACGGATCCACAGTAAGGATTACCGTTCCGACAGCCCCCGCGGTCGGGGGCTGCGAGTCGGCAGCCTTCTATACCCGTCCCCGTCAACGAACGCTCATGCGAGACGTACTCATCGTCGGCGGCGGCGTCTCCGGCCTCGCCGCTGCGATCTTCACCGCCCGCGCGGACCTCGACACCCTCGTCGTCGACGGGGGCGAGTCGATCCTCGCGCGCAACGCCAGCCTCGAGAACTACCCCGGCTTCCCCGACGGGATCGACGCCCGACTCTACCTCCGACTCGTCCGCGAACAGGCGACGACTGCCGGTGCCGACTTCGAACTGGGGCGCGTAACCGCGGTGGAACCGAGAGACGAGGACGACCTCGAGGCCGGCTTCGTCGTCGAAACCGAAGGCGGCGAGCCGCTCGAGACCCGGCGGCTCATCGCTGCCTCCTGGTCGGACAGCGAGTACCTGGTCCCCCTCGACGTCGGCCGCGAGCAGCGCGGCAGCAAACACTTCGTCAGCGTCGACGAGGCCGGGCGAACGGCCGTCGACGGCATCTACGCCGCCGGTCGGCTGGCCGGCGAGCCCCACCAGTCGATCGTCGCCGCGGGCCACGGCGCGAAGGTCGCCCTCGCGGCGATCCACGACTCCGAGACCGCCTTCTACCACGACTGGGTCACCCCGGAGGGCTACTTCACCGGTCGCGACCGGGAGGTGCCACCCGCAACGGAAGAGATCGGCGACGACGAACGCCTCGAGCGGGACCGGCGGGCGCGCGAAACGATGCTCGAGTGGCTCGCCGAACCGCTCGAGGAGGAGCCGACAATGCACCCGAGCGTCGAGCGGTAACGGCCGCCGGCACGGACCGCCGATTCGTGACACGTCCCGCGTATCGACAGCCGCGCATCCTCTCGACTGACACCCGTACGTATTCGCGAGAAGGCGACGCCGTACCCTGGCGCTCAATCGGAAGACGGTCCGTTCCCGTCTCTACGACGGCGGAGACGGCAGGCGCTTCGCGGCGGGCGTCGCTACCGGACCACGCCGTCGAACGAGTCGACGCGGTTGGCTGCTGGCCGGTACTCGAGGACTCCGCCGTCGCTCAGCGCGGGCAGGTGCTGGTGGTGGAGCGTGATCGCCACCCGGTGGACGTCCGCCGGCCGTTCGCTCTCGGTGCCGCTTTCGCGCTCCGCAACCGCCAGCGCCAGCGCTTCGAGGTCGATGGGGGGAGGGCGCTCGTCGAGAATCTCGAGCAGAATTCGACGGCGCTTCGAGGCGAGGAGTCGGTGAAACTCCGACTCGGCGAGTACAACTGTTCCAGATCGGTCGCGCGGAGGATTACTCGATGAGTTGGACATAGGTCTTAGCTCCTCCCGTGAGAGGATACGCCACGTATGGGCGATGCGCTGATAGTCACCGTCCCTAAATCGATTGGTACGAGCCCGCCACAACGAGGGGGAACGGCGAGTTCGACGAGGGGGCCGCGGGTTCGGCCCGGTCCGAGCGAGGTACGGTCCGCAACGAGCCTCCACTTCCGGAGGGTTAAAGAGCGGTGGGCTGCTGGGCACCCTATGTCCTCGGGCTCTCTCACGAACGCTCTTCGTGAAACCCTCGCCCTGTTCGACGGGTCGGGCATCCCTCTGACGACGACCGAAGCGGCGGATCGCCTCGACCTCGGGCGGCGAAGCACCTACGAACGCCTGGAGCGACTCGTCGAGCACGGCGAACTCGAGACCAAGAAAGCCGGTGCCAGTGCCCGAATCTGGTGGCGAGCGCCGCGTGATCGTCGCCGGAACGGGAGCCGCGGAGACGACCCGCGAACCGCCCCCGCGGACGATCCACCGCTCGAGTTTCCGTCCGGCGGGGAAACGGGGGCTCGCATTCGCGAGATGGACTGGTCCGAGACGCCTCTCGGTCCGACGGCGGACTGGCCACAGAGCTTGCGAACGGCGGTCGACATGGTTGTTTCCACCGAGTTTCCGACCGTTCTCGCGTGGGGGTCCGATCTCACCTGCATCTACAACGACGCCTACGACCGGCTCCTGGGCGAGAACTCCGAGGCGCTCGGACGGCCCTTTCACGAAGTCTGGTTGTCGGCCGACGGCGGAGACTCCCCCGTAGAGAGGGCGCTCGCGGGCGAGGCGGTCCGCTTCGATACCGTGTCGGTTACGCTCGCGCACCGCGACGAGCCGGAAGAGGCGTACTTCGATATCTCCGCGGTTCCCGTGCGCGACGAGGCCGGGTCGGTCGTCGGCGTCCGTACCACCGCGATCGAAACCACCGAACGGGTACGTGTCGAGGGGGAGTTACGCGAAAGCGAGGAGCGGTTACGGCTCGCGCTGGAGGCCGGCGAGATCGGCGCCTGGGAACTCGATCTCCGGACCGAAGCGTCGCCCGTCCGCTCGCCGCAACACGACCGGATCTTCGGCTACGAGGAGCCGATCGACGACTGGAGTTTCGAGCGGTTCCTCGAGCACGTCCACCCGGACGATCGAGAGCGCGTCGAAGGGAGTTTCGAGGCAGCGTTCCAGTCCGGCGACTGGTCGTTCGAGTGCCGAATCGTTCGCACCGACGGCGTCCAGCGGTGGATCGAGGCCCGCGGCGAGTTCTACTTCGACGACGAGGGCGAACCCGTCCGGGCGGTCGGCAACGTTCAGGACGTCACGGCGCGAAAGGACCGCGAGCGCGCCCTCGAGGAGAGCCGACGGCAGTACCAGACGCTCATCGATAACTACCCCAACGGAGCGGTCGCTCTCGTCGACGAGGAGTGCCGGTACGTTTCCTTCGGTGGCAGGCTGGAAGGCGATACGGACGTGCCGAGAGCGGAACTCGAGGGCGAACGCGTTCGCGACGTCCTGCCGCCGGAGATCGAAGACGTCGTCGCCCCGCGCTACGAGGCCGCGCTCGACGGCGAACCCTCGACATTCGAGGATACGATAGACGACAGGGTCTACCAGTTTCACTTCGTCCCCGTGCGTGACGACGACGGCGACGTCTTCGCCGCCACGGCGATGTCACAGGACGTCACCAGACGGAAAGAGCGCGAAAAACTCCTCTGGGAGACCAAGTCACAACTCGAGGCCGCGACCGAGGCCGGTGCCGTCGGTACCTGGGAGTGGCACATCCCCGAGGACCGGTTCGTCGCGGGCGCGTCGTTCGCCCGGATGTTCGGTGTGGACCCGGAAGCGGCCCGGACCGGCGTTCCGATCGATCGGTTCGTCTCCGCTATCCACGAGGACGACCGCGAGCGAGTCGAACGCAGCGTCGAGTCGGTCGTAGCGACGGGCGGGGAGTACAGGGAGGAATACCGCGTCTGGAACGCGGACGGCAACGTCCGATGGGTGGTGGCCCGCGGCTCCGTCGAGTGCGACGACGACGGGAATCCCGTGACGTTCCCCGGGGCGCTCGTCGACATTACGGAGCGGAAACGAGCCGAGAAGGAACTCGAGCGACACCGCAACCAGCTCGAGGCGCTGAACAGCCTACACGAGGTCGTCCGTGACATTACGGACGCGGTCATCGAGCAGTCCTCGCGCGAAGAGATCGAGGAGACGGTGTGTGAACGCCTCGCCGCGTCGGACTCGTACGAGTTCGCGTGGATCGGCGACGTCGACGTACAGTCGCAGGCGATTACCCTGCGGGCCGAGGCAGCGGTCGACGGCACCCTGAACGACGCCACGATCCCCGTAAATCGGGACGGCGAGTGGCACCGCGAGCCGGTGGAACGGGCGATCTCGCGGCGCGAGATGCAGGTGGCCCGTGACCTCGAGTTCGATCACGATTCCGGATCCGCATCCACCGCCGCGATCCCGGTCGTATACGAGGACACCCTCTACGGCGTGTTGGCCGTCTACGCGGATCGACCGAACGCGTTCACCGACGACGAGCGGTCGGTGATCGGTCAACTCGGCGAGATCATCGGTCACGCGATCGCCGCCATCGAGCGCCAGCGCGCCCTGATGAGCGACGAAGTCATCGAACTCGAGTTCACGATCGGGGACTTCTTCGGAGCGATCCACGGTCTCGAGGCCGTCGACGGGACGATCACGCACGACCGGGCGGTCCCGGCCGGCGACGGCGTGTTCCTCGAGTACGGTACCGCGACGGAGGACGCGATGGCGGCGATCGAGACGCTGGTCGACGCCGAGAGCGTCCCTCACTGGGAGTCGGTACACGCCCTCCGAATCGACGGCGACGCGACCCACTTCGAACTGCGGCTGGTCGACCCGCCGATGTTTTCGACCATCACCGCGTACGGCGGCTCCATCGACGAGGCGCGGATCGAGGACGGCGACTACTACATGCGGCTCCACCTTCCGCCGAGCACGAACGTTCGCCGGATCGTCGATTCGATTACGGAGACGTATCCGAGGATCGAGCTCGTTAGCCAGCGACAGGTGGACCGCGACCGGAAGCCCGCGACGGGGCCACAGAGCGCCTTCTTCGAGCGACTGACGGACCGCCAGCGGGCGGCGCTCGAGGCGGCCTACTACGCCGGCTACTTCGCGTGGCCTCGAGACACCAACGGCGAAGAAGTGGCCGACTCGCTCGGCATTTCCGCAGCGACCTACCACCAGCACCTCCGAAGCGCCCAGCGAAAGCTCCTCCGGGTGGCGCTGGACGACCGGGGATCAGACTGAACCCCCGGTGAGAACGGTCTGAGCCGGCGAACGTCACCGAAACCCCCGCGCAGTGTGACCCGTGTGCGTCGCAGAGACGCCGAGACGACCGTCGACGCGGCTCACGACGAGAACGCGCCCGCCGCGACCGCCTCCATCGCCACCCAGCAGTTCGAAAGCGGGTGGTAGCCGGGCTCGACCTCGACGCCGCGGTTCGGCCCGTCCCGCGAGCCGTCCCGAGCCACCCGCTCGTACCAGTTGCCGTAGCGCGGGTTGATCAGGTTCTCCGTCGCGTACGCCCAGAGGCGGTCGTACCACTCCCCGTACGTCGGGTCTCGAGCCGCGAGCAGCGCGCACGCGCCGATCGCCTCCGCGTGTACCCAGCCGTACTTGTCGGCGACGACCGGTTCACCGCTCGCCTCGACGGTGTAGCAGAGTCCGCCGTGCTCGTCGTCCCAGCCGCGGGTGACAGCAGCGTCGAACAGTTCGCGGGCGCGGGTCTCGAGCCACCCCTCCGAACGGTGTTCGGCCAGCAACAGCAGGAGCTTCGCCCACTCCGCGTGGTGGCCTGGCTGGTAGCCCCAGGGCCGGAACCGGTCTGCGGGCTCCTCGCGGTTGTACTCGAGGTCCGGCTCCCACTCCTCGGTGAAGTGCTCCCAGAGCAGGCCGTCCGTTTCCGACGCCCCCTCCCGAACGACGGCATCGGCGACGGCGAGGGCGCGCTCGAGGAACCGCTCTCTCCCCGTCGCCTCGTAGGCGGCGAGGTACGCCTCGCAGGCGTGCATGTTCGCGTTCTGGCCGCGGTAGGGCTCGACGGTTCCCCAGTCGGCCGTCGCCTGATCGGCGAACCGATCGTACTCGGGGTCCCAGAAGCGGCTCTCGAGCACGTCGGCGGCCCGCTCGAGGGTTTCGAGGCCGCCAGAAATCCCGACCTGATGGGCGCGGGCGCCCGCGAGAAGGACGAAGGCGTGGCCGTAGGCGTATCGCGTGGCGTCGACCGTCTCGCGCCCCTCGAGCAGCCAGTCGTAGCCCTCCTCGTCGGAATCCCAGTGGGCGGTCTCGAGGAAGCTCATGCCGTGTTCGGCCGCAGCGCGACACCAGCCGGGGCCGTCGGCGAGCACGCCGAGGCTAAAGTTGTGGATTCCGCGCGCGGTCGCGACGAGGTGTCTCGAGCGCGGGTCGTAGACGTACCCCTCCCGCTCGTCGAGCTGAGCGACGTAGCCGCCGATCGCGGTGTCGATACAGTCCGGATAGTAGAAGTTCAGGACGTCTCGAAACTGGTGGCGAAGGCCTCGTTCGGTACGATAGATGGTCACGGATGAGCCGTCTCCCGCCAGTCACAAAGCGGTTCAGGTCCGTGTTTGCCCGTCCGCGCCGCACCGTCGTCTCGCCAATATTAAAGCCTCCGCGGGGGCAATACGGCACGAATGCTCGAGGGAGTCAACGTCGCACTCGGGGTGACGGGGTCGATCGCCGCGGTCAAGACGGTCGAACTCGCCCACGAACTGCGACGACACGGCGCGTCGGTCAGGGGCGTGATGACGGGCAGCGCGCAGGGAATCATCCACCCCTGGGCGCTCGAGTTCGCGACGGACGAGCCGGTCGTCACCGAGATCACGGGCGCGGTCGAACACGTCGACCTCTGTGGCTACGACGGGTGGGCCGACGTACTGCTGATCGCCCCCGCGACGGCGAACACGGTGGGGAAGATCGCCGGCGCGGTCGACGACACGCCCGTCTCGACCTGTGCGACGACCGCCCTGGGCGCGGGGATGCCGGTCGTGATCGCACCCGCGATGCACGAGCCGATGTACGACCACCCCGGCGTGCTCGAGGCCATCGACCGCGTCGAGTCCTGGGGCGTCGAGTTCGTCGAGCCGCGACTCGAGGAGGGGAAGGCGAAGATCGCCACCGAGGAGGCGATCGTCGCAGGCGTCGCACGCGCGTCGGGAGAGCGCCCGCTCGCGGGCGAACACGTCGTCGTCACGAGCGGTGCGACCACCGAAACGATCGACCCCGTGCGCGTGCTGACCAACCGCTCGTCGGGGAAGATGGGCCGAGCGGTCGCACGGGCATGCTACGTTCGCGGGGCCGAGGTCACCCTCGTCCACGACGGTCCGGACGTCCCGTATGCCGAGGTTCGAACCGTCGAGTCGGGCGCGGAGATGCTCGAGGCGACCGCGGAGGCCTGCGAAACCGCCGACGCGCTCGTCTCCGCGGCCGCGATCAGCGACTACACGATCGAGGCCAGCCCGGAGAAGATCCGCTCGGGCGAGGAGTTGACCCTCGAGTTCGACCCGGCGCCGAAGCTGATCGACGAGATCCGCGAGCGCCACCCGGAGCTACCGATCGTCGGCTTCAAGGCCGAGACCTCCGGCGAGGACGAGGCGATGATCGAGGCGGCCCGGGAAACCCTAGAGCGCGTCGACCTCGCGTTCGTCGTCGCCAACGACGCGAGCGTGATGGGCGAGGAGCGCACCCGGGCGCTGCTGGTCCACGCCGAGAGCGCCGCGGCGTACGAGGGGACGAAGGCGGGACTCGCCGCGGAGATCGCCGACTCGATAGCGGTCGTCCTCGAGTGAGGTGATTCGCGCGCCGAAGCATGGCCGTCAAGGGAATTATATAGGTGGCGACCCTCCGGTGAGGTAACCAGTCGTGGATCGGGATCGTCCCGCTCGCTGAGATGATGACGAAGATGAGCACGAACGTTCAGGCGCAGTCGAAACCGCTCTCGAAGGGCGAAATTTTCGAGGTCCTTCGCAACCAACGGCGCCGGTACGTCCTCCAGTTTCTGAAACAGGACGGGCGGCCGACCGAGCTCGGCGACCTCGCCCAGCAGGTCGCCGCCTGGGAGTACGACACCGTCCCCGAGAAGGTGACCCCCGAACAGCGTAAGCGCGTCTACACGACGCTCCAGCAAACCCACCTCCCGAAGATGGACGAGGCCGGCATCCTGCTGTTCGACTCCGACCACGGCATCATCGAGCCGACCGACCGGACCGACGACATCAGCGTCTACCTCGAGATCGTCCCCGGTCGGGAGTTCGCCTGGCGCGAACTGTACCTCTCGCTCGGGGCGACCAGCTGTGCGCTCGTCGCGGCGCTCTGGATGGGGATCTACCCGCTGACGCTGCTGTCGGAGCTGATCTGGGCGACGATCATCGCCGTGACGGTCACCCTGACGGCGGCCGCACACATCTACCACGAGCGAAACATGCGTCTGGGCCACGGCGAGCAGCCGCCGGAACTCAGCTATCGCGAGGAGTGACCCCGCCGGAAGACGCGTCGACACGCGCCAGCGTGGCAGTAAACACCGCACTGCCGGGCGTATCGTCAGCTTTTACTCGCTCACCGCACGACCCACGACATGGATCAGTTGAAGCAGTCCCTGCTCGAGGCGCCGATCATCGAGAAGAACGGTTACCACTACTTCGTCCACCCGATCAGCGACGGCGTCCCCAAACTCGACCCCGGACTGCTGCGAGAGATCGTCATCCGGATCATCCGCAAGGCCGAACTCGAGGAGGTCGACCGGATCGTCACCCCCGCGGCGATGGGCATTCACATCTCGACGGCGGTCTCGCTGATGACCGACATCCCGCTGACCGTCATCCGAAAGCGCGAGTACGGCCTCCCGGACGAGGTCGCCATCTCCCAGCAGACGGGGTACTCGAAAAACGAGATGTACATCAACGACGTCCGCGAGGGCGAGAAGGTGCTCGTCCTCGACGACGTGCTCTCGACCGGCGGCACCCTCGCAGCGGTGCTCGAGGCGCTCGACGAGATCGGTGCGGAGGTCATCGACACCGTCGCCGTCATCAAGAAGGAAGGCGGCGAGAACAAGGTCGCCGACGCCGGCTACCACGCGAAGACGCTGATCAACGTCGACGTCGTCGACGGCGAGGTCGTCATCGTCGACGAGCAGGGCGACGACTGAGCCGGTTCTCGAGTTCTCAGACGGTCTGCTGTGCCGATGTCCCGGCACAGTCGCAGGGCAGTTCGCGGCTGTGCCGGAACTGACGGACAGGGGTCCGTATTACTGATCGTTCGTCGCCGAGAGCGGTTCGACGCGAAACACGTAGTCCGGGTAGGCGCCGTCGAGATTCGTCGGGTGTTCCTCGGCGGTGTGTGCCCGGCATAGTGTGGCCACTGCTTCGACGGCTCCCTGTCCGGTCTCCTCCTGGTATCGCTCGCGCACGACGAACGCGGCGGGTTCGTCACAGTCGCGCCGGTGGCACTCGCGGGTGGTGGTGGTCGTCATCCCGTTCGGAGACGAGGACGCGAAGCGCCAATAATCTGGTTGCCTTCGAGGCACCGGAGCCTCGAGTGGACCCCGAAAAGCTATCACGGTCACAACACGTTACTCGAGTGTGTTCCCTCCCGTTCGCCGCCTCCGGGAAGCGCTAACCGCCCCCTCGTGGGCCGCGATTCGACTCGGAGTAGTCGCCGGCGTCGTCCACGCGGCCGCCGTCCTGTGGGTGGGTGCGTTCGTCCGCCAGCAGTCGGTCTGGACGCGCTACTACCCCGCCCAGCCATCGGCCGCCCTCGTCACGGCGTACGTCGTCTTCGGACTCGTCGTCCTCGGCGGCGTCGCCGCCGTCCTCCTCGTTCACGGCCGGCTCGTGACGCCCGCGGCCGCCCTCCTCGTCGTGTTCTCGTGGGCCACCTACCGGAGCTGGCAGTCATTCGAGGCCGCCCGCGAGGCCGGCGTCACACCCGGCGTCACGCTCCGCCCTGACGCCGCGTACCTCTTCTTCTGGTTCGTCCCGCTCGCGCTCGCGCTGCTCGTCGGCGCGCTCGAGTACGCGCTCCGGACCGGTCTGGGCGGGTGGTTCGACGGGCGGCGTCTCGAGTGACGAGGTGCTCGTGATTGTTCGCGTCGAAACGTAGCGGGAGGTAGATTTGAACCACGGTCGCAGCGAAGCTGCTCCCTGGTTCAAATCTACTCGTCGTATTTTCGACGCTCACCGCACTCGTCACTCCGTTCCTCGTGATTGTTCGCGTCGAAAAGTAGCGGGAGGTAGATTTGAACTACCGATCTGCGGGTTATGAGCCCGCCGGAATCTCCTGGCTATCCCATCCCGCTGGCTCTTCCTAACCCGGTTCGGTAGTTAAGGGTTGTGATTCGGATGCCGTATGCGGGTTTCTATCGCCCGCTGCGGTGGACCTTCCAGGTGTAGAGGCTCTCGAAGGTGTAGTTGACGAAGAAGCCGATTCCGATCCCGATCACGTTCGCCGCCAGATACCAGACGCCGAAGCCGTAGACGAGAACCGCGAGCACGCTCAGGCTCACCAGAAGCCCCGCGAGCCGGACCAGGTTCGAGCGCAGAAATCGCCGTCCGAGCGCTCGAGAGCCCGACTTGCCGTGCGAGTCGAACGTCCAGCGCTCGTTGACGACGAAGATGACGGCGATCGCCAGCTCCCAGGCGATCACCTTCGCGAGCACCGGTCCGAGAACCGTCAGCTCGACGAGCAGGACGAGAACGGCGTTGTCGACGGTCGCGCCGACGAAGCCGACCGAGGCGAACTGGGCGAAGCGTTCGCTCGAGCGCAGGGCGGCGAGCCGGGAGCGGACGACCGCCGCGAGGGAGTCGGTCATCGTCGGGGTGGTGTCGACTGCTCGTCGCTCGAGTCGTCGACCGGTTCTCTGCGTTGGCGCTCCATTCGAGGCTCCTCGTCCGTACCCACCCCAGCCGACCGGTAAAGCGTTCCGGACGGGGGTGTCCTCGCCGCCCCGCGACGGTTTTCAGTCGGTCGTTCGCCCGGCCCATCGTCGAACCCGCCGGGTGCTGCCGACGACGAGTTCTCGAGCGACCGGGGCGCCGTCGTAGAGCCAGAGGAGCGTCGCCGCGAGGAGGAGCCCCAGCTGTGCCCACATGTACGTCGACGGATCGCCCGCGAGCAGTTCGTGCCAGTACTCGCCGACCATCGCGGCGAACCGGTCGGTGAACCCGACCCGCCGCTCGTCGGCCTGAACGGGCGCGACCGGCCAGAGGACTCGCTCGAGTGGAAGGTGGCCGGCTTCAGCGTACGCCGGGAGCACGTCGGCCGGGAGGTGCAACAGGTAGCCGACTCCGAACGCGACGCCGACGCGAGGCCGGCCGAGCAGGCGGGCGCCCGTCCCGACGAGGAGGGCGAGGGGGACCGCGAAGAAAACGGAGTGGCCGAGCGCGTAGCCGCTCTCGAAGACGCCGAACTCCCAGGCGAGTGGTTTGTCGATGAGGTCCGGGAGCACCGACGCGAACACGACGACGAGGGCCTCGAGCCCGCCCGGCGACTCCCGGTAGTAGAGGTGACAGAACAGCGAGTAGGCGAGATAGCCGACGACGGCGTGTTCCCACGGCCACATGAACGGCGGGTCGAACGCCGGACGGTTAGTTATCCGACGCCTGCCTCGCGGCGGCGAGCGTGAAGCACCGATGAGCGGCCACCAGAGCATCTCTCTCGACGGTATTCGGAGTGAAGCACCGGCGTCGGAGTCGGTGGCCGGTACGAACTGATTACCCGAACCGGCCCGAAGGTAATCACATCGTATCCGTCAGTCGACGCACTGCGTACGTCGGTCGTCGCGTCGCCGACGCCGAGCCGGGCTGGACGAGAGACGAATGGGACACGAGTCGACGGCGAAAGAGAGGAGAGGGGCGCTACCGGGGTGTCGATCCGCGGACCGCCGATCAAACGGTCAGCTCGCCGCGCCGCTGGACGACGGTCACGTCGGCAGCGTCGACCCGTTCGACCTCGAGGAAGTGTGGCATGAAGTTCCGCTTCGCGAAATCTTCGTACTCGGAGGCGTCGCCGATGGTACACCACAGCTGGACCCGGTCGGGGCCGTGCCACTCGCCGTTCCGGCTGATGCCGAAACAGACCAGTTCCTCCCCGTCGTGTTCGATGATGCCACCCTTTCGGACGCCGGGGTCCCCGTGGATGATGAGCCGCTTCATGGCCGACGATTCGAACGACGGGGAATTAAGCGCTTCGAAGGGGCTGCAGACGGACGCGGTCCGTCTCCCCACGGTGGCAGAACAGCCGTGAATAGTGGTCGTTGGTGAGAGCTTAACAGTCTCTTTGCCCGGATTATACGCCCGTTTTCCGCGTTATCGGTGTAATAAGAAAAACACCGATCGTGGTCGTCCCCCGCGATGACGGATCAACTCGAGCGGATCACGACGGGAACCGCCGGCCTCGACGAGGTGCTCGACGGCGGACTGATCGCAAACCGGAGCTACCTGGTTCGCGGCGACCCGGGGACGGGAAAGACCATGCTCGGGTTGAACTTCCTGTGTGCCGGCCTCG
The DNA here is from genome assembly GCF_024362525.1 of Natrononativus amylolyticus. GTDB lineage: Archaea > Halobacteriota > Halobacteria > Halobacteriales > Natrialbaceae > Natrononativus > Natrononativus amylolyticus. The sequence continues at coordinate 903,806 of NZ_CP101458.1, forward strand.
AGAACGGCGAGACCTCGCTGTTCGTCAACCTCGAGGAGGCAGAGCGTGACGTCCGCCAGAACGCGGCCGTCGTCGGGATGGATCTCGAGGACGTCCACTTCCTCGACCTGAGCCCCGACTCGGAGATGTTCGTCGAAAACCAGTCGTACGACATCTTCGAGCCGAGCGAGGTCGAACAGGAGTCGCTGACCGATTCGATCACCGAGCGGATCGAGTCCGTCGACCCCGACCGGGTGTTCATCGATCCGATGACACGACTCCGGTACATCACCTCCGACGAGTACCAGTTCCGCCAGCAGGTGATCGCGTTCACGCGATACGTCAAAGATCAGGGGGCGACGGTCCTCTTTACCTCCCAGAACACCGCGTACTCGACGGACGACGACCTGCAGTTTCTCACTGACGGAACGATCGACCTGCGGAACGATCCGATAGGCCGCCAGCTAACGGTGCCGAAGTTTCGCGGCTCGGACACGCTCGGCGGGGTTCACACGATGCGGATCAGAGACGACGGGATCCACGTCTACCCTGAGATCAATCCCGAGAATCACGCCCGGGAGGTCCCCCGTGAGACGCTCTCGGTCGGCGTTCCCGAACTCGACGAGCTGTTGTGCGGCGGCATCGACCGCGGCACGATCACCGTCGTCACCGGGCCGACCGGCGTCGGGAAGACGACGACCGGCAGCCAGTTCATGAAGGAAGCCGCCGGCCGGGGCGAGCGCTCGAGCATCTACATGTTCGAGGAGACCAAACGGATCTTCCTCGAGCGGAGTACGGCGATCAACATCCCCGTCGAGCAGATGATAGACCAGGGAACGCTCAACGTCACGGAGGTCGGGTCGTTCGAGCTCTCCCCGCAGGAGTTCGCCCAGCGCGTCAAACACGACGTCGAGGAGAACGACACCTCGGTCGTGATGATCGACGGGATCAACGGCTACCTGCTCTCCCTGCGGGGCGACAGGGACGCGCACATTCGAAAGCTCCACACGCTCTGTCGGTACCTGCGGAATATGGGCATCACCGTCATCCTCGTCGAGGAGGTCGGCTCGGTCACCGGCGAGTTCGAGGTGACCCAGGCGGACATCAGCTACCTCGCCGACAACATTATTTTCCTGCGTCATCTCGAGGTACACGGCGAGATGCAGAAGGCGATCGGGGTGTTGAAAAAGCGCACGGGCGACTACGAGCGCACGCTGCGGGAGTTTTCGATCTCCGAACACGGGCTGAAAGTCGGCGAACCGCTCACCAACCTGCGCAACATCCTCTCCGGACAGCCGAATACGATCAGATCGGCGGAGGAACGGTCGAATGGCTAACGACGACCCGTCGGACGATCGGACGCTCGCGATCATCCTCGCGATCAGCAAGCGAGAGCGAAACGTCGAGTTACTCGCCGAGCTGTTAGAGCGTCTGGGGTATCGCGTCCCCGTCGCCACGGACATGGACGAGTTCGACGAACTGCTCGAGACGCGAGACGACGTCGCGCTCGTCGTCCTCGACATCGACGGCTTCTCGAAGACCGTTCTCGACCGGTGTGCCGAACTTAAAGACCGGGGCGTCCCGGCGCTCGTGTTGACCTCGAACGACACGCCGGCCGTCCGCGAGAGGGCGATGAGCAAAGGCGCGCGGGCGATCCTCGAGAAACCGGTCGAGAAGGCCGAGATCAGGGCCACGATCGAGGGCGTGTTGTAACCCCGAGACCGCGCGACAGCCGCCAGCGGCGTGGCCAGCGGTGTCACGCGCGGTCCACCGACGAACCAAACGGGTTTTAAACAGCCGTACCATAGCCCACCTCAAGAGAACCCATGCAGATGCCACGTCGATTCAACACGTACTGCCCGCACTGTAAGGAACACCACGAGCACGAGGTCGAGAAGGTCCGCTCGGGGCGCTCCTCGGGCATGAAGTGGGACGCTCGCCGAACCCGTCGAAACAAGAAAGTGATCGGGAACGCCGGTCGCTTCTCGAAGGTCCCCGGCGGCGACAAACCCACGAAGAAGACCGATCTCAAGTACCGCTGTGGCGAATGCGGCAAGGCCCACCTCCGCGAGGGATGGCGCGCCGGCCGACTCGAGTTCCAGGAGTGATTCAGATGGCAGGAAGTTTCTACAACGTCCGCTGCGGTGACTGCGAGAACGAACAGATCGTCTTCGGCAAGGCCTCCACCGAGGTCGCCTGCGCCGTCTGCGGGACGACCCTGGCCCGCCCGACCGGCGGAAAGGCCGAAATCGACCACGAGATCACGGAGACCGTCGAAGCACGATGAAGTACAGCGGCTGGCCCAACACCGGTGAACTCGTCGTCGGCAAGATCGACGAAATCGAGGACTTCGGCGTCTTCGTCGACCTCGAGGAGTACCAGGACAAGCGCGGCCTCATCCACATCTCAGAGGTTGCCAGCGGGTGGATCAAGAACGTCCGCGACCACGTCCGCGAGGGCCAGATCGTCGTCTGTAAGGTGCTCGACGTCGACGAATCCCACGAACAGATCGACCTCTCGTTGAAGGACGTCAACGACCACCAGCGCTCCGATAAGATCCAGGACTGGAAGAACGAACAGAAGGCCGACAACTGGATGGAGCTGGCCTTCGGCGAGGAGATCGGCGACGAGGAGTACATCTCGATCGCGAACGAGCTTCTGGGCGCCCACGGCAGCCTCTACGACGGCTTCAAGCAGGCCGCGATCCACGGCGAGGAGGCCCTCGAGGAGACCGACCTCACAGACGAGGAGCGCGCGGTGATCGTCGAAACCGCCCGCGAGAACGTCTCGGTGCCGTACGTCAACGTCACCGGCTACGTCGACCTGGAGAACGCCTCCCCGAGCGGCGTCGACGGCATCCGAAAGGCCCTCGAGGCCGCGGGAGGAAACGGCGACATCCCCGAAGAGGTCGAGCTCGACGTGACCTACGTCGGCGCACCCGAGTACCGGATCAAGGTCCGCGCGCCGAACTACAAGACCGCCGAGTCCCACCTCGAGTCGAGCGCCGAGCGCGCCATCGCCGCGATCGAAGCGGAGGGTGGCTCCGGTGCGTACCACCGCGAGCGACACACCGACGACGAGTAACGGGGCTCGAACGACCGACGAATGAAATCGGATATCCGGGTCTGTTCGGCGTGGCGCGAAACCCACGAGCGCCCGGTCTATACTCTTTCTGACAGCTGTCCCGACTGCGGAGCCGACGCCGAGAACAGCGCTCCCGCGCCGCTGAACCCCGAAGACCCCTACGGCGAGTACCGACGCGCTCTTAAGCGTCGCAATCGCTGATACGGTATGGACGAACTCGACATCGAGGCGGTCGCGGAGGCCGACCTCGAGGACCCCGTCTTCGTCGAGGGGCTGCCGGGCGTCGGCCACGTCGGAAAGCTCGCCGCCGATCACATTCTCGAGGAGCTCGCCGAGGAGAGCACGCTCGTCCGCCGGCTCTACTCCCGGGAGTTCCCGCCGCAGGTGTCCATCGAGGACGGCGTCACCGACCTCACCTGCGCGGAGATCCACGCCGTCTCGGTTCCCGACGGCCGCGACCTGCTGGTGTTGACCGGCGACCACCAGGCCCAGACCAACGAGGGCCACTACGTGCTCACCGACGCCTTCCTCGACGTCGCCGAGGAGTTCGGCGCCGGCGAGCTGTACGCCTTAGGCGGCGTTCCGACCGGCGAACTCATCGACGAGTACGCCGTCCTCGGCGCGGTCACCCGCGAGGAGCGGATCGAGCCCCTCGAGGACGTCGGCGTCGAGTTCCGCGAGGACGAACCCGCCGGCGGGATCGTCGGCGTCTCCGGGCTGTTGCTCGGACTGGGCAAGCGCCGCGGGTTCGAGGGCGCCTGCCTGATGGGCGAGACCAGCGGCTACCTCGTCGACCCGAAGAGCGCCCGCGCCGTCCTCGAGATCCTCGAGGCGGTCCTCGAGTTCAGCCTCGAGTACGAGTCCCTCGACGAGCGGGCCGACGAGATGGAGGACGTCATCGGCAAGATCCGGGAGATGGAACAACAGCAGCAGGCGATGGACGTGCCGACGGACGACGACCTTCGGTACATCGGCTGAGACTCGCGAACCCGCTCCTCGGAAACCGCGGCCGGCGAACGATTCTTTATTGCTCACGGCCTAGAACGGCGCGTGCCAGAGACCGTCGTCGATGCGATCCCGCCAGCCGTTCTCGCGGGGCTGGCCCTGGGTGCGATCTTCACCGTTTTCGCCGCGGCGCTGTTTCTCCTCGGCGAGCGGCTGTTCCCCAGCCGGAGCGCCGCGACGACGCGGACGTACTCGAGCGAGGACCGACGGCGCACGGAGATCCGCGACTACCTGGGGGAGATCGGCGAGCGCTACGCCGAGGACCACCCGATCGCCGGGACGACGGTGGCGTTCTACCTCCCCGAGCGCGACGTCGCGGTCACGTTCGACGCCCACGACTTCTTTCGGATCCAGAATACTACCGACACGTACGTCGTCCTCTGTGAACACGAGATGCCGGGGCCGCACCTCGGCGGGCGGCTCCCATTCGAGGTGCCCGAACTCGAGTCCGGGCCGACGGACTTCCAGGAGACGATCCGGCTGGCCTACGAGGCGCTCGGTCTGCCGACGACGGCGACGCGAGACGAGATCAAGTCGGCCTACCGCCGGCAGGTAAAGGAGGTCCATCCGGACCACGGCGGCGACAGGGAGTCCTTCCGACGGGTCCAGGAGGCGTACGTGACGGCCAAGGAGCACGCCGACTGATCGGTCGCAGTCTCCTATTCAGTTCTCGAGTCGACGCGAGTCAGCCCTCGAGTACCTCGTAGGCGACATCGCCGTCGCGAAGGACGTCGGTCACCCGTCCGACGGCGTCGGTCGTCGCGACGACGGTGACCCGGAGGCCGCGTTCGGCGGCGTCGGCGGCGACGTCGCCCGCGGCGAACGTGGTCGTCGGCTCGACGCCGGCCGCCCGGCAGGCGACGGCCGCCTCGACGCCCGTCGCACAGACGAGATCCGCGCCCGCACAGACGTCCGCGACCGTCCCGTCGTCGATCGCCCGGCTCCCGCCCGCGCGAACGCTCGGCACCTGCTGGACCGTGACGGTTCCCGGCTCGAGGTCGATCACCCCCTCGAAGCTCGTGACGCCGACGTCGGTTCCCTCGGCGGCGTCAGTCGTCGCCACGCCGGTGGCCGGCCCCGAGCCGCCGGGGCTGGCGTGGAGTAAGCCGTCTCGCAGGGAGAGCGAGACGACGTCGCCCTCCTCGAGATTCGCAGTGGCGATCGCGGCGTCCTCGCCCATCGCCCCGAGGACGTCCTCGGTGACGTGGTCGGCGTAGCGGCGGACGTCGCCCGTCGCCTGGAACAGCCAGTCGACGCCCTCCTTGGTGACCCGATAGCGCGAGCGCCCCTCCTTCTCGACGAGGCCGTCGTCGATCAGCGACCGGATGTACTCGCTGACGGCCTGGCTCGTGACGCCGACTTCCTCGGCGATCTCGCCCTGGCTGACGGCGGGCTGGCGCTCGGCGATCTCGACGAGGATGCGAAACCGAGTCGCGGCGCGTTTGTTGTCGAGGACGTCGACCATGTCCACCGTGTTCGTGACCCAGGGCAAAAACGCCGCGGTCTCGAGCGCCGAACGCGGCCGCCGGATCGGGCGATACGCGCGGCCCACTAAAACGGAACACAGGTGAGGCGTCAGGTTGATATCTCGAGAGTCCGTCGGTTTCCCTAGATATGCCGTCCCCGCCCTCGCCGTCTCCCGCACCGTCGGGCATCGGTCCCGACCTGCTCGCGGCGAGTCTCGCCCCGGCGATGGCGACCGCCGTCTCGCTGACGGACGCCCTCGCGTGGGTCGCGATCGGAACGTTCGCGCTCGCCTTCGTCTTCCAGTGGCGAGGAGGGTCCGACACCGCGCGACACGTCGCCGCGGTCGCCTGGGTGCTGTTCGGCGTCTTCTGGGTCACGATGGTGCCGTACTACTACGGCGAGGCCCGGAGCCCGCTCCAGACGATCCTCGCGCTCGCGGCGCTGCCGCTGTGTCTCTACACGGGCTACCTGCTCGCCCGGGGCCGGGAGTCGCTGCTGTTGCTCTCGAAGGCCGTCGCGATCATGGGGCTGATCTACCTCCCCGCGGAGACGATCCCGTTCGTCCGCCAGTGGCTCATCGAGACGACCGCCGCCCAGACCCACTGGGGGATGGAACGGCTCGGTCACAGCCCCGGCCTGAGCGAGGGGCCCGAGTACGGCTACATGAGTCGCTTCGACTTCGACCCCGACGAGACCGTCACCGGCCGGACGACCTACATCATCATGGCCTGTACCGGGATCGGGAGCATGGCGATCTTCGGCGGCCTCACCGCCGCCGTGAAGGCCCCCTTCAGGCGGAAGGCGACCGCGTTCGCCCTCGCGATCGGCGTCATCTGGATCCTCAACTTCTTCCGGAACGTCTTCATCGGACTGGCCTCGCCGTGGGGCTGGTTCCAGTACGAGCCGCTGATCTACGTCGCCACGGAGTGGATGGGCGCCCCGGCGAACCAGACGTCGTTCCTCGTCGCCCACAACTTCATCGCCCAGTTCCTCTCGATCTTCGCACTGGTCGGCATCACCTACCTCGTGATCAGGATCCTCCCCGAGGTGCTCGCGGTCTTAGAGGACGTCCTCTTCGTGCTCACGGGCACCGAGTACGACCTCGAGGCGGCCGTCGGCGCCGAGGTCCGGACCGACGGCGCCGGCGACGAACGATGACCGCCGACCCGGTTCCGTTCGAGTTCCTCGAGCGCGCGCTGTACCTTCCGGCGGCGGAGGGGCTCGTCCTCGCGGACGTCCATCTCGGGCGGGCCGCCGCCTCGAACGTCGACGCGCCGCTCGACGACGCCCGCGACGTCCGCGAGCGACTCGAGGGACTGCTCGAACGTACCACCCCGGAGACCGTCGTGATCGCGGGCGATCTGCTGCACTCGTTTTCGCACGTTCCTCGCGGCGTCGAAGCGGAGGTGTGCGACCTCGAGGCGACCGTCGCCGACGCTGGTGCTCGACTGGTCGTCACGCCGGGAAATCACGATACGATGCTCGAGTCGGTGTTCGACGGCGAGGCGACCCCCGAGTGCCGGCTGTCCGACGGCGAGACCGTGGTCTGTCACGGCCACGAGGCGCCGTCGCTCGACGCCGAGCGGTACGTCGTCGGCCACGACCACCCCGCGCTGTCGGTCGACGGGCGAAAGCTTCCGTGTCTCCTCTACGGGCCGGACGCGTACCGGGGGGCGGACGTGGTGATGCTGCCGTCGTTCACCCGCCTCGCCGGCGGCGCGACGGTGAACGGCATGCGGTCGGGAGACTTCCAGACGCCGCTCGCCGACGGCGTCGGCGACTGGCACCCCGCGATCCGGGACGAATCCGCGGGCGAGACGCTCTGGTTTCCGCCGCTGGGAGAGTGTCGACGGCTGCTGTGATATACGCTCGGTCGTGGTCCGTTCAGGTCGACACGAAACGGCGATGGACAGCGATTAGTCGCCGTAGGAGCAACGGCCGCTATGGAGACGACGGACGCATTCACCGGGCTCGAGTGCATCGACTGCGGGGCGACGTTCGACGCGGAAGAGGGAAGCCACCGCTGTGGCGAGTGCGGCGGAATCCTCGATCCGCGCTACGACTACGGCGCGGTCGACCTCGACCGCGAGACGCTCGCCTCGCGGCCGTTCGACTCGATGTGGCGCTACGAGGAGCTACTCCCGTTCGCCCGCGAGTCGGCGGTGACGATGGACGAGGGAGCGACCCCGCTCGTCGAGTGTCCGAAACTCGCCGACGAACTCGGCGTCGAGCGGGTCGTGTTCAAGGACGAGGGGCGCAACCCGACGGGGACGTTCAAGGACCGCGGTCAGACGGTCGCGATGACGGCGGCGGTCCAGCACGGGGCGACCGACGTCGCGCTGGCGTCGGCGGGCAACGCCGGGCAGGCCGCCGCGGCCTACGCCGGACGGGCGGACATCGACTCCCACGTCTTCCTCCCCGCGCGGGCGGGCTTTACGAACAAGGCCATGGTCAACGTCCACGGCGGCGACATGACCGTCGTCGGCGGGCGGATCACGGATGCCGGAGCGGCCTACGCCGACGCGATGGCCGAACACGACGACTGGTACTCCGTGAAGACGTTCGAGACGCCGTACCGCCACGAGGGCAAGAAGACGATGTTCTACGAGATCGCAGAACAGCTCGAGTGGGAGACGCCGGACGCCATCGTCTACCCCACCGGAGGCGGGGTCGGACTCGTCGGAATGCACAAGGCCGCAAAGGAGCTCCGCGAGCTGGGGCTGATCGACGAACTGCCGGCGCTGTACGCCGCCCAGGCGACGGGCTGTCAGCCGATCGTCGAGGCCTTCGAGTCGGGTTCCGAGGTTCACGAGGCCGTCGAGCATCCGGACACAATTTGCGGCGGCATCGAGATCCCCGACCCCGGCGCGAGCCCCTGGATCCTCGAGGCGCTGCGCGAGAGCGGCGGCGGCGCGGTGGCGACGGACGACGAGGAGATCCTCGAGGCCGCCATCGCGGTGGCGAAGGGAGAGGGTCTCGAGATGGCGCCCACCTGCGCGGCGGCCGCCAGCGGCGCGTGGGAACTCGGCGAGCGCGGCGAGTTCGAGGGCGACGAGACGGTCGTCATCCTCAACACGGGCACCGGAAACAAGGACGCCGACGTGCTTCGCAGCCACCTGATGGGCAAGGGGATCTGAGCAAGGGTTCGTCGACGGGGAATCCAGGCTGAAACTCGTTGGCACACCGCCCCAAACGCTTTTCGCCCGCCCCCCGTCGACAGCCGCATGGACGCCGAGGAGTACTTCGACGACGTGGCCGCCTTCTACGACGCGGTCTACCGCCAGCAGGCCGACAGCGGCGACGTCGCCTTCTACCGCGAGATCGCCCGCGAGGTCGACGGCTCCGTACTGGAGGTCGGCTGTGGGACGGGTCGGATCTACCTCGAACTCCGCCGTGACGGCGTCGACGCGTACGGCATCGACGTCTCGACGGGAATGCTCGAGGTGCTCCGGGAGAACGCGACCGAGGCGGGGCTCGAGTCGCGCGTCCGGGCGGCCGACGTCAGGTCGTTCGAGCCCGAACGCGAGTACGCGCTGGTGATCGTCCCGTTTCGGGCGTTCTTACACCTCCTCGAGACGGACGAGCAGCTGGCGGCGCTCGAGTCGATCCACGACGCGCTGGCTCCCGGCGGGCGGCTGGTACTCAACGCCTTTACGCCGAACTTCGAGGTGATCTGCGAGCGGTACGGCGAGTGCGAGGAGCGCGACCTCGAGGTCGACGGCCGGTCGTACACCTACCGGGTTCGGTCGGAACTGGCCGACGAGGTCGAGCAGTACACCCGGATCCGATCCGTCGTTCTCGACGCCGACGATCGGGTCGTCCTCGAGCGCGAGACACGGATCGCCCTGCTCTCGAGACGCGAGTTCGACCTGCTGTTCCGGCTGTCTCCGTTCGAGGAGTGGACGGTTTCGGGGGGGTTCGAGGGCGGTGATCTCGAGTCGGCGAGTCAGGAGATGGTGTGGACGGCCCGCCGAACGGCCTAAATCGGTCGTACGGCGATTCGCAGGGCTTTTGCTGGTTGTCGGGAAACGGGGCGGTATGACTGCGCCCTGGGACGACTGGAACCACATTCTGAAGCTCGATCCCGACAAGGATCTCCCCGACGGGGTCACGTACGGCGATCTCTGTGCGACCGGCACCGACGCCATCGAAGTCGGCGGCACGATGGGAATGACCGAGGAGAACATGACGGCCGTCATCGAGGCCTGCGCCGAACACGACGTGCCCCTCTACCAGGAGCCGTCGAACCCGAGCGTCGTCGTCGAGAACGACGCGCTCGCTGGCTACCTCATCCCGACGGTGTTCAACGCCGGCTCGCCGTTCTGGATCACCGGCGCCCACAAGGAGTGGGTCCGTCTCGAGGGCGACCTCGAGTGGGACCGCACCTGGATGGAAGCCTACATCGTGATGAACCCGGAGGCGGACGTCGCGACGCTCACGGAGGCCGACTGCGACCTCTCCGCCGAGGAGGTCGGTGCCTACGCGAAAGTCGCCGAGCGGATGTTCGGCCAGGAGATCGTCTACGTCGAGTACTCCGGTACCTACGGCGACGCGAACGTGGTCGCGGCCGCGGCCGGCTCCCTCACGGAGTCGACGCTGTTCTACGGCGGCGGCATCCACGACTACGACTCCGCCTACGAGATGAGCAGCCACGCCGACGTGATCGTCGTCGGCAACCTCGCCCACGACGAGGGCGTCGACGCCGTCCGCGAGACGGTGAAGGCCGCGAACGACGCGTCGTAGCCGAGCCGGGAAACCTGTCAGGCAATGGCCTAAACGGTTTTCGTCCTCCGTGGTACAGGGGGGTGTATGAGTCTCCTCGCGGAATACGAGGTCGCGGCGCCGTCGCTCTTTCTCACGCCCACGCTCGAGGCGGTTCCCGGCCTCGAGGTCGAGATCGAACGGCAGTTCGCCCTCGTCTCGTCACAGCCCGTCGCGTTCTGCTGGCTTCGGTACGGGAGCGTCGGGAGCGGCGACCGCGAGGCCCTCGAGCGCGCGGAAGCCGCACTCGAGGCCGACGCGACCGTCGAGGGGTTCGAGCGGGTCGAAGACGTCGACCGCCGCGCGCTGTACCGGGTCCGACGAAGCGAGAGCGACGTCCTCGAGACGTACGAGCAGTGGATGGCCGTCGGCGCGGAGTTGCTCCGGTGTCGCGGCAGCGGCGGCCGCTGGGAGGTCGAGATGCGGTTTCCCGATCGGGAGGCGTTCACCGCGTACTACTCGTTTCTCGAGGCCGCCGGAGTCGCCTTCGACTTACAGCGCCTCTCCGATGGCGCCGAGGCGGCGACCGACGACATCCTCACCGAGTCGCAGCGCGAAGCGGTGTGTCTCGCCTGGGAGCGCGGCTTCTTCGACGTCCCCCGGGAGACGACGCTCGAGGAGCTGGCGGTGGCGCTCGACATCTCCGATCAGGCGGTGAGCGAACGGCTGCGCCGGGGGCAGTCCCGGCTCGTCGAGGAGTACCTGTCCTGACGGGGGCAGCGTCACGGCTGGCCGGTCCCGTCCGAGCCGCCGGCACCGCCGTCGACCGTAGCCCAGAGCCGGGGGAGGGTGTCGGTGACGTCCTCCCGGCAAACCACGTCCGCGAGTTCGTCGACCGGCGTCGGCTCGAGGTTGACGATCCCGACCGTGGCGCCGTTTCTCGCGGCGACTCGAGGCAGCGAGGCGGCGGGTTCGACGACGAGCGAGGAGCCGACGGCGAGGAAGACGTCGCTCTCCCGAGCCAGGTTCTGCGCCCGCTGGAGGACCGCCGGCGGCAGTCGCTCGCCGAAGAGGACGACGTCGGGTTTGTAGATCCCGCCGGCGCCGCCGTCTCCGCCGCAGTTACACCGGGGTGGCACCTCACCGTCGTCGACCCGCTCGAGGATCGGTTCGGCGTCGGTTCGCTCCCCGCACGCGGTGCAGACGACCCGGTGGGCGTTGCCGTGGAGCTCGAGGACCTCCGCGCCCTCTCCGGAGTCTCCGCCGCCAGCCCCCTCTTCGTCTCCCGTGACGGCGCGGGCGGCTTCGAGGTGCAACCCGTCCGTGTTCTGCGTGACGATCGCCTCGAGGTGCCCCGCTTCGCCCAGGGCGGCCAGCGCCTCGTGCGCCGCGTTCGGTTCGTACGATTCGCCGTACATCGCTCGCTGTAACTCGAGGCGGTCGCGCCAGAACCCGACGGGGTCGCGCCGGAACCGCCCGTGGGTGAACTGTCCCTCCTCGAACCGGTCCCAGACGCCGTCGTCGCCCCGAAACGTGGGCACGCCCGAGGGGGCGGAGATGCCGGCGCCGGTGAGCGCGACGGTCGTCTCCGTATCGCGGATGCCGGTGGCGAGTGTCTCGAGGTCGTCCATACCCGACGAACGGGCGACGTGGCCAAAAGTTTCGAGGGGTCACAGCCGCCAGACATAGGCTCCCGGCACCCGTCAGTTCGGGTACCGATGAGCAGCGACACACCCGCACTCTCCGGCGGCCGACCACCGGGTCCCGACGGCCTGCCGCTGGTGGGCAACCAGCTCGCCTTCCTGCGCGACCCCTACGGGTTCATGACGCGGACGGCCCGCGAATACGGCGACATCGCGGCCTGGGAGGACCCCGGCGGGACGACCTACCAGCTCAACCACCCCGACTACATCGAGCAGGTGCTCGTCTCGAACAACGAGAACTACATCAAAGGCGAGCGGTTCCAGCACATCCTGCGGCCGATCACCGGAAACGGCATCCTGAACAGCGAGGGGGCGGTCTGGCGGCGCAACCGCCACCTGCTCCAGCCGGCGTTTCACCCCGACCGCATCGAGGAGTACGCCGAGATGATGGTCGCGTTCACCGAGGACGCCCTCGAGTCGTGGGCGGGCGGCCAGACCCGGCCGATCCACGAGGAGATGATGGAACTCACCCTGAAGATCGTCAGCCGGGCGCTGTTCGGCGTCGACATCGACGACCACGTCGAGCGGATCGGCGACTCGCTCGAGGAGTTCATGCTGGCGACCGAGAGCCTCTCGCACCTCGTGTTGCCGCCGCAGGTTCCGACGCCGACCCGCCGGCAGATCCGGCGCGCCCGCGAGGACCTAGACGCGGTCGTCTACGGGATGGTCGAAGAACGCCGCCGGAACCCGTCGGACCGCGGTGTGATCTCGAAGCTGCTCGAGGTTACAGACGAGAACGGGAACACCCTCTCGAACGAGGAGATTCGCGACGAGGTGGTGACGCTGCTGCTGGCGGGCCACGAGACGACGGCGCTCTCGTTGACGATGACGGCGTACCTCCTCGCGAGGAACCCGCGGGCGGAGGCGACACTGGTCGACGAACTCGAGGACGTCCTCGACGGCGCTACCCCGACGATGGGCGACCTCCCGGAACTCGGGTACACCGAACGGGTGGTCAAAGAGTCGATGCGGCTGTATCCGCCGGTACCCGGCATCGTCCGCGAGCCCGTCAAGCCGGACATCGTCGGCGGCTACGAGATCCGGCCGGGCTCGACGGTGCGGATGCACCAGTGGGTCGTCCACCGCGATCCGCGCTGGTACGACGACCCGCTCGCGTTCGAGCCCGACCGCTGGACGCCCGAGATGGAGTCCGAGTTACCGAAACTGGCGTACTTCCCGTTCGCGGCGGGGCCGCGACGGTGTATCGGCGATCGATTCGCGATGCTCGAGGCCCGGCTCATCCTCGCGACGATCTATCGAGAATATCACCTCGAGCTGGTCCCGGGAACCGACCTCGATCTGATGGCGACGATTACGGCGCGGCCGAAACACGAGATTCCGATGACAGTCCGCGAACGCGGTAGTCGCAACTGAAACGGGTTACACACTGCCCACAGCGGAACGGCCGGGCTGGCGAAAACGAGTCAGTCCTGGCTCGTGGGCCGCAAGCACGTGTATAATGACTTCAGTACCTACTGAAGGCGTCAGCAGACGGCCGTTCGGCCGAAATTTTACATACACAGACTCCATTACACAGATACACAGATCAACGATGGGGAGTAAGACGATCAGCCTCCGGGAAGAAACGTACCGACGACTCGACAGAGCGAAACACGAGGGTGAGAGCTTCAGCGACGTCGTCGATCGACTGCTGGTCGACGAGGACGATCCGCTCCGCGAACTCGTCGGGTTCGTAGAGGGCGACGAACTCGAGGACGTTCGACGGGGGTCGGCCGGCTTTCGCGAGGAGGTCAGCGACCGGTTCGACGGCGAGAGGGGGTCATCCGGAGGGGAGGATGGTACTTCTCGATAGCTGTTTTCTCATCGACCTCTTCGCGGAAGACGCCGGCGCAGTCGCAAAGCTGGACGAGTTCGACTGGCGTGATGCGTCGGTTTCGACGCTCACCGTAACCGAGGTCGGACGTGGACTCCCCGAGCCGCGCCGCGAGCGGTTCCAATCGATCGTCGAACGCGTCGACGTGCTGTCGTACGGCTTCGAGGAAACGAAACGGGCGCTCGACGAACACAGACGACTTCGACGAGCGGGAACACCCATCGGGGCCGTCGACACGATGATCGCCGCGACGGCGATCGAAGCGAACAAACCGGTTCTCACGCGAAACGTCTCGGAGTTTCAGCGGACTCGAGCGTCGGTAACGCCGTACTGACACGCTCGAGCGTGACAGCCGGCAACGCAGAACGATTGCGCTTAAGTCGCGGCTACCACAATCGGTGGGTATGCAGGACAGAACCTACACTGCCGACGCCGAACCCGGCGACGAGGTCACCGTCGCCGGCTGGGTCCACGAAGTGCGGGACCTCGGCGGCATCGCCTTCCTAATCCTCCGGGACGCGACCGGGAAGATCCAGGTCAAGTTCGAGAAAGACGAGATGGACGAGGAGCTCGTCGAAACCGGCCTCGGCGTCTCCCGTGAGAGCGTCGTGACAGTCTCGGGCGCCGTCGAAGAGGAGCCCCGCGCGCCGACGGGCGTCGAGATCACGCCGGACTCGCTCGAGGTCGTCGCCCCCGCAGATCCCGAACTCCCCCTCGACCCCTCGGGGAAGGTCGACGCTGATATCTCGACTCGGCTGGACAACCGCACGCTCGACCTCCGCAAGGACGAGGTCCAGGCGATCTTCGAGATCCGCGCGGAGATTCTGCGGGCTGCCCGCGAGCAGTTCCGCGAGGTCGGCTGTACGGAGATCACGACGCCGAAGATCGTCGCCACGGGGACCGAGGGCGGCACCGAGCTGTTCCCGATCACCTACTTCGGCCAGGAGGCCTTTATGAACCAGAGCCCGCAGCTGTTCAAGCAGCTGATGGCCGGCTCCAACTTAGAGCGCGTCTTCGAGATCGGCCCGATCTTCCGCGCCGAGGAGCACAACACCCCCCGGCACCTCAACGAGGCGACCTCGATCGACTTCGAGGGCGCCTTTTGCGACCACCACGACGCGATGGACGTCGTCGAGGGCGTCGTGAAGGCCGCCTACGAGGCCATCGCAGAGAACTGCGCGGACGAACTCGAGACGCTCGGCCTCGACGAGGAGTTCGAAATTCCCGACGAGGCGTTTCCGCGGCTCTCCTACGAGGAGGCCATCGAGCGCATCAACGCCACCGGCGAACTCGACGAGCAGCTGGTGTGGGGCGACGACCTCCCCACCGAGGCCGAGAAGGCGCTCGGACAGGACGTCGGCGGCCACTACTTCATCACCGACTGGCCGAGCGAGATCAAGCCGTTTTACATCAAGGACCACGACGACGACGAGCAGCTCTCGACCGGCTTCGACCTGATGCACCCGCGGATGGAACTCGTCTCGGGCGGCCAGCGCGAGCACCGCTACGACCACCTCGTCGAGGGGTTCAAACAGCAGGGACTCGACCCCGACCAGTTCGAGTACTACACCAAGATGTTCAAGTACGGGATGCCGCCCCACGCCGGCTTCGGCCTCGGCGGTGAGCGGCTGGTGATGACGATTCTGGGACTCGAGAACATTCGAGAGGCTGTGCTGTTCCCGCGAGACCGACAACGGCTGAGCCCGTAAGGGCTCGCCGGTGTCCGTCGAGTGGGAGCTCGTTGGACTCGCGCTGCTCGTCCAACGGTGTTCCCGCGAGATCGTCAGCGTTTGTCGCCGTAGGCGACAAACCTGGGAGCGCGTGGAAACCGCGAGCGCGTAGCGCGAGTGTGTTTCCTCCAGATCGTCAACGTCTGAGTCCTTGACGAAGACGCTGGGAGTCAGAAATCCGCTCGAACGAGTTCTTTGAGTGCTTCTCGACCTAGTGTACGGAGTATCCGTATTCGGTTAAGAGGCTAAATCGCGAGCTGACGGCTAGTCAGCACTCGAGCCGATGGACGAGTACCAGCGGGCGAGTACGACGATCTGGCGCTCGAGGGGTGTCGAACCGTCCGCACGGACGGTCGAGGCGGCCGCCTGCCGCCTCGCTAAGGCGAGCGCCTTGGAGCGGGGACGAAACCCTCGGCAGCGTTGGCCCTCACACGACCTCGATCGAGTGAATCTCGGCGGGAAGCGACCCGATCGAAGTCCACGTTCCCGCCCGCCGCCTGAGAACGTGGCCGCCGTACGTTGCCGCGAACACGTCCTCCCCGCCCTCGGCTGCCGCCCAGGCGGAGACGACCGCGTCGGGGCCGACGGGCGACGGGACGGCCTCGAGCGTGTCACCGTCGTCGGTCGATTCGAACAGCACCGCGTCCGGGCCGAGCTCGCCGTCCCACGCCGGAGGTGGAGTGGCCGCTGCAGTGTACAGTCGCCCACCGGCGACGGTCGCCCCGACGAAGTAGCTCCGGTCGAGATCGTCGTCCAGACGCGTCCACGACCGACCTGCGTCGCGCGTCCGGTACAGACCGTCACCTGTCGAGACGACGTACTCTTCGGATCCTCGAACGAGCACGTGGTGGACGTCGGGCTCGAGTCCGTCTACCCGCTCGCTCCAGGTCACTCCACGGTCGTCGCTAACCAGGACGCCGCCGACCTCGACGCCGGCGACGAGTCGATCGGAGGCATCGGGGTGCGTGCCGAGGCTGACGATGCGACCCTCGTCCCGGTGGCGGGGAGTTCGCCACGTGTCGTACGACGGGACCTCCCGCAGGCCGGCGCGCTCGCTCCAGGACTCGCCGCCATCGGTGGAGACGAAGAGGTGCGCCGGGTGCGTGCCGGCGTAGAGGGACTCGCCGTCGGGGCTCTCGAGGACGCCGAACACCTCACGCCGGGGGACGCCGAGGTCGCGCCACGTCGTGGCGCCATCCTCGGAGCGGAACAGTCCCGAACCCGTGGCCGCGAAGACCACGTCGCCGAACGCTCGAACACGGTTCACCCGCCCGCTTTCGAGGGTACGATCCGCGTGCTCGATCCCGTCTTCCGGAGTGAGGAAGCCGCCCTCCGTCGTGCCGATCAGGAGCATCGTCGTTCCCCGTCACGCTCGAGTTCGACGGTCTGATCCGCTCTGTGGGGCGCCTCCGATGCGGGTGTTACGGCCGTCGATGACCAGGTACCGATCCCGCCTGGGTTCGCTGCCGGATCCACGAGTGGGCGAGCCGAAGTACTGGTCGACCGCCCCCACGTTCCGCTCGCGCCCCCTTCACGGTGGCGACCATGAATGGCGGCGACGTGGACCGATCCCTCGGACGTTCGGACGGTAGTTGAGTCGTCCATACGAGGTTCGAAGAAGGGGACGCGAATCACCGCGACCCCACATAGTCCGGGGTTTGATAGCCGTCGAGAGAGATCAATACTGATCGTCGTGGACGTAGTGCTCGAGGAGGTGTGCCTCCCCGCGGTGTAACCGCTCGGCGAGTGCAGATCGGGAGATATCGAGGTCGGCGGCGACGTCTTCGAGCGACGATCGGCGGGGAACCGCGAAGTAGCCCGCCTCGTAGGCGGCCAGGAGGGCCTCGCGCTGTTTATCGGAGATACCCGGAACCGTCCGGTCGGCGTCGGCCGTCTCGTAGAGTCGGTCGAGGTAAAACCGAGAGCCCATTCTCCGACAGCCTTCGCGATAGGCGGCGAGTTCGTCGCGGTTGGCGAAGCGCTGTCGTAAGTGCCACCCGTCCTCTGTGACGCGCATCCGCTCGATGAGCGTCTTGTTGAGCGTGAGTTCGTCCATCTCTTTCGGGAACGGTCCACGGTTGATAACGTGATACGTCCGCGCAGCGCCGCCGTCGCTGATGAGCGTGACCTCCTCGACGTACTCCGCGGCTTCAAGGGCGGCTTCGAACGCCCCGAACGAAGCGCACTCGACGCGCACGACGTGTACGATCGGGCCGGAAACGGTTTGCTCCTCGTATTCGACGGTGATCGTGCAACCAGGAACTGCACGGGCAACGTCGACCAGCGGTGCGTCCGGTGACTGCAAGCGAAACTCCGCGATCAAACCCATACGATCCGCTCGCGGCCGACCAAGATAACGCTCTCCCACCGAGGAGAGCGGCGAAGAGCAGGCCGCGGGCTCCGTCGAGTCGTTCCTCGAGGAGACCGACTGGCACCCCGACCGGGATCGGACTCGGCGGCGGGGCGCTACGCTACTCGGAGTATGGCCTTCTCAAGCGACTGGTGATGCGGGGGGTCGCCAGACGGGCCATCTCCGAGATGCCCGAGGCAGACGCAGTCGGCGACGTCGAGTTCACCAACTGGGCGGAGGTCGAGGCCTTCGCCGCCGACGTCGCCGCGTTCGTCGAGGGACGCCTCGGCGTCGTGCCGCCCGAAGGCGAAGTGACTCGAGCAGGCGCACGAGACGGGCTCGAGTAGCAGACCACGAGTTCGTTCGTCAACCCCCATCGGAGATCACCGCTTCGTCTTCAACGTCGCGAACACCCGCTCGCCGTACACGGCGACGCTCTCCTCTCCCGCCTCGAGCGCGCGGACCCAGTTCACGTACGCCGTGAAAGTGCCGAAATCGACGTCCTGCGTCTCGAGGACGGTGGCGTCGAGCGTCGGCGGATCGTCTGTCGCGAGGACGTACTGCGCGTACGCCCCCGCGACGAACCCGACGCCGCGCAGGACGCCGTTCTCGGGCGGGGAGGCGACGTACGCGAGGTAGAGATACGGGTCGTCGCGCTCGAGGCGGTCGACGTCGAGACCGGCCGACTCGAGCGCCGTACCGAAGGAGGCGCTGTCGTCGACGGGGGCGTCCAGCCCGGATTCTATCCCTCGCTCGTACTCGTCGGCGAACTCGCGGACCGGGAGGTCGGGGCGGACGCCGTCGACCGGGATGTGCTCCTCGACGGGTTCCGGCCGCTCCTCGTACCCCTCGTCGTACTCGGTCGGGCAGCCCGCGAGCGCGACCGGTGCGGCGGCGACGAGCGCGAGAACCGCTCGGCGCGTCGCGAGCGGGCGCTCTCGAGGCGTACCGCTCGCGTCGGCATCGTCGCGGTCGGCCGTCCGTGACGGGTCCATTGCTCACCCCCCTACGCCGAGTCGGCGCAAAAACGTCGTCCCGGTCGTCGCAAGCGGCCGGTTTATCGGACTGTTCGGGGTAGGACGCCGGATGGCACTCGAGGGGTTCGTCGTCGGGCTGCTGGTCGCAGGACTCGCGATCCTCGCGCTCGTCGTCCTGACGCGACTCGTCGACGAGCGCCCGCTCTCGCTGCCGATCGTCTACCTCGCTCTCGGCGCGGCGGCGTTCACGGCGGCGCCAGCACTTCCCTACCCCGATCCGATCGAGTTCGCCGACGAGGCCGAGCGGCTGACCGAACTCGGCGTGATCATCGCGCTGATGGGTGCCGGCCTCAAGGTTGGCCGGCCGCCGGGCTGGCCGGCCTGGGAGTCGACCGTTCGGCTGCTCGCGATCACGATGCCGCTGTCGATCGCGGGCGCCGCGACACTCGGTTGGGCCGTCGGCGGGCTGGTCCTCCCGACGGCGCTCCTCTTAGGAGCCGTGATCGCACCGACCGATCCGGTTCTCGCCTCGGAGGTGCAGGTCGAGGCCCCCGACCGGCAGCGAGAGCGCGCGCTCGAGTCGGAGGCCGACCCCGGTGCGGACGGCTCGGAAGTCGACCACAGCTCCGAGACCGAGGGTTCGGACGAGGTCCGCTTCGCGCTCACCTCCGAGGCCGGACTCAACGACGGGCTCGCCTTTCCGTTCACCTACCTCGCGGTGCTCGTCGCGCTCGTCGGCTACGCCCCCGGGCGGTGGCTCGGGGAGTGGCTCCTCGTCTTCGTCGCCTACAAGCTCGTCGTCGGCCTCCTCGGCGGCCTCGTCGTCGGCTGGCTGCTCGCGCGACTCGTCTTTCGGTTCTCCGCGGAGTCACCGCTCTCGAGATCGGTACAGGGGCTTGAGGCCGTCGCGGGAACGCTGATCGCCTACGCGGCGGTCGAACTGGTCGGCGGCTACGGCTTCATCGCGGTGTTCGTCGCCGCGGTGACGATCCGGGAGTACGAGCGCAACCACGAGTACCACGAGGCGCTCCACGGGGTCGCCGAGATGGGCGAGCAGCTACTGATGGTGGCGATCATGGTCCTGTTCGGCGGCGCGTTGGCCGACGGCTTGCTTTCGGCGCTGACGTGGGAGGCCGTTCTCGTCGGGCTCGGCATCCTCTTCGTCGTCCGGCCGCTCGCCGGGCTGATCGGACTGATCGGATTCGATCACGGCTGGCGCGAGCGCGCCGTTATCTCGACGTTCGGAATCCGCGGCATCGGCTCGTTCTACTACCTCTCGTGGGCCCTGAACACCGCGCCGTTTCGAAACGCCGAGTTGCTGTGGTCGATCGTCGGCTTCGTCGTCCTCGTCTCGGTCGTCGTCCACGGGATCGCGGCGAGCCCGGTGATGCGGTGGCTCGCCGGCAAGCGGTAGCGAGGGCGCGACGGGCGTGCTCGATCGGTCTCACCGCTGCTCGAGCACCGTTCCCTCGTCGCCGACGACGAGTCCACGACCGCCCTCGAGCGCGATCCCCCGGAGGAGTCCCGGCGCGCTCGTCGCGATCCGTTCCCAGTCGGCGGCCGGACCGCGGCGCTCCGCGATGCCGCCCGCGTCGTCACAGACCGCGACGCCGCCGTCGTCTCGAGCGACCCCCGTCAGTGCCGCCTCGCCGACTCGCTCGGGCGTCCACGCGTCTCCGTCGTACCGGTGAACGACGCCCGCGTCCGTGGCGACGAGGCAGTCGTCGGGAGCCGCCGGCGCGAGCGCCGTGAGGGTGCCGTCGGCGCCCTCGAGTCCGACCCGCTCGAACGTTCGGCCGCCATCCTCGCTGCGGAAGACGCCGTCGTTCGTGTCACAGCAGTAGCCGACCTCGCCGGCGAACGCGACGTCGGTGAGGCTCGAGCCGCTGCCCGGTTTCACTGGCTCCCCCCAGACGAGATCGCCGTCGCGGTATCGCCCGCGCAACACCTCCCCGGAGCCGTTGATCACGAGGACGGTTTCGTCTCCCTCGATGCCGGAAACCGCGACCCCGGTCAGGTTGTCCGTCAGGTCGTTCGGCGCGGAATGGTCGACGTGGCGGCCGGTGTCGACCTCGAGGCGGCCGACCGCGCCGTTGTCGCCGGCCATCCAGACGATTTTCCCGTCGGCGGTGGGGTCGACCCCGTAGAGAGTTTCGGCGTTCGCGCCAGGGCCGTCCTCGAGGACGGTCGTCCACCCCTCATCCCCGCTCGCGACCACGACACCGTCACCGCCGACGGCGACGGCCCCGCCTCGCGCGAGCGCGGCGCCGAACAGCGGCGCGGCGGTCGGCGCCTCGGCTCCCGTCCACCGCGGCTCTCGAGTCGGCAGTGTGTCCTCGTCGGTCCCCGACGACTCGCCCCCGGTCAGCCGGTCGTCGTCCGTCTCGGCGGCCCGACCCGCGGTGTCCGCGGGCCCGGGTGGTGTCCCCCGTCGCTCCGCGCTCGAGGTGGTCGGAGCGCGGGTGTGGTCCGACGTCTCCGGTGGCGTCGTCGATTCGTCGGACGACTCCGCAGCCGGGTTCGGGGACGCGCCCGTCGTCGGCCCGCCGTGGGCGAGGTACAGCCCCACGGGCGGCAAGACGTAACTCGCGATCGCCAGCGCGGCGAACCAGCGGTGAACGAACGTCAGCATCCCGAACCCGGTCAGCCCCGCCGTCGAGACCCCGTGGATCCAGGTCCTCGAGTACCGACGAACGAAGTCGACGACCCCCTCGGCGTCACCGAGTTCGCGGCCGGTCGCGGTCGAGGACGTTTCCATGAGAGAACCAGGCGGCGCCGACTGAAAAGACACGAGCCTGGATGTGCCGAGTCACGGCGGAATCTTCACCGTTATACCGTCCGAGCCGAAACGACGACCGTATGCGCGAGGAGGCGACTGCGTTCGTGCCGGGCCACATCACGGGCTTTTTCAGCAGCCACCCGGACGACGATCCGACGAAAGCCGGCTCTCGAGGCGCCGGGCTCACCCTCACCGACGGCGTCGAGGTGACGGTCGAACCGGCCGACGAGCCGGCGGTGTACCTCGAGGGCGACCCCGTCGAAATCGAGCCCGTCGAGACCGTCCTCGAGACGCTCGACGCGCCCGCCCGCGTGCGAGCCGCCTCGGACCTCCCGCTCGGTGCCGGTTTCGGCGTCTCGGGGGCGGTCGCGCTGGGGACGGCCCTCGCCGCCAACCGCGTCTTCGATCGACGGCTCTCGGTGAACGAACTCGTAACCGTCGCCCACGGCGCGGAGGTCCGGGCCGGGACCGGCCTGGGCGACGTCGTCGCCCAGGCTCGCGGCGGCGTCCCGATCCGGCTCGAGCCCGGCGCGCCGGCGCACAACGAACTCGACGGGATTCCGGCGCGGGCTCGCGTCGAGTACGTCTCCTTCGGCGAACTCTCGACCGCCGAGGTGCTCTCGGGCGACACCGACCGACTGACTCACGCCGGGACGCGGGCGCTCTCGAGGGTCGTCGAGGAGCCGACGCTGCTGTCGTTCATGTTCGCCTCCCGGGCGTTCGCCCGCGAGGCCGAACTGGTGACCGACTCGGTCGCCGAGGCGCTGGCGGACGTCGCCGCCGTCGACGGCCAGGCGTCGATGGCGATGCTCGGCGACACCGTCTTCGCGCTCGGGACGGGGCTGTCGGACGCGGGCTACGAGCCGGCCGTCTGTGCGACGCATCCGGCGGGTGCGATGCTGAAGTAGTTAAGTAGCGCCGCGACCATCAAGTATACGATACGTATCGGGTGGAAATTACTGTCGTCGGAGCGAGCGCTCCGGAGAACGCCGAGATTCGGGGGATCGAGAACCGCACTCGACGTCTCGAGCGGGGCTGTGCGGCGGGTTCGGCGGGTGGACGTCGCTCGCGTACAGTCGTCGGAACAGTCGGGCGCACCTGCGCCCGAGGCGCGGACTCGAGTACCGTCGTATCAGATCCGATATCGGTGGCCGGAACTTTATTATGATGGGGTTCAGTTGTGCGGTCGAATCGAATGTCTTCCGTAAAAGAGTTTCACGACACACTGTTCTGGCTGTACGAACACTACGTCGGCGAGCCGGACTCCTCGAAGGACGTCTACGGCTACTGGCTGTTCATCGTCGGCTACGTCGTCGGGGCGGCCGGCGTGTTCACCTTCGTCGTCGGCTACGCCGGCGCGATCGACTCTCACTCGCTGATCCGGGTCTCCGGCATCACGGCCGCCGGCGGACTCGCGCTCCTCCTGTTCGGGATCGTGCTCATGCTCCCCGTCCGCAAGCGAGGGATTCAGGCGAGCGCCGTCGGGCTCCTCGTCTCGCTGGTCGGCGTCGCCTCGTTCGGCCTGGTCTACCCGAGCGACTGGCGCGGGTTCGGCGAGGACTACAGCGTCGAGGTGACGGCGGTGTACGCGACCGGGGTCGCGATCATCGCGGGCGTCACCGCGCTCGTCCCCATCGTCACCGGCCAGAAGGGGAAGTACGTCGCCGAGGAGGGCGCGACCGACGAGCCGGACGTCCTCACGGGCGACGCCCTCGAGGGCGCGCAGTTCGCCGTCTTCCGGGACGAGGAGGGCAACTGGCGCTGGCACGTCCTCCACCTCGAGGCGGTCGCTGCCAGCGAGGACAGTTCGCTGACCCGACCCGCGGCCGAGGCGGGGATCGAGCGGGTCAAATCGAGGATCGGCTCGGCCGGACTGCTCGAGCTGACGACGTCGGCGTTCCGGCTCTACGAGGACCGCGAGGGCAACTGGCAGTGGACGCTCGCCCGCGACGACGGCAGCGTGGTCGCGACCTGCACGGAGGAATTCCCCGAGCGCGACGGCGCCGAGGAGTCGGTGAGCTTCCTCAAGGACCGCGGACCGACCGCCGACACGATCGAGATCGACGGCGCCGCGTTCACCTACGCCGAGGAGCGCGACAGCTGGCACTGGACGCTGCTCGACGCCGATCGGACCCCCCTGGCCGAGAGCGACGGCGGCTACGCGACGCAGGCTCGAGCCGAGTCGGCCGCGGCGACGTTCGCCGAGCGGTTCGACGGCAGCCGGCTGCTCGCGATCGACCACGTCGGCGTCGAACTCTACGAACGCGGGGAGGGCTGGTCCTGGCGGTTCGTCGACCGCGACGACGACCTCCTCGCAGCGAGTACCGCGGCCGTCGACTCGCGGCGAGACGCCGAAGCCGCCGCCGAAGCGGTGCTCGCCGAACTCGAGTCCGCGGCGATCACGGTCGCCGGCGAGCCGACCTACGAGCTGTACGACGCCGGCGGGTGGCGCTGGCGGCTGGTCGACGGGACCGAGCGCGTCGTCGCGCGGAACCCGCCGACGCTCGAGGGGCGAGACGCGGTGGCGAACGCGGCCGACCGGTTCGCCGCCCACGCCGCCGACGCCGAGGTCGTCGAGGTCGAGGACGCCGAGTACGAGGTGTACCCGACCGAGCCCGAGACGACCGCCGCTGACGAGGTGGCGGAGGGCGCGGAACCGACGCCCGACTGGCACTGGCGGCTCGTCACGGCCGACCGCGAGGTCGTTGCCGCGAGCACGGACGCCCACGCGGACGCCGAGGCGGCCGCCGCCGCGATCGACCGCGTGCGCGAGCAGGCGAGCGAGGCCGACCTCATCGAGTTCGAAAACGCCGCGTTCCAGGTGTACGAGGCCGACTCCGGCGAGTGGCGCTGGCGGCTGATCGACGAGGACGGAAACGTACTCGCCGACAGCGGCGAGGAGCACACCTCGCGGGGCGACGCCGCCGAGGCGATGATGACCCTCAAAGAGCAGGCGCCCGACGCCGAGTTGCTCGAGATAGACACCGCCGCGTTCGAGATCTTCGTCGACGGGGACGACCGCTGGGGCTGGCGGCTGATCGACGAGGGCGGCGCACTCGTCGCGGAGGACCCGGCGACCCATCCGAGCCGCGGGGCGGCCAGGGAGGCGATGGATCGACTGCTCGCACACCTCGAGTCGGAGGTTCGGACGATGGAGCGGGCGGCCTTCCAGGCCTACGCCGCGGGCGACTGGCACTGGCGGTTCGTCCTCCCCGCGGGCGAGGTGGTCGCGGTCAGCGACGGCCCGCACCCGACGCGCAACGAACTCGTCGAGAGCCTCGAGTCGGTCCGCGAGGCCGCGGCGGCCGGCCGGCTGTGTCCGATCGGCGACGTCTCGGTGCAGGTGTACGACGGCAGCGACTGGAGCTGGCGGCTGCTCGACCGCGACCGGCAGCCGATCGCCGACGCGGCGGCCACCTACGGCGACCGCGAGGCGGCGATCGAGGCCGTCGAAACGCTCGGCGCGCACGCCGAGGACGCGCCGGTGTTCTCGATCGACGACGCCGCGATCCGCCTCCGGTACGGCCGGGGCTGGCGCTGGGATCTGATCGACGCCGACCGCGAGGTGATCGCGCGCGCGGCGAGCGGCGAGCGAAGCCGGGAAGACGCCGTCTGCGCCGTCGACGACGTTCGGCGCCTCGCCCCGATGGCCGGTCGGGTCGACTTCGACGTCGCCTCTTTCGAGCTGTTCGCCGACGAGGACGACCGCTGGGGCTGGCGGCTGTTCGACGAAGGGGGGCGAACCGTCGCGACCAGCACCGAGCGCTACCGCTCGCGGGAGGCCGCGGCGACGGCCCTCGAGGACGTCCGCGGGCTGATCGCCGACGCGAGCATCCTCGAACTCGACGGCGTCTCCTTCGAACTGCACGCCGCCGGAGACGGCTGGGTGTGGCGGCTGGTCGACAGACACGGAACCACCATGTCCGAGAGCACCCGGACCTACGAGACGCGGACGGACGCCCGCGAGGCGATGAACGCCGTTAAAGTCCACGCGCCGGACGGCTGGATCACGTTCACCGAGTGAGCGCGGAACGCGGGTTCGACGAGTCCGCCCGGTACCAATTCCGGCCGCCGGTGTGGTATCGACCGGGTGATCGTCACGAAACGCTCGACAAGCGTTATGAACGTCTCCGTGGTCGGTACCGTATCCCATGCCCGCACAGCACGACGCGACCACGAACCGCCGGGCCGTCCTGTCCGGCGTCGGCGCCGGACTCGCCTCTCTCGGTTTCGCGGGCTGTCTCGACGGCGAGGCAGCGGACGACGGGGACGACCCGGCCGAGGACGCGGACGGGGAAGACGACGCGACCTCGAGTGACCGGGAGAACGGCGATGCGAACTCGAGCGACGCGACAGACGAAACCGACGGCGAGGGTGCGGCGAACGTCCACGAAGAGTACGAGTCGACGGACGTCCGCGTGACGACGCCGGACGGCGACGAGCTGGGTTCGGTGACGGCGGCGATCGCCGACACTGACGAGCTCCGGCGCCTCGGCCTGAGCGAGACGGCGGAACTCCCCGAAGACCGCGGCATGCTGTTCGTCTACGACGAGGTCGACGAGCGGACGTTCGGGATGCCGGATATGTCGTTCGGCATCGACATCGTGTTCGCCGACGACGAAGGCGTGATCACGAGCATCGACCACGCGCCGGCGCCCGACCCTGACGAGGACGGCACCGAATCCGACCACCGGTATCCGGGACGCGGACAGTACGTCCTCGAGGTGGTCTACGAGTGGACCACGGAGCGCGGCGTCGAGGCGGGCGACGTCCTCGAGTTCGACCTGTAGCCCGCGGGACCCCGCCGCGGTCGATCGGTCGGCTTTTTATCGACGCCCGCCAGGTGTTCTCCGTGAGCGACCACGATCACGAAACCGTCCCGGCCGTCGTCGACCACGAAGACGAGATCCCGGAGGACCATCCGCGCTACCAGGACCTCCTCACCCGCCACCGGATCGAGGCGGGCGTCGAAAAGGGAATCACCCACCTCCAGGGGATGCACGCCGAGGGGCGGGGCAGCGCCTTCGACTACCTGCTGGGCGAGGAGACGATCCCGAGCGCCGACGAGGCCGAGCGAGCGGCCGCCGCACAGCTCCTGCTCGCCGACCACCCGGTGCTCTCGGTCAACGGCAACGTCGCCGCCCTCGTCCCCGGCGAGATCGTCGACCTCGCGGCGGCCGTCGACGCCGATATCGAGGTCAACCTCTTCAACCGCACGCCCGAGCGCCTCGAGGCGATCGCCGACCACCTCCGAGAGCACGGTGCCGAGGAAGTCAGGGGGCTCGAGGCCGATGCGCGGATTCCGGGTCTCGAGCACGAACGCGCGAAGGTCGACGCCGCCGGTATTTACGAGGCGGACGTCGTGCTGGTGCCCCTCGAGGACGGCGACCGCGCCCAGGCGCTGTCGGCGATGGGCAAGACCGAGATCGTGATCGACCTCAACCCGCTGTCGCGCTCGCCGCGAGCCGCCGACGTTCCGATCGTCGACAACGTGATCCGGGCGGTGCCGAACGTGACCGCCCACGCGCGGGAGCTGGCGGACGCAGACGAGGCCGAGTTACGGGGGATTCTCGAGGGGTTCGACCGGGAGGCGGCGCTCGAGGACGCAGAGGAGCGGATCAGGACCGGCGACCGGTAAGGTTCGAGCGGACATCGCAAACCGAGGCGAGAGGCGCGGTCTCAAAACCGGTCCGTGATTCTGGGTGAGACGTTGTCGCGTCCGTTCTCGCGCTCGAGGACGTGTGAATCGTCGCCGTCGACGAGCGGCAGTCGGTCCCGCAGTTTCAACGAGAGCTCCTTGACCCGGTAGTACGACACCGAGAGGTACTCGCTGAGCCGTCGCTCGAGGCCGTCGTCGACCTCGTACTCGAGGCCGTCCTCCAGGAGGTCGCCGTCGTACTCGGTGAGCCAGCGGCGGGTCAGTTCGACCCCCTTCTCGGCGTCGTATCCCCTGGTGGCGTAGTGTCTGAGCGGGTGGCGGATCCAGGAACACTCCCAGTGGGCGTAGACGTCGACGCAGTCCTCCCGGTCGGCCAGCGCGTGGAGGACGACGTGCACCTGATAGGAGGCGAGCGGCGAGGGTCGCCAGACCCACGAGCCCTCGGCGGTGTTGCCGTCCATCCGGACCTTGAGCGCGGCGATCGGGTTGCGGGAGAAACCGAGTTCCTCGAGAACCGACTCGATCTGTTCTTCCGAGCAGTGGGCGGTCAACACGTACTCGTCCGCGGTCGTGTGGCTGACCGCGTACCCCCCGAACGTCCCCCGAAGGAGGTAGTGGATCTGTGGATAGAAGCTCCGTCGAACCGCGTTTACGGCGTCCTCTCTGTAACCCATGGGCGATAGCGGGCGGTACAACGGTCTCACGTATGAGCGTTACCCGACCTGCCAGACGGCCGTTCGTTTTCGGAACGTTCGCCGGCCGATCTGCTGGGTCGGAACCCGGTCGTCGGAAAAGTGCCGTTCAGCGGTTGAAGAGCCTGGCGGGGAGCCACTTCTGGGCGGTCGGGCTGAATTCGGCGACCATCCGGGCGTCGTTCTCGGTGAAGGCGTCGGTGACGATCAACGAACCGACGTAGACGCTGAGGACGGCCACCGGGAGAACGGCGGCGGTGATCGTCGCCGAGTCGATGAAGTAGACGACCGGCGCCCCCGCGATCGTCGCGGGAACGCCCGAGAGGACGATCTTCCCGAAGTCGCGGGTGAACGGGTGGATGCGGTCGACGTGGTAGAGTTCGGCGAGGGTGAGCAACCCGACGAGGACGAGCGCCGTCGCCGATCCGATGGCGGCGCCGTCGATGCCGAAGATCGGAACGAGCGCCATCGAGACGGCGAAGTTCGCCCCGAACAGGACGAGCGTGTTGACGAAGACCAGCCGCGAGTACCCCATCCCCTGAAGCAGCGTGCCGTCGGGGCCACCGAAGGTGACGTTGAACAGGAACGCTCCGCAGAGCAGGGCGACGACGGTGCTGGCCTCGGTGTACTGCGGCGTGTACATCACCGAGAGGTACGCGCTCCCGCCGAGTGCGAGGACGATCGCGATCGGCAGCGTGATGCCGGCGATCCAGCGGGCGGCCACCCGGAACCGCTCTCTGACGAGCTCGGTGTCGTCCCGGGTTTCGGCGATCAGCGGCTTGAACACCGGCGCCAGCGAGTTGAAGATGATCATCAGTCCCGAGCCGAGCATGTAGCCGACGCGGTAGATGCCGACGTCGTCGGAGTCGAGGAAGAACCCGAGGACGAAGTAGTCGACGTGGCCCATCAGCACGTAGACCACGCTGGTCATCGCCAGCGGCAGCGAGTACCGGAGCATCGGCCCCGGCGCGACGAACTCGAGTTTCACGGAGAGCAGCGACCAGGCCTTGTACGTAAAGAGCGCCGAGCCGACCGTGATCGCGACGAACAGCCCGACGACGTAGCCGGTGATCAGCCCGAGCAGACCGAAGCCGGCCAGGAGCATACCGGCGGTGATCGTAAAGCGCACGATGGGGCGAACCAGGTCGCGCATGACGACGCGGTACTGGAGCTTCTTGATGCTGTAGTAGGAGGTGAGCAGGACGTTGTAGATCGCGAGCATCGGAATCGTCATGCTCAACAGCAACAGCGCGACCTGCAGCGACGGCTCCTGGAAGAAGTCGCTGACGTACGAGGCGCTAAAGGCGAGAAAGAGCGCGACCAGTGACGACGTGACGAGGACGGTCGCGGTGACCTGGACGATCACGCCCTTGGCTTTCCCCTGTTCGCCCTCGTCCAGGTACTGCGGGACGAAGTAGTCGATCGCGAGCGGCAGCCCCAGGTTCGCGAACACCTGCATGAACAGGATCACCGACGTCGCCAGCACGAACAGCCCGTACACCGAGGGGCTGACGAACCGGGTCATCAGCATCACGATGGCGAAGCCGAGCGCGCCGTTGATCACGTTTCCGACGAACGTGATACTCCCCTGTTTGGCCAGCGTGGAGACGCCTTCGTCGTGATCTGTCATAGACTCGAGTGTGCTGTGGGTGGTCGGTCGTGTCTCGGACGGCCGCGGGCCGTCGCCGCTCGGTCAGACGCTCGTCGCCGGCTCGAGTTCGTACTCCGCGACCTCGGCCGCGCGCTCGCCGAAGTCGGGGAACTCGATCTCGAACTCCCACTCCTCACCGGAGGTGACGTCCTCGACGTTCTCGATGACGGTGTCGAGTTCTTCGCCCTCCTCGTCGAGAAACGTCGCTCTGATCTCGACGTAGCTGAGTTCGCGCTCGCCCTCGTTTCGCACGACTCCCCAGACGTAGACGCGCTCGTCTTCGGTCCCGGGGTCGTCGCGAACGAGTTCGTCGTAGACGATCACGAGGTTCTCGGGCTCCCTGAGGTCTTCGCCGTTCTCCTCGAAGTAATCGAGACAGCCCGGCGTGAGCACGGCGACCGCAAGGAACGCGCGTCGTTTCATTCTCTGGATGAGTTTCGAACGGACGGCTATTGAGCGTTCTGGCGGAGCCACACCCTGCCGGCACTCGGGTCTCGAGGACTCGTCGAAGCCGATCGATCGCGATACACTTTTCACCACCCGGAGTTACTACCCGGTTGTATGACTGAGTTCGAACGGTTCAGCGAGGTCGGCGAAGCGGACGTAACGCGCGCGATCGGCCAGGAGTGGACCGAGGAGTTCATGGACTTCTCGGATTCGGACGTCATCATCGTCGGGGGCGGCCCCTCGGGGCTCACCGCGGCGAAGGAACTCGCCGAGCGCGGCGTGAAGACGATGGTCGTCGAGAAGAACAACTACCTCGGCGGCGGCTTCTGGCTCGGCGGCTTTCTGATGAACAAGGTCACCGTTCGCAGCCCGGCCGAGCGGATTCTCGAGGACCTCGAGGTCGACTACAAGCAGTCCCGGGACAGTGAGGGACTGTACGTCGCGAACGGTCCCCACGCCTGCTCGGCGCTGATCAAGGCCGCCTGCGACGCGGGCGCGAAGATGCAGAACATGACCGAGTTCACGGACATCGTCATCCGCGAGGATCACCGCGTCTCGGGGATCGTGATGAACTGGACGCCGGTCCACGCCCTGCCGCGCGAGATCACCTGCGTCGACCCCATCGCCGTCGAGGCCGACCTGGTGATCGACGCCACCGGTCACGACGCGATGGCGATCACGAAACTCGACGAGCGCGGCGTACTCGACGCACCCGGCATCCAGAGCGCGAAGGAGCGCGGTCAGGTCATGGACCAGACCGATTCGGAGTCCTACGGCGCCCCCGGCCACGACTCGCCCGGCCACGACTCGATGTGGGTCGGCAAGAGCGAGGACGCCGTCGTCGAGCACACCGGCCTCGTCCACGAGGGCCTGATCGCCACCGGGATGTCCGTCGCGACGACCTACGGTCTGCCGCGAATGGGACCGACCTTCGGCGCCATGCTCGTCTCCGGCAAGCGCGCCGCCCAGATCGCCTTGGACGAACTCGAGGTCGACGCCGATCCCGTCGAACTCACTTCGCGAGCCGCACCGGCCGACGACTGACCTCCGACACGTCGCTCTCGTTTTCAGCAACCGGTTACGCCGACCTGCCGAACGCGAACAGACAGGTCGGCATCGCCCCCGATTCGGGTGCACAGTGGTCGGCCACGAGCCCGTCGTAGAACGTGAGTCCCGTGCCGCCGAGCGCCCGGTGGGCGAACGTCGCGAGATACAGTCGGCCGAGCGCGACCCCCGCCTCGAGCTGGGCCAGCCGGTACCCCCGGTTCCCGAGGCGGTCGACGACCGTTCCGATATCGGCCAGCAGGTAGACGTTCACGTGAGCGTCGCCCGCCCAGGACTGCTCGAGGGCGAGTTCGGTCTGCAGTTCGGAGTTCGCGTCGCCGGTGCGCTCGAGGGTCGCCTCCTCGTGGTCGTACCGGTAGGTACCGTCCGGGACGCCCTCGACGTCCGTCGAGAGCACGACCACGTCGTTGTACGCGAGCCCGGTTGCCTCGCCGCCGTTCCAGTCGCCGGGAACGCCCCGTAAGGCCCGGTCGAGCACCGTCCCGACCTGTCGGCGCGTCGGCCCGCGGTCGGAGAACTCGCGGCGCGAACCCCGCCGAACGATCGTGTGGTGGAGCGGCCGGGCGGTAGCCGTCTCGTGGTCGACCGGCTCGAGAGCGACGCGCTCACCCGACTCGGATCCGCCCGCACCGGGCGCGAGCGCGTCGATCTCGCCGACATCGAGACACCGCGCTCGCCAGGCAGCCGCGTCGTCGCCGCTCTCGAGGGTACTTTGCCGCCAGGCCTCGTGGATCAGCGGGTAGTCGACCGGGTCCGCCGAGAGCGGCTCCGTCTCGGGATCGATCGGGTCGACCGCTCGCGGCTCGGGCGTCGGCTCGTCCCGCCCCAGCGGGACGAGCGCGACCGGCGCCTCCTCGGTCGGGTCGACGCCGACGAGCCTCGAGACCGCCCCGTCGGCGAAGCCGGCGACGACCTCGGCGCGGGTGTCAAGCGCGTGGGCGGCCCCCAGGAGGTTCGCGAGAACCGTACCAGCGTCCCAGAACGCGTGTCGGTACGTCCGCTCGCGGTACTTCCAGGCGTTTCGCCACCAGGTCGAGGTGGCGACGACGGTCACCGGCGCGTCGGCGATCCCGGTTTCGTTCTCCGCGGCCTGCGAACCGCCGTCGGACGCCGCCGACTCGCCGACCGCCTCGGCGAGCACCCCGCGGTAGTCGCCCGTTCGGAGCACGTCCAGCGAGAACCGCCGCGGGTCGAAGTGATAGACGCCGGCGGGGAGTCCCTCGAGGTCGCCGCAGACGGCGTAGCAGTCGACGTGGTACAGTTTTCCGGTACAGGAGGCCGCCCTGAACAGCACCTCCTCGCCGTTTCGCGTGACGCGATTGACGACGCCGTTCGCCTCGTAGAGCAGCGTCGCGAGCGTCCGCCGGTCGAGGTCGCCGGCGGACGACTGCTCGGTGCCGGCCAGCGGGTCGGCGACAGGTTCCCCGATCACCGACAACGTCGGCTGTACCGGCGGCCGGACGCCCTCGAGCGGTTCCACGGAGAGGTCCCGGTAGCGCTTGTACGGGCGCGGTTTGATCGCGGGGTCCGGCGGCGTGTACTGCTCGCGCACACTCTCGGGGTCGTGGTTCGTCCGGTCGTGGTACTCGCGGGCGTCTACCATGCAGGGAGACGCGACCGGGAGCCACAAAAACCTCCGGTAGGCCGAGCGCACACTCGACCTCGACGACGACCGGCCCCGAAGCGGGGACGACGGCGTGTCGAATCCGGCCCGGCCGCCCTCGCCGGAAGCCACATCGTTTTCGCCCCGCGTCGGAAAGGCCCACCTATGACAGTCGTCGTAACCGGGGCGACCGGCGGCGCTGGCAGCCGGATCGTCGAGGAGCTCGCGACCGCCGGCCGCGAGGTCGTCGGCGTCGACCTCGAACGACCGCCGAACCCCCGCGAGAGCGATGCGACGTTCCTCGAGGCCGACCTGACCGACCAGGGCCAGGCCTGGGAGGCGATCCAGACGGCGGAACCCGACGCGGTGGTTCACTTCGCGGCGATCCCGCGACCCGGGATCACGACCGACGCCGAGACCTTCATGACGAACGTCTCGAGTGCCTACCACGTCCTCGAGGCCGCCGGGAGAGCGGGGGCAGACGTGGTCTGGGCCTCGAGCGAGAGCATCTACGGCTCGGTGTTCGCCGCCGAGCCGTGGCTCCCCGACTATCTCCCGGTCGACGAGTCCCACCCGCGGCGGCCGGCGGACCCCTACGCGACCTCCAAACTCGTCGGCGAGGAGCTCGGGGCGATGGCCGCCCGCAAACACGGGATCTCGGTGATCTCGATCCGCCCGTCCTGGATCACCTATTCCGGCGAGCAGCGCACCGCCGCGGCACGCGAGCGATTCGACCCCGAAACCGCCGAGAAGAGCGGCAACTTCTGGACCTACGTGGACGTGCGCGACGTGGTCTCGATGGTCCGGGCCGCCCTCGAGGCCGACCGCGACGGCCACGACGTCTACCTGGCGGCCGCGGCGGAGAACTTCCTGGGTCGGCCGACCGCCGACGTGATCGAGACGGTGTTCGGCGAGTTGCCCGGGGAGTGCGACCTCGAGGGCGACGAGTCGGCGTTCACCACCGCGAAAGCCCGCGCGGAGCTGGGCTGGGAGCCGGCGCACTCCTGGCGGGAGGCGGAGCTCGAGGAGCCGTGCAAGCCGGCGTTTCTGCGCTCTGACGGCTGAACCGCGCGGCTACTCGAGCCGCGCCCCGGTCACCCGAATCCGCCCCCGCGTCCCCTCCCACTCCGTCTCGTACTCGAGGGCCAGCCGCCGATCCATGTGTGGCCCGTCGACCACCAGCGTCTCGAACTCGCCGCCCTCTCCGAGGATGTGGACCCCGTACCGCTCGTTGAGCTCCTCGAGTTCCGCCAGCGCCGCCTCGTCGAGGGTCCGGCCGAGCCAGGACTCGTCGAGGCCGCCCGCCGCCACCTGGACGAGCAGAATTTCGAAGCCGGCCTCGAGCATCGCGTCCGCGAGTTCCCGCGGCTCCTCGCGCCACAGTGGGGCGTAGAGGTCACAGCCCAGGCGATCGCACATCCCCTCGATCCGGCTCGTCTGGTACTCGCTCTCGACGGCGCCCGCGGTGACGCCCGCGATGCCGCCCTCGAGTTCCGCGTCGAGTTCCCGAAGCGCGGCCTCGAGCGGTTCGAGTTCGGCGTCGCCCTGATCGCTCGAGTTCGCCGCGGCTTGGGCTTCGAAGTCGGCGGGTTCGACGTCGACGAGCGGAATCCCCATGCTCTCGGCGGCCAGCGCCGCCAGCCTCGTCTCGGGGACGTGGTACATGTATGAGTCGCCCGCGGGATGAACCGTGACCAGCCGCCGGACGTCGAGGCCGGCCTCGAGCGCGCGGTACACGGCCCACGAGGAGTCCTTCCCGCCCGAGAAGAGCCCCACCCAGGCGCCGTCTATCTCGCTCATACGATGAGCTACAGCGACGCGAATAAAGGGATGACGGGTCGGGACGGGCGTTCGAGTGAAGTGTCAGTTCCCGGGCTCCCGACCGCCGTCGGTGACCTCCGACTCCGACCCGCTCGAGTCGGGCGACGCGAGTTCGGTCTCGCTGCCGCCGTCGCTGATCCCCTCCTCGTCGGCGGTCGCCCCGGCGAAGTAGGAGGCGACTCTGACCCCGACGAGGCTCAGCAAGACCGCCGCCGCGACGTACAGCCCGAGCCGGTTGCCGGGCGCGAGGGTGAAGCTGTCGACCGACAGCGGCGCGAGCCTGATGTCGGGGACGACGACCGGCTCGATGACGTTCTGTGCCTCGAGGAAGTACGCGGTGAAGCCGCGGACGACGAGGCCGATCGAGACGACGACGAACGGCAGGTTGAGGTACGATCGGCGCAGCGGCTCCTCGCCGATGAGTTCGTCGAGCAGCCGCCCCGCACTGGCAGTGAGCGCAGCCATCGCGAGCCACGGCACGCTGTCGAAGGCGAACTTCACGGCGGGGATCACGACGCCCTCCGTCTGCGCCTCGCTGAGCCCCGAGACGCCGAGTGCGCCCACGAACAGTCCGACGAACGTGAGCCCGGCGGCGACGACGTAGGTGACGACCGACACCTGGCCGGTGTACAGCGACTCGCGGGTCCGGCGAGCCAGCCCGGTGAGCAGTTCGTCGACGCTGAACCCCTTGTAGAGCAAGAAGAGGCCGATGACGGTCGTGATCGTCGCCGCCCCCTCCGCCGTGCCGAACTGCATCGCGAGCACCGGGAACACGAGCAGCGTCAATCCGAGCGGGACGAGGATGGTCTGGCGCAACTCCTCGTCGGCGAGGAACTGCTTGAGCAGGTAGTACGTCGACTCGATGTCCCTGGCCTGGCGGACGACGACCCGATCCACCGAGTCGACGCGAACGCGGCTCTCGACGATCGGCACCAGCCGCTCGTCCTCGGCGCTGTCGATCACCACCACGGCTGACTCGGGCTCGTACTCGGCGATCAGGTCGTCGATCTGACGGGCGACCGCCCGGTCCGCGCTGACCATCGACTCTCGATCCCCCGAGACGACGGCGACGACCGTCTCCTCGTCGTCGTCCCGGAGACTCTGGGCGACCCGGAGCGCCTCGAGCAGCGAGTTGACGCTCGAGTCCTCCGGATCGGCGAGGCCGACGTCGGTCACGAGCGCGCGCACTGCCTCCCAGCCGACGACCGGCGAGCGGAGCCCGGTCTTCCGTCCGACGTCGTCGGTCCGGTCGAGACAGACCACCAGCGTTGTCACGGTGTTCGTTGCATTCTGCGTGACGATAAAACCACACATTCGTCCGACTCCGCGCCGGTCGCGCGACGGGCGGAGACGTCGCCGGGACCGCGAGCGATAGTAGTTCGTTTCACCGACTACTATCCGGTGAAACGATTTACTCGCCGGTCGCACGGGAGCGGCCAGCGGACACGCGCTGGCCGCACATTCGCGACCGGGAGTGCGCTGACTTTTACCGACGACTAGAGAGTCATACTCAAGAGGATCGACCGCGAACAAGCGTGTGCACACGTTGTGTGCCTGTGTGGTGGCGTTCCAACCTACCATTCACCACCACACAGCCAACCCGCAGCCGCGTTCTGCATTCGACCACAGACCAGTTAAAAACTTGAGCTTGCAAGCCACTGGCGAGTATATGTACCGGCCCCGTCTCGCCCGCCGACCATCACGCCGTCCGATTCGCGTCGGCGATCAGGTTCGCAGTCGAAAGCCGCGGTCGCCGACGACGCTCGCGACGCCGGCGCCGAACGCGTAGGCGACGTTGCGGGCGCCGGTCCCCATCCGCTGCATCAGCGACCGGGACGGCTCGAAGGACTCGACGGTCACCTCCTCGACCTCGAGACGCCGCGCGAGGGCGGCTTCGACGTCCTCACGCGTGCCGAGTTCGTCGACCAGCCCGAGTTCGTGGGCGTCGTCGGCGAGGTACACCCGCGCTTCCGTCTGCCGGACGAGCGCCGGATCGAGGTCCCGGCCCTCGCTCACCCGTTCGACGAACGACTCGTAGTAGTCGTCGGTCAACCCCTGGAGGTACGCCCGCTCGTCGTCGTCCATCTCCTTCAGCGGGACGCCCGCGTCCTTGTACTTCCCGGCGGCGAAGCGTTCGTACTCGAGGCCCAGTTTCTCGGCAAGTTCGCTCGCGTTCACCCGCGAGCCAATGACGCCGATCGAACCGACGATGCTGGCGTCCCGCGCCCAGAGTTCGTCGCAGCCGCTCGCGATCCAGTAGCCGCCGCTCGCACAGAGGTCGGTCGTGTACGCGATCGTCGGCCCCTCGAAGCGCTCGGCGGCGAGTTTGATGTCGTCGCTCGGGACGACCTGGCCGCCGGGCGTGTTGAGTTTCACCAGCAGCGCCTCGACGTGGTCGTCCTCGTTGGCTCTGTCGATCTGGTCGACGACGTCGTCGGCCGGCGTCGACCGGGGGCTGGAGGGGAGCGGTCCGCCGCCGCCGTCTCGCGTGATTGGCCCCTCGACGGCGACCTCCGCGACGTCGTACTCGGGAAAGGCCGACGACGCGAGGTTGCCGACCAGACGGATGCCGGCGAGCAGGAGTCCGAGCGCGACGAGCACGCCGAACAGGTCGGTGAGGGTCTCCGGATAGACGACGAACAGGCCGACGGCCAGCGCGGCGATCAGGAGCGTTCCGGCCACCACGAAGAGGAGTCTGGCGATTCCCCGACTGCTACCCACTGCTGACACCTCGAGTCATACTGGAGTCTGTCGCTGCCAGTCTGTTAAGCGTTGGCGGTCGCGTGGTTGCAACTCGAGCGGAGCGGGAAAACGCGCCCTCGGACAGGAAATACGAAAACTGAGAGAGACGGCTTAGAGCAGACCCGTCTTCTGGAGCTTCATCAGGTCCTCGGTGTCGAGCGTCTCGCCTTCCTTGAACTTCTGATAAATCTCCTCGGCCTCCTCTTTGGCCTCCTCTTTCTTCTTGTCGCGGGCGGACTTGCGCTGCTTCTCCTCCTTTTTGTCCATCTCGCGCAGGCGCTTCTGGACGCGGACGAAGTCCTCGTGGTGCTGGTCGGCGGCCTCCTGGGCCTCGACGAAGGACTCGTGCATGTCGTCGGCGTCGTCGCGGACGTCGTCCGCCTCGCGGTAGGCCTCGATCATCTGGTTGTGGTGCTCCTGGGCCTTGTCAGCGAGTTCGGTGACCTTCTGGTGGTGCTGGGACGCCTCGGAACGGACCTCTTCGGCCTCCTCGACGAGGTCCTCGAGGTCGTCGTTCTGCTCGAGTTTCCCCTTGCGGTCGGCGTACTCCTCGCGTTTGGCTTCGATCTTCTCGATGAGTTCGCGCTCTTCCTCCGTCGAGAGCACCTCGGTCTGCTGTTTGAACTCGAGCTGTTCGATCTCGGACTCGAGTTCCTCTAAGTCCTTGCCCTCGTCGAGTTCCATGTCGGACTTGAGCTTCTCGACGCGGTCGAACAGCTTGTTGGCCTCGGCGTTGAGCTCGTTGCGGCTCTCCTTGTGCTCCTGGACCTGCTCGTTGAGCTCGTCGCGCTTTTCGCGGTGTTCCTGGGCCTTGTCGACTTTCTCGCGCGTTTTCGCGTTCAGGTCGTCGCGCTTGGAGGCGCGTTCGGAGGCCATCTGGTTCAGCTCGTTTCGTCGGTCCCGGAGCTGACCGGCCATCTTGATGAGCTGTCCTTTCGATTTGTTCTCGAGATCGTCCTCTGTGAGTTCTACGTTTTTCGATTCGTCTACCATGTGTTAGTAAACCCTCTGTGCCATACCCGCACCGGCGACAGCGATCGCTCGTGACCTGCGAAACCTCGGTGGATAAGATTTCCTGTCATTGATCGTCGAGCGATACGCGCCCCGGTGGCGTTCTGGTACCGGTAACTACTGTCGCCCGCAATTTAAATGTACCGGTCGGTGTGACCGTGAAAACCGTTAGCAGGCGCCCCCTTCCCGTGTGTAACGCACCCACACGGCATCCACCTCCTGTTATAAATCATCACCGCGGTGGCACCGGGGCTCGACGGGACCGCTCCCAGAGACTTCGTCCCGTTCGAGGCGACGAAAACGGCCGAACCAGCGCCTAAAACAGGTTCTCGAGGCGGTCGTCGGCGAACTGCTCGGCAGGGTCCGTTCGGTCGTCGTTCTCGCTGCGCTGGGCGTGCCGCGCTCGCTCCATGAACTCCTCGATTCGGGCCGATCGCTCGGCGCCACCCAGGAGCACCAGCGCGGCCAGCCGGTCGCTCTCGAGCGGGAAGTCTCCGCCCCGGACCTGCATGCTGCCGGTTTCGTCCTCGAGCCAGCGCCGGGCTCGCTCGACGCCCTTGCGGGAGATCCGATCCGGTTGTCCGGCGATCACGAGCAACGCGGCGTCGGCCTGCCGAGCGTCGGGCAGGCTGGTCCCGGTCAGCAGCGCCTGCCGCGAGACGGACATGACCGTGTTGACGTTCTCCGAACTCTCCTCGGCAGCGACGGCGCTCGCGTAGCCGAGCGTCGAGATGCCGCCCTGCCTGAGGGTGTTGATGACCTCGCTCGAGTCGACGACGGATTCGCCCACGCCGTCGATTGCCTCGCCCGACGCGAACAGCAGACCGACGCGCTGGGCGATCTTCGCGTTGATCGTCTCGAACGCCGAGTCGACGCTCTCGCCCTGCTCGTGCCAGGCGTCGTTGTCGACCAGTAGCGTCGAGTCGGCCTCGCGGGCGAGAGTCTTCAGCGAGCGGCCGGCGTTGGCCTGGTACAGCGAACCCTCGTTTCGTCCCGGCAGGATGCCGAGCGCGTAGACGGGGACGTCGTACACCCGCTGAAGCTGGTGCACCAGGACGGGCGCGCCGCCGCTGCCGGTGCCCCCGCCGAGGCCGGCGACCACCCAGATCGCCTCGGCGCTCGAGGTGACGTGACCGTCGAGGGCGGCGAGCACCTCCTGGGAATCGGACTGCATGATCTCGGCGCCGAGTTCGTTGTCGGCGCCGACGCCGTGGCCGTTGACCCGGTCCTGGCCGATCAGCTGCGTCTCGGCGAACTCGAGACCCGAGAGGTCCGCCGTCGCGGAGTTGATCGCGAGCGCGCCCTCCACCGCGTCGAACCCCATCTCCGCGTCGAACTTCGTCAGCCGCTCGGTCACCTTGCCGCCCGCCTGACCCACACCAATCAGGGCAACTTTCATAACGACGGTATCTCGGGGAAACAAGTTGAACGTTGCGAATGTGTGGACTCGTGGCACGTTTCGGCGAGCCGACGATACCGGCGCGCCGGCAGCGCCCGACGCTACAGCGTGTAGTCGTGCTCGCCGTCCTCGCTCGCCAGGAACGCACAGAGGAGGTCGATCGTTCCCGCGACGTCGTCGACGTGGGCCGTCTCTGTGAC
Source organism: Natrononativus amylolyticus (assembly GCF_024362525.1). GTDB lineage: Archaea > Halobacteriota > Halobacteria > Halobacteriales > Natrialbaceae > Natrononativus > Natrononativus amylolyticus. Next base: position 943,705 of record NZ_CP101458.1, read on the forward strand.
GGTGTGCAGGTAGCGGGTGGGAATCGAGATCGCGCCGACCGGCTTCGCGCCCGCGGTGTGCTGGAAACCGGCCGTGTCGGTGCCGCCCGCGGGCAGCACTTCGAGCTGGTAGTCGATCCCTTCCTCCTCGGCGACGGCTTTCATCCGCCGGTGGACCTTCGGGCTGGTGATCACGCTCGAGTCCTTCAGTTTGATCGCCGTCCCATCGCCCAGGCGGGTGACGTACTCGCCCTTCTTGAACGTCGGCACGTCGTTGGCGACGGTGACGTCCAGCGCGATCGCGAGGTCCGGGTCGACGTCGACGCCGAGGGCGCGCGCCCCGCGCAGGCCGACTTCCTCCTGGACGGTCGCACAGAAGTGGATCGTCACCGGCGGGTCCTCGAGCCGGCGGGCGGCCTCGAGCATCGCGAACAGGCAGATCCGGTCGTCGAGGGCCTTCCCGGTCACCGTCTCGCCGACCCGTTTCGTCGTCTGGTCCATCGTCACGAGGTCGCCCGGCGAGATCCGCTCGCGGGCCTCCTCGCGGGAGAGGCCGACGTCGACGAAGACGTCCTCGACCTCGGGAGGCTCGTTGCGGTCTTCCTCGTCCAAGGTGTGCGGCGGGGGCGAGCCGATCACGCCCGGCAGGTCGCCCTCTTCGGTGTGGATCGTCACCCGCTGGGCCTTGAGCACGCGGGCGTCCCACCCGCCGAGGGCGTCGAGTTCGAGAAAGCCGGCGCCGTCTTCCTTCCCGCGGACGTGGCGCACCATGAAACCGATCTCGTCCATGTGGGCGGCGACGGCGACCGAGTAGTCGGAGTCGCCCTCGAGCGTCCCGACGACGTTCCCCATCGCGTCGGTGCGAACGCGGTCGACGCTGTCTTCGAACTCGCGCCGGACGATCTCGCGCACCTGGTCCTCGTAGCCGGGGACGCCGCGGGCTTCGGTCAGTTCCGTCAGTAGGTCGTCGTCGAACTCGGTCGCCTCTGTCATGGTTGCACCTGTGGAACCAGCCCCCATAAACGCGCGGATGACGGCCTGTGCGGCGCATCCAGTGGGTATTTCCGATCACCTCGGCTCGGCCGTTCAACCGCGGAGTATTAAGCGGTCGACAGGCTAGGGTATGCTATGAGCGACGTACGAGTCGCCGGTGTCGGCGTCACGCCGTTCGGAAACGTCCCCGAGCGGACGGGCCGCGACCTCTTCGGCGAGGCGAGTATCGAAGCGTTCGAGGACAGCGGGGTGTCGCGAACGGACGTCGAGGCCGTCCTCTACGGGAACTTCATGGGTGAACTGGCCGAACACCAGGGCCACCAGGGGCCGCTGATGGCGGAAGCCGCTGGCGTCGACGCGCCCGCGACCCGCTACGAGGCCGCCTGCGCCTCGAGCGGCGCCGCCATCAGAGACGCCGTGATGCGAATCCGCAACGGCGAGAACGACGTGATCCTCGTCGGCGGCGCAGAACGGATGACCAACCTCGGCACCGCGGGGGCGACGGAGGCACTCGCCATCGCCGCCGACGACCTCTGGGAGGTCCGCGCGGGAATGACGTTCCCCGGCGCCTACGCGCTGATGGCCCAGGCGTACTTCCGGGAGTACGGCGGCGGCCGCGAGGAGCTCGCCCACGTCGCCGTGAAAAACCACGACAACGCCCTGAACAACGACAAAGCGCAGTATCAACGCGCCATCGAGGTTGCGGACGTCCTCGAGGCGCCCCTCGTCTCCACCCCGCTCGGGCTGTACGACTCCTGTCCGATCTCCGATGGCGCCGCGGCGGTCGTGCTGACCAGCGACGAGTACGCCGAGGAACACGGCCTCGAGGCGCCCGTCTCGATCACGGGCAGCGGCCAGGGCGGCGACCGGATGGCCCTCCACGATCGGGAACACCTCGCGCGCTCGCCCGCCGCCCGCGAAGCCGGCGAGGAAGCCTACGCCGACGCCGGTATTTCGGCGGGCGACGTCGACGTCGCCGAGGTCCACGACTGCTTCACCATCGCCGAGGTGCTCGCGATCGAGGCGCTCGACCTCGAACCCGTCGGCGAGGGGATCTCGGCGGCTCGAGACGGTCGTACCATCGCCGGCGGCGACACCCCGGTCAACCTCTCGGGGGGGCTGAAAGCGAAGGGCCACCCCGTTGGCGCGACCGGCGCCTCCCAGGTCGCCGAACTCGCGACGCTTCTCCGCGGCGACCACCCGAACAGCGAGCACGTCGACGGCGCGACGACCGGCGTCGCCCACAACGCGGGGGGCACGGTGGCGTCTGCGCTGGTTCACGTCCTGGAGGTGAGAGAATGAGCGACGAGATCGGTCACGCCGGCTTCGACGACTGGCTCGACGCCACCGAGGAAGGCGAGGCGTACTACCTCGAGTGCGATCGGGGTCACGGCTCGCTGCCGCCGCGGCGCGTCTGTCCCGAGTGCGGTTCGACGGCGCTCTCGGAGGAACCCCTGCCCGAGACGGGCGAGATCGAGACGTTCACCGTCACCCACGTCCCGACCCCCTCCTTCGAGGACGACGCGCCCTACGCGACGGCGATCGCGGCCTTCGGCCCGGTTCGCGTGACCGGCCAGGTCGTCGGCGTCGACCTCGAGTCGATCGAAGCGGGGATGACCGTCACCCCGGCGGTCGACGTCTCGGCGACGACCGGCGACCGCCTGCTCTATCTCCGCGTTGCGTAGCCGACCCCCACTCACGCGTCTGCGAGCAGCCGTTCTACGCGATTTGCGAGCGCCGCGAACGCCGCCTCGCTCACCGCGTGGCCCGCCTCGGGCGTTCGCAGTTCGGTTACGTTCCCACCGAGTCCCTCGAGGAGCCGCCCGGTCGCCCGGAACCGGTCGACGTCGACGTGCGGGTCGTCCTCGCCGGCGGCGAGCAGGACGGGCGTTCCCTCGAGCGAGCCGGGGGCGTCGATCGTTCGGGCCGCGGGCTCGGGGCCGAGAACGGTGCCGGAGAGGATTCCGAGGCCGCCGTAGCGCATCGGGTTCCGAAGCGCGGCCTCCGCGGCGACGGACGCCCCCTGCGAGAAACCCACGAGCAGCGTTCGCTCCGGAGGGATCCCGACGTCGGCCGCCGCCTCGAGCGCCCGGGCGACCGCGTCGACCGCCGAAGTGAGCCAGGGTTCGTTCGCCTCGAGCGGGGCGTCCGCGGCTCGCGGATACCACCGACCCCGTTCGGCGGCCGGAGCGAACACGGCGACGCCGCGGCGGTACAGCGGTTCGAACAGGTTCGTCACGCCCTGGGCGGTCGCGCCCCGGCCGTGGAGGGCGACGACGGCGACCTCGGCGGCGCCGGCGGGCGCACCGCTGATCAGCAGTTCCTGTTCCCCGTGTGGGTCTCGAGCGTCGGGGTCGACGCTCACGGCGACGGTTCCCCGCCAGTCTCGTCGGCTCGCTCGCCGATACTCCGGGGAGATCGGAGCGGCGGAAGCTGCGACTCGACCAGTTCGCGGTCGTCCTCGAACCGCGGCGGAAGATACAGTTCGGGTGCGGGCGTCGCCGCCTCGAGTCCCGGCCCCGCCGTGGCGAGTTCGATCAGGACGCCGCCCGGCTCGCGGACGTACAGCGAGTGAAAGAAGTGACGATCCCTGATCCGGGAGACGTCGTACTCACGCCCGCGAAAGTAGTCGTGCCACTCGAGCAGTTCCTCGCGATCTCTCACCCGGAGGGCGACGTGGTGGATCGTTCCGGGGCCCTCGCGGCCGAACGCCGCCTCGCGGTCGAGGAGGTCGACGACGGCCGTCCGTTCGCTGGCCGCGCGGTAGCGCACCCGGTCGCCCTCCTGGCCGACCCGACCGAATCCGAGCGTCTCGAGGACGCTCGCGGTTGCATACGGGTTCGCGGAGAGGACCGACACGCCGGCGAGTCCGCGGATCGAGGCGCGGTCGGGGACCGGCCCCTCGAGTCGCGGCTCCGACACCGGCGCCGCGGCGGCGAGTTCGACCCGCGTCCCGTCGGGGTCGGTCGTCGAGAGGACCCGCTCGTCGAACCGCTCTGTCGGTCCCTCGACGGGGTGACCCGCGGCCGCGAGTCGATCCGCCCAGTACGACAGCGAGCCCGCGGGGACGGCGAAGCCGACGGCGGACACCTGTGGCTTTCCGACCCGGCCGGGGTCCGCCGTCGGCGTCGGAAAGAACGTCACGACCGACCCCGGCGACCCCGCGTCGTCGCCGTAGTAGAGGTGGGCCATCAGCACGTCCTCGAAGTTGACGGTGTGGACCAGAAATCGCAGGCCGAGCGCGCCGGCGTAGAACTCGACGTTCGCCTGCGGATCGCCGGCGAGACCGGTGACGTGGTGAAGCCCCGACGGTTCCGGACCCATCAGTCACACTCCGGCCGGCCGGCGGATAACGGTTGTGCGCCGACCGCCGACACCCCGCGGGAACCCGCGTCGCTCACTCCTCGGCTCGCGGCAGCTCCGCCCGCAGGTACTCGACGAACTTCTCGGGGTGCTCGGCGTGGGGGAGCTGCGTCGCGTAGTCGACGACGACCAGGTCGCAGTCGGCCGCCTCGGCCAGCTCCCGGCCCTCCCGCAGCGGGACGAGCCTCGCGTCCCGACCCCAGACGAGCGTCACCGGAATCTCGAGGGCCGCGAGTTCGGTCTGGAGGTCGAAGTCGGGCTCCAGGGTTCCGGAGGCGAAGGAGGCGGGGGCGAAGCGGGCACCGGGCTGGTGGGCGCTGCGCCAGGCGTACTCGACTTCCTCCTCGTCGATCCGGGCGGGGTCGTAGTAGCCGTCGCGGTCGTAGAAGTAGCGGATCGACGGCTTGCTCGCCAGCGCGTTGAACAGCGCGGTGCCGAGGACGGGCGTCCGGAGCAGCGTCCGAAGCCACGGCCGGTACTGGGAGGTCTCGCCCGTGGGGCAGACGAGCACCAGGCGCTCGAACTCGGCGTCACCGGCGGCGTCGACGGCGAACGCGCCGGTCAGCGAGGAGGCGAGGACGATCGGCTCGTCGGCGACGTCGCCCGCAAAGTCGCGGACGAACTCGGCGTACAGCCCGGTGGAGTACACGAGCGGCGGCCGGTCCGAGCGGCCGAAGCCGGGGAGGTCGACCGCGATCACGCGGTAGTCCTCGGCCAGCTCCGCAAAGGTGGGCGCGAACTCGTGGCTGCTCGCCCCCGCGTGAATCCCGTGGAACAGGACGATCTCCGGCGCGTCGGGCTCGCCCGCGACGGTGTAGCTGACGTCCATCCCGCGCCAGCGGTATGTTCGTTCGACGCCCGGGAGCGGGTTGTCGAGCGCTCCGGCGCGCGTTTCGAGCAGGCGATTCCCGACCACGGCGGCGCCGGCGGCGCCGACGGCCGCTCCGAGGACCGTTCTGAGTTTCATACTCGAGGTTCGACAGCGGCGGCCTTAGTCCTGCGGTTCGTCACACTCCACGGCGAACCGACCGGGGCGCTGTAGTAACCACTGACAGTCAGTACACACCTGCTCGCGCAGGTCCGCCCGAAGTCGGCCCACCCCGCCGGTTTCGGGCGTCGCGTGCGAGCAGTGTGTACCCCGTTTCAGCTGTTACGACACCGGGACGTCGACTCGAGCGGCTCGCCCTCGAGCTCGCCGAGACACGCCTCGACGGGCGCCAGCACGTCCGAAACGATCGAGTACGGGTCCGTCTCGCCCGCCCGCACCGCCTCCGCGAGGTCGTCGACGCCGCCGGCGGCCGCGAGTTCGGCCTCGAGCAGGCCGTGGACGTCCTCGCGGAGTAAGGTGCGGATCTCCTCGGCGTAGCGCTGGCGGCTCCGGTCGGCGAGTTCGCCCGAGCGCTCGAGGAACCGGTAGTGGTTCGCGAGTTCCTCGATGAACGCCTCGACGCCGGTCGCCTCGGTGGCGACGGTTTCGACGATCGGCGGCGTCCAGCTCTCCGGTTCCTCGGCTGCCTCTCCGGCTCCGTCTTCCCGATCCCCCATCGCGTCGGGACCGTGGTGGCCCGCGCTCCCGCCGAACCCGCCGCCCTCGCCGAGTTCGATCATCTCCGTGAGTTCCTGAACGGTGCGATCGGCACCGGGGCGGTCGGCCTTGTTGACGACGAACACGTCCGCGATCTCGAGGATGCCGGCTTTCAGCGTCTGGACCGAATCGCCCGAGCCGGGCGGGACGAGCACCGCGACGGTGTCGGCGGTCCGGACGATGTCGATCTCGTTCTGGCCGGCACCGACGGTCTCGATGATGATCTTGTCCTTGCCGAAGGCGTCCATCGCCTTTACTGCATCTGCGGTCGCCGTCGAGAGCCCGCCGAGGGTGCCGCGGGCGCTCATCGATCGGACGAAGACGTCCATATCGCCCACCGTCGAGGCCATCCGGATGCGGTCGCCCAGGACGGCGCCGCCGGTGAACGGCGAGGAGGGGTCGATCGCGATGACGCCGACCGTCTCGCCCCGTTCCCTGTACGTCTCGGCGAGCTTGTCGACCAGCGTCGACTTCCCGGCGCCCGGACTTCCGGTGATCCCGATCACCTCGGCGTTGCCGGTGTGGGCGTAGAGCTCGGAGACCAGCGCGCGGTAGCCCGGCGAGCGGTTCTCGATCTTCGAGATCGTTCGGGCGAGGGCGCGGTGTTTCCCCGAGAGCAGCTCCTCGAGCAACCGCTCGTCGTCCCCGTTCAGGTCGGCCTCGCCGCTCATCGCTCGGGGGCGTTCTCGCGGACGAACTCGATCGTCTCCTCGATCGACGTGCCGGGGCCGAACACCGCGGCGACGCCCTGCTCTTTGAGTTCGGCCTGGTCGTCTTCGGGGATCACGCCGCCGACCAGCACGAGCGTGTCCTCTCTGGCGTCGTACTCCTCGAGGCCCTCCATGATCTTCGGGACGAGCGTGCCGTGGGCGCCCGAGAGGATCGAAATGCCGAGGACGTCGACGTCCTCCTGAACCGTCGCCTGGACGATCTCCTCGGGGGCCTTGTGGAGCCCGGAGTAGATCACCTCGAAGCCCGCGTCGCGAAACGCCCGCGCGATGACGTGTGCGCCGCGGTCGTGGCCGTCGAGACCGACCTTCGCGACGAGACACCGGATCGACCGCTGCTCCTGTTCGCTCATACCGGTCAGTTCACGAGCCTGCCGTTTGACTGTAACGGAAGTTTGTGGGGGTTGTGGGGGGACGCCACGCCGCACACCGGTACGCCGGCGAACCTATTTCCCGTCCGTCGGTGTTCGATCGGTAGCATGACGACGGACACGCGAGCGGCGATCGCTCGGCGCCTCGAGCGAGCGCTCCGGTTCGCGATCGGGGCGGTCTTCGTCGCGGGCGTTCGGCGGCGGAATCCGGGGGCGGTGGTCAACGCTGCGGTTTCGTTCGGACTCAGCTTCCTTCCTGGTCTGCTCGAACGCCGCTACGGCGTGGAGTTCCGGCCCTGGCAGCGCGTCTACGCGGTGACGGCGCTGTTCACGCACGCCGTCGGGATGCTCGGCCCGTACGACGACACGTGGTGGTGGGATCACCTCACGCACGTCCACTCCGCCTCCGTACTCGGCGGACTCGCCCACGCGGCCGCACGCCGCCGCGGCCGCGACCCCCGGCGGTGTACCCTCGCCGCGGTGGTCGTCGGCGGCGTCTGCTGGGAGGTCGTCGAGTACGTGATTCACGCAGTCGCCCGTCGGCTGGGCGTCGAGCCGATTCTCGTCTCGTACGGACGCCGCGACACCGTGTTGGATCTCTTCTTCAACGCCGTCGGCGCGCTTCTCGTGCTCGTCTTCGGCGAGTCGCTCCTCCGAAATCTCGCGCGAGACGACGACTGATACGGTCTGTTGTGAGCCGTTACCGGTGATCGCTCGACCGGGCAGTGATCACGGCGACACGGGACACCGATCCGGATGCGCGCCGGCTCAGTCGACCAGAACGAACCTGATGCGCTCCTCGTCGCTGCCGCGGGTTTCCCGCCCCGCGATCTCGAGGCTCCCGAGCGCGCCGGTCGAGGCGACGTGCGTGCCGGCGCAGGCGACCCGGTCGAACGGCTCGTCGGCGTCGCCGATCTCGACGATCCGGAGCTCGGTGATCGACTCGGGCAGGAGGTCGATCCGGGTGCGCTCGGTGTCGAGTTCGGTCTCCGCGACCGCGCGGTCGAGTTCGTACCACCGGACGGGGAGGTCGGCCGCGATCAGCTCGTTCAGGGCGTCCTCGATCGCCTCGAGGTCCGCGTCGGCAAACCGGTCGTGCGCGCAGTCGAGGCGAGCCCGGTCGGCGTACAGCTGGTTGCCCGTCGTCGCCGCCCCGTATTGCTCGAGCAGGTGCGCAGAGAGCAGGTGCTGGGCCGTGTGATAGCGCATGTGCGCCCGCCGGCGCTCCCAGTCGAGTTCCCCCTCGACGGCGTCGCCCGGAGCCGGCGGCTCCTCGTCGGCCTCGAGCGCCAGGTGGTGGTAGATCGTGTCGCGCTTGCGGACGTCCTCGACCGGCCACTCCCTGTCGCCGAGCCGGAGAACCCCGGTGTCGGCGGGCTGGCCGCCACCCCGTGGGTAGAACAGGGTGCGGTCGAGAACGACCCGGTCGTCGACGACGCGCTCGACCGTCGCCTCGAAGCGGCGGCGGTCGGAGTCGGTGAGGTATCGGGGTTCGGTCACGCTCGAGTGTGGGCGACGGGATCGTATAACTCGGCCGGTCGGGGCCGCGCTCGGAGCGGTCGGTTTCAGGAAGTTCGGGTGAACCAAAGGCTAAAGAGTGGAACGAACCAATATTCCCGTAATGACTATCGCTCGTATGCTGCGGAGGGATCTCTCGTGGGCGTTGAGATAAAAGAGACTAGCGTCAGCGACGCCGAGTTCGAGACGATGAAGCGGTTCGTCTTCGAGTACCTCGCGGCCAGCGTCGAGAACGAAGACGAGGGCGGACGGATGCGGTGGTACCCGTGGCACTCCGCGGAGTATCGCCACAACCACATCCTCAACGTGGTGTCGCTGGCCGAGGAGATCGCCGAGAAGGAGGGGGCAGACGTCGACGTCACCCGCGTCGCCGCACTGTTTCACGACGTCGCCAAGCTCGAGGCCGACCAGGAGCTCCACGCCGAGGCCGGCGCTCGCGTCGCCCGCGAGTACCTCGAGTCCCGCGGGGAGTACCCCGAGTCGTTCGTCTCGCAGGTGACCCGCGCGATCGAGAACCACTCCTACCAGGGGACGCTGTCGGATCTCCCCCTCGAGACGCAGTGTCTCATCGAGGCCGACCTGCTCGACAAGATCGGCGCCAACGGCACCGCGCTGATGCTCCTGCGGATGGGCTACGAGGCCCGCACGCACATGGAGTCCGACGAGATGGTCGAGCGCGTCTTAGAGCGCGGCCGGGACGCCGCGGCGCGCGTCGAGAGCGACACCGCCGAGAGCATCGCCCACCAGCGGCTCAAGCGCGTGGTCTGGTTCAGCGAGTGGCTCGAGGACGAGATCGCCGGGATGGGCGACTAGAGCAGCCCCGTCACGCCGATCCAGGCGAACAGCAGGCCGAACCCGCAGAGGACGGCCGCGCTGAGCGCCGCGACCAGCGGTGCGAGGGCGTCGACGCGCCGGCCGGCGCCAACGAGCGCCGCCGGGTAGCAGACGATCCAGAGGGCGATCCCGCCGAAGAAGCCGACGAGCAACGCGGGGCTCCCCGTCTGGACGGCCAGTTCCCCGACCCGCTCACGGACCAGCGTGCCGGTTCCGGCGGGGAGGTGTGCGGTCAGCGAGAGCGTCCCCGGGCGGACGAGACCGACGCCGACGGTGAGCCAGAACGCGAGCTGGTAGGGGTTCGTCAGCGAGAGGGCGAACGCCTTCTGGAAGCCCGTCGCGCTCCGGTCGACCTCGCCGTCGGTGAACGAACTCGCCGCTCGCGCGTCGCGGGCGGCGCCGAGCGCGAAGAAGAGCATGAGCGCCCCGCCGACGAGAAACAGGACGTGCTGGACGGTCCGGTTGCCGCCGAGCAGCGCGGCGACGCCCGCGAACGTGAGCGCGAAGAAGAGCACGTCGGCGAGCATCGCGCCGACGCCGGCCCAGAACCCGGCGTGCCAGCCCCGGAGGACGCTCTCCTCGGCGATGATGGCGTTCATCGGGCCCGGCGGCGCGGCGAGGGCGACGCCGAAGACGACGCCCGCGACCGCGGAGACGAGAAGCGAGGTCACTGTCAGTGCTCGAGTCGACTCCCGGTCGATAAAAACGTCGCGGCTCCGGCACGTCGCGAACCGCCGTCGATCTAAAGATCCTAATACACATCCCCTACAACAATTTTATACTGGAACGTGATTGGACCGGGTATGTCTTCTTCAGACTCTACGTATGTTCCCAAGGCGTGTGCGTATATCACGCGCAACGGCGACGAGCTACTGGTGTTCCGGAGCCCGACGGACGACCGACTGCAGGTCCCCAAGGGGACGGTCGAATCGGGGGAGACGCCCCGCGAGGCGCTGTTCCGCGAGGTCGCCGAGGAGAGCGGGCTGTGCTCGCTCTCTTCGGTGCAGCCGCTCGCACGCGACGTCTGGTTCCGGCGGGAGGGACGCTGGTACGTCCGGAACTTCTTTCACGCGAGCGTCTACGAACCCCGCGATAGCTGGACCCACGTCGTCACCGGCGCGGGCGAGGAACGCGGCCGCGAGTTCGAGTACTCCTGGGTCGACCTCGAGTCGGTTCCCGGCCGGGCGTTCGCGATGGATCTCGACGACTACGTCCCGCTGCTCGAGTCGGGCGTCGGGCGCGGGGAGTGGGCGGCCCCGGCGGAGCAGGCGACGAGCGACTGACCGCGGCGGCGCTCACTCGCGGTAGCAGGCCCGCTCGACCCGCCGATCGTACAACCCTGCGAGCAGGTCCGTGACGGGGCCGCCGCCGACCTCGAGCCCGTCGACGGTCGCGACGGGCCGGAGCTCCCACGTCGTGTTCGTCAGAAACGCCTCGTCGGCCTCGCGGACGTCAGTGGGATCGTACCGACCCTCGAAGACCGGCATGTCGGCCTCGGCGGCCAGTTCGAGGACGACCGCGCGCGTGATCCCCGGCAACACCGACCCGTCCGTCGCGGGCGTGTGGAGACCGTCCTCGCGGACGAAGAAGACGTTGCTCGTCGCCCCCTCCGCGACGTTCCCCTCGAGGTCGCGCAGTAGCGCCTCGTCGGCGTCGTACAGCTCCTGACGGGCCAGGATCCCGTTGAGGTAGTTGTGGGTCTTCGCCCCCGCGGGGATCGCCTCGTCGGGGATTCGCCGGGTTTTCACCGTCTGGAGCGTCGCCGGCTCGTCCCAGACCGACTCGCCCTCGAGACCGCCGCGCGGGAGCGGCTTCGCGTAGACGACGACGGTCGGGTCGACCGCCGGTCGCGGCGTGAGTTTGCCGGGCTGGACTCCGCGCGTGATCGAGAGGCGCACGTAGGCGTCGGCGAGATCGTTCGCCGCGAGCGTCTCGTCGATCCGCCCGCGGAGGTTCGATCGGGAGAGCCCGTGTGTGAGCCCCAGCGACTCGCAGGTGCGCTCGAGCCGGTCGGCGTGGGCGTCCCACTCGAAGACGCGGCCGCCGTAGACCCGGAGCGTCTCGAAGGCGCCGTCGCCGTAGCGAAAGCCGCGGTCGTCGACGCTGACGGTCGCCTCGTCGGCGGGCACCAGCTCGCCGTCGACGTGGTACGTCCGCTCCGTCACGCTCCGGTTCCCTCCCGGTCGGCGTGATCGGCCGCGAGCCCACAGAAGTTGGCGACCATCCGCTTGCCGACCTCGAGCGAGATGCGCTCGCCGGCTCCCGATTCTTCCGTCCCCGAATCGGGCTCGCGCGTGAGGATGCTCTCCGGGTGGAACTGCACCCCGACGTGGGGTTTCTCCCGGTGGCGAACCGCCATCAGCACGTCGCGCTCGTCGGCCGTGCTCGCAGTCTCGACGAGCGAGTCGGGGAGGTCCGCCCGGTCGACCGACAGCGAATGGTAGCGGCCGACCTGGACCCGCTCGGGCAGCCCCGCGAAGATCCCGTCGCCGTCGTGGGTGACGACCGACGGCTTGCCGTGGACGACCTCCGAGGCGTGGCCGACCGGCGCGCCGCCGGCGGCACACAGCGCCTGGTGGCCGAGGCAGACCCCCAGGATCGGCACCTCGGTCTCGGCGAACAGCGGGATCGAGATTCCGGCGTCGGCGGGCGTTCCGGGGCCGGGCGAGACGACGATCCCGGTCGGCTCGAGCGCGCGAACCTCCTCGAGGGTGATCGCGTCGTTGCGCCGGACGACCACCTCGTCTGCGACCTCGCCGACGTACTGGACGAGGTTGTAGACGAACGAGTCGTAGTTGTCGATCACGAGAACGCGTGTGTCGGCGGTCATCGCCCACCTCCGCCGTTGGCCGCGTCCGAACCGATGTCGTCCGTCCCGGCGTCGGCCTCGAGTCCCATCCCCGCCCGCTCGCCAAGCGCCGTGTCGATCGCGGTGACGAGCGCGCGGGCCTTGTCGAGGGTTTCGTCGTACTCCCGCTCCGGCACCGAGTCGTGAACGATCCCCGCGCCGACCCGGAGGTGGTACTCCTCGCCGTGGCGGACGAGGGTGCGAATAACGATGTTGAGCGTGGCCCGGCCGTCGAAGCCGAATATCCCCATGCTTCCGGTGTACGGCCCCCGCCTGGTCGCCTCGAGTTCGTCGATGATCTCCATAGTGCGGGGTTTGGGCGCTCCCGTGATCGTCCCGCCGGGGAAGGTGGCCGCGACCGCGTCCGAGAGCGTCGCCTCGGCCCGGAGCCTGCCGGTCACGTTCGAGACGAGGTGCATCACCTCCGAGTAGCGGTCCACCCGGCGGTACTCCGCGACGTCGACGCTTCCGTACGCACAGACCTTTCCGAGGTCGTTTCGCTCGAGGTCGACTAACATCGCGTGCTCTGCGCGCTCCTTCTCGTCGCCCAGGAGGTCCGCCTCGAGCGCGTCGTCCTCCTCGGGGGTCGCCCCGCGGGGGCGGGTACCGGCGATGGGTTCGGTGCGGACGAAGTCGCCGTCGCGCTCTCGCGGGCGCTGCCCGCTCACGGGCCGTTCCTTCCCGCTTGCGCCATCGAGGCCCTCACCTCGTTCGAACCTCGCACCGCTCGACGATTCCGGGGGGCGTGGCCCCCCGCGCTCTAACAGGAGTTCGGGGCTCGCGCTCACGAGGTCCACGGACCGGAACTCGAGGAGCCCGGAGTACGGCGCCGGGTTCACCCGCCGCAGGGCGTCGTAGGCGGCGACGGGGTGGACCGCCGCCGGCGCCTCGAGGCGCTGTGAGACGTTCGCCTGGAACGTGTCGCCCTCGCGGACGTACTCCTTGACCCGCCGAACGCGGTCGGCGAACGCCCCGCGACCGCAGGCGCTCTCGAACGTCGCCTCGGGGGCCGAAACCGGCGGCTCGCCGACGGCGGGGTCGCCCTCGAGGGCGCGCCCGGCCAGGTCGAGTGCGCGCGCTCTGGCGCGCTCGTAGGTGGCGGTCAGCTCGTCGGGATCGGTGCCCTCGAGGCGGGGGCAGGCGGTGATCCGCAGCGTCACCTCGTCGTCCGCCGTCGCCTCCCAGGCCGCGAGGCGGTCGTAGACGCAGACCTCGAGTCTGGGCAGCCCGCGGTCGTCGACGGCCGACGCGGGCGACTCGAGGTCCTCGAGTTCCCGGGCGACGTCGTAGGAGAGCCAGCCGACGGCGCCGCACGGGTACGGCACGGAGCAGTCGCCGCGGACGAGCGTCTCGCCCGCGAGCAGCCCCTCCAGCGCGGCGAGCGACGGCGATCCCTCGCTCTCCGCGTTCCGACGGACCGCCTCGGGGCCGACCGTGAGCCGGTCGGCCGGCTCGCAGCCGAAGTAGCCCCAGCCGGACTGGCCGCCGGTCGTCTCGAGGAAGACGCCGCCGGCTCCGTCGCGGGCGCGGCGGTAGGCGAGAAACGGATCGGAGACGGTGACGCGGACCTCGACGGGGACACGAGCGCCGGCGGCGGTCGCTCCGGCGCGCCGAAACGCGTCGACGGACGTCACCACGCGCGGCTCGTTCATACGTGGAGAACGCCACAGCGGCCTAACGCTCTTGCGATTCGCGGGCGCAGTCGGGAGAACGGTGTGCCCGGTTACCGGACCTTCGCGCGGTCGATCCAGCCCTGGATTCGCGTCTCGGAGATGTCGGTCCCCTCGGCGAGTGCGGCCGCGTCGGCGGTCGCGAGGTCGCTGACGGTTTCGACGCCCTCGGCGGCCAGCCGGTCGGCGTAGGCGGGGCCGATCCCCTTGATTGAGTTGACCGGTTCGCTCGGGGTGTCGGTCGGCTCCTTCTCCACTTCGGGCGTCGCGTCGGTTTCCGTGGGCCCGGTCGCCTCGGCGGGTTCTGCCGCCGACTCCGGCTCCCCGGTCGGCTCGGTCAGCGAATCGGTCGACGCTGCCGCACTCCCACCCGCGGCCGCCGCCTCGTCTGCTGACTCCCGGTCATCCGGTTCCCGGTCGGCGTCGCCCTCGAGATCCGTCGCGACCGTCTCGTCCTCGGCCGCCGGCTCCGGCTCGTCCGGCGTCTCACGCTCGCGTTCAACGGTGACGCCGACGTCTCGAGACTCCCGTGGCTCCGACCCTGAATCGTCGATCCCCAGCAACGATTTCAGCTTTTGGAGGATTGCCATTACCTGTAGGTAGTGCGGTCATTGGCCTAAAGTCGTTTGATCCGCGAGAGCAACACGCATCCGGCGTCGTGGGGCCGTCTCGGCGCCGAAACCGGTCAGAGCCGCGACCGGAGCGCCTCGTTCATGGTCGCGGTCGGCGCCGTCCGTCCGGTCCACCGCTCGAGCGCCGCCACCCCCTGAAACAGCAGCATCCACGCGCCGTCGACGGTCGTCGCGCCGGCCGCTTCCGCGTCGCGGAGCAAACGGGTCTCGAGGGGGCGATACACCGCGTCCATCACCGCGAGGTCGGCGTGGAGCGCGTCGGCGGACACCGGCGAGGCGTCTGCTTCCATCCCGACGCTCGTGGCGTTCACGAGCAGGTCGGCGTCTACGAGCAGGTCCGGCACCGACTCGAGGGCGTGTCCCGTCGCGCCGGGGACCTCCTCGGCGAGGTCGCGTGCGCGGGCGGTGGTGCGGTTTGCGACCGCGACTTCCGCCCCCGCGTCGGCCAATCCGAAGGCGATCGCGCGACCCGCGCCGCCGGCGCCGACGACGACGGCCGCGGCCTCCTCGAGTGCAACGTCGTGTTCCCGGAGCGCGCGAATCGCGCCCGTCGCGTCGGTGTTGTGACCGGTCGGTGCGCCCCCCGAGAAGTCGATCGTGTTGACCGCGCCGATCCGCCTGGCGAGGTCGTCCGGCTCGACGTGTGCGAGCGCGTCCCGCTTGAACGGGATCGTCACGTTCAGGCCCGCGACCCCGAGGGCGGCCGCCCCGTCGATCGCCCGCTCGAGATCGCCGGGATCGGGTTCGAAGGTGACGTAGCGCGCCTCGAGGCCGAGGGCGTCGTACGCCGCCTCGTGCATCGGCGGCGACAGCGAGTGACCGACGGGGTTGCCGAGCAGTCCGTAGACGTCCATACCCGGTATCGGGACGGCGGCGGTATAATCGGCCCGCCTCCGGCAGCGTTTCCCGAACGGCCCAGTCCGGTCGCTCCCGGACCGGCAGAACCCGGACGGCTTATGCCGGCGTCGGGAGAAGCCCGGCCCATGCTCGCGGACGTCGCCCTCTACCTGTTGTTTCTCGCCGCCGGCGCGGCGGCTCTCTACGGGGGCGCGGAGCTGCTCGTCGCGGGCGCCGGCCGCCTCGCGCTCGGGCTGGGGCTGCGAGCGGCGACCGTCGGGGTAACGGTGATCGCCCTCGCGACGACCGCCCCCGAGCTGTTCGTCGCGACGATCGGCGCCCTCGACGTCTCCGCCGACATCGGTCTCGGAGCGATCGTCGGCTCGAACATCGCGAACATCGGACTCGTTCTCGGGATCGCGGCGCTGATCCGCCCGCTGCAGGTCAGCCCGGTCGTCCTCCGGCGACACGTCCCGTTCATGGTGCTGGCGGCGGTCCTGTTGCTCGCGTTCGGCGCGAACGGCCGCATCGGGCGGCTCGAGGGTGCCGTCTTCCTGCTCGTACTCGCCGGGTTCACGGGATACCTGCTGTACTGGGTCAACGCCGATCCCGCGCCCGCAGTCGACCACCCGGGCGCCTACGACGGGGTCGCGGGCCGCGACGTGGCCCTCGTGCTGGGCGGGCTCCTCGCGCTCGTCGTCGGCTCGCGCTGGCTCATCACCGGCGGCGTCGGCCTGCTGTCGGCGATGAACGTCCCCGACCTGGTCATCGGCC
Organism: Natrononativus amylolyticus; assembly: GCF_024362525.1. Lineage (GTDB taxonomy): Archaea > Halobacteriota > Halobacteria > Halobacteriales > Natrialbaceae > Natrononativus > Natrononativus amylolyticus. The sequence continues at coordinate 959,837 of NZ_CP101458.1, forward strand.
TCACCGTCCTCGCGCTGGGGACGTCACTGCCGGAACTCGCGGCCTCCGTCGTCGGCGCGATCCGCGACGAGACGGCGTTCTCGATCGGTAACGTCGTCGGCTCGAACATCTACAACGTCCTCGCCGTCCTCGGGGTCGTCTCGCTGGTCGTCCCGATCCAGGTCGCGCCGAGCACGCTCCGGTTCGAACTGCCCGCGATGGTCGCGTTCACCCTCCTGCTCGTCGGCATGATGGCCCGCGGGCGGGAGCTGGGACGTCTCGACGGCGCGATTCTCGTCTGTAGCTACGTCGCGTTCCTCCTCCTGCTGATAACCTGAGCGAAAGCGGAGCCTATTCGGTGACGGAGCGTCCACCGGTAGCCGTGATCGCGATCGTCGAAAGTCGCGCCGACCGGGCCTCGAGTCACATCTGTGACCGCCTCCGCGACCTGGCGGAGTGGGAGGAGCTGACGGACGGCTCCCGGCCGGCCGCCGACGGCGGCGGCGCGTACTACCGGACCGACGGCGCGGAACTGCGCAGCTTCGACGCCCTCCACCTCGAGCTCGAGGCGCCCGTCGACGCCTTCGACTGCGACCCCGCGTTCCTGGTGTTCGCCTCGAGACACTCCGGCGACACCGGCGCGCTGCTCACGGGCCACTTCACGGGCAACTTCGGCCCCGCGGAGTACGGCGGCGGGGACGGCTCCCTCGCGGAGGCGTGTCCGAACGCGCTGGTGGCGCTGCTCGAGGCGTTCGAGGGGTACGCACCCGACGGGTACGAGACCGGCCTCGAGTGTACCCACCACGGCCCCACCGACGTCGGCTGTCCCTCCCTGTTCGCCGAACTCGGCAGCGACGACGAGCAGTGGGACGATCCGGACGGGGCAGAAGCCGTCGCCCGCGCGATCCTCGACCTTCGAGGCGTCGAAGCCCACCGGCGGCGACAGCTCGTCGGCTTCGGCGGCAGCCACTACGTCCCTCGCTTCACCCGGATCGTCCGCGAGACGCCGTGGGCCGTCGGCCACGTCGGCGCCGGCTGGGCGCTCGAGGCGATGGGCGACCCCCGCGACAGCCGCGACGTCCTCGAGTCCGCGTTCGAAGCGAGCGGTGCCGACGTCGCCGTGATCGACGACGAGCGGCCGGCTCTCGAGTCCGTCCTCGAGGAACTCGGCTACCGTGTCGTCAGCGAGACCTGGCTGCGCGAGATCGGCGAGCGCCCGCTCGAGGTGGTCGACGCCGTCGAGGCCGAACTCGGGAGCGTCGACGGCGGCGTTCGCTTCGGCGAGGCGACCGCGGACGAGGCGCTCGACATCGTCGAGTTGCCGGACGAACTCGTCACCGCCGCGGAGGGCTGTGATCCTGCGGCCGTCCGTTCGGCCCTCGAGGCCCGCGCCGTGGCGTTCGAGACGGAAAACGGCGGGAGCCGCGTCGGGGGCCGGGCGGCGGTTTCGTCAGACGGCGTTCGACGGCAGATCGTCGAGGCGCTCGCGACGGTCCTCGAGTCGAAGTACGACCGCGTGACGGTCGAGGACGACGCGGTCGTCGCCGAACGGGCGGCGTTCGACCCGGAACGCGCCCGCGCGGCCGGCGTCCCCGAGGGACCGAAGTTCGGCGCCCTCGCCAACGGAACCGCGGTCACGGTCGACGGCGAGACGATCGAACCCGTGGACGTCCGCACCGACCGCACCCGGCGATTCCCGTTCTGACCCCCGAAGCCCCGACGGTCGGACGCCGCGGCCGGCTGGATCTGCCACCGTTCCGGAAGCAATCGGAACATACTCGAGCACGGAGTCTATTTTTCTGCCATCTGTCCACAGATAGGTAATCGTTCGTTGTAGTTTACCGGAACGACGGCGGAGTAGGGGAAAGATAATAATACTGCATCGTCTAGACAGGGTCAAGAATGGACTCTATTGTCGAAGACGCTATCGACGAGGCCGAAGACGGGGATGCGGAGGAGTTCGCCGGTGAGGGGAACACTGTCGGCGGGAACCCCTCCGGAACGATGACCGACGACGAACTCGCGGACGTCCTCCAGGACCTGCAAACCGACATTACCGTGGTCGGCTGTGGTGGCGCCGGCGGCAACACCGTCAACCGGATGGACGAGGAGGGGATCCACGGCGCGAAGCTCGTCGCCGCGAACACCGACGTCCAGCACTTAGTGGAGATCGAAGCCGACACCAAGATCCTGATGGGCGAGCAGAAGACCGGCGGCCGCGGCGCCGGCTCGCTTCCCCAGGTCGGCGAGGAGGCCGCCCTCGAGAGCCAGCAGGACATCTACGACGCCATCGACGGCTCGGACATGGTGTTCGTCACCGCCGGCCTCGGCGGCGGCACCGGCACCGGTTCGGCCCCCGTCGTCGCCAAGGCCGCACGCGAGTCCGGCGCGCTCACCATCTCGATCGTCACCACGCCCTTTACCGCGGAGGGCGAGGTCCGGCGGACGAACGCGGAGGCGGGCCTCGAGCGCCTGCGCGACGTGAGCGACACCGTCATCGTCGTCCCCAACGACCGCCTGCTCGACTCCGTCGGGAAACTGCCCGTCAAGCAGGCGTTCAAGGTCTCCGACGAGGTGCTGATGCGCTCGGTGAAGGGGATCACCGAACTCATCACGAAACCCGGCCTCGTCAACCTCGACTTCGCCGACGTCCGCACCGTGATGGAACGCGGCGGCGTCGCCATGATCGGCCTCGGCGAGTCCGACTCCGAGGCGAAGGCGAAGGACTCCGTGAAGACCGCGCTCCGATCCCCCCTGCTCGACGTCGACATCTCCGGGGCGAGTTCCGCGCTCGTCAACGTCACCGGCGGCAACGACATGTCCATCGAGGAGGCAGAGGGCGTCGTCGAGGAGATCTACGACCGTATCGACCCCGATGCGCGCATCATCTGGGGAACCTCGATCGACGAGTCCCTCGAGGGAACCATGCGGACGATGATCGTCGTCACCGGCGTCGAATCCCCCCAGATCTACGGCCGGCCCGAGGGCGAGGCCGCCGTTCAGGCCCAGGGCGAGGACATCGACTTCATCGACTGATCGGAACGGGTTCGTTCGCTCGCGTTGACGGGGCTACCGTCCGTAGGGGGCCTGCCGGTCGAATCCCGGTCTGAAGCGAAAGGAGACGTTATCTGAAGGCGGAGCCGTCGTTCGCCCGCCGGTAGCCATCACCGAGGAGCAGTGCGACCAGAACGGCGATGGCGAACAGGAGGACGAGCCCGCCGCTCTCCGGCTCGAAAACCACGTAGAGGACAAAACCGGCGACCGCGGCGACGGTGGCCATGCCGAACAGCCGCCCCTCCGACGGCGGCATCACGAGCCCCGGTTCGACCTCCTCGAGCGAGGCGTCGTCGTCGCTCGAGTCCGGTTCCGTCTCCGATCGGTCCGGGTCGAACTCCGCGGACGACTCCGGTCCGTCGCTCGAGTGATCCGAGTCTGTGCGGTCGAGGGGTTCGTGATGTTCCGACATCGGACGCGTGCTCAGTCGTCGGCCGCCGCGACGTCGTTCGGTTCCCCGACCTCCGCGTCGGCTTCGATGCTCGGCGGGTACACCCCGCGCTCGAGTTTGAGATCCGACAGGGGGCGGGCCATGCAGGTGAGCGCGTAGCGCTCGGCCTCCTCCTCGGTGAAACCGCGCGCCGCCGGCTGGGTGACCTCGCCCTCGAGGATCTCGGCCGAGCAGGCGAGACACATCCCGACCCGGCAGGAGTACTCCTGGGCGATCCCCTCCTCGAGGCAGCGACTGAGGATCGTCTGCTTGTCCGAGCAGGTGATGGTCTCGCCGGTGCCGACGAACTCGACCGTGTACTCTGTCATGTCGGCGGCTACGAAGGGCCCCGACTTTACTTTTTATGCACGTTATGGCCCCTGCAAGGCGACAGATTGTTCATAAAACGTTTTCCTACCCCGGCGAGGAGAACGCGGTATGAGTCTTCAGGAGCAGTCGGCGGACGCGACGGCGGCGGGGTCGACCCGCTCGCCCGACGTCGCCGTCGTCGGGGCGGGGACGGCGGGTTGCTACGCCGCGGCGACCATCGCGCGGGCGGGGTACGACGTGGTCGTCCTCGAGCGGAAAACCGAAGAACAGGCCGGCCACATCGCCTGCGGCGACGCGCTGAAGGGCGCCGACGCCTTCCCCGAGGCGATCTCCAAAGAGCAGATCCGGCCGGCGTTCACGAACACCGGCGTCGACCACGGCCGCTTCGAGATTCCCCAGGAGGACACCGTCCTCGAGATTCCGGTCCCCGGCGAACTCGCCGTCATCGACCGCTGGGAGTACGGCCAGCTGATCATCGAGGGTGCCGCGAACGCCGGTTCGGAGTTTCACTACGACACCGTCGTCCAGGACGTCACCCAGGCCGACGACGGCACCGTCACCGGCGTCAGAGCGATGCGCCGGGGCGAACCGCTCGAGTACGAAGCCGACATCGTGATCGACGGCGCGGGCGCGCTCTCGCTGCTCCAGGACAAGGTCGACTTCTCCGACTCGACGTTCGACACGAACGTCAACTACTCGCAGTTCTGCTCGGCCTACCGGGAGATCGTCCACGTCGAAGAGCCCGTCGAGTGGTCCGACGCGCTGGTGTTCAAACCCACCGAGCGCGCGGCGGGCTACCTCTGGTACTTCCCGCGCACCGAGACGGAGATCAACGCCGGACTCGGCTTCCAGATGACCGAGGAGCCCATGAAACTCGTCGAGGACCTGAAGCGGGACCTGCGCGACCGCCCCGAGTTCGCGGGCGCCCGCGTCGAGAACAAACTCGGCGCGGCCCTCCCGACCCGTCGACCCTACGACTCCGCGGTTGCACCGGGGTTCATGGCCGTCGGCGACGCCGCGGGCCACGTCAACCCCACCACCGGCGGCGGCATCGCCGGGGCGGCCTACGCCGGCAAGTACGCCGGCGAGCAGGCCGTCGAGGCCCTCGAGGCCGGCGACGTCAGCGAGCACGCCCTCTGGCGGTACAACGAGCGGGTGATGGACCACTACGGCGCCCGCTACGCCGCCCTGGACGTCTACAACATCCTCTCGACGGCCGTCGACGTCGACGACCTGATGGGGCTGCTCGCGGCGATGCCCGGCGACAAACTCGCCGAGGCGCTGTACTCGGGGAGTACGGACATCGGCATGAAGCTCAAACTCGAGGCCCTGCTCAAGAGCCGGGGCCACTGGGGCACCATCTGGAACCTCTACCAGACGAAGCGGCGGGCGGACGAACTGCTCGCACAGTACGAGGGCTATCCCTCGAGACCCGACGCCCTGCCGAACTGGCAGCGCCAGCGCGACGAGCTGATGGAGTCGGTGTACGAGACGACCGGTGCGGAGCCCAAATACTAAAACCGACCTTTTACGCTGCGTTCGGACGCGACGACGACAGCGTTGCTGTCGCACGCCGCGTCGTCACTCGGTAAAAGCTCGAGCAAAAGCGCTCCTCCTTCCCCTTCACTTCGTTCCGGATCAGTCGTCGGCCCGCTCACTCGCCCAAAGGGCTCGTTCGCGGGAAGCGACTGTGAACCGCCTGCCCTCCCCCGGGTCGCGTGCTCTGCGAGCACGCTCCCGGCCAGTACGGATCTGCGACGGTTAGACCCGATTCTGGAGACGTTCGATCCGCTGTCAAAACCCGTTCGACGAGCGCGTTCGTTCCGGCGCCGGTCAGGGCCGATTCGCGCTCAGTTCCTCGATCGTTCCCGCGAGCACGTCGATCGCGTGACCGATGCTCGCCTCGTCGACGTCGAACGTCGAGGTGTGGTGGCCGCCCGGGTGGTCCGTGCCGACGCCGACGTAGCAGGCCAAGCCGCCGTTTTGCTGGACCTCGCGCATCAGGTAGGTGGCGTCCTCGCTGCCGCCGAGGTCGTCGCGCTCGAGGATCGTCTCGACGCCGTCGACGCCTGCCGCGACCTCGCTGACGACGTCGACGAGCTCCTGGTCGCTCGTCGCGCTGGGGGCCTCGGCGCCGGTTTCGATCTCGACGTCACAGTCGTGCATCGTCGCGGCCGACCGGAGGACGTTCCGGGCTTTTCCGTCCATGTACTCCATGAGTTCGGTCGTCTCGCCACGAACTTCGGCGACGAGGCGGGCCTCCTCGGCGATAATGTTGGCCGCGCTGCCGCCCTCGACGATCCCGGCGTTGACGCGGGTCGCGCCGCCGGAGTTCCGGGGAATCGCGTACAGGTTCTGGACCGCCGTCGCGACCGCCTGGATCGCGTTCCGGCCCTCCTCCGGGCGGCCGCCCGCGTGGGAGGGTTCGCCGGAGAACGTCGCCTCGAGGTGGCTGACCGCGAGGAAGCCGTCGACGCCGGCGACGACCTCGCCGGTCGGGTGGTCGAGGCCGATGTGGGTCGCGAGCAGGGAGTCGACGTCGGCCAGGTGCTCGCTCTTGGCCATCGACTTCCCGCCGCCGACGAGTTCTTCGGCGGGCTGGAAGAACACCTTCAGGGTCCCCGAAAAGTCGCTCTCGGCGATTCGCTCGAGCACCCCGACGCCGATCGCGGCGTGGGCGTCGTGGCCACAGGCGTGCATCGCGCCCTCGTGTTCGGAGCGAAAGCCCTCCGCGGCGGGGACGTGATCGGGGTCGTCGGACTCGAGGCGGGGGAGGGCGTCGATATCGACGCGCAAGCCGACCGTGGGGCCGTCGCCGCGCTCGAGGACCGCCACCGCGCCGGTGTAGCCACCCTCGAGCGAGTCGAGGACGGTCTCGTCGACACCGTACTCGCGCGCCTGTTGGTACCACTCGGCGAGTTCGGCGTCGTCGGGGACGCCCATCCGGTGCTCGCCGGCGATGGCGTCCCGGCCGACGTGGAGTTCGTCGACCCCGATCCGCTCGAGTTCCTCGACGATCCGGGCGGTCGTGTAGAACTCACACCAGGCGGGTTCGGGTTTGCGGTGAAGGTCGCGACGCAGCGTCAGCAGGTCGTCGTTCATACTCCGAGGCAGGGACGAAACGGTAAAAGAAGTGCCGAAACCGGCGGGCTCGACCGCTCGGCGAGTCAGTTGCGTCCGCGCCCCATCCCGTGGATCTGCTCGACTTCGACCTCGACGTGCAGCGACGCCGGGAACTGCCGACCGGCGACCCGGCGGGCGAACTCGTCGTGGCCGTGGATCTCGAGTTCGCGGGTGAAAACCGTGTACTCCCACGAGGAAAAGCGCCGGTCGTCGTCGGCGTGGAGCCGCCGGTGGCGCGGCACCGACAGGCGTTCGGGTGGATGGGAGTGGGGACCTTTCAGCGCCGCACCCTTCCGTTCCGCGGTCGATTTGATGTCGTCGACGATCGCGTCGAGGGCGGCTCGATCGCCGCTCTGGAGCGTGAGGCGGGTGACGAAGGTCATGGTCGTGGTACTCACGTATCGACGCCCGCGCGGTAAAAACCTGCTGAGATACTGCGCCGGCGGACGAGCGGTCCGATATTCTCTTAACGTCTCACACGTTATCTGGTGTAATGGCAGTCGAAGCTACGAGCGCAGGCGCAATCCTCTTCCGCGACACGCGGGGCCGGCGCGAGTATCTTCTACTCAAGAGCCGCCCGGGCGACTGGGAGTTTCCGAAGGGCGGTGTCGAGGGAGGCGAAGAACTTCAGCAGACGGCGATCCGCGAAATAAAGGAAGAGGCAGGTATCGACCAGTTCAGACTACTCGACGGCTTTCGCGAGGACTACAGCTACGTCTTCGAGGCCAACGGCACGACGATCCACAAGACCGTTCATCTCTTCATCGCGAAATCCTACGAGGCGAGCGCGGAGCTCTCGAACGAACACCGCGACCTCCAGTGGCGCGACTACGAGCAGGCGGTAAACACCGTCACGCAGGACGGTCCGCGGGAAATCTTAGAGGAGGCCCACGTCTACCTCGACGAACTCGAGGCCGAGGGCGAAATCTAGGGTTCGTAGCGGCTCGGGTGAAAAGGAGAGACCGCAGCGGCGAGAGCCCCTGGTCTTGGCTGACTTACGCCCGCTCGACGACGACCGTATCAGCGGCGAGGTCGCCGACGCGCTGGCTCCTGTCGGTGACGAACATCAGGACGATCCCGATGAGGTACATGAACGGCAGCTGGTCGACGATCAGCAACAGGTTACGGATCACCGACGAACCGACGGTACACGGCGAGCCGTCCGACTTGACGACGACCAGCCCCATCGCGTACTTCCCCGGCGTGTAGCCGTAGAGCCCCTCGAGTAAGAACACGTACACGAGCGAAACGACGACTGCGACCAGCGCGAACAGCGCAGCCACGGTTTCCCCGATGAGCGCCCCGGGAAGGATGATCGCGACCGAAATGACCATGAGGATGATGCTGTCGAGGATGAACGCGACGAACCGTTTGAGGACGGCGTCACCTTCGGTTCCCTTTCGTGGAGCTGGATGTTTGTCCATAGCCGGACGATTTCGAGATAACGTAAATATGTGTTACGATGTTGAACACTCACTCGAGAACCGACGTACACTTGCGCTCGCCGACCGTACGCCGGGCCAGTGGAAGGCAGAAACGATACCGAGTTCGAGTTCGAACTCCGGAGCTGTCGGTGGGCGGAGAACCACTGGCAGCCCGACGGCGACAGCGACGCGTTCGTCGCCCGCCAGCTGGGGACGAAACGCCGCCGCTGGGACACCATCGTCCTCGAGTGCGACCCCGACGGACTTCGGGAACGCGCGAAATTCGGCCCCGAACGCCTCGACGGCGACGCCCTCGACGTGTTCCGGCACGCGCCCGCGGAGTGGGCGTACTACCGCGACGCCCTTCCCCACCCCGGCTACCCGTGGCGGTACGTTCGCGAGACGATCCACGACCTCGCGGACCGGGGGGTTCTCGAGCGCCGCAGGAGCGGCAATCGCATCGAGATCCGACGCAAGTGGCCCTACCCCGACTGGCTCCGGCGGGTGATCGCCATCGAGAACAAGCCGGACCTCGACGCGAGCGCCGCCCGCGTTCTGGGACCGCAACTCGAGTACGACGTCGCGATGGGACTCGCCGACGAAGTGTGGGTCGCCACCCGGAAAACCGGCGAGCGCGTCGAGCCCGCGCTGTTCGAGGACCTGCCGGTCGAGGCGGGCATCCTGGCGCTCGAGCCCGAGAGTCTCGAGGCCGAGGTCGCGTGGTACCCCCGCTCGCTCGCCGTTTCCGAGCCCGGAACCCGGATTCTCGAGCGGCCCTCGGGAACGGGCAGGGACGCCTCCGCGGCCCGCTTCGAGTACGTCGACCCCGCAGAGAAGGCGCGGATGCGCCTCGAGATCGCCGAACGCGCCTACGAGCGGGGGTGGCGGTCGTTCGTCGACACGATGCGACCGGACTGTCGGCACTTCGAACTGCGCGCCGACGAGCAGTTGCTCCCGTGGTGTAGCGCGAAGGGGCGCTGTCAGACCGCGACCGAGTGTGCGGGCTCGTGTCCGGCGTTCGAACCCGAGCCGCCCGCCTGGCGGACTCGCGGTTGGCCGATCGAGGGCGGTCCGGGAAAGCGGTACAAACGGTTACTCGAGACGCGGCGGACGGGCCGGCGGCCGGGACTCGAGGACGGGTGAGGTCTTCGGGGAACCGGCGGCCGGTCAGTCCGAAACCTCGACCTCGAGGTCGTCGCGGTCGACGGCGAGGCGAAACGTCGGCACGGTGCGGTACTCGACGTCGACGACGTCCTTTCGGCGCAGGCTCTGGAGCCCCGAGCGGACGTCCTCGCTCGCCGGATCGACGTCGAACGCCTCGCGGAGGCTGTGAAGGACGGAGACGACGCTCTGGGACTCCTCGCCGGGACCCGCGAGGACGGAGACGATCTGCGCCTGGAGCTCCGGAACGCGGATTCGAGACGGTGGTCCCTCGTCTTCGGTAAGCTCGACGCCCGGTTCGACGTCGACCAGCTCCGCGGCCTCGGCGGTCGCCCGGATCAGGCTGTTGTCGTCGCGAAAGTAGTAGTCGCCGAGTTCGTTCTCGAGGTACTGGTGGACCTCGCTGCCGCTTTCCATTCCCCAGCGCTCCTGTAGCTCGGCGTTCTTCGTCGGTTGTAACTCCACTACGTCCGCCAACCGGTCCGTGGCCTCCTCGGAGAGCGTCATCGTCTGTCGAATCGTACGCGGATGCGGTACTTCTGCGTTGCGTCACGCTACCGGCCGCTCAGTCGTTCGTCGTTCCGGGTACCGGCCCAGCCGCCGGGGACTCGAGGGTTTCCTCGATCTGGGTGTAGACGAGGACGAAGCCGGCGGCCGCGAGCGCCGCGCCGAAGACGAACGGGACGTGAAAGCCGTAGCCGACGAGCGCGCCCGAGGTGAGCGGCCCGATCGCGATCCCGAAGCCGAAGGCCATGGTGAGCACCGAGAGCTTGGTCCCCGACTCCCCCTCTCCCGCGAGGTCGCCGGCGAGGGCGAGCGACGGGGCGAACACCATCGCGCCCGCGACCCCCTGGAGCAGGCGGGCGGCGAACATCGTCTCGGAGGTGAGGACGAACCCCTGGACGAGCGTCGTCGGAACCAGCAACACCATCCCCGCGACGATAAACGGCCGTCGGCCGTACCGGTCGCAGGCCCGCCCGATCGGCGTCTGGAGGAGGATCTGGGCGATGACGAACGCGGCGAACTGGAGGCCGAACCAGGTCGCTCCCTGGGCGAGGCGCTCGTTGACCTGGGGCTGGATCGTCGCGAACAGCGCGATCCCGGTCGCCATGAACAGGGTGGCGACCCCGAGGGTGAACGTGGGGTCGAGCAGGTTCCGACCCGAGGGGTCCCGGATCGCGATCGCGAGGTCGTCGCCCGCACTCGCCTGCGTCGCCTCCGGGTCGGTGATCAGAACGGTGACGAGGAGGTAGCTGAGCGCGGCGGTGACCGCTGCGACGTAGAACGCGGCGTCGAAGCCGCTGATCGTCGCCCCGCCAGCGACCGGGAGCGCGTAGGGACCCGCGTTAACCACGGCGCCAGCGGCGACCGGACCGGCGCCGAAGCCGATCAGCCGGAACGTGTTGTAGACGCCCATGTTGCCGCCGCGGTCTCGGGTCGTCGCGAGTTCGTTGACGAGCGCGATCGACGTCGGGACGATGAAAGCGACGCTCACCCCCTGGAGTCCGCGGATGAGCACCAGCGACGCGTATGACTCCGCGAAGACGTACGCGAGGTTCGTCACCGTCAGCCCGCCCAGTCCGACGAGGATGAACAGCTTCCGCTTACCGGCGCGGTCCGAGAGCCGCCCCGTAACTGGCTGGCAGATACTGTTCAGAAAGCCGAACAGCGAGAGGATGATCCCGATGATCATCGCCTCGGCCAACCCGAACGTCGCGCCGCCGACGACGTCGCTGACGACGTACAGCGGGATGACGACGATCAGAAACGAGTTCCCGACGCCGTCGGCCATCCGCGCGAACGCGAGCGCCAGCACTCGCCGGTCGACGGCGAACGCGGCGGCGACGCGACTCGAGAGAGACACGACACTCTCAGGTGTGCGGTCGGCGGGAAAGATGGTTTCGAATCGAAATTTCAGGGGGACGGGACACTCTCTCGAGCGGGTACAGAGCTACAAGATCACGGACGGCGAACCCACGGTATGGACGTGGACGTGAAACTCAGCCGGGTCGAGTCCGTTCTCGACGAACTCTCGTATCCAATCGCGCGCGACGAGGCGGCCGGCGAACTCGAGGAAGTCACCCTGTTGCTCGCCGACGGCGAGGAGAACCTGGGGGCGATGATCGAGCGCACGAGAAGCGAGTCGTTCGAGTCGACCGACGACCTCGAGGACAGCCTGTACAACGTGCTCCCGCGCGAGGCCGTCGGCGAGCCCTACCAGTCCGAAGGCGAAGGATAGCGGTTCGAAGCGCCGCCGACGCTCGAGGGGTACCGGTCGCCGGCGAGGACAAACGCGTCTCTTAAGTTCTCTCGCCCGCCTACTCCGGGCACAATGGAGTTCTGCGACGACTGCGGTTCGATGATGAAAGCGGACGACGGCGCCTGGGTGTGTGGCAGCTGTGGCTCGACGAAACCGAAGGGTGACGCCGCCCAGTACACCGTCACGGAGGACCAGGAGGCCACGGAGGTCATCGAATCCTCCGAGGAGACGTCGCTTCCCGAAACCGATGCACACTGTCCCGAGTGTGGCAACGACCGCGCCTACTGGTACATGCAGCAGATTCGATCCGCAGACGAGTCCGAAACCCGGTTTTTCATCTGCACCGAGTGCGAGTACAAGTGGCGCGAAGACGATAATTAGCGCTCCCCCTCGCGGTAGCGAACCGACCGTGAAAACGCGAACCGTGGCTTCGAACCCGCTCAGCGCTCGTTGCGCCCGATCGTCAGGTACCCCGTGTGGCCGACGGGCGCCGTCGACGGCCGCGAGCCGCGCTCGTCGAAGTCCATCGACCGCTGGATCGTCTCCCGACACCGAATCCCCGAGAGGCCGGCCTCCCGCGCCGCCTCGACGACCTCGCGGGTCGACTCGACGAACGGGCTGTAGACGGCGACGAAGCCGCCGTCGGCCAGCAGTTCGGGCGCGTGTTCGACCATCGACGGCGCGTCGCCCGTATCGAGGGTGAGGACGTCGAAGGCGGTTTCGGAGAGCGCCTCGAGGTCGTCGCGGACGTCGCCGGTCCGGACCTCGACCGACTCCGAGACGCCCCCGAGGTCCATGTTCTCGCGGGCGACGTCGGCGAACTCGGGGTTTCGTTCGTAGGTGACGACGTCCGCCCCCGCGCGGGCCATCGACGCCGCGAGCACGCCCGTCCCGGTGCCCGCGTCGAGCACCCGGTCGCCGACGCCAATGCCGGTTTCGCCGATCACGAGGCCGACGTCGCGGGGCACCATCGGCGCGCCCGTTCGCTCGAACTGGTGGAAGAGATCCGGCCCCCGGAGTTTTCGCACGCGAAACGTCTCGCCGAGGTGCGTCTCGATCGTATCGCCCGGTTCGGCGTCCGCGGGCACCTCGAGCACCCCCAGATCCGTCCCCATCTCCTCGCCGGGCGAGACGAGGAACTCGCGGTCGCCCCGGACGAGTAGCAGTCGTCGGTCCGCCACTCTACTCGAGTTCCTCGACCGCCGCGGCCAGGTCGCCGTCGTTGGCCTCGAGGGCTGCGCGCGCCTCGTCCTCGCTGACGCCGGTCCGCATCGCGACGATTTCGATATCGTCCTCGGGGATCTCGGCCCCTCCAGCATCCGCGTCCGCGTCCGCGTCCGTCTCGGCTCCGCCGGAACTGCCGCGCTCTCGTTCCTCGGGGCTGCCGATGACCTGGTAGGTCTCCTGGCCGCGAGCGTCCATCTTGGTGACGTCGGGATCGCTGAACACGAGATCGTGGTCCGCGGTCCGGATGATAACCTCCTCGGCGTCGATTTCGTCGACGTCGATCCCCATCTGTTTCATCATCTGTTCCATCTTGCGCGGGTTGAGTCCGCCGCCTCCTCCAAACATACGCGGTACAACACTACCCGCGACCTTTTACTCTGCGGTCTGGCGCGCTCACGGCAGCCTCGCTGCCACACAGCGCACCGTCCCTCGAGAACATCCGCGATTCCGATCCGTGAGCACGACGCCAGCCTCGCGAGAGAGCGTTCCCTTCCGCTGGATCGCACGGCTCTCGAACTGCTCGAGTCAGCTTCCGGCCACGACGACCGTGACAGCTACTACGGTGCTTTCGGTCAGTTCTCCGCGGGCGCGCCCTCGCGCACGTGAACCGCCATCCCCGTCTCGAACTCGAAGATGGCCTCCCCGTCGAGTTCCGCCCGCCCCACCGCGAGCAGGTCGCCGCGCTCGTGGACCACGAGCACCTCGTCGCCGGGTCGAATCTCCGGGTCGGCCTCGAGGACGAACTTCGCGAAGACGTTCTTCCCGTCGCGGACGAACGGCTCGCTCTCGTCGTCGACGACGACCCGGTAGGCCGGCGCCTCGAGGGCGTCCCGGAGTCGCCGGCCGCCCTCGAGGCCGAGCGTGAACCGGCCGTCGGTCCCGAAGGAGACGAGCCGGCCGCCCTCGGCGTGGATCTGCTGGGGGCGACCCGAGGAGGTGCGCGTTACCGTCAGCTCCTCGGCGGGCGGGAACAGCGCTGCGCCGGCGTCCGCTCCGAACTGGTAGTCGGCGATGGTGCGGAGGCTTCCGCGCTCGTCGTCCGCGTCGTGTTCGACACTCATTGCTCGCCGTTGACGGCGACGGCTCGAAAGCGCTTCGACCGCGAGCAGCGCCACGGCGTGACGTGTCAGTAACTACCATTCGAGTTCGAAAACCAAGAAAATTATAGTCGTCGGGGAGGTATCGCGGCTCAGATGGACGGGACACAGATCGCCCTGGGTGTCGCACTGCTCGGCGTAAGCAGCCTGACGTTCGCCGGTCCCGCGGTGATCGACTCGCACCTCGTCGTCTCGATGCTGTCGGTCGCCGCGCTCTTACTCGGCGGCGGTGCGCTGGTGGTCGGCACCGTTGGCGACCTCCGGCCGTAGCCGGCTCGAGTCGGCTGCGGGTGGCCGCCTCAGAGCAGGAAGGTTTCCGATTCCTCGCCCAGGTCGCGAAATGAGTCGGCCGCGTCGATCAGTTCCTCGGCGGTCGACGACTCGAACGCCATCACCTCGACGCGGACGCCCTCGTGGCGCAGGTGCGAACACAGCCGCGAGAAGTCGCCGTCACCGGTACACAACACGAGCGCGTCGATGTGGTTGGCGAGCGTGACCGCGTCGAGGCTCATACCGACGTCCCAGTCGGCTTTCTTCGTCCCGTCGGAGAAGCGCTTGATGTCCTTGATCTTCGTCTCGAAGCCGATGTCGACCAGCGCCTCGAAGAAGCTCTCCTCTTCGGGGGAGTCCGCGCGGATCACGTACGCGATGGCGCGCGTGAGCTGGCGGTCGCTGACTGCCTCCTCGAGCAGCGACGAGTAGTCGATGTTCCGGCTGTAGATACTCTGGGCCGTGTGATACAGGTTCTGGGCGTCGACGAGAACGGCGACGCGCTGGCCCGGATGAACGTTCGTCACGGGCTACCGTGTGCACCCGACCGTGAAAACCGCTTCCCTCGCCGCGTTAGCTGCGGAGCTTCGCGATGCGCTTCTCCGTCGGCGGGTGCGTCGAGAACAGCTTCGCGAAGGCGCTCTTGTCGACGTTCAGGATGCAGAGCGCGCTCATGCTGTCGTCCATCTTCGACTCGCGCCCCTGGGCACCCTGGGAGATCTTCTCGAGGGCGCGCGCGAGGGGGTCGCCGCTGCCGATCGCCTGGCGGGCGTCGTCGTCGGCGACGTACTCGCGGTACCGCGAGATGGCGAGCACGAAGATCATCACGAGCATGTTCGCGATCGTCGAGGCGGCGATGGCGAGGATGTACGTCCCGATGTTGCGCTCGCCGCCGAACAGCACCGCGAAGTAGGCGACGTAGCCGACGAGCATCCCGATCGACTGACCGATCACCATCGTGATCACGTCCCGGTTCTTGATGTGGGCGATCTCGTGGGCGATGACGCCCTCGAGTTCGTCCCGCGAGAGCAGTTGCATCAGCTCCGTCGAGACGCAGACGACGCCCGCGCCCTTCCGGCCGACGGCGAAGGCGTTGGGGACGCCCATGTCCATCACCATCAGCTTGGGTTTGTCCACGCCCATGTCGCGGCTGAGCGACTCGGTCATCATGTGCACCTCCTGGTAGGGGCCCTCCTCGGGCATCTCTTCGGCCCCCCTGAGCGCCATCCACTTGCCGAGTTTGTACTGGAACGCGGGCAGGACGATGATCCCGACGCCGGCGACGAGCCAGATGTTGACGCCGAACATAATCGCCAGCGCGGTCGCCGCGCCGATGTAGAAGGCGAACAGGATCGTGCCGACGATCGCCATCCGAACTTTGAGTCCGAAATCTGTCATGGCCCGATATTAGTAAGAAGACGGCATAAATGACGCGGAACGCTATGCGGCGGCGTGACACGGGCTCGCGGCACCGTTTGCCGCGAGGCACAACGAATAAGAGGATACGGTTCCCTTTGCCCTATATGCGCCACGTCGCTCCCGTCGTCGGTTCCGCCGACACCAGCGGCGCGGCTACACCTCGTTTTACAGCCAAAAAACGCGTGTTCTAGTGCTCGCTGCGAGACTGGCATCCTCGTTTCGGGCGCGAATCGAACTCCACGCCTCACTGGCACCCGGACGTATCACTGCGACGGTTTACCACACACCCACGACACTCACTGACAACCCACGATGACACACGATCTCGACCTCACCGGCGTCTTTCCGGCGATGTGCACGCCGTTCGACGCCGACGAACGAATCGACTTCGAAACACTCCGCGACGACGCACGACGGCTCGAGGCCGCCGGCGTCGACGGCCTCGTTCCCGTCGGCTCCACCGGCGAGTCCGCGACGCTCACCCACGACGAGCACGTTCGCGTCGTCGAGGCGGTCGTCGACGCCGTCTCCGACGTGCCCGTGATCGCCGGCACCGGCTCCAACAACACCCGCGAGGCGCTCGAACTCTCAGAACGCGCCGCCGATGCCGGCGCCGACGGCCTCCTCCTGATCTCGCCGTACTACAACAAGCCCGAACAGCGCGGCCTGCTCGATCACTACCGCCGCATCGCCGACGCCGTCGACGTTCCGCAGATCGTCTACAACGTTCCCTCGAGAACGGGTCGAACGATCGAGCCCGACACGGTCGTCTCGCTCGCAGACCACGAGAACGTTGCCGGCTACAAGGCCGCGGAAGGCGACCTCGGCGTCATCGGCGAGATCGTCGAGCGAACCGCCGACGCGGAGTTCTCGGTGCTCTCGGGCGACGACGCGCTCACCCTGCCGATGCTCTCGGTGGGCGCCGACGGCGCGATCAGCGTCGCAGCCAACGTCGAGCCCGAGCGCACCGTCGCGATGGTCGGCGCCGCCCTCGAGGGCGACTACGAGCGCGCCCGCGCGATCCACCACGAACTCGGCCCGCTGATGCGCGAACTGTTCGTCGAGACGAATCCGATCCCGGTGAAGGAGGCGATGGAGATCCGGGGCTACGGCCCCGCGAGACTCCGCCCGCCGCTCTCGCGGCTCTCGGCGGAGTACCGGGAGGGGCTCGAGGACGTCCTCGCGGCGCTCGAGCGATCCCCGACCGGCGTCGCCGACGTCTCGCCGGAAGGTGATCGGTAGATGGTACGGATCGGCGTCACCGGCGGCGCCGGCCGGATGGGCCGGGAAGTGATCGACGCCGTCCGCGACCGCCCCGACGGCGAACTCGTCTTCGCGGTGAACCGCGCGCCGACCGAGGACGCGGTCGAGGGCGTCGAACTCGAGGCGGCGGCGGAGTTCGAGCCGCTGGTGGCGGAGCGAGAGCCCGACGTCGTGATCGACTTCACCGGCCCGCGGTCCGCGCTCGCCTACGCGGAGAGCTGTGCGGACGCGGGCGTCGCGTTCGTCACCGGGACGACCGGCTTCGACGACGAGCGCCTCGAGGAGCTGCGGGCGGCCGCCGACGACGCGCCGGTGCTCCACGCCCCGAACTTCGCTCGCGGCGTACAGGTCCTCGTGAACGTCGTCGGCGAAGTCGTCCGACAGGTGCCGGGCTACGACGTCGAACTGATCGAGACCCACCACGGCGGGAAGCGCGACGCCCCGAGCGGGACGGCGAACCGACTGCTCGCAGAGATCGAAGCGAACGGCGACTTTTCGGGCCGCACTCACGGCCGCGAGGGCGAATCCCCGCGGAACGCGGGCGAGATCGGGGTCCACGCGATCCGTGCGGGGAACGTGACGGGCGAACACGAGATCCTGTTCGCCGGCAACGACGAGGAGATCCGGCTGACCCACCGCGCGGAGGACCGCGGCGTCTTCGCCGCGGGCGCGGTGGACGCCGCCGTCTGGCTCGCCGACCGAGAGGCGGGCTGGTACGGGTTCGATGAGGTAGTAGACGCATGAGTACGCTGGAAACCGACATCACCGACCTGTGGAGCCGCTACGAAGCCGACGACGTCGACGCCGACGGGGACGACCGCGCGACCCTCGAGGCGTTCCTCGACGCCCTCGAGGCCGGCGAGATCCGCGCCGCCGAGTACCGAAACGGCGCCTGGGAGGCCAACGAGTGGGTCAAGCAGGGGATCCTGCTCAACTTCGGCCTGCGAAGCACCGAGGTCCGCGAGTACGGCGGGGTCGCGTACAACGACGTGCTCCCGCTGGCCGAAACGAGCGAGTACGGCGACCGCGGCTCCAGAAATACGCCGGACGGCACCGTCGTCCGGCGGGGCGCTCACGTCGGGTCCGACTGCATCCTGATGAGCCCGGCGTTCGTCAACATCGGCGCCCACGTCGGCGACGGGACGCTCGTCGACTCCTGTGACACCGTCGGCTCCTGCGCCCAGATCGGCGCCGACGTCAAACTGGGCGCGAACACCCTGATCGGCGGCGTCTTAGAGCCGGTCGAGTCCGCGCCGGTCGTGATTGAGGACGGCGTCTCCCTGGGCGCGGGCTGTCGGGTCACCTCGGGGTTCGTCGTCGGCGAGGACAGCGTCGTCGGCGAAAACACCCTGCTGACGCCCCGGATTCCGGTGTACGACCTCGTCGAGGAGGACATTTTGTACGGTGAACTCCCGCCCGAACGGCGGGCCTTTACTCGGTTCGTCGAGTCCTCGATCGGCGACCACGACCTGTTCGACGGCGGCGCCTACAAGCCCGCCGTCGTCGCGACGGCCCTCGAGGACCGCACCCTCGAGGCGACGAAACGCGAGGAGGTGCTTCGGTCGTGAGCGAAAGTGACGAGAGCGAAGACGCGGCCGTATCGACCGCTTCCGCCAGCGGCGAAAATCCGCCCGTCCGCCGCCTCGCCGACTGGAACGCCGCCGCCCTGCGCGACCTCGAGGCCGGCTACGGCTCGCCGCTGTACGTCCTCGATCTCGATCGAGTGCGGGAGAACCACGCCCGCCTCGAGGCCGCCTTTCCCGACGCGGAGGTCATGTACGCCGTGAAGGCGAACGCGCTCGCGGACGTCCTCGAGGCGCTGCTCGCCGCCGGCGCGGGCCTCGAATGTGCTTCTGCAGGGGAACTCGAGCGAGCGCTCGCGGCCGCCGAGAGCGTCCCGCCGGCCGACGGCCTCGACCCGGACGGCTCCCGCGTCCACTACACCGCGGTCAACCCGCCGAGCGCCGACCTCGAGTACGCCGTCGAGACCGCCGCGGAGTACCCGGGACTGACGATCACCGCGGGCGCCGAGGACACGATCGACCGGCTCGCAGAGCGGGGCTACGACGGCCGACTCTGTCTGCGGGTGAACCCCGGCGTCGGCGCCGGCCACCACGAGAAGGTGGAGACGGGCGCGACCGCGAAGTTCGGCGTTCCCGCAGAGCGCGCCGTCTCAGTGCTCGCCGACGCCGCCGAACGAGGATTCGACGTCGTCGGGGTTCACGCCCACGTCGGCTCCGGGGTCTCGGCCGACCAGCTCGAGGCCCACCGGGAGTTCGTCTCGCGGATGGGCGACCTCGCGCGGGACGTCGTTCACGAGGTCGGCGACCTGGAGTTCGTCGACGTCGGCGGCGGCTTCGGTGTTCCCTACGACGCCGACGAGGAGCCGCTGGACCTCGAGGCGGTGGCCGACGCCACGCGAACCGCACTCGGAGAGGTCGGCGCCCGGCTGACGATCGAACCCGGCCGCTACCTCGTCGCCGACGCGGGCGTGCTCTTGACGCGAGTGAACACCGTCAAGGCGGCCCGGGACACGCTCGCGGTCGGGACCGACGCTGGCATGACGACCCTGCTTCGGCCCGCGATGTACGATGCCGCCCACCCGATCCGGAACCTCGCAACTGACGCCGATGACCGCGAGACGGTCCCCCAGACGGTCGCCGGCCCGATCTGCGAGAGTTCGGACGTCTTCTGTGAGAACCGGCCGCTCCCCCACAGCGAGCGCGGCGACGTCCTCGCGATCGGCAACGCGGGGGCCTACGGCTACGAGATGGCGAACCACTACAACTCCCGGCCCCGCCCCGCCTCGGTCGTCGCCGAGGGCGACGAGGTTCGCCTCTCCCGCGTTCGGGAGACGGTGGCCGACGTCACGAGGCCGGAACGAACCGCACGAGAACAAAACGAGAGGGAAGCGGGGGGAAACGCGCAACCGAGGATCGAACGATCATGAACGCACACGTACCATACGAGAAGTACCACGGCACCGGCAACGACTTTCTGATAATCGACGCGACCGAACGCGTCCCCGACCGCGGCGCCCTCGCCGCCCGCGAGTGCGACCGCGAGGACGGCGTGGGCGCCGACGGCGTCCTCTTTCTGGCCCTCGAGCCCGCGTTTACACCTCCCAGAGTCGTGATGACGCTGGTCCAGCCCGACGGCGGAACCGCGGCGATGTGTGGTAACGGCGCCCGGTGTGCCGCCGAGTGGGCCATGCGCCGCACCGGCAGCGACGAAGTGATGATCGACACCCAGGCGGGCACCCGCCACGCGAGCCGCACCCACGACGGCGAGATCGCCGTCGAGATGGGTACCCCCAGGTTCGAGCCCGAGCGAATCCCGATCATCGCGAGCGAGCCGGTTCTCGAGGAGGAGATCGAAGGCCTCGCGGTCAGCGCGGTCGACACTGGCGTCCCCCACGCGGTCGCGTTCGTCGACGACGTGGACGCGGTCGACCTCGAGTCCGTCGCGCCGCCCGTTCGCCACGCCGACCGGTTCCTCGACGGTGCGAACGTCAACCTGGCGAGTCCCGACGGCGAGGGCGGCTTCCGCCAGCGGACCTACGAGCGCGGCGTCGAGGGCGAAACCGACGCCTGCGGCACCGGCGCGTTCGCCATCGCGGCCGTCGCCCGCCGCCTCGGCAAGACCGACGCGGACTCGGTCGACGTCCGCCCGCCCGGCGGCGACCTTCGCATCGAGTTCGACGCCCGCGGCCGGGCCGTCCTCGTCGGTCCCGTCGAACACGAGTTCGACGGCGACGTGCGCGCGATCCCCCCGCTGGTCGAGACGTGAGCCCGACCGAGGCGTTCGATCCGCTCGCGTTTCTCGAGGCCGCCGTTCAGCGCCCTTCCCACGAGGACGTCGGGCCGGTGCGACAGCTCCTCTGTGAGACACTCGAGCGCCACGGCGTCGACCCCGCGGTGGACGACGCGGGGAACGTGGTGGCAACTAGAGGCGCGTCGGCCGGGCGAAGCGGCGCCGACGGCACGCACGTCGTCCTGAACACCCACGTCGACACCGTCTCACCGCACGTCCCGTTCGAGCGCGACGAGGAGGTCGTCCGCGGGCGGGGCGCCTGCGACGCGAAGGGGCCGCTGGCGGCGCTGGTCGCCGCCTTCCTCGCCGCCGACCCCCGCGACGGCCGACTCACGCTCGCGATCACGCCCGACGAGGAGGTGCTGTCGACCGGCGCCTACGCCCTCGCGAGTTCCGCCGAGTCGCCGATCCGGGACGCCGACGCCGTCCTCGTCGGCGAACCCACCGGGCTCGACGTCTGTACCGCCGCAAAGGGCCGCTTCCAGGGAACGATCCGCCTCGAGGGGGCCAACGCCCACGCGGCCGAACCGGAGTCGGGAACGAACGCCGTCGCGGCGCTCGCACCGGTCCTCCGCGCGCTCGAGACGTTCGGCGACCGGCCGGACGCCCCGCCGGTTCACCCCGACCTGGGACCGGCGACGCTCACGCCGACGGTCGTCGGCGGCGGCGAGGCGACCAACCAGGTCCCCGCGGACTGTTCGCTGACGATCGACCGGCGAAGCGTTCCCCCCGAAACCGCCGCGGGGTTCGAAGAGGTGCTGGTCGAGCACCTCGAGGCCGCGGTTCCGGAGAACGTGAGCGTCGACTTCTCGTTCACCGACCGGGAGACGCCGTTCCTCGAGGCCTGGGCGACCGACCCGGACGCCGAGATCGTCGCCGCGCTGGCAGCGGCGTCCGGCGGGGCGGTCCGTCCCTTCGGCGCCGCGACGGAGGCGTCGTACTTCGCCGAGTACGCGCCGACGGTCGTCTTCGGTCCGGGGGCGCTGGCCGACGAGGAGGGCGCCGTCGCCCACGCACCGCGGGAGTACGTCAGGAAAGCGGACGTACTCGAGGCGGGGTCGGCGCTCGAAGAGGGGCTGGAGGCGCTTTTCAAGTAGCGCAACGGGGTCGCGGCGTCACCGGTGTCCTCGAAATGTGGGATTTACAACGGGTGGGCCGGAACACGTGGTCATGTCCACCGCGGAAGCGTTCGCACGGTACGCCAACTGGGTGGCGGACAGATCACCGCTGTACGCGCGACTGAGCCAAGCGGCTGCCGACGACGAGCGACTCCTCGAACTCGCGGCGGCAGCACCGATGGGACAGCCCGAACCGGAACTCCTGCTCGCAGCGGTTCACGCGTTGCTACTGGAGGGACAGGATCATCCACTCGCGGGATTTTACCCCACGTGCGACCGCGCCAGCGTCGACGGCGACCCCGTCTCTCACTTCCGCGACTTCTGTCTGGCGAACGAAGACCGGCTACGATCCGTGATCTCGACCCGCCGCTGTCAGACGAACGACGTCGGCCGGTCGGCGGTCCTGCTGCCGGCGTTCGAACACGTCGCCAGAACCGCGACGTCCGACACGCTAGTGCAGATCGAGATCGGAACGAGCGCCGGGCTCAACCTCAACTGGGATCGGTACCGATACGACTTCGGCGAGGTCGGTGCAGTCGGTGAGACCGAGTCGCCGGTGACGATCACGAGCGAGGTGCGTGGCGATCGTCGGCCGCCGCTCCCTCAGGAGTTTCCGGCGGTCTCGCACCGGTGGGGAATCGATCTGAACACGCTCGACGCGACCGACGAAGCTGATGCACGGTGGCTTCACGCGCTGGTTCATCCGGAACGAAAGCGACGACACCGGCGGCTGGCTGCAGCGATCGAGGTTGCGCGCGAGAATCGACCGACGCTCGTCGAGGGTGGCGCACTCGAGGAGCTACCCGACCGGCTCTCCGCGGCACCCGACCGGGCAGTAATCGTCGTGTTCAGCACGCACGTGCTCTACCAGCTCGACGAGGAGACGATCGCGACTCTCCGGTCGCTCCTCTCGAGTCACAGCGCCGAGCAGCCGGTTCACTGGCTCTCGATCGACCCGGACGAAGGGCTCGGCGAGCCCACGTACCGGTTAGTGACGTTCGCAAACGGGGAAGCGACCACGTCACAGATCGCGCGGTTCGAGCCGTATGGGGAGTGGATACGGTGGCAGGGAACGTAAGCCGAGCCGGAACAGGTATCAGTCCAGGTCGTCGACCAGCTCGTCCGCGACGCCGGTGTACGTCGCCGGTTCGAGCCCCCGCAGCTCCTCGCGGACCGACTCGCTCACCGCGAGGTCGTCGAACAGCTCGCGGAAGTCCGCGAGCGTCACCTCCCGCCCGCGGGTCAGCTCCTTGACCCGCTCGTAGGCGTCTTCCTGTCCCTCCCGCCGGAGGATCGTCTGGACCGCCTCGCCGATGATCTCGGGGGTGTCCTCGAGCTCCGCGCGCATGACCTGCTCGTTGGGAACGACCTTCTCGAGACCGGCGCTCGTCTTCCCGTAGCCGATGAGGCAGTGAGCGAACGCGGCGCCGATGTTGCGCTTGACCGTCGAGTCCGAGAGGTCGCGCTGGAGCCGGGAGGTGGTGACGTAGTCGGCCAGAAAGACCAGATCCGAGTTGGCCTTCGAGAGGTTCCCCTCGCTGTTCTCGAAGTCGATCGGGTTCACCTTGTGGGGCATCGTCGAGGAGCCCGTTTCGCCCGCGACGGCCTCCTGTCCCAGATACCGATCCGACACGTAGAGCCAGACGTCCCGGTCGAGGTCGATCAGGACGTTGTTCGCCCCGCGGACGGCGTCGAAGACCGCCGCCAGGTCGTCACAGGGGTTGACCTGTGTGGTGAGCGGTTCGAACTCGAGTCCGAGTCCGGTAACGAACTCGCGGGCGAACGCCGGCCAGTCGACCGCGGGGTAGGCGGCGACGTGGGCGGCGTAGGTGCCCGACGCCCCGCCGAGTTTCCCGCGCAACTCGTCGGTCGCCCCGCGGATGCGGCCGGTCGCCCGACCCAGTCGGCCGGCGTAGACGGCCATCTCCTTGCCGAAGGTGGTCGGCGTGGCGGGCTGGCCGTGGGTGCGAGCGAGCATCGGAACCCCCCTGTGCTCGCGGGCCATCGTCTCGAGTGCGTCGCGCACGTCGTACAGCGCGGACAGGAGCACGTCGTCGACCGCGCCCCGAACCAGCAGCCGGTGGGCGAGGTTGTTCACGTCCTCGCTCGTCAGGCCGAAGTGGATCCACGCCGACGCCTCGCTTTCCGCGGGCAGGCGGTGGCGAACGAAGTACTCGACGGCTTTGACGTCGTGGTTCGTCGCCTCGTACTCCTCGTGGCCCGACACCTCGAGTTTCTTGATCAGTGCGGCGTCGTCCGCGTCGAACGCCTCGTAGAGCCCGCGGAGGTGGTCGCGCTCCTCGGCGTCGATCGAGAGCGGCGTCGCCTCGAGGTCGGCGAGCGCGAGCAGGTACTCGACTTCGACGCGAACGCGGGCGCGCATCAGCGCGGCCTCGCTGGCGTAGGGCGAAAGCGGCTCCGTCCGCCGGCCGTACCGGCCGTCGAGCGGCGAGACGCTGTACAGTGAGTCGGTCACGTGCGTGGATGCTCGAGCGCGGGAGAAAAGCGTATCGGAACGGAACCCACGGGCGTGCATACATTCGCCGTTACCAGGCGACTCATCGCCCTGAGAGATGCACCGTCGTGTATACTCGCTCGCTCGAGACCGCAACCACTTTGCCGTTCGCGGGCGCGTGGTCGACTATGACGAGACTCGCCGGACTGGCCGGGAACCGCGGGCGCAACCTCCTGAACATCGACGCCCGAACGCCGGGCGGGGCCGAACTCGCCGTCGTGCTGACGAACACCGAGGACGCGCCGGTACTCGAGGCCGCCGCCGAGCGCGGCATCCCGACCGAAGTCGTCCCGCTCGAGGAGGGGATGGGGCGCCGGGAGCACGAGCGCGCGGTCAACGACGCCCTCGCCGACTACGAGTACGATCTGGTCTGTCTCGACGGCTACATGCGAATCCTCTCCGATACCTTCCTCGAGGTCCAGCCGACGACCCTGAACGTCCACCCCTCGCTGCTACCGGCGTTCCCCGGCACGAACGCCTGGGGCGACGCCCTCGAGGCGGGCGTCTCGGTGACGGGCTGTACGGTCCACGTCGTCACCGACGCGACCGACGACGACGGCGAGGTGCTCGAGGAGGAAGTCGACATGGGACCGATCGTCACACAGGAGCCGGTGGCGGTGTACGAGGGCGACGACGAGGCAACCCTCAAAGAACGGGTGCTCTACGAGGGCGAGTTCCGGGCGTACCCGCGGGCCGTGAAGTGGGTCGCGACCGGGGCCGCCGAGATCGACTTCGAGCGCGAGACCGTCTCCGTCGCCGCGGATCGGGCGGACAACGGCGGACTGGCCGCTCGCCGACTCACCTCGAGCGACCGCCTCGACACCCTCCGGTACGGCGAGAACCCCCACCAAGACGCGGCGGTGTACGTCGACTACACCTGCGAGGAAGCGAGCGTCGTCGGCGCCGACCAGTTGAACGCGGGCGCGAAGGCCCTGTCGTACAACAACTACAACGACGCCGACGGCGCGCTGAATCTCATCAAAGAGTTCGACCGACCCGCCGCGGCGGTAATCAAGCACACCAATCCGGCGGGCTGTGCGACCGCCGACTCCCTTTCGGAGGCCTACGACCGCGCGCTGTCGACGGACCCGATGAGCGCCTTCGGCGGCATCGTCGCGCTCAACCGTGAGTGCGACGCCGCGACCGCCGAGGCCGTCGTCGACTCGTTCAAGGAGGTCGTCGTCGCGCCGGGATACAGTGAGGAGGCGCTCGAGATCCTGTGTGAGAAGGCGAACCTGCGCGTGCTCGCCGTCGGCGACCTCGAGGGGACACCGGAGCGGTTCACCGAAAAACCGCTCGTCGGCGGCCGACTCGTCCAGGAGCGGGACGCGCAGTCGCTCTCGGTGGACGACCTCGAGGTCGTCACCGACCGCGAGCCAGGTCCAGAAGAACTCGAGTCGATGGTGTTCGCCTGGCAGACGCTGAAACACGTCAAGTCCAACGGAATCCTGTTCGCGAAAGGCACCGAGACGGTCGGCATCGGAATGGGGCAGGTCTCCCGCGTCGACGCCGTCCGACTGGCGGCGATGAAGGCCGACGAACACGCCGAAGGGAAGTCCGCCGAGGGCGCGGTGATGGCCTCCGACGCGTTCTTCCCGTTCCCCGACGGAATCGACGAGGCAGCAAAGGCGGGGATCGAGGCGGTCGTCCAGCCCGGCGGCTCGGTCAACGACGACGACGTGATCCGGGCGGCGAACGACCACGGCATGGCGATGACGTTTACGGGACAGCGGTCGTTCCGCCACGACTGAGGGGAGCGCCGCCGATCACCGCACGGCGCTACTTCGGTGTGAAGCCGAACTCGAACTCGAGTCTGCCCTCCGTGCTCACGGCGACGCCGCCGAGTTCGTCCGAGAGCTGCGACCGGGCCTCGGAACTCGGCTCGACGGTGGCCGAGACGCTGTTGTTGTTCGCGTTGTAGGAGATGTTGCCGACGACGACGTCGAACTCGAAGAGTTCGGGGAGTTCCGTTCTGAGGAGGGTTCGAACCTCGTCGAGTTCCGACTGGACGTCCCCCATCTCGCTGTTGAGGTCTGCCATACGGTACCGTAGCAGGCGCACACCAATAACCGTTCGTCACCGGCGCCTGAGCAGGCGCCACAGCCGACTCGTCGTGGGCTGGTGGCGCTTGGCCATGAGGACGGCGCCCGAGGCGTCGCGGGCGATCGCCTCCGGCACGTCGCCGACGAGCGCACGGCGAATCAGCCCGCTCTCGGCGGCTCCCAGAATGGTCACGTCGTGGTCGGCCGTCCGCTCGAGCACCGTCTCGACGACCGACCCCTCGAGCACCGTCTCCGTGACAGAGGAGACCGCACCGAGAGCTGTCGACGTCTCGGTGAGCAGCGTCCTGGCGTCGGCGATCGTCTCCTCGTCGGCGTCGGAGACGACCGTCAGCAGTTCGATCTCCGCGTCATATGCCCGCGCGAGCGCGCCGGCGACCGCCGCGGCGTACTCGGTGTTCGGCCCGCCGGCGACCGGGACGAGCACCGACGAGATCGGTCCCGGATCGCGGTCGATCCGCTTGACGAGCACGTCACAGGGGGCCTCCGAGAGCACCTCGTCGATGTAGCTCCCGAGAACGATCTCCCGTCGACGCGGTCGACCCCGCCAGCCGAGCAGGATCGTCTCGACGTCCTCGCTCTCGGCGACGTTGACGATACCCGTCGCGACGCCGCGGCCGAACCGAACTCGGCCGGTGGCGGCGACGCCGGCCGCTTGCGCCCGCTCGACGGCGTCGTGAACGACCCCCTCGGCGTCGTCGACGTCGAAGTTCGCCCGCGCGTGCTCGAGCGCCAGCTGGGGCGGGACGGCGATGACCGTCAGGACGAGAATCTCGAGGTCGCGGTCGCGGGCGACGTCGATCGCGGTGTCCAGCAGTCGGTCGGTCGTTTCGGGGTTCGCAACCGGGACGAGCAGACGGGCGTCGGGCATTCACGGAAGGGTACGAGAACCGGATCCGTAAACGTTCCCGACGGCAGACCGGTCGGCTCGCAAACTCAAACTCGCGTTTGACCTTGGCGTGGTGTCATGTACACGCGCGTGGAACGTCCGGTATGGACAGACGACACGTTCTGATCGCCACGGGCGTCGGCGCCGCGACCGCGCTGGCCGGCTGCGTTGGGAGCGCGTTTACCGACGGCGGCACCGAGGAGCCGATCGGCGGCGCACCCGCCGAGGAGAACGGAAACACCATCGAGGTGAGCGCGAGCGGCACCGCCGAAACCGACCCCGACCGTGCGGTCGCGACCGTCGGCGTCGAGGCTCGAGGCGACACCGCAGACGAAGTGCGCGACGAGCTCGTCGAGGGGGCCGAGCGGCTCCGGGAGACGTTCGCCGACCTCGAGATCCCCGACGACAACGTCCGGACCGGCCGGTACAACATCCGCGAGCGCCGACAGGGAACGGGGTTCGAGGGGAGCCACTCGTTTTCGGTCGAGGTCGACGACGTCGACCGCGTCGGCGAGGTCATCGACGCGGCGGTCGACGCCGGCGCCGACGACGTCGGCCGGGTGAACTTCACCCTGCAACCGGAGACGCGCGAGGCGCTTCGAAACGAGGCGCTCGACGACGCGCTCGACGGCGCCGACGCGGAGGC
This sequence comes from Natrononativus amylolyticus, assembly GCF_024362525.1. Taxonomy (GTDB): domain Archaea; phylum Halobacteriota; class Halobacteria; order Halobacteriales; family Natrialbaceae; genus Natrononativus; species Natrononativus amylolyticus. The sequence continues at coordinate 987,915 of NZ_CP101458.1, forward strand.
CGAACACATCGCGGCGAACCGCGGCGTCGAGATCACCGGCACGCGGTCGGTGTCGACCAGCGACGTCAGCGTCAGCCCCGTGCGGTACGACGCGGCCCACGACGTCGCGGCCGACGACGCGGAGACGAGCACCGAGATCGACTCCGGTCAGGTCAGCGTGACCGCCACGGTGACCGTGGTGTACGGCTTCTCGAGCTGACCGGGCTCGCAGCGATCGGCGCCGTCACTCGCGTTCCCCGGCGACGAACTCCTCGTAGAAGGCGTCACTGAGGTGATACCGTTCCCACTCGCGGCGCTCCGCGTCACCGACTCGGGCGGCCCACAGCGACAGCCACAGCAGAAAGGCGCTCGCGCCGGGGGCGACGACGAGCACCGTCGTCACCAGCGGTTCGAGGACGAACAGGCCGACGAACCGCGAGACCACCGCCGCGGTGTCGACGCCGAACAGCGCCCAGCGGGCGAGGTGGGGCGTGACGGCGGCGATCACGAGCGGGTAAGCGAAGGCGTTCAACACGGGACCGCCGTAGCCGCGGACGAACGCGAGCGCGAAGTACGACCACACGAACACGGCGCCGACCGCACCGCCGACGCGCTGCTCGTCGATGCTCGACTCGAGGCCGAGCACCGAGGGGTCGCCGTAGACGACCGCGACGGCGCCGAAGTAGCCGAGCCAGAAAACCAGCAGGCCACCGAGGACGGTGAGGACGTGAGCGAGGCGGGACTGGTGGTCGAACGCGGCCAGTCCGAGCGGGATCTTCATCGTCTCGAGTCGAGGACCGACCGGCTGTTCAAGGTTGCGAGTCGTCCGTAGAAGCTGCCGCCCCGATCAGTCGTCAGCGGGGATGGCTCGAGGGCGGCGTGACCGAGAAGGGGCCATTTCGAGAACGTCGTCGAAGAAGTCGAGGGTGTCCTCCGGGCCGGGGTTGGCCTCGGGGTGGTACTGGCGGGTGAGCACGTCGTACTCGGTGCCGTCCAGTCCTTCGGGGGTGTCGTCGTTGACGTTCACCTGGGAGACCTCGAGGTGGTCGCCGGGGTCGGCGACGGTGTAGCCGTGGTTCTGGGTGGTCATGACGACTCGGCCCGACTCGAGGTCGAGCACCGGCTGGTTGACGCCGCGGTGACCGAAGGCCATTTTCTCCGTGGTGCCGCCCAGCGCGCGGGCGACGATCTGCTGGCCGAGACAGATGCCGGCGACCGGCGTGTCGTCGACGAACTCGCGGACCAGCGAGACCGCCTCGTCGTAGTTCTTCGGGTCGCCGGGGCCATTCGAGACGAACAGGACGTCGGGGTCGATCGCCTCGACCTCGGCGGGGGTCGTGTCGTGGGGGAGCACGTGGACCGTCGCGTCGCGGTCGACCAGCGAGTCGACGATCGAACCCTTGACGCCGCAGTCGATCAGGGCGACGGTGGGGCCGTCGTTTTCGGCGCCGTAGACGGCGGGTTCGGAAACGCTGACCTGCTCGCCGATCTCGGTGTGGTCGCTCATCGCGACGCAGCGCTCGAGTTCGGCGCGGGCGTCGTCGGGCGTCGCGTGCTCGCCGACGGCGATGCCGCACTTCATCGCGCCGCCCTCACGGACGTCGGTGACGACGTCTCGGGTGTCCAGGTGATCGACGGCGGGGACGCCCTCCTCGGCGAGCCAGTCTGCGACGTCGTCGGTCAGTTCGCGGGCGAGCACCGCTCGGGGGTGAACGCGGTCGGACTCGAAGCGTTCGTCACGGACGCCGTAGTTGCCGATCAGCGGGTACGAGAAGGTCAGGACCTGTTCCTCGTAAGAGGGATCGGTCAGGCTCTCCTCGTAACCCGTGTACGCCGTCGTGAAAACCAGTTCCCCACGAGCCGTTCCCGGAGCGCGACCACGCCCCTCGAGCACGTGGCCGCTCTCCAGCGCTACGTAGGCCGGTGTCATTACGAACTACGTATTAGACAGAGGGTCATAAGTGTTGTCTTCGAAGCAGAGTTACGAAATTCGTAATCGTCAAGTAGGCGTCAGCCGAACTCTCACACCTCCATGGACGATCTGGATCGACACATCCTGAACATCCTCCGTCGGGACGCCCGTACCCCCTACACGGAGATCGCCGAGGAGGTCGGGACCAGCGAGGGGACGGTCCGCAACCGCGTCGAGCGGATGACCGAGGAGGACGTCATCGAGCGCTTTACCGTCTCGACCCGGACGGGAAACGTCAAGGCGATGCTCGAGATCAGCGTCGCCGTCGACGTCGACACCGCGAGCGTCTCCGAGCGGATGGCCGAGTGGGAGGAGGTCGACTTCGTCTGGATGGTCTCGGGCGAGCAGGACATCGTGCTGGTGGTCGACGCCGCCGACACCCGGGGCGTGAACGACCTCATCACGCAGGCGCGCGAGCAGGACGAGGTCGTGAGCACCAAGACGCGACTGATCCTCGACGAGGAGCTGGGCTGACTCGGGGGCGTTCTCGGCTGATCGAGCCGAACCGGGGGAGCGAACGCGAAATTCGCACCGCTATAGTAGCTGTTGAAACGAGTTACTCACCGGTCGCACGGAAGCGGCCAGCGGACACTCGCTGGCCGCACGTTCGCGACCGGGAGTGCAATGACTTTCAACGACCACTATAGGAACCGTCGCCGCCCTCCGCAGCCGTTCCGTCGGTTCCACCGGACTCCCCAGGGGGCCGACCGACTCCGGGGGAGGGGTCCGTCAGGATTCCGTCGGCGTGTTTTCGGGCGTGCAACTCGCGGTAGCCACGCCTGAGCAGGCGGTCGAACGGGCGCCTCGAGATCCGAACCTCGACCCGCCCGTCGCGGATCGCGTCGACGACCGCGGCGGGCGTGAGCCGGTCGGCGTCGATCAGCGTGTAGGCGCGGCCGACCTCGAACGGGTAGTGAGCGTCACTCCCCCCGACCAGCGGGACGCCGCGCTCGCGGGCGAGGCGCTCGACCAGCGGTCGGGTACGGGGGTGCTTGCCGTTGATCTCGATCGCGTCGAAGGGGAGATCCTCGAGTTCCGACACCGTGCTGTTGCGAAACGGGTGGGCGACGATCGCAACGCAGCCGCGGTCGTGGGCCAGCTCGACGACCTCTGCGGGGGTGTACTCGAGCGGGACGGTTTCGGTCGGCGGATCGGGTCCGACGACGAGGACGTGTCCGCGGGTCGTCGACACCTCGATGCCGGGAATCGCCGCGATCCGGTCCGAGCGAAACGCGGTCGCGTAGTCGTGGTTGGTCGTCGCAACGCCGTCGAGCCCACGGCGAGCCGCCGCGCGGGCGAGCAGCCGAAACCCGAGCGGGTCGAAGCGGTCGCCGAGACGGCGGCGACCGTGGAAGAATCGCGTGTGTGCGTGGAGGTCGACTGCGAACATACCCTGACAGAGAGCGGCCGAACGTTTTGGTCTTCTGCCGCCTACGGACGCTATGGACGAGACCGGAACCGGTCGCGTGCTGATCTGTAATCCGACGAGCGGGAGCGAGGATCACGTCGAGCGCGTGCTCGCACTCGCGCGTGAACACGAACTCGAGGCGCGGGTGACCGCCGAGGAAGGTGACGCGACGCGACTCGCCCGCGAGGCCGTCGACGCGGGAGCGACCCTCGTCGTCGCCGCCGGCGGCGACGGAACGATCAACGAGGTCGTCAACGGCCTCAAACAGGGCGGACTCGAGCGAATCGCGCTCGCGGTCGTCCCGGCGGGGACGGGCAACAACTTCGCGTCGAACCTCGGCGTCGAGGGTCTCGAGGACGCGTTCGAGGCGATCGAGCGCGACGAGCGGCGGACGATCGACCTCGGCATCGCCGACGACCGGGCGTTCGTCAACTCCTGTGTCGGGGGCGTGACGGCGGAGGCGAGCGGCGCGACCACCTCCGAGGAGAAGCGGGCGCTGGGCGTTCTCGCGTACGTCAGGGAGACGCTCGAGACGGCGGCGGGGTTCGACCCGCTCCCGCTGCGGGTGACCCTCGGAAACGACGACGAGGGCCGGGAGACGTGGGCCGGCGAGGCGATGTTCGTCCTCGTCGGCAACGCCCGCCGGTTCACGAACGCGAGACGCGCGCAGGCGAACGTCGAGGACGGGCTGTTCGAGGTCACCATCGTCGAGCGCGCGCCGACGGTCGACCTCGTCGGCGAGGCCGCCCTGGAGCGGCTGTTCGGGCGGGAGGCCGACCACATCGTCCGACGACGGGTTCCGTCGCTGTCCGTCGAGAGCCTCGGCGAGCGGCCGGTCGAGTACAGCCTCGACGGCGAGATGCTCGAGGCGACGGCGCTCTCCCTCGAGACGGAGCCGAGCACACTGACGGTTATCGTCGGCAAGAGCTACGAGCCGGACCCGGACGCCGCGAGCGACGCCGAACCCTGGTGAACGCGCGGAGTCGACACTGGTTTGAACGTCCTGACCGACTGTGTGCGTATGAGCACGCCACAGGACGAGGACCTGCCCCACGAGAACGCCCGGCAGGACGTCGTCGCCGTCGACGAGTCCGACGCCGAACTCGACGTCGTCAACCGCCTCGAGGCCCACACGGGCGAGGGAATCCGCCACCGCGCGTTCACCTCGCTGGTCTTCGACCGCGACGACAACCTCCTGCTGGCTCAGCGGGCGCCCGAGAAGCGCCTCTGGGGCTCCTACTGGGACGGCACCGTCGCCTCCCACCCGGTCCAGGGCCAGAGCCAGGAGGAGGCCACTCGCGAGCGACTCGAGGAGGAACTCGGTGTCACCCCAGAGCAGTACGACGACCTGCGGGTGACCGACCGCTTCGAGTACAAGCGCTACTTCGAGAACGCGGGCGTCGAACACGAGGTCTGTGCCGTCCTCAAACTCACCCTCGAGGACCGGAGCCTCGAGCCGAACGAGGAGGAGGTCGCCGGCCTGCTGTGGGTTCCCTACGAACGGCTCCACACCCACCCCGAGTGGTACCGCCAGCTTCGGCTCTGCCCGTGGTTCGAGATCGCGATGCGCCGGGACGTCCGGTAGGCCGCCGACCGCCCGCCCTCCGATTTACCTCGCGTTAGGCCCCGTGCTAACACGGGACAAGAGTTATTACTGACAGCTGCCTATCGTCGCTCGAGGGCCGACAGAATCCGGCCCGTGCCCGAAATGAGTATCCCACCACAGGAGACGCGAACCCTCGAGATCGACCTCTCGAGAGAGCAGCGGTGGCTCGTCCACTACGTGCTCACTGCACGCGCCGACGACGCGATAGACGACCGATCGGAGCCGCCGACCTGGCTGCTCGAGGCGTTCGAAACGATCGAGGCGGGCGAGCGAACGCTCACCGTCAGGCAGGCTCGACAGTTACTCGACGCGGTAACGGCGTACGGACGGAACCCGGAGGCGCCCGCGGACGACGTCGAGTGCGCCTCGGCCGTCGTCGATCGACTCGAGGCCGCACTCGACTCCCTCTAGGGGCGCGTCGTCGCCCAGACGGCCGTCAGCGCCAGGATGACGGCCGGAAACAGCGGCAGAATCAACAGCGCGAACCAGTAGTTGAGGCTGGGCGGCCACAGCAAGATGCCCAGCGGCGCGACGACGAACGCGAGCACGATCGCCCCGACGAGCACCCAGCCGCGCCAGCCGAACTCGCGGTCGACCGCCTCCGGGTGAACAGGCTCGCGGAGCCACTCGTCGTCGGACGTCTCGCCGTCCCCGTCGAACGCCGCGGGATCGTGAACGTAGCCGTCGTCGCTCGAGGTCACGCTCGAGGGTTTCGACCGGGAGGGCAAAGCCCTCACGGTTCGGTTCGCCGTCTCGGGTGGGAGTGACTCGAGTCCGTGATTTACAACGTATACGTGCTTAGTGAACGTTCATTCATCCTGGAGCATACGCCGAGCGAAGCGAGGCGTTTCCCCGCCGAAGCGGACGAAGTCCGCGACGGCGGCTTTTTGGCATCAACGGGTTTTGCCGGGGGCGTCGGCTGGCGTCTCCGACGCCAGCCTCAACCCCCGGTAAAAGAGGTTGCTACACTGAGCGTGTGTTTCACAGCCGTTCCAGTTTGAAAAAAACGTCGCTGATGACTTTCACTCGAGCTCGCTATCGGGCCGCACGACGACCTTACCGAAGCCCTGGCGCTCTTCGAGCATCTCGTGGGCGCGAGCGGACTCGCTCATCGGGAGCACGTCCCGGATCGCGGGCTCGAACGTGCCGTCCCAGACGAGTTCCATCACGTCGTCGACCTGGCCGGGCGTCGCCATCGTCGAACCGACGATCGAGAGCTGGTTCCAGAAGATCCGCGGGATGTCCGTCTCGGGGTTCGGCCCCGCGGTGCCGCCGCAGGTGACCAGTCGGCCGCCCTTCGCGAGGCTCTTGATCGAATCGCGCCAGGTGCCGGCGCCGATGTAGTCGACGACGACGTCGACGCCGCGCTTGCCGGTCTCCGCGCGGACCCAGTCGGCGAAGTCCTCCTCCTCGTAGTTGACGACGTGGTCGGCGCCGTGGTCCTCGGCGTAGGCGAGTTTCTCCTCGCTACTGCCGGTGGCGTACACCTCCGCGCCCGCGTAGTCGGCGATCTGGAGCGCCGCGTGGCCGACGCCGCCGCTCGCGCCCAGGACGAGGACTTTTTCGCCGGCGGTGAGGTCGGCCCGGTCGATCAGCATCCGCCAGGCGGTCTGGAAGACGAGGGTGGCGGAGCCGGCGGTCACCCAGTCGACCCCGTCGGGGACGGGGATCAGGTTGTCCTCCGGAACGGCGGCGTACTCGGCGTGAACCCCCGGAACGTGCTCGCCGATGACGTGGTAGTTGACACAGAGCGGCGCCTGGCCGTCGCGACAGAACTCACACTCCCCGCAGTGGACCCCCGCCGAGAGGGCGACCCGGTCGCCGACGTCGAAGCGGGTGACGCCCTCGCCGACCTCGGTCACGACGCCCGCGCCGTCGCTCCCGGGGACGTGGGGCATCTCGAGGTCGAGTGTCGGCAGTCCCCGACGCACCCAGACGTCGAGGTGGTTGAGCGCGCCGGCTTTCACGTCGACCAGCACCTCGCCGGTGCCGACCTCGGGGTCGGGGTACTCGCCGTACTCGAGGACTGACGGGTCGCCGTGCTCGGTGACTGTGACTGCCTGCATACGCGGGCCAACGGCGAGACACACCAAAACGATGGTGATACGGACGAAGACGCGAGCGGGCAACTGACGGGTGAGCGTTTTACCGTCCGCGAGGCGAAACGCCGGTCATGGTCGACGCGACGGACGAAGACGAAACCGAAACTGCGGACCGATCGGTGCCGGTCGCGGTCGTCCGGATCGGATCGGAGGGGCCGCTCGAGGACGACGAGGTCGCCCAGGCGATCATCTCGTCGCTCGAGGCGGGCGGCCACGAGATCGCGCTGCGCGAGCTGATCGCCGGCAACTACGACAACGTCCAGGGGAAGGTCTCCCGGCTCGTCGACCGGGACGACGTCGGCCTCGTGGTGACGGCGGGCGGCACCGGCGTCACGCCCGACGACGCGGCCCTCGAGGCCGTCGAACCGCTCCTCGACAAGGAGCTGCCGGCGTTTCTCGACCTCTTTCACTCGCTTTCCTACGAGGAACTCGGGGTCCGCGTCGTGAGCAGCCGGGCGCTGGCGGGTGTCACGGACGGCGTACCGATATTCTGTCTCCCGGACGATACGAACGCGACGATCATCGCCGTCGAGGAGATCATCTCCCCGGAGGCCGGTCGGCTCACGACGCTCGCCAGCGGCTCCAGTGACGGGCCAGTGCCGTGACGATTCGCCCTTACGATCGGCGGAGACGGCTCTCGAGTCGGGCCCGCCCCCCTCAGACCGCTTGCGAAACGCTGAACGCCAGCCAGGAGATACTCACCGCCATGACGGCGCCGCCGGCGATGGCGGTCGCGGTCAGTCCCCCCTGGAAGATCCCGACGACGAGAATCACCATGCCAACGGCGAGGCCGGCCAGCGGTGCGCCGAATCCGATCACCTCGCGATCCATAGCCGACTCTCCCCCTCGTGTTCGCATAAGTATGACACGTGTACAGTGACAGCCGGCCGTACTGTCATCGAAATCACACCTGGACACCCCTTATTGCCGTCGGAGGACTGTGAGACGTATGACCGTTCCACCGGGCGATCACCACGGCACTCGGGATCGACCACGAACCGACTCGCGGTACGGTATTCCCAGCGACCGCGAGGGGCTGCTCCCCTGGTCGACGGTGGCCGACCGAATGCGCACGGAGCGGACCGTCTGGGTAACGACAACCCGGCCGGACGGACGGCCCCACGCTCGTCCCGTCTGGGGCGTCTGGCTCGAGAACACGTTTCACTGCGGCGGCGGCGACCGGACGCGCTGGGTTCGCAACCTCGCGTCGAACCCCGCGATCACCGTCCACACCGAGGACGGCGAGTCGGTGGTGATCATCGAGGGCGTCGCCGAGAAACTCACAGATGAGACGGCCGACGAGGCGCGCCTCGAGCGGATCGACGACCGCTACGAGGAGACGTACGGCGTTCGACACGGGACTCCGGTGTTCGCCGCTCGGCCGACCACCGTTCTCGCCTGGACCGACTACCCGACCGACGCAACGCGCTGGCGCTTCGACGCGAGGTAAACCCTGAACTTCGCCCGGGTCGAAGCCGTCCCATGGACAAACAGGACCTGCGCGAGCGCGTGTGGGACGACCTCGAGGAGTCGGGCGTCGCCCGGTTTCCGTTTCCGCCCCACGGCCGCATCCCAAACTTCGCCGGCGCCAGCGAGGCCGCCGATCGGCTGGCCGACCAGCCCGAGTGGCGGGCCGCGGAGACGATCAAGGCGAACCCGGACGCCCCGCAGCTCCCCGTTCGGCGGCGAGCGATGCGCGAGGGGAAGACGGTGTACGTGGCGGTGCCCCGGCTCCGCGATCCGGAGTGTTTTCTCAGACTCGATCCCGACGACGTAGCGGACGTCGACGAGGCGACGACGGTGTCGGGCTCGTCGAAACACGGCGTTCAGGTCGGTCCCGACGCCGTCGAGGAGATCGACCTGATCGCCTCCGGCAGCGTCGCCGTCGGCGAGAACGGCGGTCGAATCGGAAAAGGGGAGGGGTACAGCGACCTCGAGTACGCGATCCTGCGGGACCTCGAACTGATCGACGAGGGGACACCCGTCGTCACGACGGTTCACGAGCGACAGGTCGTCGACGCGGTCGAAACCGACGCCCACGACGTCCCGATGGACCTCGTGGTGACGCCGGAGCGCGTCGTTCGCCCCGAAGCGGGGACTCGACCGACCGGCCTGGACTGGTCGCTGCTCGAGGACGACCGTCTCGCGGAGATTCCGGTGTTAGAAACGCTGCGGCCGTGAGAATCCGGCGCTCTCGAGAGCGGGTGCTTGGGGACGAGCATCGAAACCAAAACCGACCCAGGGAGGGTGAGGCCCCGGGTCGTATCGCGACGGTGGTGTGAGCCGGTGCAGTGGGCCCACATCACCTGGGTGCGCGATGTGGCAATGGTGGGGGAAGGGTGCTGTGGTGGGGTTGCTGGAAGTCACGGGATCGACAAGGCGTGGGGTGCCTGACGGTGGTAAGCCCGTCGACCTCCACCCATTGCTACCGGGGGGAACTACTTGAAGCGAGGCGACGCTACACTCTCTTATTCCGGATTCCGTTTCACTTTACTCCAGTTTAACCCGCCACAAAACCGGCGTAGAACGTTCATAGATGGATCTCACCGAGAAGTGGCGATAAACATAAAAGCGATCCGACACCGATCAGCCGGTCAGCTCCTCGGCGACCACGCTCGCGTCGACCAGGCGCGGGTCGATCGCGAGGTCGAGCTGGCCGCGAACGAACTCGGGAACCGTGTCGCGTGCGTAGACGACGGTCCGGAGTTCGTCGGTGAGATCGCGGGCGATCGGGATGGTCGTGGCCTCCGCGACGTCGGTGAGGACGTACAGGTCCGCCTCGAGGATTCCCGCCTCCTCGAGGGTGGGCCGCGAGAGAACGCCCGTGAGCCGGGTGACGTCGACGCCTCGCTCCTCGAGCGCGTCGGCGATGCCGTCCTCGTCGGGGCCGGCGACGATCGCTCGAGTCATTCGTACTCGATCGTCGCGGGCGGTTTGTGGGTGACGTCGTAGACGACCCGCGCGACGGTGTCGTTCTGGCCCGTGATGCGCGACTGGATGCGCTGGAGGGTCTCCCAGTCGATCTCCTGGGCGCGGGCGGTCATTCCGTCCCGGGAGTCGACCGAGCGGACCGAGACGACCCAGCCGTGGACGCGGTTGTCGCCCTTCACGCCCGTTGCCTTGCCGATAACCGCGGCCAGCGCCTGCCAGGGGTCGTATTCCTCGAGTTCCTCCTCGACGACGTGGCAGGCCTCGCGGGCGACCTCGAGTTTCTCCTCGGTGACTTCGCCAATCACTCGAACCGCCAGACCGGGGCCGGGGAACGGCATTCGCTCGGCGACGAGTTCGTCGAGACCGAGGTGGCGCGCGACCTCCCGGACTTCGTCTTTGTAGAGGTCGCGGACGGGTTCGACGATCCCCTCGAAGTCGACGACGTCCGGGAGACCGCCGACGTTGTGGTGGGACTTGATCCCGCCCTCGCTCTCGATTCGGTCGGGGTAAATCGTCCCTTGAACGAGGTAATCCGCTCCAGCGTCCGTGGCCTCGCGCTCGAACTCGCGGATGAACTGTTCGCCGATCACCGCCCGCTTCTCCTCGGGGTCGGTGACGCCGGCGAGAGCCTCGAGAAAACGCTCTTTCGCGTCGATCACCCGCAGGGACTCCATGTAGTCGAACGTCTCGCGGATCTGGGCCGTCTCGCCCTTTCGCATCAGGCCGGTGTCGACGTAGACGGGCGTCAGGCGGTCGCCGATGGCCTCGTAGGCCAGCGCGGCGGCCACCGAGGAGTCGACGCCCCCCGACAACGCGATGACGGCGTTGGCGTCGCCGATTTCGTCTTCGATCTCTTCGACTGCGTCCGGAACGAACGTGTTCGTCGTAACCATCAGTAGGTAACCTCGGTTTCTTCGTGTTCTGCGTGGGGGTTCTGGGCCGCGTCGGTTCGATCGAGAACGGTCTCGAGCAGGCCCACGAACGGCGGACTCGGCCGGCCGGGCCGGGAGCGGTACTCGGGGTGGAACTGCGTGCCGAAGAAGAACGGGTGATCCTCGAGTTCGAGGATCTCCATCCGGTTGCCGGCGGTGCCCGAGAACACCATCGACTCCTCGGCGAAGGCGTCGAAGTACTCGGGGTTGACCTCGTAGCGGTGGCGGTGGCGCTCCGTACACGACGTCGCGCCGTAGAGTTCGTGGGCGAGCGTTCCCGGCTCGATTTCCGTGTCGTGAGCGCCCAACCGCATCGTTCCGCCCATGTTCTCGACCTCGTACTGTTCGGGCAAAATGTCGATCACCGGGTGCGGGGAGTCGGGTTCCATCTCCGCGGAGTGGGCGCCCTCGAGTCCCAGCACGTTTCGTGCATATTCGACGACCGCCATCTGGAAGCCCAGACACAGCCCCAGGAACGGAACGTCGTTCTCGCGGGCGTAGCGCACCGCGTCGATCTTCCCCTGGGTGCCCCGCATCCCGAACCCACCGGGGACGATGATCCCGTCGGCGGCCTCGAGTCGCGCCTCGTGATCGGCGTTCATCTCGTCGGCGTCGACCCAGCGGACGTCGACGTCGACGCCGAGTTCGAAGCCGGCGTGTTTCAGCGACTCGTGGATCGACATGTAGGCGTCCTCTAAGTCGTACTTGCCGACGAGGGCGATATCGACGCACCCCTGCTTTTCGGAAGTGATGACCTCGCGCCACTCGTTGGCCCGCTCGCCGGCGGGCAGCGCCTCGTCTTCGAGGGCGAAGCGCTCGAGGACGTACTGGTCTAACCCCTCCTCCTCGACGACGAGCGGCACGTGGTAGACGTCCTCGACGTCGGGGTTCGAGAAGACGGCCTCGGTGGGGATGTCACAGAACAGCGCGATCTTTTCTTTGGTAGCGGGCTCGAGTTCGTCGTCACAGCGGCCGACGATCACGTCGGGCTGGAGGCCGATCGAACGGACCTCCTTGACGCTGTGCTGGGTCGGTTTCGTCTTCTGCTCGCCGTTTTTCGAGTACGGGACCAGCGTGACGTGGACGAACAGCACGTTCTCCTCGGGTTCCTCGTGGGCGAACTGGCGCAGCGCCTCGAGGTAGGGCATCCCCTCGATGTCGCCCACCGTTCCGCCGACTTCGACGATGCAGACGTCGGTTCCCGCGGCGGCCTCCCGAATGCGCCGCTTGATATCGTCGGTGATGTGGGGGATGATCTGGACGGTCTTGCCGAGATAGTCGCCCGCCCGCTCCTGTTCGATGACGTGCTGGTAGGTCTTCCCCGTGGTGACGTTGTGGTCCGAGGTCATGTCGATGTCGAGGAACCGCTCGTAGTTCCCCAGGTCGAGGTCGACCTCGCCGCCGTCTTTCAGCACGTACACCTCCCCGTGCTGGTAGGGGTTCATCGTCCCCGCGTCGACGTTGAGGTACGGGTCGATCTTCACCGCGGTCACGTCGAACCCGGCGTTCTTGAGGAGCCGGCCGGTGCTCGCGGCCGTGATCCCCTTGCCCAGGCCAGACATGACCCCGCCGGTGACGAAGATGAACTTGTTCCCCAGCGAGGGATCATAATGAGTGTCCGATTCCGTCGGCATACCGACTGTCCGCGTGACCGGTTGAAAACCATTTCGGAGCGGTCGGCGTTCGACACGGGCTGTCAGTGTCGGCGGTTCGAGCCCGACCCGCGACCCGGCGGATACGTCACCCAGACAACTTTTACCCCGCGACGCGTACCGGCGCGTATGTCACTCGAGTACCGCGGGACGACCGTCGACGTCGAGCCGCCGGACATCGGCTTCCAGGCCGCGTTCGGCTTCTATCTCGGCCTCACCGTCGGCGGGAGCGTCGTCCTCGCGGGCGTGCTCGCCGGCGCGACGACGGCAACGCTGCTCGGGGCGTTTCCAACGGTCGTCACTGCGGTGACCATCGCCGGTCACCTCCTCGCCAGGCGAGCCCGCGGCCTCCCCGAACGGATCGGTCGCGCCCGTCGGTGGCGGTTCGGCTGTTACCTGCCGGCGATTGCCTTCGCGGCGGCCGCGCTCGCGCCTCGCGTCATCTCGCTCGAGGCCACGAGCAGGTACTACCTCGCGGCCGTCGGCTTCGCGGTCGTCCTCGGCGTCGCGGCGCTCGGCCTCGAGCGGCTGTGTCGAAACCGGTTCGTCGAGGCGGTCACGGCGGACGAGCCGGCCGCCGTCTGGACGTACCGACCGGCGGGCCTCCTCGCCCGCGGCGTCGTCTGGTTTCCGCTGGCCGTTTTCGTACTCGCCGGCGGCGCCGCGAGCGTCGCCGCCGGAAGCCCGGTCGGCCTGCTCTGGATCGCGATAGGCGTCCTCGTGGTCGCCTGGATCTGGTTCGACGTCGAGGGGAGCGCCCGCGGGAAGAAGTATGGCGGCAAGCGGTACTCGGCCGACACGAGCAGCGCGTCGGACGCGCAGTGGGGCGAGCTGCGCGCCCACGAGCGCGGCATCCGGTACGACAGGGGGCGTGCGAGCAAACTCGTTCCCTGGGAGAGCGTTTCGGGGGTCGAACTCATCGACGACGAACTCGTCCTGCAGCGTCGGTTTCGCACCCTCCGCTGTGACCGCGAGGCGATCGACGACCCCGAGGCCGCCCTCGAGGCGATCCAGCGGCTCCGGGCGCGGGCCCGAGCCGCGGAGATTTAACGGTCGGCGGACTCGAGGTGCGCCTCGAAAAACCCGCTCACCGTCGCCGCGACCTTGTCGTGCTGGCCGACGAAGAAGTGATCCGCCGGGAGCGCGTGGACCGCGAGGCCGAGCTCCCGCGCCCGCGAGACCACCGGCTCCCAGTTCACCGTCGAGTCCCGCTCGCCGTAGCAGACCTGAACGGGACAGGCGAGGCGGTCGAGCGCCGGCACGACCTCGAGGTCGGGAGCGAGCCGGTCGGGCGGTGCGAGCGCCGAAACCGCCCGAACGTCGCGGTCGACGGTCGCACCCGCCAGGATCGCCTGCGCGGAGCCGAAACTGAAGCCGAAGACGCCGACGCGGTCGTAGCGGTCGGCCGCCCAGCGGATCGCGTTTCGGGCGTCCTCGCGCTCGCCGTACCCCTCGTCCCACTCGCCGTAGTCGAAGCGCAGACAGGCGACCCCGCGTTCGGACAGCGTGTCGGCGACGGCGACGAGCCGACGGTCGCCGCGGTGGCCGCCCTGCCGGGGGTGGGGCGGGCAGGCGACGACGATCGAATCGCTATCGGGGTCCGCGAGACTCCCGCGGACGTCGCGCGCACCGGGAACTGCTACGTCGGTCATGTCCCACACTCGCCGCCCCGACTCCATTAATCGTCCGCGTCGACCGCGAACCGCCCCGCCGTCTCCCGGACTGTTGAGGAAGTGATGTTTTTAAGGGGTACGAACGACACGTACATAGTATGGGTATCCTCTCTCGGACGTCGTACGTCATCCGGTCGAAGATCAATTCGATCTTGAACCGGGCCGAGGATCCGACGCAGACGCTCGATTACTCCTACGAGCAGATGCGCGATCAGCTCCAGCAGGTCAAACGCGGCATCGCCGACCTCACCACGCAGAAAAAGCGCCTCGAGATGCAAAAGCGCCGCCTCGAGGAGAACGTCGAGAAACACAACGGCCAGGCCCGCACCGCGGTCCAGCAGGGCCGGGAGGATCTCGCGCGCAAGGCCCTCGAGAAGAAGAAGACGAAGATGAACCAGATCGAAGATCTGGAGCGCCAGATCTCCGACCTGCAGAACCAGCAGGATCGGTTGATCGAGCAGAAAGACGAACTCCAGAGCCGCATCGAGGAGTTCCGGACCAAGAAGGAGACGATGAAGGCCCGGTACGAGGCCGCGGAAGCGAGTTCCACCGTGTCGGAGGCGATGACCGCGACCGGCGAGGAGTTCGAGGACGTCGGCCGCGCCATCGAGCGCGCGGAGGAGCGCACCGAGGACATGGAGGCGCGCGCGGCCGCGCTCGACGAACTCCACGAATCCGGCGCGTTCGAGGACGTGCTGTCGGACAAGGACACGATCGACCGCGAACTCGAGGAGCTGTCGACCGACAGCGGCGTCGAAGCCGAACTCGAGACGCTGAAGTCCGAGATGGGAGTCGAGGCGGACGCCGACGTCGAGGAGACCGAGGAGGTTGAGGCCGATCTCGAGGACCTCGAGGAAGAGGTCGACGACGAGGACGTCGAGGCGGAACTCGCGGAGCTGCAGGAAGAGGAGAACACGTAACCGTCCCGGAGCGTGCGAACTCGTACCGGTTTTTTCGGCCCGTGAACGGACGGCTGGCGGAACGTTTCTCCCGATCGGAAGACGGGCCGCCTCTCGAAGACGGGCGCGCCATACGGCGTCGAGTCACCGGTTACTCCTCCCTGGCGTCCCGCGGTTTGAACCCGTAGCGCTCGGCGAGCGTCGAGATCACTCGATCGTGGAAGTACCACAGGATGGCGACGGCGACGACGATGATAAGGGCGTCCTCGAGGCCGCCCATCAGCCCGAGCGCGATGATCAGCGTCGTCGCACACGCGGCGGCGTGGTTCGTCTTCGTTAGCAGCATCGTGGTCGTGGTCAGCATCATCGCGAGCGTCGCGCTCGCCGAGAGGTAAATGAGCTCCCAGCTGAACGCGATATCGGGCCGGTCGAACACGACGTACGCGCTGACCTCGTTGCCGACGAGCGCGTAGGCGATCAGCCCGGCGGCGACCGCCACCGCGTGGCCGCCGATGACGTGGTACGCCCCCTCGGCTCTGGGCTGCTCGCCGGTCGCCATCAGGTACGCCGACGGTCCCAGGCTCGGAAACAGGAACGGGCGGCCGGTTACGAGCGTAATCAGTCCGAGAATCGAGAAGTGCAGAAAAACGTTGACCGTCGCACTGTATTCGTCTCTAAGGTCGAAATCGCGGCCGGAGTCCGCGGTGGTCTCGTCGGAGTCTCGCACGCGTGGTACGAGCGACACCGCGTACCGACAAAAGCGCTCCTACTGCTGTTGATTCTCGGCCGGGTGGTCAGAACGGATCCGTCGGAGCCGGTTGGCGAGCGGTCGAACCCGGTACCGCGTTCTTTTTCGGGGGGACCACGAAGGGATACTCGATGAACGAGCGACGGAAGACGCGGCGGCGATTGCTAGTCGCCAGCGGCACGCTCCTCACGACCGGGCTCGCCGGCTGCATCGGCGAGGATCCCGGCGCGGACGACCCCTATTTAGGCGACCCGGAGCCTTACGTCGAAGTTCGACTCGAGGGTCCCGGAACCGATGCGAGTGTCGATCCGCCCGTCGTCCACCTCGTCGACGGCGGCACGGTCGAGTGGGTCGCCGACGGCGAGACGCACGACGCAACCGCGTACCACCCGGATACCCACGGCGACCAGCAGCGGATTCCAGACGGAGCCGATCCGTGGGAAAGCGGTCCGCTCTCCTCGGAAGACTCGTTCGACCTCGTCTTGGACGTCGAGGGCGTCTACGACTACGTCTGTACGCGACACGAGGGAGACGGGATGGTCGGCAGCATCGTCGTCGGCTGGCCGGATCCGAACGAGGCGCTGGCGCTCGAGCCCCCGGACGACGACCGTCCCGAGGCAGCGATCGCGGCGCTCGAGGAGCGCAACGAGCGGGTGCGTTCGATGCTGGAGGAAGAACACGACGATTCCGTGACCCTCCCCTGAGAGCCGACCGTCGCGTTCGGCTCCGGGTCGGAAACGGAGTGAGTGGTCAGGCCGGCGTGCCGAGGACGGCGATCTCGTAGCGATCGATCTCGGCCGGGGACTCGAGGAGGACGACCTCGAACGCCCAGCGATCGCCCGCGTCGAGGTCGCCGCCGACGTCCAGGTACCGACCCAGGAGTTCGCCGTCGTCGTTGTACACCCGGACGCGGACCTCGAGCAGCTGGATCCGGTCGTCGCCGACGTTTTCGACGGTTCCCTGGACGGTCGGCCCCCGAAAGTCGTCCTCGATGACGAACTCGTGATCGACGAGCGAGAGCGCGTCGAGTTCGGTGATACCCTCGTTCACCTCCTGTTCGGCGAGCGCCTCGGCTGCGACCATCTCTTCGGGCGATCGTTCCTCGTCGCCGGCATCCTCGACGGTTCCCTCGACGTACGTCGGCGCGTTATCTCCGACGACGTCGCTGCAGCCTGCGAAAACCGCCGCCGCGCTCGTGCCGAGCAACCCGAGGACGTACCGACGACTCGACGGTTCGGTTCGTCTCATTTTGACCGGCAGTGTAGACGAGGGTAATTATCAGTACCGACCATACGTAGATCCACGAGACGAGCGCATATCAGTCTGAACCCTGCCGTATCCGGCGGGCGACGTATGCAATGCCTGACCTTATTGCGGCATACCTCGAAGCTGGAATATGGGGTCGTCCGGAGAAGACGATAGTCTGACATCGTTCGGTGCGAACGTCGGGAGACAGCCGAGCCTGCTGTCCCGGAGTCAGGACTGGATACTGGTCAAAGCCGACCGGCTCTTCGTCGCGGCCGTCATCTCGGTCGCGACGTTCTTCCTCTTTCTCGGGCTGGGTGAATTGGGCGTTATCTCCTTCGTCAACGACGATTCGATCACCCGCCTGGCCGGCGGGATGATCGCCGGCACGTTCTCGCTGGTAACCCTCGTCGTCTCGATCAACCAGCTCATCCTCTCGCGGGAATTCACCGCCGCGGGCGAGGCCAGAGAACAACTCGAGGGGGTGCTCTCCTTCCGCGAAGAGGTGGCGGAGGTCTCGTCGGTTCCGGCGAGCCCGGCCTCGCCGACGCGGCTACTCGAGCTCCTCGTGGCGGCGATCTACGACCGGGCCACCGACCTGGAAGAAGTCGCCGAGGATCACGACGACGACGTCAGAGAGGTGATCCAGCAGTACGTCGAGGACGTCACGGAGAGCACCGAACACATCGACAGGGTGCTGAAAGAGTCGACGTTCGGAACGTTCAGCACCGTCTCGGCGACGATCAGCTACGACGAGTCCTGGCACCTGTACGTCGCCGAGCACCTCCGGGAGCGCCACAGCGACGAGCTGTCCGAGGAGGCGCACGAATCGCTCGAGAATCTTATCGAGGCGTTCAAAATGCTGGACATCGCCCGAGAACACTTCAAAACGACGTACCTGCAGCGAGAGCTCACCCGGTTTTCCCAGCTCACGATCTACTGTGGCGTCCCGGCGATCCTCGCGGCGATGCTCATCGGGTTCGTCTACGGCGACATCACCGGTCCCTCGATCAGCGTCGTCTATCTTCCGTTCGTCGTCAGCGGACTCATCGCGGTCGTCGTCTCGCCGCTGGCGTTGCTGACCGCGTTCATCCTCCGGACGGCGACGCTGACGCGCCGAACGGCGTCGACCGGCCCCATGGTCCCACAGAAGAACCCAGAGGAAGGGCCGTTCGACGTCGAGTACGGCGACGACGACTCGCGGCCAGCGTCGGCCCACTCGGAGTAGCCCCGTCGCGGTCAGGCTACACCGCTGAACGAGGGCGGGAGTCGGCAGGTTTGCGCCTACCCGCACGCCGTCGGTGACGATCGCCGGGCGGGGATACTTCACGCACAGTACCATACCGTCGAACGAACCCGATGAGCAGCGACAGTTCACAGCCCGGCGACACGATGGCCGAGCGAAGCCAGGATTCGGCGTGGAAGCACTGGTTCCTCCTCAACGCGAACCGGTGGCTCGTTACCGCTCTCCTCGTGGCCTTCGTCTTCGTGGGCTTGCTGATTCTCAGCCAGGTGAGCCCCGTCTCGCTGCGGGCCCTCATGGGCGAAAAGGAGCCGGTTCACTTCCTCTTCCAGGCGCTCGTGACCGCCCTGATCACCGGCGTCACGCTCGTGCTGACGATCAACCAGCTCGTGCTCTCCCAGGAACTCGGCGCCGTCGACGACCAGCGCGAGCGCCTCGAGGGCTCGCTCGAGTTCCACGACGACGTCGAGGACGTGATCGACGCGCCGATCAGTCCGCCGGAGCCGGCGGCGTTCGTGCGAGCGATCATCAGCGCCTCCCAGGACCGCGCGGACGAGTTTCGCGACGCCGTCGACGACAGCCGTGACGAGGAGTTCGAAGAGCGCGTCGACGACTTCGTCGACAACCTCACCACTCACGCCGACGAGATCCGAGACGACCTCGAGGACGCCCAGTTCGGCACCTACGACGTCGTCAAGGCGGCGCTCGACTACAACTACTCCTGGAAGATCTTCCGCGCCCGGCGGATCAGAAACGCGCACGCCGACTCGTTCACCGACGAAGCCAAGGACGCCTACGACGGGCTGCTCGAGTCCCTGAAGCTGTTCGGACTCGCCCGCGAGCACTTCAAGACGCTCTACTTCCAGTGGGAGCTGATCAACCTCTCGCGGGCGATGATGTACGTCTCGGTGCCCGCACTGATCGTGGCGATCTCGATGCTGCTGTTCTTCGACGCGGAGGCCGTCACCGGGACGGTACTTGGCGTCGACACCGTCGTCTGGGTCTCCGTTGCGACCGCGACGATCGCCGTGATCCCGTTTCTGCTCCTGATCGCGTTCGTCCTTCGGATCGCCACGATGGCGAAGCGCACCCTGGCGATCGGCCCGTTCATCCTCCGAGACTCGAGCCGCGGCGAGGAGATCGAGTGGGACTGAGCCGCGGCGAGGGAGGTCCCCTACTCGGGGACCGCGCCAGTGCCGTTTCGCTCGAGGCTCGCCAGGTCGATCCGGCCGCCGGGCATCCCGACGCCGTCGTAGACGTCCTCGGCGAGCAACAGCGAGCCGTCGAGGTCGGCGTAGTCGAGCAGCGGGGCGAGGTGGGCCGCGCCGGCGATCGAGGCGTTCGATTCGGACATACAGCCGCACATCACCTGCAGGCCGTGGGCGCGGGCCGTGTGGATCATCCGCAGCGCCTCCCGCAGCCCCCCGCACTTCATCAGTTTCAAGTTCGCGATGTCACAGCGGTCTGCGATCTGGGGGATGTCCTCGAGCGTGATGCAGGACTCGTCGGCGGCGATCGGGAGCGCCGCGCGCTCGTAGACGTATCGCAGCCCCTCGGGGTTCTCGGCGGCGACGGGCTGTTCGACGAACTCGAGGTCGTACTCGACGAGCGAGTCGATCATCGAGACGGCCTCTCGCGGCGTCCACGCCTCGTTGGCGTCGACGTAGAGGCGGACGTCCGGGGCGACCTCGCGGATGGTGCGAACGATCTCCTCGTCGCGGTCGGTGCCGAGTTTGACCTTCAGGGTGCCGTACCCCCGCTCGACGGCCTCCTCGGTCTTCTCGCGCATCGTCTCGGTGTCGTCGATCCCGATCGTGTAGGATGACTCGACGGTGTCGGTCGGATCGAGCCCCCAGTAGCGGTACAGCGGTACCTCGAGCTGTTTCGCCGCCAGGTCGTGGAGCGCGATGCTCACCGCACAGCGGGCGGCCGGGTTGCGCTCGATCGTGTGTCGCATTCGCCGCTCGATCCGCTCGAGGGCGTGGGGATCGCCGACCTCCTCGACGACGGCAAGCAGGTCGGGCAGGACGGCCTCGACGGTCGCCGCCGTCTCGCCGTAGTGAGCCGAGGGACCGGCACCGCCGATCCCGACGTTTCCGGCGTCGTCTTCGATCTCGACGGTGACGAGCTCCGCCGCCGTCTGGGTCCCCCGGGAGATCGTAAACGGGTACTCGAGAGGCAGCGAGACGCGCTCGAAGGAGGTCTCGAGGCTCATAGAACCGCCTCCAGGATCTCGGCGGCGTCGAAGCGGACGGGGTCGGTCGCGGGAGCGCCGAGTTCCGCCTCGAACGCCTCGACGGCCGCCCGGGCTTCCTCGTCGTCCATCCCGTAGGTGTTGAGCGCGCCCGCGTAGACGCGGGCGGGGTGGACCGGTTCGGCGAGTCCCTCGTAGAGGTCGACGCAGGTCTCCATCGGCGGCACCGGAACCGACTCGTAGGCGTTGATTCGCTCTTTGCCGGCCTTGTGACAGAGAACGAGTGAGTCTGGCATCGCCCCGTGAAGGATGCCGCAGGTCACGCCGGAGTAAGCGGGGTGGACGATGCTTCCCTGGCCCTCGACGAAGAGGTAGTCGTGCTCGTCGCCCTTCTCGAGGATCATCTCCTCGACCGCGCCCGCGGTGAAGTCGCTGACGACGCGGTCGATCGGGTTCCCCCACCCCTCGATCATGATGCCGGTCTGGCCGGTCGGGATCACGATCGCGTCGTGGCCCGCCTCCCTCGCGGTGCGAGCGAGTTCCATCGAGACGGTCATCTTGCCGACCGAACAGTCGGTGCCGACGGTGAGGATCACCTCGGCGTCGACCTCGTTCGCGATTCCCTGGCTCACCGACAGGTCGTCGTGGGGTTTGCGGACGTCCCAGAGCTCGCAGTCGTTCTCGGCGGCGAGAGCGGCGAACTCCTCGTCGTCTTCGAGGAAGTAGTGCAGCCCCGAGATGACGTCGCAGCCGCGCTCGAGGGCGGTCCGAACGTCCTCGCGCCAGCTCTCCTCGAACGCGCCGCCGATCGGGGAGATGCCGATTAACAGCGCGTCCACCTCGCCGACGTCGTCCATGCCGGCGACGATCGGGGCGTCCTGTACGTCCGGGACGAACTCCGAGACGCGGCCGCCCGCGTTCTCGCGGTCGAGGACCGCTTCGACGTCGTAGTCGCCGTACCTGAGGACGCCGATGCCGGTTTTGGCGGCGTCGGGAAACAGTTCGTGCGCGAGGATCGCGATGCTCATAGCTTGCCAAAAGGAGAGCGGCTACTTAAGGGTAAACGCACCGGCAGCGTCGACCAGAACGGGTCAGAGCACGTAAAGGTCGGTCCGCCAGAACGACCGGACCGCGTCCTCGAGTGCCGACTTCGGTGCGCCCGTCGCGTCGACGGCGGCCGTCGCCAGGGGGTCGACGTCCGCAGCGAGGGTGTCGACGACCCCGCGCTGGCCGACGAGGTACAGCCGTT
The DNA here is from genome assembly GCF_024362525.1 of Natrononativus amylolyticus. Lineage (GTDB taxonomy): Archaea > Halobacteriota > Halobacteria > Halobacteriales > Natrialbaceae > Natrononativus > Natrononativus amylolyticus. The sequence goes on from NZ_CP101458.1 coordinate 1,009,748, forward strand.
CGCCCCCGTACTCGTCGATCGCCGCCCGGCAGCGGTCGAGATGGTCGTCGATCTGGTCGTCGCGGATGCGCTCGAAGCGAGCCTGGGAGAAGCCGCCCTTGGAGTGGTTTCCCTTCACGTCGCTCTCGAACCCGCGGTAGTCGACGCGCTCGTCGCCGTCGTACACCCCGAGCGCGAACAGGTCGGCGCGGACGAGCGCGACCGCGTGTCGCCCCGCCGGCGCGAACCACTCCCGCTCGAGTTCGAACCGGTCGCTCCAGGTCGCCTCGAGGTCCGGCGACAGCGGCGGCTCGAGGGCGACGGAGACGAGCCCCGCATCGTCGGCACAGACCAGACAGGCGTCGAGATCGGCGAGCAGCCGCGCCCGCTCCCCGAGCGCCTCCGAGAGGTCGTCCGGAACCGCCCCGGAGACGCTCGCCGTCAGCGCGCCCTCGGGGCCGGTTCGGAACGACTCGAGCCGGTCGAGGACCTCCTCGAGTCGGCCGCCCCGCAGGCGCTCGTGACGGCGGAACTCGAGTTCGCCGTCGTCGTCCTCCCGGCGCTCGAGTTCGCCCTCGAGCTGGGCGATGCGGTCTTCGAGGCGGTTCTGGCGCTCCTCAGCTTCCTGTCTGGCAGTTACCGCGTCGGATCGGCGCTCGGACTCCGCCTCGTACCGGTTTCGCAACCGCTCGTTCTCGTCTTCGAGGTCGGCGATTCGCTCCTTGAGCGAGGCGCGGCCGAGCAGCTCGTCTATCATCGACCGGAAACGTGAAGCGGGGCTACTTTTACGTTCCGGCGTTGGGGAACTCGTCGTCGCCGTGGCCGACCCCGGCGAACTCGAGGAGCTGTCGTGCGCGCTCCCGGCGTGCGAGGAACACCTCGCGGAGCGTCGGCGGGTTTCGAATCCGGGTTCCCTCGAGGAGGGATTCGGGGAGCGCGAGCGTGTTCGCGGGGACCGAGTCGTCGCCGTGGACCGCGAAGTGACCCGACTCGAGTTTCATGACCAGGGGTTCGTCGAGCCGTTCGATGCCCGAGCCGGTGGCGTACACTTCCTCGTTGATGCGCTCGTGCTGTTCGCGCTGCATCACGGCGTGGGGACCGGTCGTGGGAGTCACGTAGAGTCGTCCGAGATAGTAGCTGTTCGAAAATCGTTCGAACATGGTACGTCAACTCACGTCACACACCGGTATAACTATTCTGCCCCTGTCACCCCTCGACGGGTTGTGATAGCGTGATCCGGCCGGCCGGCGTCAACGGACACCCTAACCACGAAATTATCACGTTCGAAACCGACTGTTTCGTCGTCTATACGACCCCCAACCTCGCTCCGGACGAGTGTGTGACTGTTCGTGTCCGTTCGCACACCCGCCGTTTCCGAGGCGGGTCGCCCCCGTCTCGAGAACGGACAAACCGAGAGACGGTGGTGGGGTGTGAACGCTCCAAACGGATCTGAACGGTCGCGCCCGACAGGTAAACGATCCGAACGAAGGTCCGCCTTTTTAAGCTATTCGCCGGTAGCCGGTAGGTAATGAGTACATTCCGTGCCACGGCGTTCGTCGTGGTCGTCGCTGTCCTCGGGCTCACCGTCGCCCCGATCGCCAGCGCGGCGGTCGTGACGGGCGTCACCGACGAGCCGAGCGACAACGACAGCGACGAACCGCGGGAGACGTCGATGGGAACCGAGATCTCCGAGTTCATGCAGACCAGCGCCGCCGGCGCCGACCACGCCGTCGACACGCGGATGTTCGACGCGGCCTACGAGAACGCGCCGGAGGACCGCCGCGGCGAGATCGTCTCGGACCGCACCTCACACCTCGAGCAGCGCCTCACCTCGCTCGAGCGCGAGTACGCCGAGATCGAAGAGCGCGAAGAGGAGATGAACCCCGCAGCGTACGAAGCGCGGCTGACCCGGCTCGCGGTCCAGATCTCCGCCCTCGAGAACGCGATCGACCAGGCCGAGCCGCGGGCGAACGAGTCCGGCGTCGGAACGGACGCCATCGTCGACCTCCGGACGAACGCGATGTCCCTCGCTACCAGCGAGATCACCACGCGGGCCGGCGACCTGATCGGCATCGAGTTCTCGCTCGGCCAGGGTGACGCCGCGCCCGGACAGGGAGACACCCCGCCCGGACAGTCGGGCGACACCGACGCCGGCGGCGGTGGCGGCGAAACGGTAGACGGAGACGGCGTCGACGGCGATAGCGGCGGGACGGTAGACGGCGAGCTAGACGTCGAGGAAAGCGACGCCGTCGAGAGCGAGAACGATTCCGCCGAGAGCGAGTGAGCCGCGCTCTGCGGAACGCCGAGAGACACCCTTTTCAGCACTCATCGCCAACGTCGGATAGATGGACTCCGCTGCGTTGCTGGATCTGCTCGGAAACGAAAACCGGCGACGAATCCTGCGGTTACTGGCGCGGAAGCCCTGTTACGTCACCGAGATCTCCGAGTACCTCGGCGTCAGTCCGAAAGCCGTCATCGAGCACCTCAGGAAGCTCGAGGACGCCGGCTTAGTCGAGAGCCACACCGACGACCAGCGGCGCAAGTACTTCCACATCGCGCGGAACGTTCGCCTCGAGGTGAACGTCTCGCCGTACGGCTTCGCGAGCAAGAGCGCCTATCCGTCGAACAACAGCTTCGACATCACCACCTGTCGGCACCTCTCGCTCGACATCAGCTACGACGAGACGGACGAACTCGACGAGCTGTTGAGCACGCTCAAGCGGATGGAACAGCTCGAGAACGAGCTCTCGCTGGCCCAGCGGTGGGTCCAGGGGCGACTGTGTGACGTACTCGATCGGATCTCAGAAACGGTCGGAACCGGCCCGGAGAGCCGAATCTACGCCGACTTGCTTGCGAAGATCCGCGAAGAACCACAGGGAGTGACGGCGCTCAGCCAGGAGATCGACGCCCCCCGGGAGGTCGTCGCCGACCTGCTCGAGACGATGGCCGACGAGGGGATCGTCACCCGGACCGAGCGGGGCTGGGAGCTCGCGACGAGCGAGTGAGTCGGAAGGTCAGATCTCCCGCGAGAGGCCGTCTCGCAGGTCGCGGCCGAAGTAGTACCCCGCCAGCGCGGCCACGATCCCGACGACCGCGCCGACGGCGAAAACGGCCTGCCAGGAGCCGGCGACCGCCGGTATCGGGTGACTGAACAGCGTCGAGAGCCCGCCGGCCGCAACGCCGGCGAGTGCGACCTCGAGATACCGCCGTCTCGAGGTGAGCAGCCCGACGAGAAACGCGACCGCGAGCGCGCCGAGCAGGCCGCCAGCGAAGGGAACGACGAGGTCGCCGACGAACAGACCGACGCCGAGGACGCCGGCCAGCGCGAGAAACGCCTTCGGGGAGAAGTAGTACCCGAGAGAACGCCGTGACGACCCCGTCCGTGTGGGGAGTCGCGACCGAACGCGCGCGCCGAGGCCGGTCGACTCGGCCGTGTCGGCGGCCGAGTCGCCAGTCGCGTCCCCGGGTGGGGACGTCGCGGTCGACCGCGACTGCGGCTCCGCGCCCGACTCCGGACCAGACAGCAGCCGGTCGGTTTCCTCGAGGAGATCGTCGGTCGAACCCGGCTCCCGGGTCGTCGTGACCTCGTCCGAGCGGTCGCTCATACGTGACTCGATGGGGGCGACACCCATGGTCCTTTCGGCATACCAACTGGATCGTCGCGCGAGCCGGCCGGTCCTCGTCGGAACCACCGTCGCTTTTTTGCGCTCGTCGCGTACGCACCTCAATGAACGTCGGAACGGTCGCAGTCGGCGCCGGCGTCGTCGCTCTCGGCGTGGGGATCCTCTACGGGGCCAAACGACTCCTGCCCCGGACCGAGATGCCCGACGAAATCGCCACCTACGTTCGGCTGCTCACCGCCCTGTTCGCGGGCGTCGTGATCACACTCGGGCTCCTCGTCACCCTCTTCGGGTTCTTCGGGGCCTGATCGGCGGTTCGAAAGCGTGCTTTCAAGTCCGACCGCGCGCAACCGAAACGCATGACAGCGAACCCCGGAGATCGCGTCCGGCTCGAGGGCGCAGACGGGTCCTACGAGGGCGTGTTGCTCCCCTCGACCACCGACGACCACCTCGTGGTGAAACTCGAGGGCGGGTACAACGTCGGCGTCGACCGCGAGGAAGTCTCCCTCGAGGTGCTCGAGGAGAACGTCTACCGGATCGAGAGCGGCCAGAGCGACGAGAGCGGCTCTGCGGTCGAGTTCGACGACGACCTCCCCACGATCGCGCTCATCTCGACCGGCGGGACGATCGCGTCGACGGTCGACTACCGAACCGGCGCGGTGACGGCGCAGTTCGACGCGGAAGACGTCCTCCGCGCGGTGCCCGATCTCGCCGGCCGGGCGAACTACCGCGGGCGGGTCGTCGCAAACATCCTTTCTGAGAACATGGAACCGCCGATCTGGCGGGAGCTCGCCGACGCGGTCGCGGCGGAGATCGACGCCGGCGCCGACGGCGTCGTCGTCATGCACGGCACCGACACGATGCAGTACTCGGCGGCGGCGCTCTCCTTCATGCTCGAGACGCCGGTTCCGATCGTCTTCACCGGCAGCCAGCGCTCGGCCGACCGGCCCTCCTCGGACAACGTCATGAACGCGGTTTGCGCCGTCGAGGCCGCCAAGAGCGACTGCGCGGAGGTGCTCGTCTGTATGCACGCCACGGAGTCCGACGACGTCTGCGCGCTCCACCGGGGCACTCGAGTCCGCAAGAACCACACCTCTCGGCGGGACGCCTTCGAGACCGTCGGCGCCGAGCCGCTGGGCGAGGTCGACTACGAGGCATGCGAGGCCCAGAGGGCCTCGAAAAGTCGAGCGGCGGCGAGCCGCGAGACCGAGGCGGTGTCCTTCCGCCGAGAATACCGCGAACGCGACTCTGTCGAACTCTCCGTCGAACCCGACCTCGAGGCGGACGTCGAACTCCTGAAGTTCACGCCCGGGATGGACCCCGCGTTCCTCGACGCCGCCGAAGGGAAGGCGGGGCTGGTGCTCGAGGGAACCGGCCTCGGCCACGTCCACACCGACCTGATTCCGCAGGTTGCGGAGCTGATCGACGGCGGGACGACGGTCGTGATGACCAGCCAGTGTCTCGAGGGGCGGGTCTGTGACCGGGTGTACGACACGGGTCGCGACCTGCTCGAGGCGGGCGTCCTCGAGGGCGAGGACACCCTGCCCGGAACCGCGAAGGTCAAGCTGATGTGGGCGCTCGCGAACGCCGACGACGTCGAGGAGGCGATGGCGACGTCGCTGGCCGGCGAGATCCAGGAGCGCTCGCGGCCCTGGGAGTGAGATGGCCGCCGGACTCGAGATCCGTCGGGCGACCCACGACGACTACGAGGCGGTCAAATCCGTCTCCGAAACCGTCTGGCCCGACCACGGCGGCGACTACCTCCACCGCGTCTACCACGACTGGCTCGAGGACGCCGACGACGACACCAAGCGGACGTTCGTCGCCGACGCCGGCGACGAACTCGCGGGGATCGTCCAGGCCGTGATGCTCTCGCCCGAGGAGGCCTGGTTCCAGGGGATGCGCGTCAACGCCGACTACCGCCGCCAGGGGGTAAGCACGCGGCTCAACGACGCCTGCTTCGAGTGGGCCCGCGATCAGGGGGCGACCGTCGGCCGGATCATGACCTACTCGTGGAACGTCGCGGCCCTGGGGGCGGCTCGAGCCGGCGGCTTCGAGCCCGTCACCGAGTTTCGGTGGGCGCAGCCCGACCCCGATCCCGACGCGGACGGCCCGCTCCCGGTTTCGAACGACCCCGCGGCCGCGTGGCGCTACTGGGCCGACAGCCCCGCCCGCGACCACCTCCGGGGGGTCGCGCTCTCGCCCGAGGAGAGCTGGGCGGTCTGTGAACTCACCCGCGAAATCCTCGCGACGGTCGGCGAGGAGACCGCGGTGTTCGCGGTCCACGGCGACGACGGCGTCGCCGGGGCGAGCTACCGGACCCGCGAGTACGAGCGCCGAACCGACGACGGCGCGATCGTCACCTGGGTCGAGTACGGCGTCGGCGCCTGGGACGGCCTCGAGGCCGCCCGCTCGCTGTTCGCGGCGATCGCTCGGGACGCGGCGACGCTCGGCGCCGACCGGGTTCGTGTGTTGATCCCCGAGACCGTCGGCTTCGTCAGCGACGCCTCGCTGGTCGCCGAGGGGATCTCGGAGGAGCCAGATTTCGTCCTCGGCATCGACCTCACCGAGGCCTGACACGGCCTGCTGTGATTCTGTACCGGTGATCGCCGCCCCGGTCAAGCGATCACCGGGAGCACGTTACAAGATCCGTATGACCGAGCACCGCCGGCTGGCGAACAGTTACCTCCGACCGGTGCGGAGACGGTCGTATGCGCGCAGCGATTCTCGAGTCCTACGGCGAACCGCTCTCGATCGAAGAGGTCGAATCACCCGAACCCGCCCCCGACGGCGCGGTGATCGAGGTCGAGGCCTGCGGCGTCTGCCGGAGCGACTGGCACGCCTGGCAGGGCCACGGCGAGTGGGCCGACGACCGGGTCCCGCTGGGACAGATCCTCGGCCACGAACCCGCCGGACGGGTGCTCGAAGTGGGCGAGCGAGTGGACGAAACCCGTCTCGCGCCCGGCGACCGGGTCGCGGTGCCGTTCAACCTCGGCGACGGCACCTGCCACCAGTGTCGAAACGGCCACGGAAACGTCTGCACCGACGGTTACGCCCTCGGATTCGAGCCCGCGGTTCCCGGCGCCTTCGCAGAACGGGTCCACGTCCCCCACGCCGAGTTCAACGCGGTCCACCTCCCCGACGGCGTCGAACCGGAGGCCGTCGCCGCGCTCGGCTGTCGGTACGTGACGGCGTTTCACGCGCTCGCCCACCGCGCCGACCTCGCCGGCGGCGACTGGGTCGCCGTCCACGGCTGTGGCGGCCTCGGCCTGGCGGCGGTCCAGATCGCGAGCGCGCTCGGTGCCCGCGTGATCGCGGTCGACATCCGGGAGGAGCCCCTCGAGCTGGCCGCCGCCGTCGGGGCCGAAGCGACGGTGAACGGCGCCGACGAGGACGTGCCGGCCGCCATCGAGTCGAGTACGGACGGCGGCGCGCACGTCTCTCTCGACTGTCTCGGCCGGGCCGAGACCTGTCGAAACAGTGTCGACTGCCTGCGCCCCCGCGGCACCCACGTACAGGTGGGGCTGACGACCGACGCCGAGCGCGGCGAGGTCGCCCTCCCGGTCGACGAGATCACCCGCTGGGACGTCTCCGTTCTCGGCTCGCGCGGAATGCCGCCCTCGCGCTACGACGAACTCCTGGGGATGCTCGAGTCCGGCGCCCTCGACCCGGGCGCGCTCGTCACCCGTCGCGTGACGCTCGAGGAAGTCTCCGACCGGCTGGCGGCGATGAGCGAGTACGACACTCGAGGGTTCGAAGTCGTCACCCGGTTCTAACCGCCGCTGACCGGCGGAAACAGCGCCAGTTCGTCGCCCGCCTCGAGTTCCGTCTCGAGGCCCGCCTCCTGGCTCCGGACGTCCTTGCCGTTGCGGAGCACGTTGATCTGTGAGCGCAACGCCCCCTCCTCGTCGAGGACGCGGTCTTCGAGGGCGGGTCGGTCCTCGAGCAGCGCCTCGAGCGCGTCTCCGACCGTCTCGCCATGCTCGACGTCGACGGTGACGTGGCGGCCGTCGGCGTGTTCGGCGAGGTCGGCGAACAGCTTCCACTCCATAGGCGGCGCTACCCGCGCCGACGGCAAGTAGCTACCGCTCTCGCCCCTCGAAGGCGTCCGGGCGACCGAGGACGAACGCGACGTCGCCCGACTCGAGGCGGTGGTCGGCGGCCGGGAGCGCAACGGCGTCGCCGGCGCGGTCGATCGCGAGCACGAGCCCCGGAACCCCCGCGACCGTCTCGCCGGCCAGCGAGCCGTCGACCGTCACCGCCGCGACCGCCTCGTCCGCAGCCCGGAGGAGCGAGACGAACTCTCGGCCGCCCCCGCGCGAGCCGGGGCGGGTGACGAGGCGGTACGGCGCCGACTCCCCCGGCTCTGTCGCGTCCGCCCCCGGTCGCTCGAGCGCCTCGACGGCCGCCGCGTCGAGGGCGACGGTCGCGACGTCGCCCGCCGCCGCCCGCAGTTCGGCCGTCGTCAACCGGACGGGGCGCCGACCGCCCGCGGGGTGTGACCACACCTCCACCGCGTCGCCGGGGCTGGCGTCGGGAGCCGGGTCGGCCTCGAGCGCGACCGCCACGGTCCCCGGCGCGAGCGTCGGACCGATCCCGGCGGGCTTGCTGCCGACGGCGAGGCGCTCGACCGTTCCGTCGGCCGCGAGGTCGACCGCGACGTGGTCGATCCCGTAGTCGCGCTCGAGGCGCGCCACCAGCCGCTGTCGGCGCTCCTCGTCGGTGAGCCGCCGCGGGAACAGCAGCGTCTTGCCCGCGAGCGTCACCCGCGTCGACTCGTCGACGGGGTCGTAGCCGTCGGCGTCGTCGATCGTCGCCGGCAGTTCGACGGCGACGACGCGTCCGGCCGAGCGGACGAGCTGGCTCACGTCGTCGACCGTCCGCGGCGCGCTTCCGGCGACGAGGTCGACGGCGAGGGCGTTTCCGAGGCGGCGGCCGCCGTCTGCGGCGATGGCGCTGGCCGCGAACGCGGTAACGGTGTACACCGCCGTTCCGGGGTCGAGCAGCGGCGTGTCGCCGATGATCGCGTCCCCGAGGGCGCTCTTCGTGTTCAACCAGAGGGCGACCGTCGAGATACCGAGCAGCACCGCGACCCCCTCCGGGATCTCCTCGGCGCTGTACCAGCGGTAGGCGACCGCCGCGCCCGCGGCCGTTCCACCGGCGAGTGCGCCGAAGCCGACGATGCGGACGACCGCGTCGAGCAGCAGCGACGTCGAGACCTGCGCGAGGGTCGACGGCGCCGCCGCGGCGACGGCCGTCATCGGCCCCACCTCTCGGCGGCCGCCTCGAGGGCCGTCGGACGTCCCGCGACGACGAGTTCGTCCCCCGCCTCGAGACCGGCTTCGACGTCGCGGCCGAACGCCCACTCGGGACTCGAGCCGTCGGCCGCGTCCCGCCGCCGGCGAGCGAGGACGGTCACGCCGTCGCTCGCGTCGACGGCGGCTCCGTCACCGACCGTCAGGCGACGAACGCTCCGGCCGCCGCGTTTCAGCAGCGAGAGCGCCCGAAGCTCCGGGCTCGTCCCCCTCGACTGGACGACGACCCGATCGATGCCCGCCTCGAGCAGTCGTTCGACGTCGCCGTCGGGCACGACGATCGTCAGCCGACCGGCCCCGCCGTCGCTCGCGTTCGCGCCGGTCGCGCTCCGGACCGCCGGGTGGTCGCTCTCCGGGGCGGCCTCGACCGGTTCGACGGGCGGCGCGGCCGTCGGTTCGTCGGCCGCCCCGTGCGCGCTGAGTACCGTTCCGTCGATCGTGCCGACGTCTGCGCGAACGGTAACTTCGTCGCCGGAAGCGAGTCCCGTCGGGACCAGCGTCTCGAGGGAAACCGCTCGATACCCCCCGGAAATCCGCCGCGAGAGCCCGCCCGACGGTGGCGCGGCGGCGATCGTCGCCCGACCCCGCTCGTCGATCGAGACCGAGACGTCGGCGAGGTCGTACGCCGTTCGCAGCCGCTCGGCGAGTCGGACCTCGAGTTCCGACAGCGGGAGGTCGGCGGGCAGCCGCCAGGAGTCTTCGCGGATGCTCGCCCGGAGCGCCGACGGGAGCGGCGGATACCCTTCGACGTCGCGGATCTCCCCGAGGGGGCGAACCGTCACCTGGCCGATACCGCCGACGGTTTCGACGACGTCCGCCGAAAGCGTCCGCCTGCGGATCTCCGTCAGCGAGACCCGCCGCGGGAGTTCGCCACCCAGCCTGTCGCCCTGGCTGTGGGCGTACAGCGCGAGCATGAGAACGACGAGGACGGCGACGAGCAGCCGCGGCGACTGGGTGATCGTCGGTTCGACGAGGCCGAGCAGCCCACCCTGAACGCTGGCGATCGAGAGCGCGAGGACGACCACACCGAAGCCGGGTAGCGAGACGCCGGTGACGTAGCGGACGAGAAAGCCGAGCGTCCCGGCGACGAGCGCCGGGACGATGCCGGTCAACAGCCCGAGGTAGATGCCGAGGAGCACCTCGACCGGAAGCGAGGTCATTGTGGGTCGGTCGCAGGCGATCGGTAAACCAGTACCGACCGAAGCGCCGGGCTCGAACGCCCCTCGAGACGCCGTCACACGGGCTGTCGGAGGCGAAGGCGTTTACTACCGGCCTGTCGGAGTCGTGGGTATGGTCGGCGAACGGGTGATCGAGCGACTGCCCGAAAACTGGCGGTGGGTCGTCACGACCCGCGCAGCCGTCGGGCTGGCGCTGCTCGTCGCGCTCCTGTCGGTCGCGACGGGCGTCCTCAACATCGAGCAGGAGGCCGCCGACTTCGGGCCCATCGCACCCCACGTCCCCCTGGCCGTCCAGGAGGCGGTCGGGTTCACCGGCGCGCTGACCGGCTTCCTGATGGTCGGCAGCGCGCTCGCGCTCAGGCGGGGACTGCGAGCCGGCTGGTGGGCGACGTTCCTGCTGTTGCCGCTGACGGCGGTTCAGGGGCTGTTGCAGGCGAGCCAGTACTCGCTACCGCTGGTCGTCCTCTCGCTGATCTCGCTGCCGACGCTCCTGCTCTCGCGCAGGCGCTTCGACCGACAGCTCTCGCTGTCGACGACCCAGCTCGCCGCCGGCGGCGCGCTGGTCGGCGTCCAGGCCTACGGCACCTTCGGCGCGTTCGCGCTGCGCGAGCAGTTCGACGGCATCGACCACCTGCTCGACGCCTTTTACTTCACGCTGATCACCTCGAGCACCGTCGGCTACGGCGACATCGGACCGGAGACCGAGCAGGCGCAGCTGTTCACCATGTCCGTCGTCGTCCTCGGGGTGGCGAGCTTCGGTATCGCCATCGGGGCGCTCGTCGGCCCGGCGATCCAAGCGCGGATCTCGAAAACACTCGGAATGATGACCGACTCAGAACTCGAACTCTTAGACGACCACGTCCTCGTCCTCGGCTACGGGGATCTCACCGAACCGATCGTGAACGAACTCGACACCGCCGACATCCCGTTTCTGGTCGTCACCCGAGACGAGACCGCGGGATCGGAACTCAGAGACCGAAGTGTCAGCGTCCTGAACGCGAACCCCAGCGACGAGGAGCCGCTCCGTCGCGGCAAGATCGCGACCGCGCGGGCCGTCCTCGTCGCGACGGACGACGACGCCCAGGACGCCCTCGCGGTGTTGACGGCTCGAGAGCTCCGCCCGGACGTCCGCATCGTCACGGCGGCGACCGACCGCGAGAACACCCGCAAGCTCGAGCGCGCGGGCGCCGACGACGTGGTCAGCCTCTCGGAACTGGGCGGACACCTGCTCGTGCAGTCGGCGCTCGGCGCGGACGAGTCGCCGGTCGTCTCGAGTCTTCTGAAAGACGAGTAGCGTTACTCGGGAGCGCCCTCGAGGATCTCGACGCCGCTCGAGGCGCCGATTCGCTCGGCGCCCGCGTCGATCATCTCGAGTGCGTCCGCGTAGCTGCCGACGCCGCCGCTGGCCTTCACGGGGAGGTACTCGCTCATCAGGGAAACGTCCTCGAGGGTCGCGCCCCCGTCGGCGAACCCGGTCGAGGTCTTCACCATCGCCGCGTCGGCGGCGAGCGCGGCCTCGCACGCACGGTGTTTCTCGTCGTCGGAGAGCAGTGCGGTCTCGATGATCACCTTCACCGGGATCGGCACCGCGGCGACGAGCTCCTCGAGTTCGGCAGCGACGGCCTCGTCCTCTCCCGCCCGAAGCCGGCCGACGTTGATCACGACGTCGAGTTCGTCCGCGCCGGCTTTCCAGGCGAGGACGCCCTCGCGGCGCTTGACGTCGTGGTCGTTCTGGCCGTGGGGGAAGCCGACCACGGTCGCGATCGTCACCTCGGGGGCGGACGTGACGGCCTCCTCGAGGTAACACGGCGGGATGCAGGCGTTCATGCCGTACTCGGCGGCGGCGTCCAGTACCTCGTGTACGTCCTCGAGCGTGGTCTCCGGGCCGAGGACGGTGTGATCGATCATCGGGGCGAGCTCCTGTCGGTGCATGTCGCTGTCGTCTCACCGGACGGGTAAAAACCCGTCCGGTTGCTTTTAGGCCCTGGTGACGAACCCTCGGGTATGACCGACGACCAGCCCGCGATCACACCCGACGTTCGGGCGACGGCGACGGACATCGCCGAGATGGAGGTTCGCGGTGCGGCGACGATCGCGAGCGCGGCCGCCGGGGCGCTCGCGACCCAGGCGACCGAGAGCGAGGCCGAGACGCCCGCGGCGTTCCGGGCGGAGCTTCGCGCGGCCGCCGCGGAGCTGTACGAAACCCGGCCGACGGCGGTGAGCTTGCCAAACGCGCTCCGGTACGTTCTGCGCGGAATGGACGGGGAGACCGTCGCCGCCCTGCGGTCGTCGACGATCGCGCAGGCCGAGCGGTTCCAGCGGGATCTGGAGCAGGCCCAGGAAACCCTCGGCGAGGTCGGCGCGAATCGCCTCCGCGACGGCGACGTGGTGATGACTCACTGTCACTCGACGGACGCCCTCTCTTGCGTCGAGGCCGCCCTCGCAGACGGCAAACACATCGAGGCGATCGTCAAGGAGACCCGGCCGCGAAAGCAGGGCCACATCACGGCCGAACAGCTCCGCGAGATGGGCGTCCCGGTCACCCTCGTCGTCGACAACGCCGCCCGGCGCTACCTGGACGAGGCGAACCACGTCCTCGTCGGCGCAGACAGCATCGCGGCCGACGGCAGCGTCATCAACAAGATCGGCACCAGCGGGCTCGCCGTCAACGCCCGCGAGCGCGGCGTGCCGGTGATGGTCGCCGCCCAGACGATCAAGCTCCACCCCGACACGATGACCGGCCACACCGTCGAGATCGAGATGCGCGACGAGCGGGAGGTACTCTCCGAGAGCGAGCGCGCCGAGATCGCCGCCGGCGACCCCGACGACGCGCTCGTCGTCGAGAACCCCGCATTCGACGTCACGCCGCCCCGACACGTCGACGCGATCGTCACCGAGCGGGGACAGTACCCCCCGGAGAGCATCGTGATGCTCATGCGCGAACTGTTCGGGGAGACGACGGCCGAGCCCTGGGAGCGCTGAGCGCGACGGCGGCGGTGCACGCCGGACCGGCGGGCGACCGGGCGGGCGACGCACCGATGCGGCCGTCCGCGCCGGCGGCGAACCGGGGCGAAAGCAACCGGAAACGGTTAGTCACTGCTCTGAGCCATTTCGGCCTATGGTGTTACCTGATGGGTTCCTCCTCCCGCCGTGGTACGTGCTCGTACCGCTGGTGCTCGTACTGATCGGGGTCGTGGCGCTGCTGTGGGTGCTCGAGCCGCCGGTGACCGACCGAACCGTCATCGCCTTCGCCCCCTGGATGATGCTCGGCTCGGCGTTACACGTCCTCTACCGCCTCGAGGCCTATCCCTCGCACCTCGCGGAGCTGTTCGGCTCCCCGACGGTGTACCTGACGACGGCGGTCGTCGCGGGGATCGTCTGGATCCTCGCCTGTTTTCTCTACGCCGCGGGGCTCCAGCGCTCGATCGAGCGCGTCGTGGGGATCGTCGGCACCGGCTTTTTCTCCGTGTTCGCGATGTTTACGCTGTTTATCGGCTGGGAGCTGGGTTCGTTCACGCCGTTCTGGCCGGTGATCTCGGTCGTCGTCGCCGGGATCCTCACCGCGCTGGTCTGGATCGCACTCGGTCTCTGGGCGACCGAGGTCGCCGCCGTCACCGGCCTCACAGGCGCGCTCGTCGTCTTCGGACAGGCGCTCGACGGCGTCTCGACGGGGATCGGCTACGACCTCCTCGGCGCCGCCGAGGAGGTGCCGGCCTCCCGGATGATCCTCGAGGCCGCCGAGGCGCTCCCGACCTACGAGTACGTCGGCGCCGGCTGGCTGTTCGCCCTCCTCAAGGTCGCCCTCGCCGTGTTCGTCGTCTGGCTGTTCACCGACTTCGTGCGCGAGGAGCCCCGACGGGCCCGCGTAGTGCTCGCGCTGGTCGCCGCCGTCGGCCTCGGCCCCGGCACCCACAACGTCCTCCTGTTCACCGTAACGTAGACGTCAGGGTTTTGCTTCCGGGGGTCGTCGACTCGACGTATCGCCGATGGTTACCGTGCTCACCGCGGGACACGTCAACTGGGACGTGACCCTCCGCGTCGACAGGTTGCCCGAGCCCGATGGGGAAGCGTCGATCCGCTCACAGCGCCAGTCCGGCGGCGGGAGCGCCGCCAACGTCGCCGTCGCCCTCGCCGGTCTCTCCCGTGACACCGGCCTGATCGGGAGCGTCGGCGACGACGACAACGGCCTGCTTGCCAGGCGCGAACTCGAGGCCGCGGGCGTCTCCCTCGAGGGGCTCCGGGTGGTCGAGAACGCCGACACCGCGGTCAAGTACCTGCTCGTCGACGACGACGGCGAGGTGTCGGTACTCGGCAACGACGGCGTCAACGAGGCGGTCGAGCCCCACCACGTCGACGGCGACCGGATCCGGTCGGCCGACCACGTCCACCTGACAAGCCAGCGCCCCGACACCGCGGCCGAAATCGCCCGCACCGCCAGCGACGCGGGCGTCACCGTCAGCTTCGACCCGGGTCGCCGGCTGGGCGAGCGCGACTACGGCGAGGCGCTCGCGTGCGCCGACGTGATCTTCGCGAACAGCCTCGAGGTCGAGGCGATGCTCGAGGAGGAGTACGCCGACTCCGACTTCAGCAACCGGATCGTCGTGATCAAACACGGCGGCGACGGTGCGGAGATCCACACGCCCGACGGCTCGTACAGCCACCCCGGCTTCGACGTCGAGGCCGTCGACACGACGGGCGCCGGCGACGCCTTTGCGGCCGGCTTCATCGCCACGACGCTGCGGACCGACGACCTCGAGCGCGCCCTCGAGTACGCCAACGCCTGCGGCGCGCTCGCAGCGGCCCGGAAGGGGGCACGGAGCGCGCCGTCGACCGCGCGCGTCCGGGAGTTCCTCGAGACCCAGTGCTGATCGGCAGTCGGTCGTGATCGATCGGGACAGATACGCCGTCTACCGGCCGTCTCGTTCTCATCGGGTGTCGTCTGACGGTAGATATATGGGCGACGCCGTTGGTACTCAGAATAGAAAGTCACGGAAACGTGACGGAGAGCCATGAACAAGCAAGCTACCGGCGGATTCGACATCGAAGACGGGGGGTTCCGTAAGCGCGTCCGATACGAACGAGACGAGAACGAACCACCGAGCGTCGCCGTCGCCACCGCGGTCGCTCAGTTCCGTGGTAACGACGTGACGGCCGCGACCACGCGGCTGTACGACTACATCGATCCCGAGGCGCTCGACGCCCTGTTCGCCGACAGGTACGACGGACAGGGCCGGCCCGGCGGTCGGATCCGGTTCGAGGTCGACGGGCTCACCGTCGTCGTCCGAAACGAGAGCGTTCAGGTGTACCCGAACGCCTGATCGGTCCACGGCGGCGAACGGACCTTTTTTCCCACCGCCCGCAAAAGCCGCGCACATGGCAACCCAGCCCCACCTGCTGGTCGACGACGGTGACGTCCACGACATCGCACTCATCCCCGGCGACCCCGGCCGAGTCGATCGGATCGCCGGCCACTGCGACGACGCCGAAACGATCGCTCAGAACCGCGAGTACAAGGTCGTTAACGCCACCTACGGCGATCGGGAGCTGACGGTCTGTTCGACTGGGATCGGCTGTCCCTCCGCGGCCATCGCCGTCGAGGAGCTCTCGAACGTCGGCGTCGAGACGTTCGTCCGCGTCGGCACCACCGGTGCGCTCCAGGCGGACGTCGAGATCGGCGACATGGTCGTCGCGACCGGTGCCGCGAAGAACGAGGGGACCTCGAAGCGCTACGAGGCCGTCGAGTACCCCGCCGTCCCCGACTACGAGGTGCTCTCGGCGCTCGTGGACGCTGCGGAGAGACACGCGGCCCAACGGGCCGCGGAAAGCGCGAACGGCGAAGCCGTGAGCGGCGACGAGGAGGTCCACGTCGGTCCCATCGCGAGCGACGACGCCTACTACGCCGAGAGCGACGACGCCGTCGCCGACTGGGAGGCCGCGGGCTTGCTCTCGGTGGAGATGGAGGCCGCAGCGGTGTTCTCACTGACCCGCCGCAAGGGCCTTCGCGCCGGCGCGATCTGTACCGTCGACGGCAACCTCGTGAAGGGGACCCAGAAGGGGACTGACACCGAGGACGACGAACTCCCCGAGAAGGCGAAGAACAACGTCGGCCGGGCGATCGACATCACGCTCGAGGCCGCGACCCGGCTCTAGCACACGCAGCGATAACGACGCGAAAGAGGCAGCTCGCTCCCGCCGGTCGCGGTCAGCTGCAGGCGATCCTCGCCGACGATCTGATACTCGTAGCGGGCGCCCTCGTGCTCGGCTTCGATCCACGGCGGGTCGTCGTCGGGCTCGTGGCGCGTTACGTCGACCGACATGGCCGGACCGGCCACGGGGACGGCAGAAAGCGGTCGGCTTGCAGTCGCCACGCGTAGCCTCAGCCTCACCCCCGCCGTAGTGACCGTATGGCCGACGAGCACACGCTGTTCGAACTCGAGGCGACGCACGACCGAGCGGAACTGGCGGCCCTTCTCGCGGAGCTGTCGACGGCGCTCGAGACCGGCCGTCCCGCCCGTCTCGCCGTCGACGACCGGACTGCGTCGATCTCGTTTCCCGACCGGATCGAGGTCGACCTCGAGGCCGAAACGACCGCGGGCTCGCCGGGGGAGACCGAACTCGAACTCGAACTCGAGTGGGCGGAGCCGGCGGCCGACTCGAGCGTCCGGGTCGACGAGGGGCCCGGCGTCGACGAGTCGGCGGAGACGGCTGACGCGACGCCGGATGCGGCCGCTGCAGCGATGCCGGCCGAGTCGACGACCGCGGGGCGGGAAGCGCGAGCGAGCGGCGAGCGAACGGCGCGGTTCGAGGTGTACCGCGACCGGGCCGAGGAGTGGCGCTGGCGACTCGTTCACTGGAACGGTAACATCGTCGCCGACAGCGGTGAGGGGTACGTCTCGCGGTACAACGCGACGCGGGCCGCCAGGAGCGTTAGCAAGAGCGCAGCCACGGCGCGGATCGAACAGGTCGAGGAGTGATCGACCCCTCGAGGGGGCACCCGCTCACCCTCGAAAATCGCCGACGTCGGCCGACCAGTCGTACTCGTCGTACTCGAGTGAGGGCGTGACTCCCTCGGGAACGGCCCCGTAGCGCTCGAGGAAGTCGACGATACCGCGTTTGCCGCCGAAGTCGCCCCGATACCAGAGGAACAATCGGGGAACCGTCGCGACCTCGGTCAACGGATCGTAGGAGACGTTCTCCTCTAGGTACCACTCGATCGCGACGTCGAGTTCTGCCTCGACGTCCTGGGGGCTGTAGACTGCGATCGGCGGACAGCTCTCGGACCCACAGCTCAGCGCGAAGTGGATCCGGGGGTCGGCGCGCTCGAGGCGGAACGCCCGCTCGAACGAGGAGGGGAACGGTCGCGGCAGGTATCCCATCCCCCAGGGGTGTTTCGAACTCCGAAGCATGCCGTGTTCGATGTCGTCGAGGCTCAGCCAGACACCGGCGATGGGGATCCGATCCCTGGCGAAGAACTTCCACCTGTCCAGAACCCCGCCCTCGAGGGGCGTCGCCTCGAGGAGCAGTTGGGCGTAGGCGTTGTAGCAGTTGAGCCAGAACGACAGCCGCTGGGCGTGCCCCGACAGCGCCCGCGTTAGTTGGGGGCGATCGAACGCTGCAAGGTACTCTCGCAACTCGGTTGTAGCACCCTCCGTTTTGACCGTATAGAGGAGATCAGCGGAAACCGAGAGGGGGTCGAGTTGCGTCGACATTCAGTGGGCTACTTGGCGAACCAGTGACTTGAACCCGTGGGACGGCTGAACCGACTGTCGTCGCCGGAAACAGATCGGTCCGTCTCACGCAACGTCCGGACTTATACGGCGATCCGTCGAACAGCGTGTATGAATCTCAGCAAAGGGTACCTCCTCGTTCTGGTAGGGCTCTTCGCCGTTCTCTCGCTGTTGCTGGTCCTCCCTTTTCTCCAGTACGTCCTCGCGGCGGTGTTGCTCGCCTACATCCTCTTTCCGCTCCACAGGCGGCTGGCTCCCCGCACCTCGCCGACGATCTCGGCGTTCGCCATGGTGGTGCTGGCGATCGCCGGCTTCCTGATCCCCTTCGTCGTGGTTATCGCCGTTATCGCCGAGGACGCCGTCCAGTTGCTCCAGGAGTTCGACGCCGACGCGATCGGACTCGCCGACATAGAGAGTCAACTCGAGGAGCGCACCGGCCTCGAGGTCGATCTCGCGTCGACGGCCGCCGACGCCGGCCAGGAGGCGGGCATGTTCGTCCTCGAGCGGACGACCGAGATCGTGAGCACGCTCACCCACGTTCTGATCGGCCTCGGACTCGCGCTGTTCCTCATCTACTACCTGCTCAAGGACGGGAGGGAGCTGATGGGGTGGATCAGGGAGACGACGCCGCTTCCGTCGGACGTTCAGGACGACCTGTACGGCGAACTCGACGAGGTGACGCGGGCGGTCCTGCTGGGGCACGTGCTGATCGCGATCATCGAGGGCGTCATCGCGGGGTTGGGACTGTTCGCGACCGGCATCCCGAACGCCGCCTTCTGGACGTTCATCATGATCATCCTGTCGCTGGTGCCGCTGATCGGGGCGTTCCTCGTGTGGGGTCCCGCGGTCGTCTACCTCTTCGTGACCGGCGAACCCGTGCTCGCAGTGGCGCTGTTCGTCTACAGCGCGGTCGTCGTCGGCGTCGCAGACGACTACCTGCGTCCGATCGTCGTCGACCGCTACGCTGAACTCAGTCCCGCAGTGATCATCCTCGGGGTTCTCGGCGGCATCTACGCCTTCGGCATCAT
The DNA here is from genome assembly GCF_024362525.1 of Natrononativus amylolyticus. GTDB lineage: Archaea > Halobacteriota > Halobacteria > Halobacteriales > Natrialbaceae > Natrononativus > Natrononativus amylolyticus. Next base: position 1,028,595 of record NZ_CP101458.1, read on the forward strand.
GGGGCTGTTCTTCGGTCCCGTCGTCCTCGGTGCGTTCAAGGCCGTCCTCTCGGTCGTCGACGACCATTACCACCGGCTCGAGGACGGCTCGGATGCCGCCGGCTGAACGCCGAAGCCGGTTCGCTCCGCGGCGGAATCCGTCGCGCTTTTCCCGACCGGGCCCCACGAAACGGTAGGCGATGGCCCGGTATCACATCGAAACCTACGGCTGTACGTCGAACCGCGGCGAGAGCCGCGAGATCGAGCGACGGCTCCGTGACGCTGGCCACTACCGGGTCGACGGTCCCCAGGAGGCGGACGTGGCGATTCTCAACACCTGCACCGTCGTCGAGAAGACCGAACGGAACATGCTCCGTCGGGCCGAGGAGCTGAGCGAGGAGACCGCGGACCTGTACGTCACCGGCTGTATGGCCCTCGCCCAGGGTGAGGAGTTCGCGGCCGCCGACGTGGACGCCGAGGTGCTCCACTGGGACGAGGTTCCGGAAGCGGTGACGAACGGCGAGTGTCCGACGACGACGCCCGACGCCCGGCCGGTGCTCGACGGCGTCGTCGGCATCCTCCCCATCGCGCGGGGCTGTATGTCCGACTGCTCGTACTGCATCACGAAACACGCCACGGGGAAGATCGACTCCCCGCCGGTCGAAGAAAACGTCGAGAAGGCCCGAGCGCTCGTCCACGCCGGCGCGAAGGAGATCCGCATCACCGGCCAGGACACCGGCGTCTACGGCTGGGAGCAGGGCGAGCGGAAGCTGCCGGAACTGCTCGAGCGCATCTGCGCCATCGACGGCGAGTTCCGCGTGCGGGTTGGGATGGCGAACCCGAAGGGCGTCCACGGCATCCGCGAGGAGCTAGCGCGGGTGTTCGCGGAAAACGAGAAGCTGTACGACTTCCTCCACGCCCCCGTCCAGTCCGGTTCGGACGACGTGCTCGGGGACATGCGCCGCCAGCACCAGGTGAGCGAGTACCTCGAGGTGATCGAAACCTTCGATGCAGCCCTCGAGTACTGGACGCTGTCGACGGACTTCATCGTCGGCTTTCCCACCGAAACCGACCACGACCACGCCCAGTCGATGGCCCTGCTCCGTGAAACGCGCCCGGAGAAGCTCAACGTTACCCGCTTCTCGAAGCGGCCGGGCACCGACGCGGCGAAGATGAAGGGCCTCGGCGGGACGATCAAGAAGGAGCGCTCGCGGGAGATGAGCGAACTCAAGCGCGAGATCGTCGGTCAGGCGTACGCCGAGATGGTCGGCGACGTTCGGGAACACTGTCTGGTAGTCGAGGAGGGAACCGCCGACTCCGTGAAGTGCCGGGACTCGGCCTACCGCCAGATTATCGTCCGGAACGCGAGCGAGCACGGCCTCGAGCCGGGCGAGTTCGTCGATTGCGAGGTCACGGCTCACGAGACGATGTACGCCTTCGGCGAGCCGGTCTGATCCGAACGCGATCACCGCACCGGACCGTCCTCGGTGCGCGGAATTACCTCGAGTCCGCCCCGCAGTTCCTGTGTCGCGGGTGCACCGAGATCGATCCCGCGCTCGTCGAATCGCTCGAGAACCCGGCGGGCGTATGCGGAACGAATTTTCGCGAACGACTGTCTGCTCGGGTCTGCGATCCAGAATCTGGCCGAGAGACGAATCGCCCCCTCGAGATCCGTGACGAACACCTGCGGCTCCGGCTCCTCGAGGATGTCGGGATGGGCGGCCGCGACGTCCGCCAGTACGCGGACGGCAGTCTCGAGATCGTCGTCGTAGTCGATTTCGACCGGGACCTCGAGACGGATGTGGTCGTTCAACACGGCGTTCGTGACGGCCGTCGTGGTCAACGTCGAGTTAGGGACCATCACGACTTCGTTGTCGAAGGTCCGAACGCGAGTGGTCCGAAAGCTGATGTCCTCGATGATCCCCTCCTGGTCGTCCCACCGGATCCAGTCGCCGATGTTGTACTTCGGATCGGTGACGATGAAGGCGCCGCTGACGACGTTTCCGACGACGTTCTGGGCGGCGAACCCGAGCGCCACCGTCAGCGCGGCGACGATGATCGCCGAGCGCTGGAGCAGGTAGTCGAACTCGGCCACCGACAGCGCGATCAGGGCCGCGAGGACCACGACACCGATGGCGACCGCCTGCTGAAGTCCGCGCCGGAGCGTCGGGTCGGTGCCCCGGACGTCCATCACCCACTGTGCGAGCGGCTCGAGGAGGTAGCGCCCGGCGAGGTAGACGAGGACGAACGTGACGACGAGAACCGTCAGACTCTCGAGTATCGCGGCGTACTCGACCAGCAACTCCTCGAGACGGGCTGTGACCGGCATCACCGGGGCTACCACCCAGAATCGTACAAAAGTTCACCCGGCAGGCGCGTCGAAGCGGCGACCCCGCGAGCGGGTGAGGGGAGCGATCACGGGGCGTCGAACCGGACCGAACTTCGGTCGTCCGGAACGGTGGCTCCCTCCTGTGCGGCGAACGCCTCGTGTAACTGGTCGTAGGTCTCCTCGAGCGCCTCGACGATCACCGTCGTGTCGCTGACGATGGGCATGAAGTTCGTGTCGCCCTGCCAGCGCGGGACGACGTGGGTATGGAGGTGGTCGTCGATCGAGCCGCCCGCGGCACCACCGCCGAGGTTCAACCCTGCGTTGAATCCCGCGGGCTCGAATGCGGCCTCGAGCGCCTCGAGGGTCCGCTGTTTCAGCCGTGCGTGACCCAACAGTTCCTCGTCGGTCAGGTCGGTGTAGTCGCCCGTGTGGTGGAAGGGGATCACCATGGCGTGGCCAGGGTTGTACGGTGCGTTGTTCAGCAGGACGAAGGCGTGGTCGTTTCGGGCGACCAGCAGGTTCTCTCGGTCGTTCTCCCAGTTCGGAAGCTCACAGAAGACGCACTCCTCGACCTTCGGATTCTTCTTCTCGCGCCTGATCCACTCGATGCGCCACGGGGCGAACACCTGCTCCATACCGGATGGACTCGAGGGGACCTCAAAAGCGTGTGTACTCGAGCCCTCGTACTCCCCTTCAGAGCCGCCGATCCGTGCACTCGCGTCCCTCGGTGAATAAATGAAGGGTAGATTTAAGGTACTGATAGAAAGAATGTATCGGCAATGGCAACAACCGACAACTCGTTCAACGGCCTCACAGAACGCTGTGAGGAGTGCGACCTCGACACCCTCCACGAGGTGACGGTGCAGATCCGAACCGAGAGCGTAAAAGAGGAGAACGCACAGTTCTCCCGGGAGCCCTACCGCGTCGCCGAGTGCCAGCGCTGTGGCACCCGGCACAGCCAGCGGATGAACAACGCCTGAGCGGACGAACCTCGCGCGCTTCGAAACCGGCCCACCGAGGGCTCACTGTTTGTCCCCGCGGTCAGGCGGTCGTCACTTCACAGCCGTCGGGGGTGACGATGACGGTGTGTTCTTTCTGGCTCACGAGGAAGCCGTCGCCCTCCTTGAGCACCGGGTAGCCGTGGACGATGTTCTGGCGTTTGAGCCGGCGCAGCGCCACCTCCGGGCGGTCGGTCTCGAGCCAGCGGGTCGCGAACGGTAGCGTGCGAAATTCCTCGGTGATCTGAGAGAGCGCCTCCCGAGCCTGCCGGTTGCGGACCGACCCCTCGCGCTCGAGGGAGTAGATCTCCTCGCTGGCGCCCTCGGTGACCTTGCCGCCGCCGTCGGTCGCGAACGGCTCGATGGCGACCACGTCGCCGACCTCGAGGGTCGTCCCCTGCGAGACGGCCCGGTTCGGGATGTTCGGGCTCGTGTGCTGTTCCCAGTGTCCCAGTCCGTGACCCGTGAGGTTGACGACGGGGTTGAAGCCGTATCCCTTGATCACGTCCTCGATCTCCGCGCCGATGTCGCCGGTGTCGACGCCGGGTTCGATGACGTCGATCGCGGCCTCGAGGGCCTGTTCGGGCGCCTCCGCGAGCTCCGGGTTACCCGAGAGGTCGACCGTGATCGCGGTGTCGGCGAGCCAGCCGTCGATGTGGACGCCGATGTCCAAGTTGATCATCTCCTCGCCGAACGTCGACTCGTCGTCGATCGACGGCGTCGCGTGGGCGGCCTCCTCGTCGATCGAGATGTTGACCGGAAACGCGGGTTTACCGCCGAGTTCCCGGATGCGGTCTTCGGCGTACTCGGCGACCTCGAGGTGGCTCGCGCCGACCTCGACGCGATCGGCCGTCTCCTCGCGGACCTGTGCGAGGATCGCCCCCGCCTCGCGGTGTTTCTCGTACTTCTCTGCCTCGAGGTCGACCTCGGTGTCAGCCATACCGCGGGGTTCTCCCGGTCGATAAAAAGAGGTTGCGCCTCCGGTCGCTCGAGTCGTTCGGCGGTCCTCCGTCAGAATCGGACGACGCTAGCGGTCGCCCTCGGGTGCAGTCCACGCGCACTCGGGGCAGGCGTCGACGCCCTGAACGTTCGAGAGCGTTTCGCGGCAGTTCGGGCACCGTCGTTCGGGATGCTGCGGCTGTCTGAGCATGGGCAGTCATTGGGTTCGACGATAATAAATCACTACCACGACGATCGTCGAAACACCGCGGGTCGCCTGCTCGAGTCACAGCGACGCCGCTCCCGGCCTCGAGCGGGATCGTTACCAGAGAAACGAGTCGTAGAGTTCGCAAACGGCGTGAAACGGCTGGCGAGGTTTATACGGCTCTCGGCTCTCTGTTGAGTCGGCGTGAGAGACGCCACTGCTGAGCGATCCGAGCACGGCGCCACCGAACGCCATCCGCCCACGGCGGGGCAACGATAGCACACCGGTACGAGCCGCGAGAGCGAGCGACGCGGCGGGTGCTCTCGCGGTTCGTTTCGGACGAGCGTCGACGCTACTTCTCGGCGCGAGCGGTCTGCATCATCGCGCTGTTGTACGACGAGCCGAGCGTCCCGCGGGCGTCGATCGCGATGACGCCCGCCGTCGAGCCGGTCAGCTCCGCGAACTCCTCGATCGCGAGATCCGTCGCCGCCTGCGCGGAGAGGCCGCGTTCGACGTGGCGGGCGACGCGCCTCGAGAGCGTGACGCGGGCGATGTCCTCGCCGGCGCCGGTCGCGCTGACGCCGGCGGCCGGCGAGCAGTAGTAGCCCGAGCCGACCTGCGGGACGTCGCCGACGCGGCCGGCCAGCGCGAGCCAGCGGCCGCCGGTCGAGGTCGCCGCAGCAAGCGCCTCGCCGTCGAACGCGACGGCGCCGACCGTGTCGTGATCCATTTCGTCGCCGACGCCCGGCGTCGCGGCCGATTCCCCGGAACGGCCGCCCGGGTCCGTTCGCCCGAACTCCTCGCGGATCCACTCGAGTTGGCTCCGGGGGCCGCCCGCCGGCGGCTCCAGGGCGTCCCACTTCTCGCGGGTTCGTTCCGACCAGAGGTCGACGTCCGTCTCGACCCCGTAACTTTCGGCGAGCGCGACCGCGCGTTCGCCCGCGAGGAACACGTGCGGCGTCTCCTCCATGACGACGCGCGCCGCGCTGACCGCGTGCTCGACGCCCGGCATCGAACAGACCGCGCCGACCGACCGGTCGTCGGTCATGATTCCCGCGTCCGTTCGGATCACGCCGTCACTCTGAACCGCTCCGCCGACGCCCGCGTTGAACCGGGGCGAGGACTCGAGTACCGTGACCGCGGCCTCGACGGCGTCGACCGGGGTCGATTCGCCCGCGCCGACGTTCGCGGCCTCCTCGAGCACGTCCAGTCTTGCCTCCGGCTCCTCGGGCTCGCCACCGGCACCGCCGTGAACGATTACCTGCATGAGAGACGGCTTCTCCCGGGCCGGGATAATCGTCCCGGTTCGACTCGAGACCCGCGACGGTGGCAAACCCCTACACTTACCACGCGGGGTTGTGTACCGGTGACGACGATGACGCCGGTCGTCCTGCTCGCGGGATTCTGCGCGATCATGGCAGCGGTCGCCGTCTCTCGAGTCCTCCTCGCCGACGGGGAGACGATCGACGCCGGAACCGCGCTGGTCGTCGTCGCGGTCGCCGTCCTCACGCTCGCCTGGGCGACCGTGAGCACCGGCGTCACCGGCTCGCCCGTTCTCATCGCGTCCGCCCTCGGCGCCCTCGCGCTGGTCGTCGGCTGTGCCGGCATCGTCCTGATCGCTCGAGGTTGGTGACCGTCGTCTCGAGCGCCGAAACCGCCGGAAGCACGGTCGGGGACGGCAATATATGCCACCACCGGACGGAAATGAGAGCCCTTTTAGGCCCCACTGAGAACCCTACAGACGAGATGAGCTACGATTACGATCAGGTCGAGGTACCCGCCGAAGGGGAGAAAATCACGCTCGAGGAGGGGTCGGACACCGCCCTCGAGGTGCCCGACAACCCGATTATTCCGATCATCTACGGTGACGGCGTCGGCAGCGACGTCGGCCCGGCAGCACAGAAGGTCCTCGACGCCGCCGCCGAGGCGACCGGCCGCGGGATCAGCTGGATGCGCGTCTACGCCGGCGAGTCCGCCCGCGAGCGCTACGACGAGAACCTGCCCGACGACACCGTCGAGGCCATCAAGGAACACCGCGTCGCGATCAAGGGGCCGCTGACGACCCCCGTCGGTTCCGGCTTTCGCTCGCTGAACGTCGGCCTGCGCAAACTGCTCGACCTCTACGCGAACGTTCGCCCGACCTACCACCTGGAGGGCGTTCCCTCGCCGGTTTCCGAACCCGAGCAGATGGACATGGTCACCTTCCGCGAGAACACGGAGGACGTCTACGCCGGCATCGAGTGGGAGCAGGGAACCGACGAGGTCGAGCAGGTAAAGGAGTTCGTCGAGGGTGAGATGGGCTTCGACGACGTCATCCACGACGGCCCCGTCGGCATCGGCGTCAAGCCGATCACCGAGTTCGGGACGAAGCGACTCGTCCGCGAGGCCATCGACTACGCCTTAGAGCACGACCGCGACTCGGTCACGCTGGTCCACAAGGGCAACATCATGAAGTTCACCGAGGGCCAGTTCCGCGACTGGGGCTACGAGGTCGCCGAAGAGGAGTACGGCGACGAGGTCATCACCGAGGACACCCTCTGGGAGGAGCGCGACGGCGAAGCACCGGAGGATGCGGTGGTCGTCAACGACCGCATCGCGGACAACATGCTCCAGCAGCTGCTGACGCGAACCGACCAGTACGACGTCATCGCGACGATGAACCTGAACGGCGACTACATGTCCGACGCCGCCGGCGCCCAGATCGGCGGCCTCGGCATCGCCCCCGGCGGCAACTTCGGCGAGGGCCGCATGCTCGCCGAACCCGTCCACGGCTCCGCGCCCAAGTACGAGGGTCAGGACAAGGTCAACCCGACCGCGATGATCCTCTCGGGGCGCATGATGCTCGAGTACATGGGCTGGACCGACGCCGCCGACCTCGTCCGCGACGCCGTCGAGGAGACCATCTCCTCGGGCAAAGTTACGTACGACCTCGAACGGCAGCTCGAGGACGCGGAGAAGCTCGCCACGAGCGAGTACGCCGACGAAGTCGTCTCGAATATCGAGAAACTCTCGTAGAGAGTTTCCCGTCCTCTGGAGGTTTCACCGCCAGAATATCGAGAAATTGGCGTAACCAGCGTTCCCGACAGTCAGACCGCGGAGCGATCTGACGCTCTCGAGACGGTGTAGAGAACCACTTTTCGTTCGATTTCGGTGCCACAACAGAAGTGTCAAGCCACCGTCGTAGACCGTTCTCGGTCGACCGTTGTGGCCGTCGTTCGAGTACTGGAGCGTCGTTCGCGGTGTCCGGGGCCGGACGTGACTCGAGGCGGTACGCGTGTTAATGGCACAAATGGCCGATGCGCAGTACTCAAGGTCGTTCCCACCGTGGCTATCGACAGTGATCGAGGAACTCTTCGGCGTCGTGGCCGGCGATCCCTTCGCCGTGATGAACACGGTCGGGCTGGTCGCCTTCGCGTTAGTCGGGGCGACCAAGGCGATCCGCGAGGAGTTCGACCTGTTCGGCGTCGCGGTCGTCGGGCTCGCGACGGCGTTCGCCGGCGGCGTGACCCGCGATATTCTCGTCGGTCGCGTCCCGCTGGCGCTCAGATCTGCAGACGAGATCACCCTCGGACTGCTCGGCGTCGGTCTGGCGCTCGGGGTGAGCGCGCTCCTCGCAAACGCGGACGAACACCCGATCGCGCAGGTCTCCGACGCCGTCGGGCTCGCGGCGTTCGCCACGGCGGGCGCGATCGTCGCGGTCGAAACCGGCGTCTCGGGATTCGGCGTCGTCGCCATCGCGACCATCAACGCGGTCGGCGGGGGCGCGGTGGCGGACGTCCTGTTGAACCGCTCGCCGTTCGTCCTGCTCGAGGACGTCTACGCGAGCTGTGCGGTGCTGGGCGGCGCCGCCTACTGGCTGGCGGTAACCGCAGGCACGACGGGGAGCGCCGCCGCCGCGGCGTGTGCAGCGGTGACGGTCGGGACGCGGCTCGCGGCGGTCTCTCGCGGCTGGTCGCTGCCGACGGCACAGGCCCTGGGGCTCGCGCGAAAGCGGGTCGACGACACCCGGTAGCTCTCTCGAGTCGCGACCGCTCGAGTACCCCGACGGCTCGTCGTTTCGCGGTTTCTGCGGGTTCGAACGTCCGCTTACGACGGCACGCGTCGCCGCCCCGTACGCCGGCGCCACCCGCCGGCGAGCAGCCCCGAGATCACGACGCCGACGAACGAGAAGGCGAGGACCGTCGTGAGGACGTCCGGATCCACGAAGCTGGTCGTCGCGATGAACAGCGCGATCGCCGCGTTTCTGACGGCGGTCGTGGTCGCGAGAACCTCGCGCGTCTCCCGGCCAGCACCTCCGAGGGAGTATCCCAACAGTAACGCCGCCACGGTAACGATCACCGAGACGAACAGTGCTCCCGTGCCGACGAGCGAGAGCATCTCTCCGTGGTAGACTGCCAGCAGGAGAACGAGCAAGAAGACGAAGGTGACGTCCGAGACGCGACGCGCGACCGGGAGGAGCCGGTCGGCAAGGCGCGACGTTCGGGCCTCGAGTCCGAGTCCAACGAGCAGCGGAACGAGCTGGACGGCGACGACCAGCTGTGCGATCCCGAGGGGATCGACGCTCACGCCGCCGGGCATGAGCAGCGCCATCGTCACCGGAATCGTCACCACGGAAACGATTCCCAGCACGGCCATCAGCCCGCTCGCGTACGCGAGATCGCTGTCCGAGATTTCGGCGAGCTTGGGGCCGAACGGCGCGCCCGGCGCCACGGCGAGTAGCAGTATTCCCACCGCGTACCCGGTCTCCATCGGAACGGCGAGGACGAGCGCGTACGCCACCAGCGGGACGAGGACGAGGTTCGCCAACAGTGACCTCGCCATGAGCCCGCGCCGACCGAGAGCGCGACGCAGCTGCCCGGCCGACAGCTCGAGACCCATCGCGAGCATCGTCGAGAGCACGAAGACGGTCGTCGCGAGATCGACCAGCGCATCGACTGTGACGTCCACCATCTACCGTTCTCTCGGAGCAGCGAACAGAAATAGGCGGTGACTCCCCGGCGGTTGCCGGTACTCGGGACCGGCCCGTCGTGCGACGAGCGTGATCTCGAGGACGACCGAACGCCGCCACCGCGCGAGTCTCGAACCGCGAACGGTGATCAGGCTCGAGAGGTCGTTCGAGCGTGTGGCTCACGTCCCTCCAACGTTCATTCGGGCGGTGCGTCCAGCAACCCGTACTTGAGCCGGTAGAGGATCGTCGCCGCGGAGCTACCGAGGGTGTAGCTGAACGACGCCTCCCTGTCGGAGAGGCCGAACGCCACGCCGCCGACGGAGAGGGCGCCGCCGACGAGCGCGCGGCGCAGCCACGACCGGCGAATCGACCAGACGTCGCGGTCGTAGAGAGCGCGGTAGCAGACGGCGGCCGCCGCACCCACGACGACCCACCGCGCCGAGAGCCGCGTGTTACCGACGGCGACGCCGCTTCCGGATGCGGTGTCTCGGTCCTCGCCCGCGCCGGAGAGCGACGGCGCCGACTCGAGGCGGCCGGTCTCGCTCCGGTCTGCACGAGCGGCCGCTCGCTCCGCGGCGATCAGACCGACGAGGGCGAGGAGGCTGACGACCAAATCGAGCAGCGCACGGGATCGACGGGACACCATGCTCGTTTCGCAACAGGTGTTCGGCCGTCGTATCTGTTTCGACGGGAGTGCCGCGATGTCTTCGGTCTGCGGTTGCGTCTCCGTCTCGAGCGGTCACGCGTACGGGATCAGTACGTCGGGGTCGTCACCCGCCGTACTCCTCGAGGGACTCCCACTCCCGCCGGAGCAGTTCGCGGATACCGTGTTCGAGGATCGCTTCGCCCATGGCGCTCGCCCGGTAGTAGGAGTACAGGCCGCGGCTGTCGGTCGTCTTCCGCTTCCGATTCTCGACGAGGCCCACGTCGACCAGTTCCTCGAGGTGGTAGTGGAGCGTGTTCCCCCGCAGGTCGAGCGCCTCCCGGAGTTCGGTCGCGCTCATGTCGCCCCCCTCGACGAGCGCGTTCAGGATGCGAAACCGGTGTTCGTTCCCGATGGACCGTTGCATCTCGAGGTAGGCCTCGAGCGGGAGGATGCTGTGGTCGGGAAGCAGCGACCGCTCCTCGCGGCGACCGGCGTCGCTGTCGGGTGCGCCTGCCATGCGAGAGGTTACGGCCGGCAGCGGCTTAGTCGTTATTGACTCAATGATCGCTGAAAGGGCTACAATTTAAATACCAGCCGTCCGTGACTCGCCGTATGCGCGACCGGTTGCTCGACGAACTCGCCCCCGTCCCCCGCCACGAGTTCCTCGTCTACGTCATGGGACCGTACAAGTCGACCGGCCCCGACGAGAACGAGGCGCTGTTCGACCTCCTCGTGACGGTTCGCGACCGTTTGCGGACCGAATCCGGCGTCAACGCCTTCCTCGCGGTCGACCCGGAGATCCCGCTCGAGGAGGTCGACGCCGCCACCCAGAGCATCGCGTTCGCCCGCGCGAGCAACGCGGTCGTCTTCGTGTTGCCCTTCGACGGCGACAATCTGGGCGTCGGCGTCGAGGTCGGCTCGGTGCTCGAGGACATCTACCAGTCCGACGACACGAACCGCGCCGAGCGAATCGTGCTGATCCACGAGGAGGGGGTCCGAAGCGCGATGCTCGGGGGCGTGACCCGGCGCTGGGACGCGACGGTGTACGCGTACGCGGACGCGGACGAACTCCTCCTGCGAGCGAAGGAGTTCGTCGGGAACGTCGTCAGTCGGGAGTCGACCGGCGACCTACCCCGACTCGAGTAGCGATAGTAGTCGTGACCGGGTGTGCACTGACCCCCAACGACTACTCCTGCCAGCTCGGATTCTCCCGCGGCGGGCTGAAGATGTCCACGCCGCGTACAACCTCGTCGCCGCGGTTCTCCGCCGCGTGGGGCTGATCACCCGGGAGTCCGTACGAATCGCCGGGGCCGCAGACGATTTCTTCGCCGTCCGTGAGGAAGGTCAGTTCCCCCTCGTAGATGAACCCGGTCTGCTCGTGGGGGTGGCTGTGCTCGTCGACCCGCGCGCCCGGTTCGATCTCGAAGTGCTGGACGTTCATCGATTCGGTTCCCGCCATCAGGGCCAGGTGGACGCCGTCGGCGGCTTCCGAGGGCTCGAGATCCTCGAGTGCGATCCGTTCCATGGGTCGTGAACGCAGCCGACACACCTAAGAATTGGTGCGGTGGCAACCCCTGCGGTACGTCGGGGCGAGAGACCCACCAGAACTCGGGGTCCCGACCGCCCGACCAGTTCCGGTCCGGTTGCCGAAGGTTAAACTACGAACCGCGCCCAGAGACGGGTATGTACGCAGTCGTCGGCTGCTCTGACTGTGCGAACCTCTGGCTCATCGAGGGGCGCTCCGCGACCACCCAGTGTCCCCGCTGTGGCTCGCGTAGGGCCTATGAGAAGCGAAAGAAGTTCGTCGAGACCGACGACGCCGACCACGCCCGCGAGGTCCGCGCCTCGATGCTCGCCAACCGCCAGGGCCACGGCGATGCGTTCGCGAAGGTGGACTCGTTCGCCGAGCTCGAGTCGCAGGTCGAAGACGGCGTCGTCGACGACGCGGAGTACCTCGAGGCGTCGGGCCTCGACGTCGAGAAAGTCGACGCCGCCGCCGAGCGCGACCCCCGCCAGCCGACCCGGAGCGGGAGCAAGCGGGAGATCGTCGAGGCGGCGCTCGCGGACCTCGAGCGACCCACCGAGGCCGAGGTCGTCGAGTACGCCGGCGAGCGGGGCGTCGACGCGGGCTACGCCGAGGCGGCGCTCGAAAAGCTCGTTCGAAGCGGCGAGGTCAGCGAGAGCGGCGGGCGGTACCGGCGACTGTGAGCGGCCGGCCGGCGACGCGCCCAGCGCCGACAGCGGCACAGTTTTCACCCGGCGACCGAAACATCATTCAGATGGACGAAACGGTGGACGTACAGGGAACGGCGATCGGCCTCGGCGGCCTGCTCGCGCTCGGAGCGTTGCTCTACGGCTCGTTCGTCAGCGAGACGGTGTTCGGCCTCGAGGCGACCACGGCGGCGACGTGGGTGTTCGCCGCCACGTTCCTCGCCGTGGCGCTCCTCCACGGCGCGTACGGCCGCCGCGACCTCGGAGTGGCCCACGGCGGTGCCGCACTCGGCCTCGTGCTCGTCCTCCAGGACACCCCCCTCCTGATGGTGTTCGGACTCGTCGTCCTCGTCGCGGCCGGCTCGTACATCGCGGTCGCCACGCTCAGAGCGCGCGACGCCGATGCGCCGGCACGGGCGGACTAGACGAGCCCCGCCGCGGCCGCGATCGACAGCGCCAGCGTACAGATCGTCAGCAGTAACTCGACCAGCAGCAGGTACTGGTACGCGCGATGCGACTCGAGCGAGGGGTCGGGGCAATCGGACGACATGGGATGGCGCGTCCGCCGGTGCTCGCCGAACGGACGCACCAATGGCTACCGGCCACCGGGTCAAATACCATTGCCAACACCGCGGAGTGAAAGTGAAAGTGGTCGCGCGCTACCGGCCGAGGTCCTCGTGGGCGCTCGCGAGGTGTCTCGAGGCCAGTGCGGCCAGAAGCGAGAGTTCGCCGGCGAGCGCGCCGACGGCGATCACTTCCGCCAGCGCGTCGGCGTTGCTCCCCGCGGGGTCGCCGCCGCCGCGAAGGCCGAGCACCTCGAGCGCCTCGGACTGGGTCGGCAGTTTGGTGCCGCCGCCGACGGTGCCGACCTCGAGTGAGGCCAGCGAGACGCTCGCGTAGAGGTCGCCGGAGCCCGATTCGGCCCCGCCCTCGTCGTCGCCCGCCCCGTCGCGCGGGCGGACGTCCATCGTCGTGATCGCGTTGGCCCCCTCGACGACCTGGGCCTCGTCCTGGCCGGTCGCGAGGAAGGCCGCGCCGACGACGTTCGCGGCGTGGGCGTTGAATCCCAGGCTCCCCGCCTTGGCGCTGCCGATTAGGTTCTTTCGCGTGTTGGCCTCGGCGATCGCCGCCGCGGTCGTGTGGAGGCGCTCCTCGACGATCTCGCCGGGGATCATGACGTCCGCGGTCACCGACCGGCCGCGACCCTCGACGGCGTTGATCGCGGCGGGTTTCTTGTCCGAACAGAGGTTCCCCGAGAGGGCGACCAGGTCCGCGGGCGTCTCGCTCTCGACGACCTCGCAGGCTTTCCCGGTGGCGATGGTGGCCATGTTCATCCCCATCGCGTCCTTGGTGTCGTAGGCGAACCGGAGGTAGACCGAATCGCCGACGACGTAGGGCTCGACGCCCAGCAGTTCGCCGTGGCTCGTCGTTTCCTCTGCGGCCTCGCGCAGGCTCTCGAGGTTCGACTCGACCCACTCGACGGTCTCCGCCGCTTCGGCAACCCCCTGAACGCGGAAGACGGGGGCGCGGGTCATCCCCGACTTCGTGACCCTGGCGTCGGCCCCGCCGGCCGAGCGGATCACCGACAGCCCACGGTTGACGGAGGCGAGCAGGGCACCCTCGGTGGTCGCAAGCGGAAGGTAGTACTCGCCGCTGGCGGCCCCGCCAGCGTTCGCGTCGTCGCCGTCCGCGCCGTCATCCCCGCGTCCGCCGTCGTTGACGACGACCGGCCCGACGACGCCCATCGGCACCTGAGCGGCGCCGATCATGTTCTCGATGGCCGACTCGGCTTCGACGGCGTCGAAGGCGTAGTCGCCGACGGTCTCGAGGCCGGCGTCGGTCTCGTCCTCGAGCAGCCGGCGGCGGGCCGTCGCGGCCGTGTCGTGGTCGGCGTGCTCCTCGAGTTCGTGCAGGCGTAACTCGCCGTCTCGTACCCGGTCGACGAGGGCGTCGGCGTCAGTCATACTCGTGCGGTCACAGCGGCGGTTCCTAAGGGTTGCTGATTCGTGCGCCGGGATCTCGATCCGGTAACGAGCCCGCGGTAACAAACCTATCAGGGTGTTATAAGGTTTCGGAGACAGTACGGGTCGCATGGACTACAAGGACCTGGTCGTCGTCGGCGCCGCGGCGCTGGGCGCGTACGCCGGTGCGGCCGTCGGCGGGCTGGTCGGACTGCTCGCGGGACTGGTCGTCGGCGCCGGCGTCAGCGCCGTGTGGGCCTACGAGTCCGACGTTCGAGAGTACGAGCGACGACTCGAGAGCACAGAGCGCGAGTGAGTCGGCCGCGGTCACGCGGCGCGGACGGCACGCCGTACTCGAATCCGCAGGCCAGCACCGCCACCGCCGACCCGCTTTCCCAACGATTTTGGCGCTCGCCCGCGCGCTCTCTCGCATGACCGAAGCCGCCGACCGCCTGCTCGTAAACGCGGAGGTCCACACGCTCGCCGATCCGGACGATACCGCCGAAGCCGTCGCCGTCCGCGACGGCGAGATCGTCCGCGTCGACCGCGACTACGAGATCGAGTTCCTCGAGGGCGTCGAGACCGACGTCATCGACTGTGAGGGACGGGTCGTCCTGCCGGGCTTTATCGACGCCCACACGCACATGGAGAACCTGGGGCAGTACCTCGTCCACGCGGACCTCTCGAGCGTCGACGGGCCCGAGGGGGCCGTCGACGCTCTCCGCGAACAAGCCGAAAGCGATCGCGAGTGGCTCCTCGGGTTCGGCTACGACGAGAGCGAGTGGGACGAAAATCGGTATCTGACCCGCGAAGATCTCGACCGTGTGAGCGAGGACCGGCCCGTGGTCGCCATGCGCGTCGACATGCACACCGCCTCGCTGAACTCGGTCGCACTCGAGCGCCTGCTCGAGGCGATGCCGGATCACGACGTCGAAACGGCGGGCGGCGAGCCGACTGGCGTGGTCGTCGAGGAGGCGACCGAGGCGGTCTGGAACGCCGTCGAACCCGACTACGCGGAAACCCGCGAACTCGTCACCGCGGCGATCGACCACGCGACGAGTCTGGGGGTGACGGGCGTCCACGACAAGGTCCGCGAGTCCCACGCCCCGCGGGTGTACCGCGACCTCGAGGCCGAGGGCGACCTCGATATTCGAGTGCGGCTGGATTACTGGGCGGACCACCTCGAGAGCGTCCTCGACGTCGGTCTCGCGACCGATGCCGGCAGCGAGTTCGTCCGAACGGGGGCGATCAAGTCCTTCACCGACGGGAGCTTCGGCGGCCGGACGGCGAAGCTGTTCGAGGCGTACGCGGACGCCCCGCAGGCCGCGGACGGCGGAGACAACGGAGGCGACGACGGCCGCGGTCAGTGGGTCGTCGACCCCGACGAACTCGCCGAGATCGCGGGGACGGCGACCGCGGCGGACTTGCAGCTCACGGTCCACGCCATCGGCGACGAAGCGATCGAGGAGACGGTCGCCGTCTTCGAGGAGACGCCGAACCTCGAGTCCGCGCGCCACCGGGTCGAACACGCCGAACTCGCGACCGACGAGGGGATCGAGCGGATGGCCGAGGGCGGGATCGTCGCCTCAGTGCAGCCGAACTTCCACCAGTGGGCCCAGGAGGGGGGCCTCTACGACCAGCGCCTCGGAACCGAGCGCAGCGCGCGGACGAACCGGCTGCGGACGCTGCTCGAGGCGGGCGTCCCGCTCGCGTTCGGCTCGGACTGCATGCCGCTGGACCCGCTGCTCGGGATTCACTACGCCGTCACCGCGCCAACCGAGGCCCAGCGGCTCTCGGTGACGGAGGCGCTCCGGGCCTACACGCACGGGGCGGCCTACGCCGGCTTCGACGAGGATCGGCTGGGCACCGTCGAAGTGGGGAAGAAGGCGGATCTGGTGGTGCTCGAGGAGTCGCCCTGGGAGGCGGATCGAATCGACGAGATCGACGTCGCGCTGACGCTGGTCGACGGTGAAGTCGTCTACGACGGCCGATAGTCGCCCGACAGGCTTTGTTGAACTGGTTGTAGATTGGTAGGAAAGTTGTGCTGAATACTGCGGATGGGTCTTGTTTAGACAGTCGAGTTCGGAAAGGGTGACGCCTCTGAATCTAGTGTCGGGTCATGAAATCCGCGGTCCGAAACATCGAACGGGCCATCGAGGATTCAACCCCCTGAATTCAGGCGTCTAAGCAGGGCCCTGAGGATGAATGCAGCAAACGGACTTCGTCTGTTCCAGTTGAACTGCGCTGAATCAACCGAGCAGCAGACCTGCATATTAACGAGTGGGCGGTCAACTGGGTCAACTCTCGTGGAGCTGTGCGGGAATCTCGTGGGTCGACGCCCACTCGAGCAGCGGTTCCAATACAGCCTGGAGTTCGTGCCCGCGGTCGGTGAGTTCGTACTCGACGCGCTGGGGCACCTCGTCGTACTGCGTTCTCGTCGCCAGCCCCTCGTCGACGAGTTCGTGTAGTCTGTTCGAGAGCGTCGAACTGCTCGCCTCGGGGAGGTGGGCCTCGAGGGTCGCAAACCGCATCGGGCCGTGAGAGTCGATGACGCTGATCGTTTCGAGCGCGTACTTGTTCGCGAGGAGTTCGAGCGTGCCGATGAGCGGCTCGTAGTAGGTGATTTCCGGCTCGTCACAGCCACACCCGCATCCAGTAGAGTCCATACAGTGATTCAGAGCGGCCGGAAGTATACCTGTTTTCCACCCGTCGCTTTGGCAACGCGAAGCGGCTGTCGGCTCCCGAACCGACTGTCGACCGGAGGACTCGATCCTATAACCCGGTCCGCAGTCGATCAGCAGTGGATGACAGACGATTCGGTTCACTCGAACGAACCGACTGAGACGAGCCCGTCGAACGAGGACGCCATCTCGGGCCCGAATCACGACGTGTCGTTCCGCGAGGCGTTCTGGGTCTGGGTACAGGTCGCCGCCTACAGCTTCGGCGGTCCCGCCGGACAGATCGGCGTGATGCACAAACTGCTCGTCTCACAGAAGCGCTGGATCAGCGAACGTCGCTTCCTCCACGCGATGAACTACACGATGTTGCTCCCAGGACCGGAAGCACAACAGCTCGCGACGTACATCGGCTGGCTGTTGCACAAAACAAAAGGCGGGATCGTCGCTGGAACGCTGTTTATCCTCCCCGGATTCGTCTCGATCCTCGTACTCAGCATCCTCTACGCGGAGTTCAGGGAGGTGACGACTGTCGAGGCAATCTTTTTCGGTCTTCAGGCTGCCGTCCTCGCAATCGTCGTCGAGGCCCTGCTCAGAATTGGCTCTCGAGCGCTGGCAAACGCGGCGATGGTCGCCATCGCCGCGGGGGCGTTCATCGGAATCTTCGTCTTCGACATCCTGTTCCCGATCATCATTCTCGCCGCGGGGCTCGTCGGTTTCTTCGGTCATCGGTACGCCCCGGAGGTGTTCACCGTCATCACGGGCCACGGCTCCAATGATGACGAGGATTACGAAGGAGCAGAAGCGGTTGAAACGCTCGACAAGGAGAGTGAATCGATCCTGGACGATCAGGGCGAACCAGTCGCCAGCGACGAGAGCGAAACCGAGACCGTCATCTCGGACGAAATCGTCGCAGACCACGAACGACCCTCGACGTGGCGGGCCGTTCGCGTCGCCGCCTTCTGGGGGTCGCTCTGGTTCGGCCCGTTGGTGGGCCTCTACCTCGTCCTTGGCGCCGGCCACATCTTCACGCAGGAAGGGATCTTCTTCAGCCAGGTGGCGGTCGTCACCTTCGGCGGCGCGTACGCCGTGCTCGCCTATATCGCACAGGAGGCCGTCGCGACCTACGGCTGGCTCGAGCCGGGCGAGATGATCGACGGCCTGGGGATGGCCGAGACGACGCCCGGCCCGCTCGTGCAGGTCGTCCAGTTCGTCGGCTTCATGGGTGCCTACAGAAATCCGGGGATGCTCGATCCGCTCGTCGCCGGCATCCTGGGTTCGGTCGTCGTCACCTGGGTGACGTTCGTTCCCTGCTTCCTCTTCATCTTCCTCGGCGCGCCGTATATCGAGTATCTCCGCGGAAAAGAATCACTAACGGCAGCCCTGTCGGGGATCACCGCCGCCGTCGTCGGTATTATTCTCAACCTCGCCGCCTGGTTCGGCCTGCACGTCCTCTTCGAGGATCACTGGACGTACGACGGGTACGGGATGGACCTCCTCGTTCCCTTCTTCGAGACGCTCGACGTCGCTGCACTGGTAATCGTCGTCGGCTCGTTCGTACTGATCTTTCGGTTCAAGCAGGGAATGCTCCGAACGCTCGCCATGGCGATGGCCGCTGGGCTGTTCTACCATCTCGTGTTGCTCGCGTGATCGGACGTCTCCCCCGGACTCACGGGATTTCCCGTCTGCGCTCGTACGATCGGTCTCCCTCTCCGCGTGTAACCGATCGATTCCCACTTCCCGCTCGAGCGAGCCAGTGTCTGTATCGACAATGACACCGACTCCAACACTCGAGACGCGAACTCTCGGGCGAGTCGTCGACGGCGACCGCATCCTCGAGGACGTCTCAGTGTCGATCCCCGAATCGACCGTTCTGGTCGTCGTCGGTCCGTCGGGAGCCGGGAAGTCGTCGTTCCTCAGGCTGCTCAACCGCCTCGACGAGCCCACCGAGGGGACGGTGTTGCTCGATGGGGAGGACTACCGGGACTTGCCCCCGAGAGATCTCCGTAAACGCGTCGGGCTCGTTCCGCAGGACCCCGCGCTCGTCCCTGGAACCGTCTTCGAGAACGTCGCTCGCGGCCCGCTGCTCAGAGACGAGGCGATCGACGAGACGCACCTCGCGGAACTGCTCGAGCGCCTCGGACTTACCGGCTACGAGGGCCGCGACGTCGAAGAGCTCTCGGGCGGCGAGAAACAGCGCGTCGCGATCGCCCGTACCCTGCTGAACGACCCCGACGTCCTCTTACTCGACGAACCGACCTCCCACCTCGATTCGACGGCGGAAGCGCGCGTAGAGGCGCTTCTCGTCGAGCTCATTCGTGAGCTCGATCTCACCGTCGTGATGGTCACTCACGACGAGGATCAGGCGCGACGGATGGGTGACCGCGTTCTGGTCCTTCGGGACGGGCGCGTCGACCGCGTCGGTCCGGTCGACGAGGTGTTGGCCTGATGGATGCCGTCCTCGCGGAGTTCCTCGAGCAGTTCGCCGATCCCGTGCTCCTCACGGGGCTCGCACAGGTCGCCGTCGCGGCCGTCCTCGCCGCGCTCGTGGTCGGCCTCTCTCACCTTCGCGGGCTGACCCTCGAGCGCGAACTCGGCGTCGCCCTCGTCCGGGGGTTGGTCCAGATCGTCGCCATGGGATCGATCGTCGGCGTGTTGCTGACGGTGGACTTCGTCTGGAGCGGCGTCATTCTGCTGGGCATGATGATCGGCGCGACGTGGATTTCGAAGAACCGCGGCGAAGGGTTGCCGGGCGTCGTCCGGGTGTCGTTCTTTGCGATCGTCTTCGGATCGGGGCTCGTGATCGTCACGATGACGCTCGCCGGCGCGATCGAGGCGACGGTTCGAAACCTCGTCCCCGTCGGAAGTATGATCATCGCGAACGCGATGCAGATCAACTCGCTCGCCCTGGATCGGTTCAAAAGCGAAATCGCATCGAACCGGGCGGAGATCGAAGCGGGACTGGCGCTCGGTGCACCGCCAACGGCCGTCATCTCTCGGCACGTCGAGACGGGGGTCCAGGCGTCGCTTATCCCGGTGATCGACTCACTGAAGAGTCTGGGATGGGTCTGGATTCCGGGGATCATGGCCGGGATGATCCTCGCGGGCGAAAACCCGATCTACGCTGCACTCTATCAGTTCGTCATCATGGCGATGATCTTCGCCGCCGGCGGGTTGACGAGTATGACCAGCAGCCTGTTAATCGGGAAGTACGTCTTCACCGACGCCGAACAGTTGCGCCGCGTCGAGACGGACTCGAGTAGTTGACCCTCTGTCACAGGTGACGTGTGACATCGCTCTCCTGTACTGAACGTTCGGCCCACCGCGTTGATTGCGCTCAGACTCGTGCCACATTCGCGCTTTCTATTCCGCACGGTCACAGACACATGTTACCAATCTATTATTTCCAACAGTACCGCCCGACTCGAGTCCCCCTCGGCTCAAACAGCCTCTCGCTCCGACTCGATCCGCTCGACGTACGCCTCGGTAATTTTCTCGAGGATCGCCTCCCCCGCCTCGGCGGTCCCCTCCCGCGGATCGCCGAGCACGCCGTTCTCCGAGATCGCGTCGAAGCCGTCGCTGAGCAGCCGCGTCACCGAGACCGGTCCCTCGTGGCCGACCTCGAGTTCGTCGGTGCGGACGAGCCCCTCGTTCACCGCGAGAACGATCGCCGTCTCGACGGCCCCCGCGTGGACCACCGGCTCCTCGTACTCCACGCCGGCTTCGGCCATCGCCTCGTTCATCAGCCCCATCTTCTCCTCTAAGTCGGTGAGTGCGATCACGGTCGCGTCGATCTCGCGGGCGATTTCGGGGACCACGGTGTCGACCGGTGCGAAGTTCCCGCCGTGAGTCGGCACGAGGACGATGTGCTCGAAGCCGTGTTCGTCGAGGGATCGACAGTAGGCGCGAATCAGGTCCATCAGCGTCTCGGCGGGAATCGTGATCGTCCCGGGAAAGGCCATGTGGTGGCCCGAACAACCGGGCCGGATCGTCGGCGCGGCCACCGCGTCGCCGAGTTCTGCGGCGATCCGGCGGGCGAGCTCGTCGCCCGCGAGGGTGTCCATGATCAGCGGGAGGTGGGGGCCGTGCTGTTCGACCGAGCCGACGCCGACGACCGCCGTTTTCGTCCCCTCTTCGAGGGCCGCCTCGACCTCCGGCCAGGTGTACGTCTCGAGTTCCACGTTCTCCGGGTTCGAGTTCGCCATACCCCGTGGTCTCGCTCCCGCTCAAAGGCGTTTATGCTCGCGGCCATCCCCTCGAGCGAACCAACGACTTTGACCCGGGCGGCCGTACCCGGTGTATGACCTGTCCGTACCTCGAGTACCGCGACGCCGGCGACGGGAAGACCTTCGACGTCGCCCGGGCCTACTGTACCGCCGCCGGGGAGTTCGTCCAGCCGATGCGCGCCGACATCTGCAACGACCGGTTCGCCCTCGAGCACACCCGAGACTGTGAAATCTACCTGGCCCACGAGGGCGGGAGGGCGGAAGCCGACGGCCGGGGCGACGGCGGGGGAGCGTAGATGGCCTACGAGGACTACCTCGCCGGTGAGCCCGTCATCATCACCGCGGCGCTCACCGGCGGCGTTCACGGGAAAGAGGCGAACCCAAACCTGCCGGAGACGCCGACGGAGATCGGTCGGGCCGCCGCGAAGGCCGAGGCCGCTGGCGCCGCCGTCGTCCACCTCCATGCTCGGAAAGACACCGGCGAGCGCGCCTTCTCGACCGAGCGGTTCCAGGAGGTCACCGACGCGGTCCGCGACCGCACCGACGACGTGATAATCCAGCACTCGACCGGCGGGACGGGGGCGCCGCTCGAGGCCCGCCGCCACCCCCTCTACACCGACCCCGCGCCGGAGATGGCCTCGCTGGATATGGGGCCGCTCAACCGCTACGACCACCTGACGAGCGAAAACACACGCGGGATGGTTGATGACCTGTACGACGAAATGGTGGAGCGGGGGATCAAACCCGAACTCGAGGTGTTCAACGACGGCCACCTGAACGAAGTGCTGGGACTGCTCGACCGGCGCGACCTCGCCGATCCGGTCTACGCGACGCTGATCTTCGGCGGCGGCACGCTCTCGCCGTCACACCCGCGGAACCTGCTCAACGCGGTCGAGAACCTGCCCGAGAACGCGCTTTTCAACACCCTTGGGTTCGGTCCGCATCAGCTGCCGCTGACGACGATAGGGCTGGTATTGGGCGGCCACGTCCGTGTAGGCCTCGAAGACAACGTCTACTACCGGCGGGGTGAACCCGCCGAAAGCAACGCCCAGCTCGTCGAGCGGACGGCCCGGATTGCGGCGGAACTCGGTCGGGAGGTGGCAGCGCCGTCGCAGGCCAGGGAGATCCTCGGCCTGTGAGTCACTCGAGGGCGACCCGTTCTCCACTCTCGGCGGACTCGTAGGCGGCCTCGATAGCGCGAAGATCGGTGACGCCGTCTTCGCCGTCGGGTTCCGGTTCGGTGTCGGTCAGCACGCAGTAGCCGAAGTAATCGAACTCCTCACGCACTTCGTCGGTCGGCGCGCCGGTGTACTCCATGCGCATGTCGCCGCTCTCGATCACCATGTCGTGGGGGACGACCCCGCCGAACGGCGAGGCGATCCGGATCATCCCGTCGGTGCCGACGAGTTCGAGCTGGCTGTTCGCGTGGGCGTCGAAACTCGCCGTACACGAAGCGGTCGCGCCGGTCGGGTACTCGAGTTGGAAGGCGACGTGTTCGTCGACGCGGTCGAACGGCGGGCCGCTCGAGTGCGTCCCAGCGTACACCGAAACCGAATCGCACTCGAGTAAGAACCGAATCGTGTTCAGCGGGTAGACGCCGAGGTCGACCAGCGCACCGCCGCCGGCGAGATCGGGGTCGAGACGCCACGAGTCGGCGTCGGCGTACTCGAGCAGCGGATTCGAAAAGCCACCGTGGACCTGAACGACGTCACCGATCAGCCCGTCTTGAACCATCTCGCGGGTCCGGCGTACCGTCGGCTCCGTCTGCAGCCGGTAGGCGGTCATCAGCGTGACGCCGGCGTCCTCGCAGGCGTCGATCACCTCCCGTGCCCGGTCGACGGTGATCTCGAGGGGTTTCTCGCAGATGACGTGTTTTCCCCGGCCGGCCGCGTTCGTGGCGTATCTTCCGTGGAGAGCATTGGGTGCGGCGATGTACACCGCATCGTAGCAATCGCCGCACTCTCCATCGAGAAAGGCGTCGTAGTCGATGACGTAGTCGACGTCGAACGTCGCGGCGGTCCGGTTCGCTCGTTCGGGAGAGCCGCTGACCAGCACGGTCGTCTCGCAGTACGACCCCGCCCGAATGCCGGGGAGCGCTCGATCACGGGCGAAGCCGCCGACGCCGACGACGGCGAGTCGGATCCGCTCGTCGATCGACTCCCGCTGCCAGTCTCGCCGTGTGAAGTTCCTGAAGTAGTCCTCGAGTGCCATGTGCGTTCTACGACAGGAACTGGCTAAGTTCCCCGTTCGGTCGTTTCGGACGATCAGCCTGCCGTGAAGATCGGGGAAGTCATCGGACGGCGTCCGAAGTCATCCGGCGAACCAGCTCAAGGAGTGAAGATAAAATCTTTTCAATGATTGGTAGTGAACGTATACTATCACAGGTATCGGAAATGGTCAAGATGGAAACTTCGGAGCTGGAAACCGATCTGAGTCTGTTCAAGTACGACCACCTCGAGCAGTTACCACCGAGGTATCGGGAACTCGATGAAGCCGAGCGAACGGAACGCATCGAGACCGCGCTCGAGGAACTGGGCGACGACGTGGTGATCCTGGGTCACAACTACCAGCGTCGGGAAATCGTCGAGCACGCGGATTTCGTCGGTGACTCCTACCAGCTCTCGAAAGAGGCTGCGAACGCCGAGGCCGAGTACGTGATCTTCGGCGGCGTGACGTTCATGGCCGAGTCCGCGGACATCATCACGGACGACGACCAGACCGTGATCCTCCCGAGTATGGAGGCGTCGTGTCCGATGGCGGGGATGGCCGAGGCCTTACAGGTCGACGCCGCCTGGGCGGAGATCACCGCGGCCGCACCCGATGCCGAGATCATCCCGATCACGTACATGAACTCCTACGCCGACCTGAAGGCGTTCTGCGCCGAACAGGGCGGGCTGGTCTGTACCTCCTCGAACGCCCACCGCGCCTTCGAGTGGGCGTTCGAGCGCGGCGACAAAGTGCTCTTTTTGCCCGACAAACACCTCGGCGAGAACACCGCCCACCGGCTGGGAATGGACGACCGGATCGCGACGTGGGACCCGTGGGATCCCGACGGGAAGGATCCCGAGGCAGTCGCCGAGAGCGACATCATCCTCTGGGACGGCTACTGCCAGGTCCACGAGCGGTTCCGGGTCGACCACGTCAAGGCGGTTCGCGAGGAGAATCCGGACGCGAAGGTGATCGTCCACCCAGAGTGTCGCCGCGAGGTCGTCGAAGCCGCCGACAGGGCGGGCTCGACCGCCGACATCTGCCGGACGGTAGAGGAGGCAGCCCCCGGCGAGACCTGGGCGATCGGCACCGAGATCCACCTCACCGAGCACCTCGCGCGCTGGCACCCCGAGGTGAACGTGCTTCCCCTCTGTGGGGACGCCTGCATGGACTGTAACGCGATGCGCCAGATCGACCCGAACTACCTCACCTGGGTGCTCGAGGAACTCGCCGCCGGCCGCGAGCGCAACGTCATCGAGGTCGCCCCCGGCGAGAAGGAACTCGCGAAAGTCGCCCTCGAGCGGATGCTGGAGGTCTGAGATGGTCGGCGACGACACCACAACTACACCAGAGGACGGGGAAACCGCCGACGTGCTCGTCGTCGGCTCGGGTATCGCCGGCTGTGCGGCGGCCCTGGCGGCCGCCCGCGGGGGTTCGGACGTGCTCGTGCTCACCAAGGCCGCCCGGCCCGACGGCGCGAGCACCGACTGGGCCCAGGGCGGCATCTCGACCACACGAGACGACCCGGCTTCGCTGAAACGGGACGTCCTCGCGGCCAGCGATCACACCGCAGACCCCGAGGCCGTCGACACCCTCGTCGAAAACGCCGACGAGGCGGTCGAAGACGTGCTGCTCGAGACCCTCGAGATCGGCTTCGACGCCGACGGCGACGAGTTCGACTACGCCAGGGAAGCCGCCCACTCCGAGTCGCGAATCCTCCACGTCGACGCGGCGACGGGCACGCACATTCTGCGCCCGTTCCTCAGCCATCTCGACGCCCACGAGCGCGTCGAAATCCGTGAGGACACGGCCGCACTCGAGCTACTCACTCACGAGGGGCGCGTCCACGGCGTTCTCACTGACGAGACCGCCGGCGGCCACCCGATCTACGCGGGCGCGACGGTGCTCGCGACCGGCGGCATCGGCGGGCTCTACAGCCGCTCGACGAACCCCGAGGGCGCGACCGGCGACGGCATCGCGATGGCTGCGCTGGCCGGCGCGGACGTGGCCGACCTCGAGTACGTGCAGTTTCACCCGACGGCCTACGCAGGGAGCGACGCCCGGGGTGACAAATCCCCGGCGCGGGACGAGACGTTCTTGCTCTCGGAGGCGCTGCGCGGTGAGGGCGCGTTGCTTCGAAACGCCCGCGGCGAGCGGTTCATGCCCAACTACCACGCGGACGCCGAACTCGCACCGCGGGACGTCGTCGCCCGCGCCGTAAGCGACGAACGCGAGGCCACCGGCGAGGTCGTCCTCGACGTGCGCCCGATCGCGTTCGAAGACGAGTTCCCCGCGCTCGCCGAGAAATGTCGCGACCGTGGGCTCGAGGGCGACGAAATTCCGGTCGCACCCTGTGAACACTTCCTCTGTGGCGGCGTCGCCGTCGACGACCGGGGGCGGACGAGCCTGGACCGGCTGTACGCCGTCGGCGAGTGCTCTCGAACGGGGGTCCACGGCGCGAACCGGTTGGCGAGTACGAGCTTGCTCGAGGGACTCGTCTGGGGGCTCCGGGCGGGCGAGGACGCCGCGAGCGCCGGCGAACCGGACCCCGTCGAGACGCCCGGCCTGCTGAACAGCGATCCGGACCTGCCCGCGCGCTTCGCCGCGGAGAAGTTCGTCCGGCTTCGACGGACCATGGACGAGTACCTCGGACTCCGGCGCGACCCCGACGACGTCGCCCGCGCCGGGGCCGTCCTCCGGCGGCTCAAAGGCGAGGTCGACGCCTACACCCGGACTCGCACGTCCCGTAGCCTCTACGAGCTCCGAAACGCCTGCGTGACGGCGCTGCTGATCGCTCGCGCGGCGAGCGAGAACCCCGACTCGAGGGGCTGTCACTACGTCGTCGCGGAGGACCGCACCCCAACCGAGGCAGAGCCGAGGGCCGACGACTGATGCTCACGACCACCCAGATCGAGCGCTGGCTGTCCGAGGACGTCGGTCACCACGACGTGACGAACCAGGTGCCCGGCGAGACGACCGGCCGCCTCGTCGCAAAGGAGACAGGAACCGCGGCGGGTCTCGAGGCCGCAACAGCCGTCTTCGACTACCTCGGAGCCGACGTACTCGAGGCGGTCGACGGCGGCACCCGCGTCGACCCCGGCGACGAACTACTCGTCCTCGAGGGGCCCGCACGCACCCTTCTGCGCGGGGAACGCGTCGCCGTCAATCTCGTCGGCCACGCCTCGGGGGTCGCAACGAGTACCGCCGAGGCCGTCGCGGCCGCCCGCGCGGAGCGCGACGAGGTGCGGATCGCAGCAACGCGAAAGACCACGCCCGGCCTGCGGGGCATAGAGAAACGCGCCGTCGTCGCGGGCGGCGGCGACACCCACCGGCTCGATCTCTCACACATGGTGATGGTGAAGGACAACCACGTCGCCGAGATGGGTCTCGAGGGGGCGATCTCGCACTTCCGCGAGCGGGTTTCCTTCGCGACGAAGATCGAAGTCGAGGTGGAGTCCGTCGCGGACGCGCCGCAGGCCGCAGCGGCGGGGGCCGATATCGTCATGCTCGACAACATGGCGCCCGCGGCGGTTCGGGAAGCCGTGGCGGCGCTCGAGGAAGCGGGCCACGAGGACGTGTTAACGGAAGCGAGTGGGGGGATCGGGCTCGAGGCGGTTCCGGAGTACGCGGCGACGGGCGTCGACGTCATCTCGATGGGATCGCTCACCCACTCGGCGCCGTCGCTCGACGTTTCGCTGTACACGGGCGAGCCCTA
Source organism: Natrononativus amylolyticus (assembly GCF_024362525.1). Taxonomy (GTDB): domain Archaea; phylum Halobacteriota; class Halobacteria; order Halobacteriales; family Natrialbaceae; genus Natrononativus; species Natrononativus amylolyticus. The sequence continues at coordinate 1,055,635 of NZ_CP101458.1, forward strand.
AGCCGACTCGAGAGCGGAGTTACAGCGGTTTCTCCATCGAGACGAAATCGTACGGCCGTTCCGGCCGCTCGTGGCGTTTCGTCCGCTCGTACCCCCGCTGTTCGTACCACTCGAGCAGGAACGGGTGGTCGTCGAACGTCGTGAGCTGAATACAGTCGTACTCCTTCTCGCGGGCGACCGCTTCGATTCGATCCATCAACCGCCTGCCGACGCCCGATCCCTGCCTGTCGGGGTCGACCGCCAGCCGCTCGAGGTACGGCTCATCGCGCTCGTAAAGCAGGCGAACCGTCCCGATCAGCCGCTCGTCGTCGAGGGCGACGAGCGTCGTCGAGTCGTTCGCGAGCCACTCTCCGACCGTTTCCGCGTCGATTTCGGTCATCCGCGAGGGAAAGCCGAGCGCGGCGGCGCTCTCGTAGGCACCGCGGTAGAGGGCGGCGATGTCGAGGGCGTCCCCGGACGTTGCGGGACGGATCCGTATTTCGGCGGTCACGGTCTTTCGGTTCGAAGCCGTCGAGAAAAACCCCGACGGTTCCCGCCCGAGCGAGGTTGCACCTGCGGGTGTTCCCATTTTTCAACTCGGGATAGTAGCACGCCCGCATGACCGACCAGCTACCACTGACGCCGGAATCGGGCTGGAACGCGCTCTTTCTCGACGGAGCGTGGATCGACGCCGGCGAGCGGGAGACGATCGGCGTCGAGAATCCCTACACGCGCGAGGAGATCGCGACCGTGCCCGCGGGGACGGCAGACGACGTCGACGCGGCCTACGAGAGCGCCGCCGAGGCACAGTCCGAGTGGGCGACCCAGCCACCCCAGCGGCGGGCCAGTATCGTCAACTCGGCGCTCGAGTCCCTCGGCGAGCACTGGGAGGAGGTCCTCGAGTTGCTCGCCCTCGAGTCCGGAAGCACGCGCGTCAAGGGCGTCGCCGAACTCCAGACCGCGAAAGGGATGATGCAGCAGGCGGCGAGCTACCCGTTCCGGATGGCCGGCGAGCACGACGACTCGATCGTTCCCGGGAAAGAGAACGTCGTCGAGCGGGTTCCGGTCGGCGTCGTGGGCGTCATCTCGCCGTGGAACTTCCCGTTTCACCTCTCGATGCGTGCCGTCGCCCCCGCGATCGCCGCCGGTAACGCCGTCGTCCTCAAACCCGCATCGAACACGCCGATAACCGGGGGACTCCTGCTCGCAAAGATCTTCGAGGAGGCGGGGCTCCCCGACGGCGTCCTCAACGTCGTCACCGGCAACGGCTCCGACGTCGGCGACGCCGTCGCGGGCCACGAAACCCCGCGCGTGCTGGCGTTTACGGGCTCGACGGAGATCGGCCAGCAGGTCGCGAAGCAGGCCGCTGGGAACTGCGCGCTGCCGGCGCTCGAACTCGGCGGCAACAACGTCCACGTCGTTACCGAAAACGCCGACGTAGAGCGCGCCGTCGACGGCGGCGTCTTCGGCTCGTTTCTGCACTCCGGGCAGGCCTGCATCTCGATCAACCGCCACCTCGTTCACGAGTCGCTGTACGACGGCTACGTGAGTACGCTCGCCGACCGCGCCGAGTCGCTCCCGGCGGGCGATCCGACCGACGAGGAGACGGTCATCGGTCCGATCATCGACGAGGCCCAGCGCGATCAGATCCTCGAGTACGTCGAGGAGACCGTCGACGCGGGTGCGACCCTCGAGACCGGCGGCGACCACGACGGTCTCGTGATCGAACCGACGGTGCTCTCGGGCGTGGACAACGAGATGGCCGCCGCTTGCAACGAGCACTTCGGTCCCGTCGCACCGGTGATCCCCTACTCGAGCGACGAGGAGGCGATCGAACTGGCGAACGACACGATCCACGGCCTCTCCGGCTCCGTGCACTCGGAAGACCTCGAACAGGCCCGTCGGATCGCCGACGGCATCGAAACGGGGATGGTCCACATCAACGACCAGCCGCTCAACGACGAGCCCCACGTCGCCTTCGGTGGAACGAAACAGTCCGGCCTCGGTCGGTACAACGCCGAGGAGATCCTCGAGGAACTCACGACGACGAAGTGGATCTCGGTCCAGCGCGAGCCCCGGGAGTACCCGTTCTGATCGGTCGCAGCCCGGTTTCGCGGCGGATTCACTCGAAAAACGAGAGCAGGCGACTCCAGCCCCAGATGACGAGGCCGATCAGGGCGACGGCGAACAGGCCGTAGAGCGGAAGCGAGTCCGCCGCCGGCCCTCCGGGAGGAACGACGACCTCGAGGACGCTCGTCCAGTAGAGCACGGCGAGGGCGATCACCACCGCCAGCGAACCGACCGCGACGGCCGCGGCCAGTCGGTTCTCGCCGATTCGCGACGGGGTGCGACTCGAATCGTCCATCTCACTCGAGAGAGGAGGCCCAGGTCGATAACGAGTGGACCTGCACACTCGAGGTCTACGGTACTGCGTGAGAGTACGGGGCGAGGGAAGGGATTTGAACCGCGTCCGAGAATCTGCTCGCTACGCTCGCAGAACCTCGGCCTCATTCACATCCCTCCGTCTCGCAGCTACCGCTCACGTGTGTTCGCGGTAGCATGCGAGGGAAGGGATTTGAACCCTCGGACCCCTACGGGAGCGGGTCTTAAGCCCACCGCCGTTGGCCTGCTTGGCTACCCTCGCACAGAATGCACTCGAGGGTAGCCACCCCGTGGGGTTGTGCGTTTCGGTGTCGCTCGGCTACCAGTCGACGCTCAACGTCCCGTCGCCGTGTGGGTTCGGTGCGATCTCCTCGTCGGTTCGGCGGTCGACGACGTGAATACAGCCCTGATCTTTCTTCGCCGGGCAGACCTCCGCCGCGCGGACGTTCTCCTCGAGTTCGTCCTCGCCGATGAAGTAGGAGTTCGCACGCGCGAGGCCGGTCCCGAGATCCATCTCCCAGTTGTCGGCGACCTCCGCGCACTTGCCAGCGCCGAAGCACTTGTTCGCCTCGAAGATGATCTTGTACGGTTTCTCCTCGACCGGCGGCGCGTCGCTACCGCTCGAGCCGACGTCGCTCGGCCGCTGAATGCCGTCACTCATCGTTCGACTATCGGTCTCGACCGCTCTTTCACGTTACGGTCCTCGAGACGAGGTGAACGGCGGCGACGCCGTTTCGGATTCGATGGTGGTGTGTCTCGTCGACTGCCGTCCGGCAGTTCGCCGCCGAGCGCCGGTCGCCGTTCGAAACGACGACCGCGAAGAGTCGTTGCCTCCGACCGACCTGCGTGTGCGGTCGGCGTGTGGTTGCCTACCCAGACTCTCGTCCCCGTAGACGAAGCGAATCCGCGCGTAGCCGACCCCCATCGGCTCTCGCGTTCCCTCCGCCCCTGACTCGTGTCAGGTGATGGTACTGTTTACGATACCACCCTATGAAGATTTCTATCGCGATCGGCCGCGAAAGAGCGGGCCAGCGGCGTTACTCGTCCCGGTGGACGGTGACCGACTCGAGGACGACGTCCTCCGTCGGGCGGTCGTTCGGCCCGGTCTCGACGGAGCCGATCTCGCGGACGACGTCCATCCCGTCGACCACTTCGCCGAAGACCGAGTGGCGACCGTCGAGGTGGGGCGTCGCGTCGAGGGTGATGAAGAACTGCGAGCCGTTCGTGTTCGGCCCGGAGTTGGCCATCGAAAGGATGCCCTCACTGTCGTGGGTGAGTTCGTCGTGGAACTCGTCGTCGAACTGGTAGCCGGGGCCGCCGCGGCCGGTTCCGGTCGGGTCCCCGCCCTGGATCATGAAGCCCTCGATGACGCGGTGGAAGAGCACGTCGTCGTACAGCGGCTCGTCGGTGATGCGGTCGCCGGACTCGGGATCGGTCCACTCGCGCTCGCCCGTCGCGAGCCCGATGAAGTTGCCGACCGTCCGCGGCGCGCGCTCTTCGAACAGTTCGACCTCGATGTCGCCCTCGCTGGTGTGCAGGGTGGCAGTCGGATTACCCATAGGGTGGCCGACGAGGAGGGACGTGAAAACGATGGTGGTCTCTCCCGTCGCCGGCGGGCGCGACGGTCGATCCGGTGACGAGCTGCCGCCTGCCGGGGTTTCATTAGCGGGCCTGTCGAACCCCAGAGACGACAATGTCACCATCGGGAACGCACACCGCAGAGGACCTCGAGCTCGCCCGGCTGCCCTCGGGCGTCTCGATCTCGACGACGGTTCACACCTACGACGGGGGCGAGGACGGCCCGGCGCTGTACGTCCAGGCCGCCCAGCACGGCCGCGAGGTAAACGGCACCGAAGTGCTCCGGCGCTTTCACGACCGGCTCCCGCTCGAGTCGCTTTCCGGCACCGTGATCGCCGTCCCCGTCGCGGATCCGCTCACCTTCGATCACGTCTCCTACACCACCCCGGAGATCATCGACAGCGTCAACCCGAACATGAACCGCGTCTGGCCCGGCGACGACGGCGGGAGTCTCCACGAGCGGATGGCTGCCGCGCTCTGGGAGTACGTCGAGGGCGCCGACGCGCTGGTCGACCTCCACACCGGCAGCCCCGACATGTGGCCCCACGTCGTCTTCCTCGAGGGCGACGCCGACTCGCGGGGCCTCGCCGAGGCGTTCGGCACCGACCTGCTGCTCTCGGAGGAGGCCAACGACGACGCCCCCGAGGAGTGGCACAGGCGCAGCTTCGACGGCAAGCTTCGGGTGGCCGCCGCAACGGAGGGGATTCCGTCGATCACGCCCGAACTCGCCTACAACAAGCAGATCGTCGAGGACGTCGTCGAGGAGGGCGTCGACGGCCTGCTCGACGTGCTTCGCCACCTCGAGATGCTCCCCGGCGAGGTGACGACGCGCGAACAGACGCTCGCGCGCAACCACCTCGGGAAGGTCACGGCGAGAGAGTCGGGGCTGTTCCGGGCGAACCCCGACCTCGAGATGGGGCAGTTCGTCCCCGAAGGACTCCACGTCGGCACCGTCTACCACCCGACGACGTACGAACCGCTCCACGAAGCCGAGACGGACCGCGAGGGGATCCTCTACGCGCTCACCCAGGAGGCGACCGTGACGGCGGGCGCCAAACTGGCGAGCGTCGCGTTGGTCCGCGAGGAGTAACGAAAAAACGGCCTCAGAACGCTCGGAGTTCCTCGAGCACCGCTTCGGCGCTCCCGTCGGTAATGACCTCGCGAGCGCGCTCGAGACCCGCCTCCAGGCTGTCGACATCGCGGTTGACGTACATCCGGAACGCGCCGTTGAGCGCGATGGCGTCGGCGAAGCCGTCCTCGCGCTCGTCCGCGAGGACGGCCTCGGTGATCGCCGCCGAATCGGCCTCGAGGTCGTCGACTGCGAGGTCCTCGCTCTCGAGATCCATGCCGAACTCGGCGGTTTCGATCTCGTAGTCCTCGAAGGACTCGGGGGACCACTCGGCGACCTTCGTATAGCCCGGCCGGATGTCGTCGTACCCCTCCATCCCCTGGAACATGACGACCCGCGAGAACGGCAACTGCTCGCTCTCGGCGACGAGGTCGCTCACCTTCTTCGCGAACGCGAGGTGGTAGAAGGAGCCGAGGTGAACGTCGGCGTTCGCCGGGTTCGCCACCGTCTCGATGGTGTTGACGAACGTCCGGACCCCCATCTGGTCGCGCCGGTCCCACAGCGCGTGGATGCCGGGGTTGAAATTGGGCTGGTAGTAGAACCCGAATCCGGTCTCGTCGACCATGTCGGCCGATTCGTCGGGCTCGAGGTCGGTCCGGACGCCGAGTTCGTCTAAGACGTGCTTGTACGCACACGCCTTCTGGGTGGGGACCCGGTCGCCGGAGTGGGTGACGACCGGCGTGCCGGCGGCGGCGGCGACCAGTCCTGCGCCGACGCCGAGGACCGCCGTGGTGTGCTTGCCGTCGTAGTTCGCCCCGCAGTCGACGGGGTCGCAGTCGGGTTCCGCGGTGATCACCGACTCCTCGCGCATCACGTCGGCGTACGCCGCCAGCTCCTCGGCGTTGTTGCGCTTCCAGCGGTTCGCGAGCCAGAACGCCCCCAGCGTGGTGTGATCCGGTTCCCCCGCCAGAATGCGTTGGAACGCTTCGCGGGCCTGCTCGCGGGTCATGTCGTCGGCGGACTTGTGTCCCGAGCCGACGACCTCCGTCATCAGGCGTTTCAGCGGCCACTCGCCGAACTCCTGGGTTGCCTGCGCCATGAGCGGGGGTTGGGTCGGCGGGCGCAAAAGCGTCCCGTTTCCGGCGGCGCTGGCGACTCGAGACGTCGTCGACAACCGTCCGCGACGGACCCGAAAGCGATTCCTTCCGCCTCTCCCTACTGCCCCCCAATGAGCAGCCTGTCGGGCGACTGGCGCGAGGGGATCGACGATATCGACGCCGCGATCATCGACGGCTACCAGAGCGGCTTCCCGATCGAAGAACGCCCGTTCCGAACCGTGGGTGACGAGCTGGGAGTCAGCGAGGACGAGGCGTTCGATCGCGTCATGACGTTACGCGAGAACGGCGTCTTCCGGCGCTTCGGCGCCGTCCTCAACCCGCCGGTGATCGGCTCCTCGACGCTGGCCGCCGTCCAGGCCCCCGATGACCGGTTCGAGGAGATCGCCGAGGTGATCAACGGCTACCGGCAGGTCAATCACAACTACCGGCGCGACCACGAGTGGAACATGTGGTTCGTCGTCACCGCCGGTTCGCGCGATACGCGCGACCGAATTCTCGAGGAGATCGAGGACCAGACCGGCTGTGACGTCCTCGTCCTGCCGATGCTCACGGATTACTACATCGACCTCGAGTTTCCGGTCGTCAACGCCGACCGATTTGCGAGAGAATCCCTCGAGGCCGACACCGACGCCTCCGCCACCCGCATCAGCGAGGACGCCGCGGGCGACCTCTCCGAATTCGACGCCGAACTACTGCTCGAGATCCAGGACGGGTTTCCGCTCACGAAGACACCCTACCGCGACCTCGCGGAGGGCCTCGGTGCAGACGCGAGCGAGGTGCTCGAGGCGATCTCCCGACTGCAGGGCGACGGCTGCATCAAGCGCATCGGCTGTATCGTCAACCACGTCGTGACCGGCTTCGACGCCAACTGTATGGTCGTCTGGGACGTTCCCGACGACCGCCTCGACGAGTGGGGCGAGCGGGCGGGCTCGCTGCCGTACGTCACCCTCTGCTATCACCGACCGCGCCGACCCGACCAGGAGTGGCCGTACAACCTCTTTACGATGATCCACGGGCGCGACCCGGAGACAGTCGACGAAAAGATCGACGAACTGGCCGCCGACTACCTGCCCGTTGCACACGAGCGGCTCTACTCGACGGAGACGCTGAAACAGACCGGCGCGCGCTACGACGAGATCGTCGGCGGCGAGTAACGGACGGCGAAGGAACGCAGTGACGAAACCGCCGCGTGAGAAACAGACAGGGAGATCGAACGCTCGCTCGGTTACCGGCCGAGAACGTACAGCATCGGACCGATGACGATCAGTCCGACGCCGATCAGTCGATACATGATGTTGTCGCCGGTCATCGACACCGGCGCCAGCAGGAAGATCGTTCCGAACAGTATGACGTTGAGGCCGAGGATCTTCATCGACTTCAGCGGCAGCGATCCCAGGACCGCGAGCACGAGTCCGCCGAGCAGGATGTGCCCCAGGTGCATCTCGAGTAGAATGTTGTCGATCGTCTGGAGAGGTACCTCGATCATTCCTGTACGATACTCCCCACGATTCGGCCTTTAATACTTCGATTCGCGGGTTCGGCCCGACTCCCCGTCGCCCGCCGGCAGCGTCGCCGCCAGCCGCTCGATCGGCGTCTCGGGCGCTTCCGTGCCGTGGTAGCCCTCGAGTTGCGTGCGACAGGAGGCGCCGGGGGCGACGACCCGGTCGCCGTCGCTCGCCTCGACCTGCTCGAAGAGGATGGTCGCGATCGCGTCGCTCATCGAGGCGTGTTCGGCCTCGTAGCCGAACGAGCCGGCCATCCCGCAACAGCCCGAGTCGAGCGGGTCGACGGCGTACCCCGCCCGCCGGAGGACGCCGACGGCGTGGTGGTCTTTCGCGACGGCCTTCTGGTGGCAGTGGCCGTGGTAGGTGAGCGCCTCGTCGACCGCGTCGGGATCGAAGGCGATCCCCTCGTCCAGCCCGAAGGTGTCGAGGTACTCGCAGATTCCGTAGCTGTTCGCCGCGAGCGTCGCGGCGTTCTCGCCGAGCAGATCCAGGTAATCCGACTGGAACATCACCGCGTCGGAGGGTTCGATCACGACGACGTCCCAGCCCTCGTTGATCGCCGGCTCGAGACCCGCGACGTTGTCTTTGGCCGTCTCGCGCGCCCGGTCGAGAAACCCCTTCGAGAACGCCGGTCGGCCGGTGTCGCCGAGGTCGCGGGGGACGTCGACGTGGACGCCCGCGGCCTCGAGCACCCGAACGGCGGCTTTCCCGGCCTCGGGATGGCTGTAGTTGGTGTAGGTGTCGGGGTAGAGGATCGCGCGTCTCGTCGCCCCGGACTCGGAGACCGCGGCGCCGCCGCGGCGGTCGAACCAGTCGCGGAACGTGTGGGCGTGAAACGTCGGCAGCGGCCGGTCGGCGGCGATTCCCACGGTGGCCTCGAGGACCTGGCGCGCGCCCGGAACCTTCGGCGCGAGGTTCGAGAGGGGCGCGAGCGTGCTCCCCCACCGCGAGAGGTCGTCTACGCGGGCGAACAGTCGGTCTCTGAAGCCGGCGCCGTTTCGCCGGTGGTACTCGTGGGTCACCTCGGCTTTGAGTTTGGCCATGTCGACCTCGCTGGGACAGTCGATCGCACAGCCCTTACAGCCGATACAGAGGGCCATCACCTCCTCGACGAACTCGTCGGAAAAGGCCTCGCCCGGCTCGAGACCGCCGCTCATCGCCTCCCGGAGCGCGTTGGCCCGCCCGCGGGTGCTCGTGATCTCCTCGCCGCTGGCGCGGTAGGTCGGGCACATCACGCCACCGGTGGTCGACTGGCCGCCCCGACAGCCGCCACAGCCGTGACAGAGCTCGGCCATCCCCCGAAACCCGTTGTCGTTCTCCCACTCGAGGGCGGGTTCGAAGCCCGGTTCGAAGGCGTACTCGGGATCGAACCGCAGGTTCTCGGTGAGGTCGACGACCTCGGCTCGCGACGGTGCGTCTTCGGGCCGTTCGTCCGCGTCGTCGTAGCCACAGACCTGCCCCGGATTGAGCAGCCAGTCGGGGTCGAACGCCGACTTGAGGGATCGAAACGTCTTCCAGACCCGGTCGCCGTACAGCTTGTGGTTCCACTGCGAGCGCGCGCGGCCGTCGCCGTGTTCGCCCGACACCGACCCGCCGAGTTCGACCACGAGGTCGGTGACGTCGTCGGCGATGCCGTACAGCTGTTCGATCCCCGTCACCGTCTTGGTGTTCACGAGCGGTCGGACGTGGAGAACGCCGGGTCCGGCGTGGGCGTAGAAGGTGGCGTACGTGTCGTGGGACTCGAGGATCGACTCGAACTCCTCGACGAACTCGGGCAGCCGCTCGGGCGGGATCGCGGTGTCCTCGATGAAGGAGATGTGCTTCTCGTCGGTCGTCCGCGAGAGCAGGATCGGCAGTCCCGACTTCCGGAGCTTCCAGAGCTGGGCGCGCTCGTCGGCGTCGTAGGCCTCGAGGCCCTCGATGGCGGTCGCCTCCGCGTCGATCCGCGGCGCGTCCGCGGCCGGCTCCCCGGTCGGCTCGACGGACGGTGCGCGGTCGGCGAGCAGTCCGGCGACCCGTTCGCGGCCCTCGTCGGTATCCGAAGCGTAGAACTCGACCAGAAGGACCGCGTTGGTCCCTTCGGGGAGTATCTCCGTGACGGGCGCGAACTCGGCGGTCCCCCGCGCGAGGTCGATCAACACGTCGTCGAGCACCTCGACGGCCGCGGGGTCGTGCTCGAGGATCGGCGCGACGTCGGCCATCGCGTCGTGGAGATCCCGGTAACAGAGCAGCGAGACCGCCTTCGTCTCGGGAATCGCCTCGAGCGAGACGGTCGCCTCGGTGACGATTGCGAGGGTGCCCTCGCTGCCAGCGAGCGCGCGGGCGAGGTTGACCGATCCCGGTTCGCCCGTCTCTTCGCCACCGGGTAGCGGTTCGCCGCGGGATTCGGCGACGAGCCTGTCGAGGTTGTACCCGGAGACGTTGCGCTTGAGGTCGGGGTACGCCACGTCGATCGCGTTGGCCTCCTCGGAGAGGATCCGGTCGAACTCGGCGTAAATGCGGGCCTCGAGATCGCCCGACGGATCCGCTCGCTCGCCGATTTCCTCGACGGTCACCTCGCCGAACCGGGTGACTGTGCCGTCGGCGAGGACGACCTCGCAGGCCTCGAGGTAGGCGTCGGTCTTGCCGTACTGCAGGGAGTGGGCGCCCGTCGAGTTGTTGCCGATCGCGCCGCCGATCGCGCTCTTGTCGCCCCACGCGGGATCGGGCGCGAACTTCAATCCGTGGGGCTCGAGTGTCTCGTTCAACTCGCCGAGGACGACGCCCGGTTCGACGGTCGCCGTTCGGCCCTCGGGATCGACCTCCCGGATCGCGCGCATCTCCTTCGTGAAATCGAGGACGACCGCCCGATTGACGGTCTGCCCGGCGAGGCTCGTCCCCCCGCCGCGGGGGAGAACCGGTATCTCGCGCTCGGCGCAGTACTCCATCACGCCGACGACGTCGGCCGTCGATTCCGGGAACACGACGCCGACCGGCGTCACCTCGTAGGGGCTCGCGTCGGTCGCGTACAGCTGTCTCGAGTACGAATCGAAGCGGACATCGCCGTCGACGAGGCGGTTGAGATCCTCGACGAGCGCCGGCCGGTCGACGTCGTCGCTCGCGTAGTCGTAGGTCGCGCGGGCGTCGCCGGCCGGGTCTGCGCTGCGCTCCGTTGCCATATCACACCCTTCACAGAGAGGCGTATAAAGCGTCTGGAACGCGCCAAACCGGCCGGGTTATCGGTTCCAGGCGGCCTCGTCGGGGTCGACCAGCCGTCGGCCGGCGGCGAGGTCGTCGATCCGGGCGCGATCCTCGTCGTCGAGGTCGAGGTCGTGGCCCGCGAGGTTCTCCGCGACGTGGTCGTCCGATCCCTTCGGAATGGCGACGACCCCCTCCCGCCCGGCGAACCACGCCATCGTCACCTGGGCCGGCGTCGCGTCGTACCCCTCGGCGACGGCCTCGAGTTCGTCGCTGTCGACGACGTCGCCCTGGGCGAGCGGACAGTAGGCGACGGTCGTGATGGCGCGCTCGCGGGCGTACGAAACCAGCTCGTCCTGTGGGAACCACGGGTGGCTCTCGACCTGATGGGCGAGAACCGGCGACTCGAGGATCTCGGCCGCCTCCTCGAGGAGGTCGGTCGTGAAGTTGCTCACACCGACGTGGCGTGTCAGCCCGCGCTCGCGGGCCTCGTCGAACGCCGGCAGCGTCTCCGCGGCGTCGTAGGCACCCGTCGGCCAGTGGACGTACAGCAGGTCGGCGGCGTCGACGCCGAGGCGGTCGAGGCTCGCCTCGGTGCTCTCGAGGACGTCCTCGGGGGCGAGGTTCGACGGGTGGACTTTCGTCGCGAGGAAGACCTCCTCACGCGGCACGTCCGCTCGCTCGAGCGCCTCGCCGACGGCCGCCTCGTTGTCGTACATCTGGGCGGTGTCGACGTGTCGGTAGCCCGCCTCGAGGGCCGCAACGACGTTCTCGGTGCAGGAATCGCCCTCGTGGCCGGACGTACCGAAACCGGGTTCGGGAAGCTGAGATGGTGTCACAGGCGGATTACGGCCGGTGGCCACACCACACTCCGGGAACCGGCAAGACGGCCGCGCTCGGAGAGTGGTACGAAGCGGCCCCGTCGGTTTTCCCACGTGCGCCCCCGGGGCCGACCGTCCGGCAGCGGACGGCAGTGAGGGGTAGTACTCGAACGGTCAGAACGGAACGGCCTACTAACGTGGGACCACTCCCGTCGAGAGTTTATATCGGATGGGGCGGCCAGCCGGCGTATGGCAGGACCAACTGTCAGCCGACGAGCAGCCGTACGAACGCTCTGTGCGCTCGGTTTCGGCGGACTCGCCGCCACCAGTGCTGCAGGCTCCGACCACACACCACCGGGTCGCTGCAAACGGAACGCCCACGGGACTCCGCCCGCCGCGACCGAGGCCCTGGTGCGGGACGACGACGCGTACATCGCGGCCGTCGACCGCATCGTCGACGGGGAGCACGTCGTTCTCATCCTCGAGGAAGGGGGCGATCCCGTCGAGCAACTCGTCGTCCCGCTCTCCGAGTATCCGGTGTTCGAAGAGACGGGCGTGTTCCTCCTGACCCTCGAGGACGACGAGATAGCCGACGCACGGCCGCTTCGGGGAGAGACGAAACGTCGCCGTCGCCGCAATCGAGACCGACTCGACTGTCTCACCGGCGACCTCGAAGACGCCGACGCCAAGGACGACGATACCTGATCTCCCCCGCTCACCGGCCGGAACCGATCGTCACAGGTGCGGCGTTGGCTCCCTCGAGTCGCTCACTCGTCCTCGAGCGCCTCGACGAGCGAGACGAGACTCGAAACCGCCGCTTCGACGAGGGCCGCGCCCTTCTCGGCGGTGGCAACCGTCGGGTCGCCGATGTTCCCGGTGTGAGTGAGTTCGGCCATCTCCGCGGCGGTGAGCGCCCAGCCCACCTCGTTCTCGCCCAGCGCGTCGTAGTCGGTCAGTGGCAGTGATTCGTCCGGGGGGTCGACCCGCTCTGCGCTGTCCATCCGGACCAGTTCCGGGAACAGCTCGAGCATGATGCTCGTCTCGAACTCCGATGCGTGAAACGAGATCTCGCCGGTGCGGATCTCGGCGGCAACCTCGGCGAAAAGGTTCACCAGCGGCGCGTGAAAGGCGTCGATTCCGTGTGACGACCGGAGTTCGCGAACGACGATCTCGAGTTCCGGATCCTGTGCGAGGTAGTGGCCGTTGAGCAGAATTACGTGCTCGATCCCCCACTCGCCCGCCGAAGCGCAGATGTCGATCACGTAGCGCTGAAACGTCTCCGTCGAGACGGTGAACGTTCCCGGTTTGAACGTGTGGTGGGGGCTAACGCCGTACCAGACCGGCGGCGCGAGCAGTGCGGGACACTCTCGGGCGACGCGCTCGCCGATCGCCTCGGGCATGAAGCCGTCGACCCCGAGGGGAAGGTGGTGGCCGTGCTGTTCGGTGCTCCCCACCGGGACGAGCAGCGTCGACGTCTCCTCGAGCGCACGTTCGACGTCCCGCCAGGTCATCTCCGTGAGCCGGTACGGTTTCGCGGGGGTGGCCGCCTCAGTCATACCCCTCGTTCGTCGGGGCCAACGAAAGGTCGTTCGCCGTCGCGGAGCGATACCGCAGCGGATAGACCTATTTGTATCCGTGATGAAGCGGGAGCCATGTCCGTCGATGCCGATCACGACACGTCCGCAGCTGCCGACCAGGAGTGGGAACTGCAGGAACAACTCGTCAACGAAGCCGTCCGTCTCGGCCTGGAGACCTCCTTTCGGGAGCCGATTCTCGAGGCCGTCAAAGAGTCCGGTGCGGTCGAGACACGCGGCGCGTCGGACGACACCGATGAGCCGACCGTCGGCGACGACGGGGTGACAGAGGAGTCCGGCTCGAGTCCGGTGACCACCGTCGTCCAGGGCCTCGTCGTGTTCGTCGTGATGTTCGTGGTCCTGTACGTCGTTCTTCGAAAGCTGACCGGTGGGGGGTCGGAGTAGCCCGGGCGTGACGTCATCAAGGTCGAAAACGTCGGTTGAGCAGGGGTGAAACCCAACCGCTGGCGAACCGATTCGCTCTTTTCCCGCCGCTCGTGCGCTGTGCGATGCGACCAGTTACCTTCGGAAATGACCCAAATTATCTCAGAGAGAGCGCAGCAAAGTTCGTGTCCAGTTCCGAAACGGCACCAGTTCCAGACGGTCGGCATTCGGGTCTCCTCCAGACTCGTCAACCTCCTGCCCTACGTCGCCGTGATCGTTGTGCTCACGGCGTGGGGGAAGACCCGAATGCCCTCGTCAGTCGGCGAACCCTACGAGACCGAGGAGTGACGCCGGTCGCGTTCGAACGCCCCTCGAACGCGGCTCGATCGCGTTCCAGGCGCTCCCCGACGGCTACCACGACGACCTCTGGAACCCGACCGAAGGTGACCGGAAGTGAGGCGACGCGTCACCCACTCGCCGGATTCGGCGGTTTCAGCGCCGCTCAAGACTACTTTCGCTCCGCACATGGCGCAGGTTCATACGCTCGAGCGACCTACGAGTATCGAGGACAGTTCTTATGAGCGACCCGCACACAGACCGAGACGACCGCAGCGTATCTCCTCGCGAGCACCCGCCCGTAATTCGTGACCTCGGCGGGGGACGGACGGGGAACGCTGTGGCGGACGAAACCTCGGATCGTACTGCCGCGCCCGCCTCCGCTGAGGTGGGCTCGAGGGATGCGAAACGCGGACGGCGCCCGTCCGCAGCCGGCGATCTCGACCGCAGGAACGGAGACGACCCGACGTTCGCGATCGAAACGGAGGGGCTCGTAAAACACTTCGGGGACACGAAGGCCGTCGACGGGGTCGATCTGGCGGTTCCTGCGGGCGGAATCTACGGCCTCCTCGGCCCCAACGGTGCCGGGAAAACCACGGCGATTCGCATGTTGGCGACGCTGCTGCGTCCCGACGCGGGAACGGCGCGCGTGCTCGGGCACGACGTGGTGGACGATCCCGACGGAGTCCGCAGCCGGGTGAGCATGACCGGACAGTTCGCGTCGGTGGACGAGGACCTCACCGGCCGGGAGAACCTCGTCCTGCTGGCCCGACTGCTCGGCTACCCGCGAGCGCAGGCGAAAGCGCGGGCGGCGGAGCTGCTCGAGGCCTTCGGCCTGACCGAGGCGGCGCCGCGTCAGGTGAAGACGTACTCCGGCGGCATGCGACGACGGCTCGACATCGCGGCGAGCATCGTCGTCACTCCCGACCTCCTGTTCCTCGACGAGCCGACGACCGGCCTCGATCCGCGAAACCGGACGCAGGTCTGGGACATCATTCGGGCCCTGGTCGACAACGGGACGACGGTCCTCCTTACCACGCAGTACCTGGACGAGGCCGACCGGCTGGCCGATCGGATCGCCGTCATCGACGACGGCGAGATCATCGCCGAGGGGACGCCCGGCGAGCTCAAATCTTCGATCGGCTCGGGCGTCCTGAACGTCCGGGTGCGAGATCCCGACCAGCGGGGAGAGGCCGAGCGAGTGCTGACCGAGATCCTCGACGAACCGGTTCAGTTCGAGTCCGATCCGACGGCGCTGTCGGCCCGAATTACCGACGTGGATCGAGCCTCCCGCGCGTTTTCGGCGCTATCGGGTTCGGGAATCGAGATCACCGACTTCGCGCTCGGCCAGCCCAGCCTCGACGAGGTCTTCCTCGCGCTCACCGACCACCCCGCTCGCGGCGACGGCGGCCGTTCCGAGACCGCCGCGCTCGAGGAGGGATCCGTATGACGACCGAGCGTTCGGTCGAAGAACCGGACGTCGAGACCCTTCGTTCGGCGGTGTCGGACCAGCCGCGGCCGCCGCGGCCGGGCGCTCTGTCCGCGTCGCTCACGTTCGGCTGGCGGGCGCTGTTGAAGATCAAACACGTTCCCGAGCAGCTGTTCGACGTGACCGTCTTCCCGATCATGTTCCTGCTCCTGTTCACCTACCTCTTCGGCGGCGCGCTCGCCGGGTCGACGAGCGCGTACCTCCAGGAACTCCTGCCGGGGATCCTCGCCATGACCGTCGTGTTCATCACCGTCTACACCGGCGTCACGCTGAACGACGACATCGACGAAGGCGTCTTCGACCGCTTCCGGACGCTGCCGATCTGGCAACCCGCGGTCATCGTCGGCGCACTGCTCGGCGATGCGGTTCGCTATTCGATCGCCTCGGCGATCGTCATCGCGCTCGGGCTCCTGCTCGGGTTCCGCCCGGACGGCGGAGCGGCCGGCGTCCTCGCAGCCGTGGCCCTCCTGCTGGTGTTCTCGTTCAGTCTCTCCTGGGTCTGGACCGCCCTCGGGTTCGTCATGCGATCACCGGAGTCACTCATGGCCGGGAGCTTCCTGATCCTGTTCCCGCTGACGTTCGTCAGCAACGTGTTCGTCGACCCGGAGACGATGCCGGGCTGGCTCGAGTCGTTCGTCGACGTCAACCCGTTCAGTCACCTCGTCACGGCGATGCGGGGACTGATGCACGGAACCGCCACCGCGGGCGAAATCGGCGTCGTGGTGCTCATGTCTGCGGTATTCGTCGTCGTGTTCGGCCCGCTCACGATGTACCTGTTCCGCAGCCAGGGGTAGCGGCTGCCATCCACACTGTCCGATGTGGCTGTGACCTGTGGGACTCGAGACAGTACCTGCGCCTCGCGGTATTGCTCGCCATTAGCCAACTCGGATCCAGTACCTGCCGCTCGCGAATTTGTTCGCCGTGAGAAGTGGGCCAACTCGGATTTGAACCGAGAGCCTCCACCTTATCAGAGTGGCGCTCAACCTGATTGAGCTATTGGCCCGCGCTGCATCCCACAGTTGCGCGGTGGTAGGTTTAAACGTTTCTTTCTCCACCCCCAGTGAGAACCGCTAGCGAGCGCCCGAATCGGTCGCGTCGTCGCGGCCGTCTCGAGTCCCGCTCGAGCGCTCGTCGTCGAAGTCGATCGAGTACCCCCCGCTGCCGGTGTTGACCGTATAATCGTCCTCGCTCAGGTCGTAGGTGTCGCCGGTCGTCGACGAGCCGCCGGCCGGGCCGGCGTCGCCGCCTTCCGCATCGGGAAAGCCGAACGTCCAGACGTTGCCGGAGACGAAGCCGTCCATCTTTTTGTCGGCGTAGGGGACGACGACGAATCGCTTGAGCGCCTTCCGAATCGGAATCCGGGTGATCGGGATCACCAGCAGGAAACCGATGAGGTCGGTCACCAGGCCGGGGGTGAGAAGGAACGCGCCGGCTGCGATCAACAGCGCGCCATCGAGCAGTTGGTTCGTTGGGGGCGTCCCCTCCGCGAGCGAGCGCTGCATCTTTCCGATTGTCCGCCGGCCCTCCGCACGAACCAACAGCATCCCGACGAGTCCGGTCAGGACGACGAGCAACACCATCGCAACCCAGCCGAAATCCGTCTGACTGACGACGAGTGCCAGCAACACCGCGTCGAGAAACGGGATGAGCAACAGCGCGAAGAGCCACCGGAGCATGCCCGTCAGTAGCCGCTCGAGGGTGAAAACGCTTTACTCTCGTGCAGGCGGCGGGCCGCGTGGCTGCCAGCGGTCCCGAGGACGGCGAACGAAGCGCTTACACCTGCGAGCGCCGACGCCTCGCGTATGGAAGACGAAACCCACGTCGAGTGGCGCGAGTGGGGCCCCGAGGCGTTCGCGGCGGCCGCCGAGGCCGACGCTCCGATCCTGCTCTCGCTGACGGCGACGTGGTGCGATCACTGCCACGAGATGGACGCCGAGACGTACGCCGTCCCCACGCTGGCGGCGAACGTCAACGACGGCTTCGTCCCGGTCCGGGTGGACGTCGACCGCCACCCGCGGGTGCGAGACCGCTACAACATGGGCGGCTTTCCCTCGACGGTGTTTCTCACCCCGGACGGATCGATTCTTACGGGTGCGGGCTACCTCGGTCCGGACGGCCTTCGGCAAGTCCTCGAGAGCGTTCGGGGAATGTGGGACGAGAAGGGCGCCGACGCGGGGCGGATTCCGCGGCCGCTCCGCGGGGACGAACCGCCCGCCGGCGACCTTACGACGGAAGCGGAAACGAACATGCTTGGCCAGCTCACCGATCAGTACGACGAGGTCGCCGGCGGCTGGGGAACGGAGCCGAAGTTTCCCCTGCCCGGCGCCCTCGAGTTCGCGCTCAAGCGCGACCGGGAGATGGCGCTGCGGTCGTTCGACGCCGTGAGCGCGAACGTGCTCGACGCCCACGACGGCGGTTTCTACCGGTTCGCGAGCGAACGCGACTGGTCGGGGCTCCACCGCGAGAAGCTGCTCGACGAGAACGCCGCCCTCCTCCGGGCGTTCGCGAACGCCTACCTCTACACGGGCCGCGAGGAGTACCGCGAGCCAGCCGAACGAACCGTCGACTACCTCACGACGACGCTGTGGACGGTCGACGAAACCGGCACCGGCGCGTTCGCCGGCAGCCAGGCACCCGGCGACCCCGAGAGCTACACCCTCGAGGCGAGCGACCGCGAGGCGGCGGCCGAGCCGCCGGTCGACGAGACCGTGTTCGCCGGCGCGAACGCCCTCGCGGTCGACGCGCTCCTGACGTATCACGCCTACACCGACGACGAGCGCGCCCGCCGGTTCGCAGAGCGGGCGCTGTCGTCGTTCCGCGAGCACTTACTCGAGGACGGCGTGACCGTCCACTACCGCGACGGCGGGGAAGCGACGGGTGCGGGCGCACTCGAGGCGCGCGGCGGCGACGACGGCGAGCGCTGCCTGCTTTCGAACCAGGCGCGCGCGCTCGCCGCGCTGACGACCGCCGAGAGCGTACTCGGCCCGGAGACGGGAGCGCTCGAGGACGCGGTCACGGCGGCCGAGGCCACGGTCGACCGGCTGCGGGCGGGCGACTCTTTCGTCGACGGTCCCCGGACCGGGGCAGGCCTGCTCGACCGGCCGCTTCGTCCCCTCGGCGCAAACGTCGAGTTCGCCGACGCCGCACTCGACCTGGCGGTTCTCACGGGAAACGAGCGGTACCGGGAAGTCGCCCGCGAGACGCTCGAGGCGTTCGCCGGCGCGAGCGATCGCTTCGGCGTCCAGGTCGCCCCGTACGCCTCGGTCGCCTCCCGGCTGCTCGAGGGGAGCCTCGCGATCCGGGTAGCCGACTCGCCAGGGTCGGACCTCCACCGCGCCGCGCTGCGGATAGCCGACCACGAGAAAGTCGTCGTCCCGGAGAGCGACGACCTCGAGTCCGGAACCGCTCGCGTCGAACGGGGTGACCGCGTCTCGGAGCCCGCGTCGTCGCCCGACGCGCTGAGCGAGCGGGTTCGGACGCTGCTCCCGTAGGCGGATCGGCCGGTGGCTCGAGCGCTCCCCATCCCGTCATTCGGATATCAAACTACCACAGCGTTTATATCCGCTCGAACGAGTTCCTACCGATATGGCCAGTCTCAGGGACCTCGGGCTCTCAGAGTACGAAGCACGAGCCTACCGTGCACTGCTCAGCACGGGACCCACAACGGCAAAAGAGTTGTCACGTGCGAGCGACGTTCCGATGGGGCGGATCTACGACGTGCTCAACAGCATCGAGCAGTACAACCTCGTCCGAAGCCAGACGGCGAGCCGGCCGAAGAAGTACGTCGCAGTCGAGCCCGCGACCGCCCTGGATCGGCTGCTCGAGGACAAGCGCCGGGAACTCGAGGAGAAAGCCGACCAGTACGAGTCGATCGTCGACGACCTCGCCGACGAACTCGACGCCGCCGAGCCCGTCGAAGAGCAGTTCTGGACCGCCGCCGTCGGCCCGGAGGAGACGATCGACCTGCTGCTCGAGCGACTGACCGCCGCCGACCGGGAGATCGTGATGGTCGCGGCCGACCCCTCCCCCCAGCTCGACATCCGAACGGTCGGCGAGGAGGTGTTGACCCAGCTCGAGGACGCCCTCGACCGGGGCGTGAGCGTCGAGGTGCTCCTGAGCCGCGATCTGGTCGACTCGCTCTCGGAGAACGTCGGCCGGCGGTACCAGGAAACCTTGCAATCGCACCCGGAGTTCGCCGTTCGGACGAACGAGGACGTCACGGGAACGTTCAACATCATCGACGGCGTCGAGGTCTGCATCCAGGTCCCGAACCCGCTCTCCTCGGGCGACGCGTTCGGCATGATCGACCTCAAGGACCCCGAGTTCGCCGCCGACGTCCACGAGGAGTTCCGCCCGCGCTGGGAGGAGGCGACGCCGCTGGCGTTCTGATCGCCGCCTCGAGTAGAGTCGAAGAACGGGAGCGCCCGATGCGTCGTCTCGTAGCTGAGACGGCTACTCGAGGTCGCCGTTTACTTCCTCGCGTAGCGTGCCCATCTCGACGACTCGTTCGGCGTGGGCGTTGTGCTGGTGGATCGACTCGTCGTTGGACTGGCGCATCGAAACGACCGCGTCGTCGGCGAGGTGGTCGAAGCGGTCGGTGACGCCCTCCGCCATCGCACGCACGCAGTCCTCGACGAACTTCGCGTCGGCGTGGGCCTCGTAGGTCATGTGGTCCTCGTCGGGCCGCTTCGCGAGGTTGTAGATCCGCGCGCTCATCGAGTCGCGGGCGATGTCGATGATCTCGTTCAGGTCGACCTCGGGGTCGCCGGCCGCCTCGACGGTGAGCGTGGCGTGACCGCGCTGGGAGTGTCCCGGCTGGGGGACCTCCTCGAGAAATCGGGTGATCGTCTCGCCGTCGACCTCGAGGTCCTCGAGGGTCTGTTTCGCGCGGGCGGCGGACATCCCCTGCGAGCAGGGACAGACCGTCATCCCGACGACGTGGGCGCCGATCTCCTCGCGGGTGCCCTCCTCGGTGGCCGTCGCCGAGGCGATGATATCGACGGTGTGCTGGGTTTCCTTATCGGAGGCGGGGGTCCGCTCGCGCTTGACGAACTCCGCTTCCATCGAAACCTCCGCTCTCGTGGTGTACTCGTGTTTCTCGAGCAGTCGCTCGGCGGCGTCGCCGCAGACGTCCTCGACGCGGTAGGCCTCCTCGCGGGTCGCCTCCTCCAAGATCTCGTCGATGACCTCCATGTTGCGGCTCATGTCCGCCCCCTTGCGCCAGGACGGGAGGTCGACGAACACCTCGAAGTCGGCCATGAGGACGATGGGGCGTTTCCCCTCGCGGGCGATCTTGACGAGTTTCTCGACGCCGGTGACGCCGACCTGGCTCAGGCCGACGGTGACGTCGGGTGCGGTCGCCTGAACGTCCGGCAGTTGCTTGCTCATTATCGGCAACTCGGGACGACGCGCGATTAGACCTTTCGGATGGGGTATCACGGCGCTCACACCGGTCGGCCGTCGGTTCTTTAAGTGTCTCTGGTCACAAGGGAGAGCTATGAAGGGCTTTTCGCAGATCCCACAGTTCGAGTGAGCGGTGTGTACCGCACGGAGCGTGGCCGACTCGGGACGCGACGAGCCCGGGCCGCAACCGGCGGTCCTTTAAGTGCTTCTGGTCACAAGGGAAAGCTATGAAGGACTTTTGCGGGGCGTTGGACTCGAGAGCGGCCGCGATACCCGGATCCCGCGGTCACTCACGCGCCACCGTGTCACTCGTCCGCACCCGTTTATGTTCCTCTGGTCACAAGGGAGAGCTATGAAGGGCTTTTCGCGGATACCGCGTCCTCCGAGCGGCCGCGATCGGCGATCGCCGTTCCGATTAGTAGCATATACCTGATGTGTTGGGACGGCTTTATCCGTCTCTACGTACGACCAGACTCGTATGCAAGTCGATGGTGGGTCGCCCGAAACACCCTCCGAGTCGACCGTCGCCGGGTACGACGAGCCGCGTCGGCTCGAGACCCGCGCCGGCGCCGGCTCGCTCTCCCGGGCGGCCGCCCAGCGCGACGCGACGGTCCGCCGGTGGGGCGTCGTCACGCCGAGTGCGACGATCATCGGGCGCGCGGCGTCGCCCGAGGCGGACCTCTCAGAGAGCATCCGCCGGCTCCACGACGAGCAACACACCGCGACGGCGGGCCACGCAGCGCGTGCCCACCAGCTGGACCGGCTGCGGACGACGCAAGCGCTGTGTAACGCCCTCGAGGTCACCCCCTGGCAGCGCGACCTCGCGCTCGGAATCATGGACGAGATCGACCTCACCGAGTTCGGCAGCCAGCGCGCTATTCCGAAGGTCGCGCTGGTCGTGATTCGCCACGTCGTCGACGTCGACCGACGCCGATACTTCGGGCTGGACGACCTCGACGCCGGGGCGCTCTCGGCCGACCGGATGGACGAGCTGTTCATCCAGTACCGCGCCCACGACATCACCGACGAGCCGGCGTTCAAGCGCCTCGCCGCCGAACACGGCCTCGAGACGACCAGCCTCAACCGACTCCGCCGGGTGCTGAAGAGCCAGCTCGAGGACGCCGACGGGCTGCCGGCGTACGGACGCAGCCCGAACCGCGATCCGAACCTCCCGAGTGTCACCGACCGCGAGTTCGAGGATGCCGCCGGAGAGTAGTCGCCCGGTTCGAAGGCGCCGGAACCGGGAGCGACGGCGCGCGTGGCCGGCCGCCGGGGTCCGACGACCGTGAGCGACTCGAGTCCCACAGAGCGGGTCACCGTCTACGCCGACTACGTCTGTCCGTTCTGTTACCTCGGCCGGCGGGTGCTCGACCGGGTCCGGGCCGACCGCGAGCGCCCGCTCGCCGTCGACTGGCACCCGTTCGACCTCAGGTACGACAGCCGCGCTCCCGACGGCTCGATCGAGCGCGCCGCCGCCGGAAAAGACGAAGCCTACTACGACCGGGCCAGAGAGAACGTCCGGCGGCTACAGGAGCGCTACGACGTCGAGATGGATCGAGAGCTCGCAACCGACGTCGACTCACGCCCCGCCCAGCTCGCCTCCCTCGCCGTCCGCGAGCGCGAGCCGGAGCGGTGGGAGGCGTTCGACGGCGCCGTCTACGGGGCGCTCTGGCGGGAGAGTCGCGACATCGGCGATCCGGCGGTGCTGGCCGACCTCCTCGAGTCGGTGGGCTTCTCGGAGTCGACGACGGTCGCCGCGGTGCTCGAGGACGACGAGCTCTCGGCTCGCCTCGATGAGCGGTTCGTCGACGCCCGCCGTACCGGCGTCACCGGCGTTCCGACGTTCGTCGTCGACGGGCACGTCGCCCGCGGCGCGGTGTCGCCCGAACACCTCGAGCGGCTGCTAGACGGTAGCGGTAGTAATCGTTGAAACGGTTTACCCATCGATCGCACGTTCGCGACCGAGACTGCAATGACTACGATACTGCGCGGGCCCACCGCGGGATTTTTCCCGGTGGGCTGGGAGGGGACGGGCATGACGCTCGATCCGGTACACTTCGAGGGGATCGCGCGGCTGGCGCGACGGATCGACCACGGCGCGGACGAACGCGACCACCGGGCCTTCGCCGAGACGGTCTGGCGGGAGTTTCTCGACCCGCTCGTCCACGACGGCCGCACGATACTCGAGCCGATCGACGGGGTCTCGAGACACCTCGTCGACTGCGAGGACGTCGCCCTCTGTGCGCGGCCGTTCCCGACCGAACACGGCCTCGACGCGGGGACGATCAACCCGACGACGTTTCGCAACGGGCTGGTGATCGACATCGCCCAGGCGGCGATGAGCGCGACGCCCTCGGATCTCGACGTCCACCGGTCGCGAACCGTCGTCGCGACGGTCCACTCGAACGACGAAACCGCCCGCGTCGACGACCGCTGGGACCGGTTCGACGAGGGGTACAGCCGGAGCCGGGCGGTGAAGGTGCCGCCGCTCCCCCGCTTCGCGGAGGGGGTCGTCCACGCGCTGGCGCTCTACCTCGCCGAGAGCGAACACGCCCGCGACCACGCCGAGGACGTGACCGACCTGCTCGTCCTCGACGGCCCGCTCTACCCTCGCGGCCTGTTGCGGTGGGCCGACCAGCACCCCGACCTCGCCGACTTCTTACTCGAGGACCCGCGGCCGGCGACGGTGCTCGAGAACTACGTCCGCCTGGTCGAGACGTTCGTCGACCGAGGGGTCCCCCTCGTCGGCTTCGTGAAGAACCCCGCGACGCGGGTGCTCACCCGGGCGGTAAAGGCCAAGGACCTCGAGGCGCCCTGGACCGACGACTCGGCCTTTTTCTCGCGGATCTTAGAGCGCGGCGAGTACGTCGAGCGCGACGGCGACCGCTGGGAGCGAGACACGAGCGCGCTCACCTACACGGGCTGGTTCCGCTCGCGGGGCGGCGTCGACCGCCCACTGTCGGCCGATGGAGACGCCCTCGGCGTCGAACGACGACTGGACGCCGAACAGTACGAGGTGACGTTCTTCGTCCTCTACGACCCGCGCGACGACCTCTGTTACCGGATCGAGGCGCCGTACGCGTTCACCGGCGACCCCGATCTGCGAGAGCGCCTGACGCGTCAGCTGTTACAGGACGTCGCGATCTCTCACGGTCCGCCGGGGATCGTCGAGAAGGCCGACGAACTCGCCCGGATCAGCGCCGTCGAGAAGGAGTCGCTGCGAGAGTCGCTCGAGCGGCGCTTCGCGACGGCGCGACGCCGGACGTACGACGACCACCGCTGGGGGGACGACCTCGGGTAGTCATACTGTCGGACAGAAGCCAATGAGAAGTCGATCGCGATAGTTTTGTCCGACAGTATCAGGTCTGGGGCTCGACCTCCCCCTTCTCGACCTCGAGTTCGACCGTCTCGGGGTCGATGCCGATGCGCGCGAACTGCGTTCGGACGTGCTCGCGGGCGGCCTCGAGCGCCTGGTCGCGGGTGTCGAAGCCCCGGGGCATCGGCGACTCGAACGCGAGGTGGACCTCGCGACCGTCGACCAGCTGGGTCGTGCCGCCGCTGTCGACCTCGTAGAACTCGTCGCAGACCCAGACGTAGGCGGCGTCTTCGTCGGGGGCACCGCGGAACGACGGGGCACACTCGCCGCGCTCGTACAGGGTACCGGTGAGTTCGGTGCCGCCCGCGCGTCCGCGTACCAGGAGCATACCTTCCGGGTACGCGGTCACGACGGAAAAAGCCGCGGGGGGCAATCGCGTGCTCGGTCGCGATTTCCCGATCCCGACCGCTGGAAACCGATCGAGGCGAGATGCCGACACACTTCCTGAACGAGCTATACTACCTAATTGTTTTGGATCCGGGCTTATGCTGTTGCCGGGGAAACCGTGTGGCAATGAGTTCGGACGTCCACGTCCCCCGGCCGAGCGACCGATCGACCCGGCTACTCGAGAGTTCGCCCGACGCACTCGAGGCGTTCGCCCACCCGCGGCGCTCGACGGCGCTCTCGGTCCTTCGCGAACGCGAGCGACCGCTTTCGGTGTCCGAACTCGCCACGGAGATCGTCGCGCGCGAAACCGCGGTGCGCCCGCCGTCGGTGGACGAACGCGAACGGACCGCCGTCTGCGTCTCGCTTCACCACGCGCACCTCCCGAAACTGGCCGACTGCGGGGCCGTCGAGTGGGACCGTGCGAGCCGCGACGTCTCGATCGCCGACGACGCGCGCCGTTGGGTGGCGTCCGTCCTCGAGTCGGAACTCGCCGATCCGGCGTGCTGTCAGGCGCTGGCGAACCCCCGCCGTCGGTCGGTACTGGCGGCGCTTCTCGAGTTCGACGAGCCGGTGTCGACCACCGTTCTCGCGGGGGCCGTCGGCGCGCACGAACGCGACGACGCGGGGGCGGTCACGCCGGCCGCCCGCGAGCGGATCGCCGTCTCGCTTCACCACGCCGACCTCCCGCTGCTCGAGACCGCGGGGCTCCTCGAGTACGACCACGAGGCGAAGCGGGTCGATCCGTCGACGATGGCATCGGTCGTCTCCCGCTGAGCCGCCCGTTTTCGCCCCGACAGCTTCCAAAGAGGGGACCGGCTGGCGCATCCTCTCGTGTGTCGGGTACCGATCGGAGGGAAACGCGTTTGGGGATCGGCTCAGATATCCTGAGTATGACCGATCTTGGTGATTTCAGCGGCTACTCCGCGGACGAGGCGACTGCGGACGCCGACCCAACCGCCGAGCGATCCGGCGGCGCCGACGCCGACGACTTCGAGCCGATGGACGTCGCACCCCGCGGGGGGGACGTCGGCATCGGGACGCTCTGTGTCTCCCAGGGGCTCCGCGTCGCCGAGGACGAAGAGGAGACGACGCTGCGGGCGTACGTGACGACCGGCAACCGCTCCGACGTTCGCATCGGCACCTACCTGCTCGTTCCGTATCCGGATGGGGCGGCGGCTGCCGCCAATCCGGAGCGTGCCGGTGGGCACGCGGATGGGGCGGCGGCTGCCGCCGATCAAGGGCGCGCCGGCGGGCGCGCGAGCGGCGAGTCGCTGTTCTGTCGAATCACCGGCCTCGAGTACGCCCAGCAGTACCGCACCGACGACGCCACCGAGATCCACGCCCGCCGGGCGATGCGCCGCTCCGACGTCGACGAGGCCGACTACAAGTTCGTCGCGAGCCTCGAGCCGGTCGCCGTGCTCTACGAGGACGACGGCGAGCTCAAACGGCGGATGACCGACCGGGTTCCCAAACCCCAGACGGTCGTCCGCGAGGCGACCGAGACGGAGGAGATCAAGACGGGGCTGAAGATGCCCGAGGACGGCGTCTTCCTCGGCCACCTCGCCGTCGGCGGCGAGAAGGTGCGGACCGCGGCGTCGCCGCCGACGATCGACTACCGGGTGAAAGACGACTACGAGGCGGGCGACCCGCTCGTCTTCCGGCACACGCTGATCGCCGGCGGGACGGGCTCGGGGAAGACCCACGGCGCGAAGAACGTCCTCAGGCAGTACCTCCACGAGAAGCGTACGTACCCGATGGACGGCGGCCGCGAGGCCCAGATGGCGGTCGTCCAGTTCGACCCCCAGGACGAGTACGCCCAGATGCACGACGACAACCCCGATCTGGATTCGGAGTTCGCCCGGCGACTCGAGCGTGAGGGGATCGCCCACGGCGGCCACGACGACACGGTTGCGTTCGTCCCGAAGGTCGGCACGTCCACGTACGCCGCGGGCCACCACCGCGCGGAGTGCGTCGAGTTCACCGTCCCGTTCTCGATGGTGTACGACAACCCGTGGCTGGTCGCCGGCAGCGGCCTCAACGACAACCAGTACGGCGCGCTCGTCAGCGTGCTCCTGCCGCGGTTCAAAAAGCAGTTCGGCCGCGGGGGCACCTACGAGGAGTTCACGACGTTCCTCGACGACCCCGCCCTGCGCGAGGAACTCGACGAGTCGGGTCGGGTCCACGAGGCGACCTTCGACGCCGTTCGCCGCCGGATCTTCGGGTTCAGCCACGTCTTCGATCAGGACGCTCGGCCGATCACCGAGCTCGTCCACGAGTTCGTCCGTCCCGGCGGGCTCACGGTCGTCCCCACCTACCACATCAACGACTCGCGAGCGACCGAAGCCGTCGTGCTCGCGCTCTCGAGTCTGCTGATCGACCAGAAGCTCTCGAACGATCCCACCTACGAGCGGATCAAGGAGACGCCGCTCGTCCTCGGAATGGACGAGGCGCACAACTTCCTCACCGACGCCGACAGCGTGCAGGCGGGGAAAGTCATCGGGAAGTTCACCGAGGCGGCCAAGCAGGGACGCAAGGAACGGCTCGGCCTCTTTCTCATCACGCAGGACCCTCAGGACATCGACGATGCGGTGTTCAAACAGCTCAACACCACCGTCGTCCTGAACCTGGGAGACGAGGACGCGATCAAGAGCGTCAACATCCCGAGCAGCCTCGAGTCGAAGGTGCCCTACATGGAGAAGGGCCAGATGGTGGTCTACTCGCCGGATAACTCAGAACCCGTCGAGATCGTCGGCCTCTCGAGGTGCGTCACCCGTCACGGCCGGGACTGACGGCGTGACACTGACACGACTTCAGTCGTGAGAGTAGCCACTACGCTGGACCCACTGAGCCACCTGCTGACTGTACGCGTCGTAGACCGTCAACCCGGTCTGAAGCGTTTCGTACACCACTGCGTAGTCAACGTGTCCGTACTCGTGGGCCAGAACGTTTCTGAATCCAACAGCAGCAACGAGTGTATTCGTCGTTTGCTCGTCGATGACGCCTTCACTGCCGAGGACGCGAATCGCTCCCTTAGAGGTACTCCCGTCGAAGTCGAAATCCTGGGAGGCGATATGCCGAGCGAGATCGGCACACGCCTGGATCACGTTCTCGAACATTCGTTCGACTGCACGTTGCTCGGTCGTGTTCGTGAGTAGATCGTTCCGGGAGAGCGTCTTTTGCTTCTCTTTCAGTTCGCCGTGATACTGCTCGATTTGCGTGAGCTTGACCGAGACGACCCGGTCGTCAGCCACGTAGTCCTCCCTCCGCGATCCGATCGATTACGTCGTGTCGTTGCCGGCGGAGATCGTCACGCCGCTCAGAGAACGCCGCTTCGATGTCTTCCCTGCACTGTTGAAACGCTTGTTCGTCGCCACAGACGAGGTAGCCGTGGACGGCATCGTGCGCGACGTCCAGCGGCAACTCTTCGATATCGGACAGATCGACGAACGGTGCGTCTTCCTGTTGGAGGTCACCGGAGAGGAAACATCGCCTCTGGAACCGTTCGTGAGAGGAGAGACTGTCAGCAAACCTGATCGCGACATCGAGGTCGGAGGCGAGAGTCGGTTCGCCCGTGACCTGTGACCCGAACGCGACCGCGAACTCGATATGCGGATCGGAACAGACCGACTCCTCGAGAGCGGCGAGCACTCGTGAACGCCCGTCACTCGCATCCATATCTGTACGGATGGCGCATTTCCACAAAAGAATTCCGCCGGTTCGGCGAGAACACGAAGGCAACAGCCCCGAACCGAAGGTGCCAGACATAGCAACGACCAGATGGTGGTCTACTCGCCGGACAACTCAGAACCCGTCGAGATCGTCGGCCTCTCGAGGTGCGTCACCCGTCACGGCCGGGACTGACGGCCGGAACGGCTCAGAAGTAGCCGAACAGCGTCCCCACGAGCACGAGCGCCCACATCCCGACGCCGGCGATCAGCATGTCGTTGAGCCGCGAGTCCCGCGTCGCCCGTCGGGCCGCGCCGCCGGCGATCAGCCCCAGCGCGGCGACGACGAGAATCCGCTGAAGGACGACGTCGACCGGCAGCGAGTCCACCCCGAGCAGGCCGTAGTCGACCCAGATCGCGACCGCCAGCGAGAGCGAGGCGACGATCGCCGCGTCGAGTCGGCGCTCGAGGCCGCTCGCGACCGCGTAGGTCGCGATCGGAATTCCCAGCGCGATCACCGGGTACAGCAGCGCCGCGATCACGTGCATCGTCAGGAACGGGGCGTTTCGCTCGAGGGCGACGCCGGCGAGTCGAACCCCCAAAAACAGCGTGAGGATCGTCGCAGCCAGAACGAGGTGGCGCGCCTCGAGGCGGTCGTAGGCGGCCTGGAGGCGGGCGCGGTCGACCTCGGTGAGCTGGGCGATGTCCTCGGTTTCGTCGGTTCGACTGCGCTGTTTGCCCACGCTCGCACTCGCAGTTAGCGCGAGGCCGGCGACTGCGGGAGCGACGATCATCCCCAGCAGGTCGACGAGCGTCGCCCAGCCGTCGGAGTCGGAGGGACCGGAGTTGCCGATGTTGATCCGCTGGATGTCGCTCTGGTTGTCCGTCTGGGGGAGCGCCATGAACTCGGATTCGATCTCGAGCTGGGCCGCCTCGACGCCGTCGACGCGGTGTCTGAGGGTGAACCAGTCGAAGTGTTCGGTGTGGCCCTGCATGGCGACCCACTGGTCGTCGGGGTTCGGGCTCTCGTAGAGGCGGATGTGAGAGCGCTCGCCGTAGTAATCGCCGTTGTCGAGCTGGAGGGTTTCGGTCGCCCAGTACGGATCGCCGTTGCCGTCGCCGGGGTCGATCCAGGCGTACCGGGTCGTCCCCGCGGCCTCCCCCCATTCGGTGCCGGTGGCGTGGTGGCCCTCGTCGGCGAGGAACGAGTAGGTCCCGGGTTCGGCGTCCTCCTCGTCCTCGTCGAGCGCTTCCCAGTCGCCGTCGCCCTCCTCGGTCATCAGCCGAACGACATCGTCGGTGTCGCCCCGGACGATGACGTTTATCGGACTCCGCTTCTCGTGGGATTCACGGGCGTTGAGGTAGGCCCAGAACCCGCTCTCAGAGTCCTCGAAGGAGACGACCTCCGGAGTCGCCTGCTCTTCCTCTTCGGGAGCGACGTCGCTGGCCGACGGCGAGGTGAGCAGCGACGGACCGCCGACGAAGAGAAACGCGATCGCGATAACCACGACGGCGATGACGATTGACCGGCGCATCTCGCGGGTGTATCACCGGCGGTGATATTAATGTATCCGTAGCGGTCGCGTCTGTCACCGTTCCCGCCGCTGACAGGCCGCTCGCTGGATCCCGTCTCAAACGCCCGGAATGCCGAGTGCGTCGGGCGCGATCACGCCGAGGAGGGTGAACGCGTAGACGATCGCCACCGCGACGACCCAGGCGACGAACCCGATTCCGACGGCGGTCCCCCAGCCGCCGGGATAGCGCCAGTTGATGACGCCGATCCAGGCGACGAGCATCAACAGAACGCCGACGATCGGGATCCAGCCGACCAGCAGGCTCGAGGCTGCCCAGACGATCGCGCCGACGAGCGCGGTCAGCGTCGCGTTCGCGAAGTCGGCCTCGCTATCGACGATCAGTCGCGCGCCGGCGAGAATCGCCACGGTACCGACGAGGAGGCTGAGCAGAAAGATCAGAACCGCATCAGCGACGGCCATCGCTTACGGTTTCCAGCTGAGTTCGATGTCGATCGTTTCCCGTTCGCCCCGGAGTACGGACGAGCGCTCGACGACCTCCACCGAGAGGTCGACGTTCTCCGGCGGGTGAAGCGACACCGTCTTGTTGCCGACGCTGACGGCGATCTCCTCGCCGCCGCGCTCGAACTCGGTGGCGAGTCCCTCGAGATAGGCCGCAAGCTCCGGGCGCGGGATCGTCTCCTCGGTCGTGGTTCGGTCGGCCATGGCCGTCCCTATCGGGGATCGGCCGCAAAAGTATGGGTCCCGAACGACGGTCCAACGCGGAGTTACTCCGCGAAACGCGGTGGTAACGAGCTGTTTCCTCGACAGCGGCTCCCGATCGAGTCCGCCCCAGGCGGTCGCCTCGCGGGCTGTCGCACGGCCGTCGGGCGGCCGCGGCGCCGATGGACGGCGACCGCGGGACCGCGAGCGACTGGTGGGTTTTTTGGCTCCGCGAGCGGTATCCGGCGACGATGGACGTTGACGTCGGAATCGTCGCCCAGCGGAACAACGAGCGTGCACAGTCCCTCGTCGCGGCGCTCATCGAGACGCTCGAGCCGGACGGCGTTCGGGTCGTCGTCGACGAGTCGACGGCCCCGGCGGTCGACGCCGAGGGGGTGCCGGTCGCGGCGATGGACGACTGTGACCTCGTCGTCAGCATCGGCGGCGACGGAACCTTCCTCTTCGTCGCTCGAGAGGCGGGATCCGCGCCGATCCTCGGCGTCAACCTCGGCGAGGTCGGGTTCCTGAACGCGGTCTCGCCGGCGGACGCCGTCGACGCCGTCTCGACGCTCGTCGCGCAGCTCCGGGAGACCGGCGGCGTCGACGGCCGCGAGGTCGTCCGCCTCGAGGCGAGCGGCGACGACTGGACGCTCGAGCCGGCGGTCAACGAGGTCGTCGTCCACGGGCCGCGCCGGGGCCACGGCGGCCGGACGGACGTCGAGATCCGCGTCGACGGCGACGCCTACGCCGCGAGCCGCGCCGACGGCGTGCTGGTCGCGACGCCGACGGGCTCGACCGCCTACAACCTGAGCGAGGGCGGGCCGCTGATCCGCCCGCCGGTCGACGCGCTCGTGATCGCCCAGATGTGCGCGACGGAGCGGGCGCCGCCGCTCGTCGTCGACGGCGACAGCGAGATCGAACTGCGCGTCTCGGGCTCGGACACCGCCTACGCGATCAGCGACGGCCGGAGCCGACGCGAACTCGAGCCGCCGGCGACGGTGACGGTCGAACTCGCCGACAGTCCGATCACGGTCGCCGGCCCCCGAGTGAACTTCTTCGACGCCCTCGGGAAACTCGAGTGAGTATCGTAGTCGTTGAAACGAGATACTCACCGGTCGCCGGGAACGGCCAGCGAGCACGCGCTGGCCGCACGTTCGCGACCGGGAGTGCGATGACGTTCAACGACTACTAGAACTCGTCCGCGGGTAAAAATCTATCAGAAGGGTTATACGACCGGGGGCGGTGCACTCGGGTATCCGATGTCGAAGCGAGCGCGACAGGCCGGCGACCCCGACGGCGAAGCGATCAACTGGCGCCAGACGGCCTCCGGGGTGACCGTCTACGACGAGGAGAACCCCGACGCGTGGGTTCACATGGAGTTCAAAGCGGGCGTGCCGCCGGAGCACCGCCTGTACATGGTCTGTGATGAGTGTGGCAGCGTGTTCGCCCAGCGCGGCAAACCCGGCAGCGGCACCCGCTGTGGGGAGTGTGGCGCGCTGTACGATCACGGCGACTGATCGGTCTCTCGGCCTCGAGGGAGTGGTGTTGGCGCGTGCGGGTTCGTCACCGGTCGGAGCCGGTGCTCCCGGCGACCGGGCGAATCCGGGCCGTTCGAGGCGGCGCCGACCCGCGGGCTGGGACGTCCGCGCGAGCGACGACCGCCGCGTCGACCCCCGCGAACGATAGCTAGTTACGGCGTCGTGGTGACCGCTCGAGTATGGAGGCGGCTCTGATCATCCTCGACGGCTGGGGTCTCAGCGACGGGACGGGCAGAGACGCGGTCGAAGCCGCACACACCCCGGTCTTCGACCGACTCTCGAGAAACGGCGCGACGGGACGGCTCGAAGTCGCGGGCCGGCGGGTCGGGCTTCCCGACGGGCAGATGGGCAACAGCGAGGTCGGCCACCTCAACATCGGCGCCGGCCGGGTGGTCCACCAGGAGTACACCCGTATCTCGGACTCCGTCGCCGACGGCTCCTTCCGCGAGAACGCCGCGATCACCCGGGCGTTCGACCACGCCCGCGAGCGCGACGGCCGCGTTCACTTTCTGGGCCTCGTCAGCGACGGCGGCGTCCACTCGGATCACGAACACCTCCACGCGCTGATCCGGATGGCCGCCGACCGCGAGGTCGAGGCGTTCACGCACGCGATTACCGACGGCCGGGACACCTCGCCGACCGGCGGCGAGGGCTACCTCGAGAGGCTCGAGGACGTGATCGACGACGCCGGTACCGGTCACGTCGCGACCGTTTCGGGGCGGTACTACGCGATGGATCGCGACCAGAACTGGGAGCGGACGAAGCGAGCCTACGACGCCATCGTGAACCGGGAGGCCGAGCACGCGGCCGAAAGCGGGCTCGCGGCCGTCCGAGAGGCCTACGACCGCGGCGAGACCGACGAGTTCGTCGAGCCGACGCTGGTGACGGGCGGGAGAACCGGGGAGGAGCCGAACGGCTTCGCGTTACGAGACGGCGACAGCGAGACGCCAGAGGCGTCTCGAGCAGCCGGAGTCGAAGACTCGGGCGACAGCGCTGAACACAGCGCAGCTGGCAGCCATCTTGCGCTGCAAGACGGCGACGCGGTCGTCTGGTTCAACTTCCGCTCCGACCGGGCCCGCCAGCTAACCCGACTGCTCGCGGACATCCGCCCCGAGAACTGGGCGAGCGAGTTCGAGACGCACCCGCCTGACGTCGAGGTCGTGGTGATGACCCAGTACGACAGGACGTTCGACCTCCCGGTCGCGTTCCCGCCGAACCAGCCCACGCAGGTGCTCGGGGAGGTGCTCGCAGACGCCGGAAAGACCCAGCTCAGGATCGCCGAATCCGAGAAGTACGCCCACGTCACCTACTTCTTGAACGGCGGCCGCGAGGTAGAGTTCGACGGCGAGCGCCGCGAAATCGTCGACAGTCCGGACGTCCCGACCTACGACCTGCGACCGGAGATGAGCGCCCCCGAAGTGACCGACGCCGCCATCGAGATCATCGAGCGTGAGGACCCGGACGTGCTCGTGCTCAACTACGCCAACCCCGACATGGTCGGCCACACGGGCGACTACCGGGCCGCCGTCGAGGCCGTCGAGGCCGTCGACACGCAGCTCGGGCGGCTGGCCGAGATTCTCGAGGCCCACGGCGCACACGTCCTCGTAACGGCGGATCACGGCAACGCCGACGACATGGGTACCGAGGAGGAGCCCCACACGGCGCACACGTACAACGACGTGCCGTTCGTCTACGTGGCACCCGACGGGACGGGTGGCGGGAAACGCGTCCGCGAGGACGGTACGCTCGCCGACATCGCGCCGACGCTGCTCTCGCTCGTCGACGTCGACCAGCCCCCCGAGATGACGGGCGAGAACGTACTCGAGTGAGGCGGCCGCATGCAGTCGACACGCGAAACTGCGACCACGACCGGAATCGACTCGATCCGCCCCGCGAAGCTCGCCGACGCCCCGACGCTAGCGCGGCTGTACCGGGCGGCCTACGCGACGAACGTCGAACTCGGCTTTCCCTCCCGGGCCGCCGAGGCCGACCGCGCCGCCCTCGAGAACTGGGTCCGGGAGGCGCGCCTCTACCTCGCGGTCCGCGCGGGTAAACTCCTCGGCAGCATCCGGTACCGCAACGAGGGGCGCTACGACGAGGAGGCCCCGGAGTTCGGCCGCCTCGCCGTCCCGCCGCGGGCTCGCGGGGCCGGCGTCGGGAGCGCGTTAGTCGGCCACGCCGAGGAGGTCGCCCGACGGGAAGGCGCCGACCGGCTCCGACTCCGGACGTTCGACGGCCACCCGTTCCTGCCGGCGATGTACCGCCGCCGGGGCTACGAGGACGTCCGGGTGCGCCGACTCGAGACCGCGCCGTTCGACGTCCTCCACATGGAAAAACGGCTGTAGGTGCCGCGGCTCCGGGACACCGACCGTTTTTGCAGCTACTCGCGCCTTTACGGTGACTCGCTCCCAGAAGTCGGCCATGACGGACGACCACCGCTTCGCGACGAACAGCGTCCACGCCGGCCAGGAACCGGACCCGACCACGGGCGCGCGGGCGCCGCCGATCTACCAGACGACCTCCTACGAGTTCGAGGACACCGAGCACGCGGCCGCCCTCTTCGGACTCGAGGAGTTCGGCAACATTTACTCGCGGATCATGAACCCGACGAACGCGATGTTAGAGGAGCGCATCGCGACCCTCGAGGGCGGCGTCGGCGCGCTCGCGACCTCGTCGGGGATGGCCGCCTTCGACCTGGCGACGTTCATCCTCGCTGACGTCGGCGACAACATCGTGAGCGCGTCGTCGCTGTACGGCGGCACGTACACCTACCTCACCCACACCGTCGCAAAGCGGGGGATCGAGACGAAATTCGTCGACACGCTCGAGTACGACGCCTACGACGAGGCGATCGACGACGACACCGCGTTCGTCCACCTCGAGACGATCGGCAACCCGGCGCTGGTGACGCCCGACATCGAGCGGATCGCCGACATCGCCCACGACCACGACGTCCCGCTGTTCGTCGACAACACGTTCGCGACGCCGTACCTGTGTCGTCCGATCGAACACGGCGCGGACCTCGTCTGGAACTCGACGACGAAGTGGATCCACGGCGCGGGCTCGACCGTCGGCGGCGTGCTCGTCGACGGCGGCACCTTCCCCTGGGACGAGGGCGACTACCCCGAACTCACGGAACCGAACCCGGCCTATCACGGCGTCAACTTCCACGAGACGTTCGGCGAGCAGGCGTTCTCGATCGCCGCTCGCACCCGCGGCCTGCGGGACCTGGGCAACCAGCAGTCGCCGTTCGACGCCTGGGTCACGCTCCAGAAACTCGAGTCACTCCCCCTTCGCATGGAGAAACACTGCGAGAACGCGATGGCCGTCGCGGAGTTCTTAGAGGCTCACCCCGACGTCGCGTGGGTCACCTACCCCGGTCTCGAGAGTCACGAGACGCACGACCACGCCAGCAAGTACCTGGACGGGGGGTACGGTGGGATGATCACGTTCGGGCTCGAAGGGGGCTACGACGCGGCCGAAACCGTCTGCAACGAGGTCGACCTGACGAGCCTGCTGGCGAACGTCGGCGACGCGAAGACGCTGATCATCCACCCGGCGAGCACGACCCACCAGCAACTCACGGAAGCGGAGAAGCTGGCCAGCGGCGTGACCGACGATCTCGTGCGGATCTCCGTGGGAATCGAGGACGTCGACGACGTGATCGCGGATCTCGAGGCGGCGATCGACGCTGCCTGAGCGCCCCGACCTGTGACGGGTGGGTGACGTCAGTCGGGTTGATCTCACCGGTGAGAGACACTCCGTTTCGTTCTGGTATCCCTCGTGCCATTAATACGTTCGAGCCCGCCGAGACCGCCGATAGTGTCGAAGCGGTCCCAGTTACCAATCGACAGTTATCGACGTATGAGATATCGAATAGGTTGTAGTAGAGTGCGTCGGGCGAGGTTTCCGAATGGAACGACCGCGGTCGTTTATTTGACGCGTCGCCGTTTCGTTTCGTACCATGTCACACGATTCGACCGACAATCGGGACGCCCAGATATCGGCGAGCCGAGAGACGATCCGCGAGTGGGCAGACGAACACGGCGCGATTCCGGTCCGGCACACCGCGGCGACGGAGGAAACTGAAGCGTTCGTTCTCGTTCCGGAGACGGAGGTCGACGAGGTCCACGAACGGGTAGAGTGGGACGTCTTCTTCGACGAGATGGACGAGCGGGACTACGTCGTCCGCTACTACAGCTCGTCGACCGCGGAGCCGTTTCACGTGATGGGGCGCGAGGAGGCGCTCGCCGGCGTCGACCGCGAACAGGTGGAGGAGAGCCTCCTCGAGGGCGAGACGGTTCGAAGCACGGTCACCGAAACCACCACCGTCGAGAGCGTCATCGTGGAGGAGGCGACGGTCGAGAGCGAACTCGCCGGCCGCGAGGTGCTCGACCAGCGCGTCGTCGACGCCGAACCGCTGAGCCGCGAGTGTACGAACTGCACGCTCGTCGACGATCGAACCGCCGACTACGACGGCTGGTTCGACAGCGACCGATACCTCGGTTCCGCCGCACTATACGAGCGCGACGCGACCGGCGCGGAAACCGAGACGGTAGAAACGGATACCGACGCCACCACCCTGGAGCAGGAGTTGCCGTACCGCCCCGAACTCGAGGTCGAGGAACGGTGGCTGGTCACGCGGGCGGTCGTCGAGCGGTTCACGGTCGAGAGCCGAATCGCCGACACCGACGTCACCGAGACGGACACCATCGAGGACCACGACATCGACGTCAGCGGGCTCCACCAGACGATCGCCGAGACGGGGATTCTCGAGAGTGATCTCTCGCCCGACGAGGTCATGACCCACTACGACATCGAGACCGAAATCGCCACGGACGACGTGATACACACCCACTTCGACCGCGAGCGCCTCGTCGAAGAGGAGGTCGTCGACCGCAAACGGCTCGACGTCGAGATCACCGGGGGCGACCTCCTCGACATGGAGATCGTTCGCTCCGAGGACCTCGCGGTCGAAGTCGCGGGAGACGAAGGGGACGAGCCGACCGGTGCGACGGACCCCGCGACCGACGAACCGGACGAGGCGACGGCTCGGACGGCGCTCTCGGAGGACGACGCCGGAAAGCGAGTGGTCGACGCCAGCGGGGAGGAGATCGGGATGGTCACGGCCGTCGAAGCGGACGAAAACGTGATGTACGTCGACGCACACCCGGGCATCACCGATCGTATCAAAGCCGCGTTCGACTGGGGGAACGCGGACGACGACGCCTTCCCGGTGCGCGGAGAACAGATCGGGCGCATCACCGACGACGAAGTCCAACTCGAGCACCAGAGCGATCTCGAAGGCGACGAACAGATGCACTGAGCGGTCCCCCGGGTACGGCTCAGACGATCCGGTTTCGCATTCCCTCGAGATCACCCGCCCGAAACCGCTCGTAGTTCTCCCGGAAGATCTCCGCGACTCGTTCGTAATACTGTGGCGTCGACCCCGCCATGTGCGGCGTGACGAGGACGTTCGGCAGGTCCCACAGCGGCGATTCCTGCGGAAGGGGTTCCTCCTCGAAGACGTCGAGGGCGGCGCCGGCGATCCGCCCCTGTTGGAGCCCCTCGACCAGCGCCGCCTCCTCGACGACCCCGCCGCGGGCGACGTTGACCAGCACCGCGTCGGACGGCATCGTCTCGAGGGCCGCCCCGTCGATCAGCCCCCGCGTCTCGTCGGTCAGCGGACAGGCGAGCACCAGGTACTCCGCGCGACGCAGCACCTCGTCGAGTTCCTCCGGCGGGTAGACCGTCTCGACGGCCGCCGGCGCGCTCGAGGGATCTCGCTTGGTTCCGATGACCGTCGAGCCGACGGCCGCGGCGAGCTCCGCGGTCCGGCCGCCGATCGCACCGAGACCGACGATACCGACGGTCTTGCGGGCGAGTTCGCCGCCTTCGGTACGGAGCCAGAGACCGTCCCCTTGCTGATCGCGGGCGGTGAACAGTTCTCGCTCGAAAGAGAGCATCGCCCCCAGCACCTGCTCGGCGATCGGCTGGGCGTGGACGCCCGCGGCGTTCGTGAGGACGATCCCCGCCGCCTCGAGCGCCTCGAGGTCGTAGTGGTCGTACCCCGCGCTGGTCGCCTGGGCCCACTCGAGGCGCTCCGCGCGCTCGCGCCACTCCGCGGGAAGGCGTGGGGTCATGGCGACGGTAGCGGTCTCGAACCCCGCGCGGGTTTCGGCGGGCGTCTCCGCGACGACCACCGAGACGCCCTCGAGCGACGAGAGCTCGGCCTCGAGGGTCGTCTTCGCCTCGCGAGAGAACGGGTGTGGAATCAGGAGTTCGTCGGTCATCGGCCGTAGCTGTGGCCGCCGGCGAGTTTGCTCTTTTCGTTCCCGCTGGCGAAGCGAAAGCCACGGCCGTTAAGGCACCGGCGGTCGACGGTGACGGCATGACAGCGGGGTTACTGCCGGGTGAAACCGCAGACCACGTTCGGACGGTCTGTCGAACCGCCGTGGGCGACAGCCTGCGGTCGGTCACCTACTTCACGCGGGACGACTTCGAGCAGCTGTACCTGCGCGGGGACCTCTCGCGGGACGCCGACCTCTCGACGTTCATCGGCCACGAGTGGCGCGGGTTTAAGACCACGCAAACGGCCTACGAGGGATCTGAACTGGGCGATTACCGCTACACGATACGGGCGTTCGACAACGGCTTTCTCGTTCGGGTGACCACCGACCGCGAGGGCGTGTTCGTCACGACGGACGGGCTGACGATGAAGGACTTCGAGGAGGTCGCCACCGCGCTCGGAACGATCCTCGAGAACCGAACCGATCGCTAACAAGCGTTAATCGTCGGCCGAAACCGACCGTACGTCGTTACCGGCCGTTACTGTCGATTCGACGTCGAGTTCCGCCTCGTCGACCGCAGCGCCGACCGGAAGGCCGCTGCGGTCGGAGTCCGTTCCGAGAAGACGCGCGAACCGTCGCTGTTCGGCAACGTGCTTATCAAGAGCCATGACCCCGACCGACGCCGACCGCACTCGTAGTTATGCGGGGCGAACACCGCTCTAACGGCGGCTTATTTCGCGCAACGGTTTCGCGGGCCGACGCCGGAGGGGTAACACGAGATTACGGGAGTCGACCGACGGCGCGAGCGTAACAGCCTTGCCGCAGAAACCCGATCCATCGAGCGATGACAGACCTTCCCGGGGCCGTCGACCGCGCGCTCGAGGCCCACGACTCGTTCGCTCCGACGGCGGATGGCTACGCACTCGAAACGACCGTCTTCGAGGCGATCGTCACCGCCGCGGAGGCGCCGGGCGAGCGCGACGGCGCCTTCCATCTGATCGTCGACCTGCCGTCGCTCTCGGCGGCAACCCACGACCCCGTCGATCCCGTCGTCGAGGACGGCTGGTTCGAGACGCTCGAGCGCCGCCTCGCGGACGTCTTCTCGGTGGCCCGCACGAGCACCCACGAGGAGCCACGGCTCGAGCGCGACCCGGAGCGCGTTCGCGTCGTCCTCGAGTACGTCGCCTGGGACGCCGAGGAGGGCGTCGACGACGCCAAGACACTGATCGAGTACGTCGAGGGAACGTACGCCCAGGGAATCATCCCCGGTTACGAGTACCGAGGCGCCGCCGCGACCCTGCTCGAGAGCGCCCAGCAGCGCGGCCAGCAGGCGGACGGCGAGCGCGGTGGGACGCCGCTGTGATGCTGCTGGCGGCTCACGCTACGCTTTCAGCAGCGACTCTCAGTTCCTCGAGGTCGGAATGGTCGGTGCCTGAAACGCTCCCGACCAGACATAACATAACAGGCAACTGGGGCCGAGGCGCGTGTGAGACGGCTCTTGCCCCCTTGCAACCACGTGTACAACTGCAGTTTTTATAAACTAAATTGGCCAATTCAAATGATTTGTAAATCAATTTCTAATGGTAATTCTCAGCGAACAGAACGCGCGTCGATCCGGCAACGGGTGGTCGGCCAGAGCCGGTGCCGAGAGGCGTGTCGGCTGATCGGCGAGCGACCGTTCGAGCGACGCAACCGACGGTCAGTCCATCGCGATGTACGTCTTCGTCCCTTCCACGCCGTCGAACCCCTGAATCTCGGAGGAGGAGGTCTTCAGAACGTCGTACACCTCGCCGGCGTCGACCTCGACGATGATGTCGAAGTTGCCCGCGACGATGTGGGCGCCTCCGACCGTCTCGAGGCTGCGGATCTCCTCGAGCAGGTGCTCTGACTGTCCGGATGCGGTCTTCACCATGATGTACGCGTGAACCATCGATCTCGGCGGTGTGATACACCATCACATGACTAAAGCCTTTGCCCAATTTTCTCCGCCCGGCGGGGCAAACTTAT
The DNA here is from genome assembly GCF_024362525.1 of Natrononativus amylolyticus. GTDB lineage: Archaea > Halobacteriota > Halobacteria > Halobacteriales > Natrialbaceae > Natrononativus > Natrononativus amylolyticus. Next base: position 1,095,947 of record NZ_CP101458.1, read on the forward strand.
TGACGGGGGACGGCGTACCCTTGCCCATGCGGTTTGTCATCATTGGTGCCGGACGGGTCGGTCTGCGCACGGCGCGCGTCTTGCGCGAAGAGGGCCACGAGGTGACGCTCATCGAGCGCGACGAGGCGAAGGTCCGTCGCGCCCGCAACCAGGAGTTCACCGTCGTCCACGGCGACGGCTCGCGCGAAGAGCTTCTCAGAGAGGCGGGAGTCGAGGAGGCCGACGCCGTCGGCGCGCTCACGGGCGATCTGAACGCCAACTTCGCGGCGTGTATGATCGCCAAACACCACGCCTGCCGGACGATCATGCGGATCGACGAGGACTACCGCGAGGAGATCTACCGCAAGTACGCCGACGAGGTCGACGAGGTGATCTACCCCGAACGGCTCGGTGCGATGGGCGCGAAAAACGCCCTGCTGGGCGGCACGATCCGGGCGATCGCCGACATCGCACAGCACCTCCAGGTCGTCGAGCTCACGATCACCGACGACGCCCCCGTCCGGGGGTACACGATCAGCGAACTCCAGTTGCCGGCCGACGCCACGATGCTTGCGTTCGGCAAGCGCGGCGAGCCGCTCGAGATCCCCACCCCCGACGAGTCCCTCGAGACCGGCGACCGGCTGGTGGTGCTCGCGGACTTCGCGGTGTTGAGCGACGTCCGGCAGATCCTCGTCGGTAACTCGGCGACGAACGCGATCGCGAACGCGGAACGCGGAGGTGTCAACTGATGGTCACGGCATTCGTTATGGTCAAGGCGAACACGGGCGAGGCGGACAGACTGAGAGACAGCATCGAGGGGATCGACGGCGTGGAGGCGGCCCACATCGTCGCCGGCGACGTCGACATCATCGCGAAGGCGCGCGTCGACACGCCCGGCGAGGTAAAGGAGATCGCGGCGAGCCAGATCCAGGGTATCCGCGGCGTCGAGGACACGCAGACGTACATCGCGATGGACTAAGGAACGACCTTTTACGCTGCGGGCGCGGCAAAGCCGCGCCCGCAGCGTAAAAGCTCTCCTCTCTTCCCGCCAGCCGCGCGACGCGCGGCTTCCGGGTCGATCGTCGGCCCGCTCGCCTCTCCGAGGCTCGCGGTGAGTGCAGGAAACGGCCTGCCCTTCCCCGAGTTACGCGGCTCTCGCAATGCTCGAGCCGCGTGCCCGGCCGTGTGACGGTTACTACAGAATGAGCAGAATCGCTCGGTTGCGAGAATTGACTCGAGACCCGCTCAGTGCTCGAGTTCCTGGACGTCGTGTTCTTCGGTGAACGACTCGAGCCACGCCTTCTGTTCCTCGAGTCGGGGGGTCCGCTCGGCGTAGACGTGATCGAAGATTTCGTCGCGTTCGGGGGCTGGCGCCTCCTCGGCGGTGTCGACCGCCTCCGCGAGTTCGTCGTCGGCCTCCGCCTCGATCGTCTCGGCGAGTTCGTCGTCGAGGAGGCCCTGCTCGCGGAGGTACGTTTCGTAGCGCTCGAGCGGATCGGCGGTGCGCCACTCCGGGAGGTCGTCGCGCTCCTCGCGGTAGCGGGAGGGGTCGTCGCTCGTCGTGTGGGCGCCCTGACGGTAGGTCAGGCTCTCGACGAGGACCGGTTCGCCCTCGCGGGCGGACTCGAGCGCCTCGGAGACCGTTTCGCGGACAGCGAGTGGGTCGTTGCCGTCGACCTGCGTGCCCGAGAAACCGTAGGCCTCGGCCTTCTGGGCGATGGTGTCGCTCGCGGTCTGTTTCTCCCGTGGCAGCGAGATGGCCCAGTCGTTGTTCTCACAGAAGAAGACGACCGGCGCCTCGAAGACGCCGGCGAAGTTGAGCCCCTCGTGGAAGTCGCCCTCGCTGGTCGCGCCGTCGCCGAAGTAACAGCAGACCGCGGCGTCGTCGTCCGCGTAGTTCGCGGCCATCCCGATCCCCGCGGCGTGGGGGATCTGGGTCGCGATCGGCACCGCCTGCGGGAAGACGTTCAGGTCGTGGCCGGAGGTGTACTCCGCGTAGCCCCGGCGGAACAGCAGGATGTCGCTCATCGGCACCCCGAAGGCGATCTGCATCGCGTTCGAGCGGTAGGTCGGCACGAGCCAGTCGTCGCCGGCCAGCGCGTGGGCAGCGCCCACCTGCGAGGCCTCCTGACCCTTGTACGGCGGGTAGCCGCTCATCCAGCCCCGGCGCTGTAATGCGAGCGCGCGCTCGTCGAATCGGCGCGTCCGGACCACGTCGCGATAGAGCGCGATCGCCTCCTCGTCGCCGTACGGCGTCTCGTCGAGGTCGCGCTCCCCGATAACTCGGTTCATGCCCGGTGTCTCTCGCGCGGGTATCAAAGCGGTTCCGATACCGAAAAGAGCGTGCACCCGCTAGCGACGATTATGGTGTCGCTCGTCTCGGTGATCGGCCTTCTCGTGATCCTCCTGATCAACACGCTGTTCGCGGCCGTCGCCACCCGGTTTCTGCGCATTCGACTCGAGACGCATTGGGGGACGCTGCTGTACGTGCTCGTCCTGATTCCGATGGTGTTGTTCGTCTTCACGCTGGTGTTGAGCGGCCCGCTCGGTCTCGGCGCGGACCTGGGGTCGACCGAGATGGTGTTCACCGTCGTCATCGGCATCCCGCTCGCGCTGGGGTACACCATCGACGTGTTCTGGATGCCACACCCCGACGACGTCGAACTGCCGGAGACGACGGAGAACTGATCACTCCTCGAGGACGTTCGCGAGCACCGATTCGACCCGTTCCAGGACGTCCTCCGGCGGGCGGGTCGCGTCGACGCGGACGAACCGATCGGGCTCACCCCGGATCAGCCGCTCGTAATTGGCCTGGACCGCAGAGAGGTACGCCTCGTGTTCGAACTTGTTGGTCTGGCCCGCGCGGGCGGCCGCGGTCTCGGGGTCGACGTCGAGGTAGATCGTGAGATCCGGATCGGTCGAGAACGCGCGGTGGACGCCGACGACGTACTCCATCGGACGGACGATCCTCCCCTCGAGGCTCGCCCCCTGGTAGGCGTACCGGGAGTCGGAGTACCGATCCGAGATCACGAGGTCGCCGCGCTCGAGGGCTGGTTCGATCAGCCGCGAGAGGTGGTCGGCGTGGTCTGCGGTGTACAGAAACAGCTCGGCGAGCGGGTCGGCGTCGTCGTCGGCGATCGAGCGGTAGACGGCCTCGCCGTACCAGGAGCCGGTCTCGCCCGAGGTCGGTTCGGAGGTGAACACCGCCTCGGGGTAGACGTCATGGAGCGCCTCCCAGACCGTCGTCTTGCCGCTGCCGTCCAGTCCCTCGAGCGTAACGAGCATACCCGTCAGTCTCGCCGGTAGCTACTAGAATCTGTCGAGAGCAGCGATCGTTCCCGCTGAACCATTACAGTGTAGCCTTCTAGTTATTTACCGCTCGAGACACAGTACTCGAGTATGCGAATCCTCGTCGCAGGCGGCAGCGGCTTCATCGGCACGAACCTGACCGCGGAACTGGTCGACCGCGGTCACGAGGTAACCGTGCTCTCGCGCAGCCCCGAGAGCGACGACCTCCCGGACGGGGTGTCGACGGCGATGGGCGACGCCACCGCCTACGACTCCATCGCCGACTCCGTGGCCGGACACGACGTCGTCGTCAACCTCGTTTCGCTCTCGCCGCTGTTTCAGCCCTCGGGTGACAGGAGCCACGAGGACGTCCACCTCGGGGGAACCGAGAACCTCGTCAGAGCCGCCGAGGAAGGAGACGTCCCGCGGTTCGTCCAGATGAGCGGCCTCGGCGTCGATCCGAACGGGCCGACCGAGTTCCTCCGGGCGAAGGGGAAAGCCGAGGAGGTCGTCCGGGAGTCGGACCGCGCGTGGACGATCTTCCGGCCCTCGGTCGTCTTCGGCGACGGCGCCGAGTTCATCGAGTTCACGAAACTGGTGACGACGCCGTACGTCACGGGGCTCCCCGCCGGGGGGGAGACGCGGTTTCAGCCGATCTGGGTCGGCGATCTGGTTCCGATGCTGGCCGACGCGCTCGAGGACGACGAACACGTCGGGGAGACCTACGAACTCGGCGGCCCCGACGTGCTGTCGCTCGCGGACGTGACGGAACTCGCGTACGAAGCCGAGGGGAAGTCGGTCGCAATCGTCCCGGTGCCGATGCCGCTGGCGAAACTCGGGCTCACCGTCGCCGGGCCGATCCCGTTCGTCCCGTTCGGTCCGGATCAGGCGCGCTCGCTGAAGGTGGACAACGTCGTCAGCCGGAACGACATCGCCGCGTTCGGCCGGTCAGAGAGCGATCTGAAGACCCTCCGGGAGTACCTCGGCCTCGAGACGCGGGCGACCAGCGACCCCCCGCGCGAGACCGCGTAGCGCCGCGCCGATCGGGAGTCGCGTATGGGGGTGGGGTTTAATGGCTGGACTGGAGGACCCAAACACTTACTATAAAGAATTGAACTCGAGACAGTCAAATATACAATATGTTCAGAGAGTCCGTCGACGAACTCGGCGCAGTCTCCCGGTTTCCGATGGTGCCCACATATGCCACATATTCACACAATCAAAAGATTTATACTGTTTATCGCACTGGTGTCAACGCAACGGAGCCCCCAAACTAACTATGAAGCTGGCGATGATCGGATTCGGACAGGCCGGTGGGAAAATCGTCGATCGATTCCTCGAGTACGACGATCGAACGGACGGCGGGATCGTCCGCGCGGCGATCGCCGTCAACACCGCGAAGGCGGATCTCATCGGTCTCGAGAACATTCCACAGGAGAATCGCGTGCTCATCGGCCAGGCCCGGGTAAAGGGCCACGGCGTGGGCGCAGACAACGAACTCGGCGCGGAAGTCGCCGAGGAAGACATCGACGAGGTGCAGAACGCGGTCGACGCGATCCCGACCCACGAGGTCGACGCGTTCCTCGTCTGTGCGGGCATGGGCGGCGGCACCGGCAGCGGTGGCGCACCCGTCCTCGCGAAACACCTCAAACGGATCTATACCATCCCCGTCTACGGGCTGGGCGTCCTGCCCGGCACGGACGAGGGCGGTATCTACACCCTCAACGCGGCACGGTCGTTCCAGACGTTCGTCCGCGAGGTGGACAACCTGCTGGTCTTCGACAACGACTCCTGGCGACAGACCGGCGAGTCCGTCGAGGGCGGCTACGACCAGATCAACGAGGAGATCGTCCGCCGCTTCGGCATCCTCTTCGGCGCCGGCGAGGTCGGCGAGGGACAGGACGTCGCCGAGAGCGTCGTCGACTCCTCGGAGATCATCAACACGCTCTCCGGCGGCGGCGTCTCGACGGTCGGCTACGCGAGCGAGGACGTCGAACTCACCGGCGGCGGCGGTGGGCTGCTGGCGCGCTTTACCGGCGGCACCGGAAACGGCCCGGAGGACGGCCTCGACGCCGCGAACACGACCAACCGCATCACGAGTCTCGTCCGCAAGGCCGCGCTCGGCCGGCTCACGCTCCCCTGTGAGATCGACGGCACCGAGCGGGCGCTGCTCGTCCTCGCGGGCCCCAACGAGTACCTGAACCGGAAAGGTATCGAGCGCGGGCGCAAGTGGCTCGAGGAGGAGACCGGCTCGATGGAGGTCCGGGGCGGCGACTACCCGCTCGACGATCCGGAAGTCTCCGCGGCCATCCTGCTGTCGGGCGTGACGAACGTCCCGCGGATCAAGCGCCTCCAGCAGGTCGCGATCGAGGCACAGGAGAACATGGAGGACATCCAGGCCGAGAGCCAGCAGAACCTCGAGACGCTCGTCGAGGACGAAGAGGACGAACTCGAGCCGCTGTTCTAGCTCTCGCGCTGTCGCTGCTCGTTTCACACACCGGAGAGCGACCGCCTCGAGCCCCGTTCGGCGATGGCGACGCCCTTTTGCCGACGTACCGGCAACCACCGGACGATGCAGGTCGTCGTCCCGTTCGCCGTCGACGCACCGAAGACGCGACTCGCGCCGGTGCTCTCGCCGGCCGAACGCGAGCGGTTCGCCCGAGCGATGCTCGAGGACGTGCTGACGGCGATCGACGACACCCGCGGAGAGCCGACGGTGCTTTCGACTGCGCCGGTCGATCTCGAGGCCGACGTCCGCGTCGACGAGCGACCGCTGAGCGAGGCCGTCAACGGTGTCCTCGAGGCCGCGACGGGCCCCGTCGCGGTCGTGATGGCGGACCTCGCGCTGGCGACGAGCGACGCGCTCGAGGCGCTGTTCGCCGCCGACGGCGAGGTCGTCGTCGCACCCGGTCGCGGCGGCGGAACGAACGCCCTCGTCGTCCGCCACCCCGAGTTCCGGGTGGACTACCACGGCGCGTCGTACCTCGACCACCGGGCGGTCGCCGACGGGATCGGGGCGCGCCTCGAGACGGTCGACTCCTTCCGGCTCGCGACCGACGTCGACGAACCGGCGGATCTCGTCGAGGTGGTGCTCCACGGCGGAAGTCGCTCGCGGGCGTTCCTCGAGGAGGCGGGATTTCGCCTCGAGACGACCGGCGGTCGCGTCGGCGTCTCCCGGACGGAAACCGCGCGCGTCGACGACCCCGGGCCGAAGTGAGAGCGCTTATACTCGCGGGGCGGCCACACCGACGTGATGATCCCCGGCGCGGCCGAGTACGGCGTCGACGTCCCGATCGATCCCGACGAGCGCGAGCGGCTGCTCTCGGTGACGCCGGAGGACGTCTCCCCCGCGCCGGCGCTCAGCTTCGCTCGCAACGTCTTCGTTCCGCTGACGACCGCCTGCCGGTACACCTGCACCTACTGTACGTACTTCGACCCGCCCGGCGAGGCGTCGCTGCTCTCCCTCGAGGAGGTTCGCGAGATCTGTCGAACCGGCGCCGAAGCCGGCTGTACGGAGGCCCTCTTTACGTTCGGCGACGACCCGGACGACCGCTACACCGAAATCTACGAGCAGCTTTCGGAGTGGGGCCACGACTCGATCCACACCTATCTCCGGGCGGCCTGCGAGGTCGCCATAGAGGAGGGGCTGCTCCCCCACGCGAATCCCGGCGACCAGACCCGCGAGCAGATGGCAGAAGTGGCCGACCTGAACGCCAGCATGGGCGTGATGCTCGAGTCCACGGCGGCAGTCGACGCCCACGCCGGCCCTCGGCGCAAGGAGCCGGGCCAGCGCCTGCGAACCATCGAAACCGCGGGCGAACTGGACGTCGCGTTCACGACCGGCATCCTCGTCGGAATCGGCGAGAGCTGGGCCGACCGGGCGGAGAGCCTGCTCGCGATCCGCGAGCTGCACGAACGCTACGACCACATCCAGGAGGTGATCGTCCAGCCGGTCGTCGACAACGAGCGGTGGTCCGGCGGCACCCCGAGCCTCGAGACGATGCGGCGGGTGACGGCGATGGCCCGCGTCGCCCTCCCCGAAGAGGTCTCGGTGCAAGTGCCGCCGAACCTCGCGCCCGCCCGACAGCTGGTCGACTGCGGCATCGACGATCTGGGCGGCGTCTCCCCGGTGACGGACGACCACATCAACCCCGACTACGCCTGGCCGGCGCTGCGCGAACTCGAGGCGATCGCCGAGGAAGCCGGCGTCCCGCTCTGCGAGCGCCTGCCCGTCTACGAGCGGTTCCTCCCGGCCGACCTGCGCCCGGACGGGTTCGACGGCGTTCCCGCGGAGGGCGCGGCCGGCGGCGACCGCGAGTGGATCTCCCCGCGCGTTCGGGCGGCGCTCGAGGCCGACGACGGGAGCGGGCGGCGCTACCGGGCGGTTCTCGCCGGGCGACACGGCTGATCCCGGCGTCTCCCGCAAGTCCCCTACGCTGGTAGGCACTCTGGAGATGTGCCGGCGCGGCTAGCGACCCCACATGGACGGAGCGAACTGGGAGCGGATCTTCGGCGCGCTCGCGAGCGAACACCGGCGACGGCTCCTGCTCTCGCTGCTGGAACGGGACCCACAGGACGACCGCGTTACTTCCGGTGTCGGTCCGTCAGCGCGCGAGCACCACGAACGAACGCGACTGGCGCTCGCACACGCTCACCTGCCGGCGCTCGAGGACGCGGGCTACGTCACCTGGCACCGCGAGCACGGGGAGATCACCGCGGGGCCGAACTTCGCGGAGATCCAGCCGACCCTCGAGACGCTCGTGGAGACCCAGAAATCGTACTCGGACTGAGAACGTTCAGTCCGCGCCGCTTGCGCCCGGCGGCGACGTCTCGCCCGCCCGGTCCTCGCGCAGGTTCTGGATGTAGCGGATCCGGTCCGGAATCGGCGGGTGCGTGTAGTGAAACGTCGCGTACCAGGGGTGGGGAAACGGGTTCGAGAGGTTCTCGCTCGTCAGGCGACAGAGGCCGTCGATCAGGGGCTCGCCGTCGCCCATCACGTCCGTCGCGAAGGCGTCGGCTTCTCGCTCGTGGGCCAGCGAGAGTCTGTTCTCGAGCGGTCGCGAGAGCTTCGCGAGCGGCTGAATCCACAGCGCGCCGACGGCGAGGCCGAGGTAGGCGGTTTCCGGCAGAGCGAACATCTCGTACAGCCACGGCGCCGACAGCAGGTACCAGAGGATCACGAGAATCGCGCCGACGCGCACCAGCCCCGCGCCGAACCCCTTCCAGATGTGGCCGCGCTTCCAGTGGGCGAGTTCGTGCGCCAGGACGGCCTCGATTTCGGGCAACTCCATCTGCTCGACGAGGGTGTCGAACAGCACCACGCGCTTGGTGCGCCCGAAGCCGACGAAGTAGGCGTTCGAGTGCGAGGAGCGTCTGCTCGCGTCCATCACGTAGATGCCGTCACAGGAGAACCCGGCGCGGTCGAACACCCGCTCGACGGCCGCCCGCAACTCGCCCGACTCGACGTGCTCGAAGTCGTTGAACAGCGGGGCGATCACCCGCGGATAGACGACGAGCATGACGAGCGAGAAGGCGGCGTACAGCGCGAGCGCCGCGACTGGCCAGTACGTCGGGGCGGCCGCGATGAACCAGAGCACCCCACCCGCGAGCGCGACGACGAACGTCGCCGAGATGACCGTTCCCAGAACGAGGTCCTTCGCGAACAGCCCCGGCGTTTGTTCGTTGAAGTCGAACCGCTCCTCGAGGACGAACGTATCGTAGAGGTCGAACGGCACCGAGAACAGCTGGAGTGCAACGGTCACCCCGACGAAGAAGGCGACGCCCGTAGGGACAGGCCCGTAGCCGAGCGCCTCGAGGCCCTCCCCGACGGCCGCGAGCGCGCCGGAGTAGAGAACGAGGAGGAACAGCGCGACGGTGGCCCAGGTCTGGACCGCTCCCAGCCGGGTCTTCGCGCGCTGGTAGGCGACGACCCGGTCGGTATCCTCGAGGTCGAGGCGATCCTCGACCCACTCGCGTTCGCGCTCGAGCATCGCCGCCCCGTATCGGAGGTTCAACAGGGAGAGACCGGTGAAAAACGCCGTCGTTCCGACGAACAGGACGAGAAAGACGAGGTGGACGGTGAGCATGCCACGGGAATGTCATCGGGCGCGGTTAACGGTTGCGACGGACGGAGGCGCCGGTCGGCGACCGGCGCCGGACAGTCAGGCCGGAACGATCCGATACCGGTCATCGCCGACGCGCTCGAGGGCTGCTTGCTCGCGGAGCGAGACGACCCGCCCAGTCGGGTTCTGTCGGATCTCCGCGCGGGCGTCGACCGACTCGAGGCTACCGAGTAGCTGTGCGGAGGGCGGTTTCTGTGCCGCCCCGCAGTCGTAGATCGTGAGCAGGCCACGTGGTTCGCGGTCGTAGACGACGAGGTGGGCGTGGGGTGCCAGCCGCCACCGGTTTTCTGCGGTCTGGAACAGGTGGTTCATAACGCACTCGAAGCGCGGATGGATGAAAAATCGGTCGTCCGGGTCGTACGGACTGCTGTAACTGTGTACCGGTGGGGCAACAGGACGGGTCGCGGTCCCACCGGAAATGACTTACAGCAGACCGTATCAGTCGTCCGCCGTCGCCCGCGCCCCTGACTCGAGCAGCGGCGTCCCGTCGGCTTTCGGTCCCAGTCGCGGCCCGAACGGCGGGTCGTCGGGGTCGATCACGCGCCGTTGCTCGTAGTCAGTCGAGCGCTCGACCGGAATCCGGCCGATCGAGGTGATCATCTCGACGTACTCCGCAAAGGAGCGGAACTCGCCGTGCTCGCCGCCCGCGCGGGTCGTGATCTCCTCGGAGAGGATCGTCCCCATGTAGTCGTCGGCCCCGCAGTTGAGCATCTTCAGGCCGCCCGCGTCGCCGTACTTGACCCACGAGGACTGGACGTGCTCGACGTTGTCGAGGAAGAGCCTCGAGACGGCGATCAGCAGCTCGTCTTCGGCCTGGCTCGCCCCGCCCGAGACCACGTCGTGTTCGTAAAGCGGGGTGTTCTGGTGGATAAAGGAGAGCGGGACGAACTCCGTGATTGCGCCGTCGACGCGCTCCTGGAGGTCGCGCACTCGCGCTAAGTGCATCGCCCGGTGGCGCTCGTTCTCGACGTGGCCGTACATGATCGTCGCGGTCAGCCCGAGGCCGACGTCGGCGGCGGCCTCCATCGCCTCGAGCCACCCCTGCGTGTCGATCTTGCCGGGACAGATCACGTCTCGCACCTCGTCGACGAGGATTTCGGCTGCCGTGCCGGGAACGGTGTCGAGTCCCGCGTCCTGGAGGCGGCTGTAGACCTCCTCGTAGGACCAGTCGGTCCCCCGCCGGGCGTGGTAGGCCTCCTCGGGGGTCATCGAGTGGACGTGGACGCCGTCGACCGCCATCGCCTCGAGCTGCTCGACGTAGGTGCCGGGATCGACTGCGTACCGTTCGGGCGGGACGAAGTTGACCGCCTTCGGCTCCTCGTGTGCGCGAAGGATCTCGAGGTGTTCGGCGTCGAGTGCGAAGCCGGGGTGGAGTCCGGAGACCGACGTGACCTCGTAGATGCCGCGGGCGACGGCGTCGCTGACGATCTCTCGGGATTCGGCGGGCGTCTTCGTGAACCCGGCCGCCTCGACGCCGGGGTCGGCCTCGTACCCCTCCTCGAAGGTGTGGGCCGCGTCCTTGAAGTTACAGAACAGACAGCCGACGTTGCAGGCGGTCGTGACGTTGTTGTTGAGGTTGGCGACGAAGGTGACCTCCTCGCCGACGACCTCGGCGCGGCGACGGTCCGCGGTCTCGAGCACCCGCTCCTTGCGTCGCCGGTCGATCCCCTCGACGTCGCTTCCCGTCGTCAGCAGGGCGACGGCGTCCTCGACGGAAAGTCGCTCGCCTGCCCGCGCTTTCTCGAGGGCGTTCTCGAACGGCTGGTCGGTCTCGGGGGCGTGCGCGAAGGCGAGGTCGTCGTCGGTCACCGGTCGGTCCATCGTCGCAACGATACGCGCACAGCACAAAAAGGATGCCGTCTCGGCGGGTGTCGGTGGGCCGACGACGGCGACCGCTGCCGGATACTGAAACCTTCTTAGGTCCCCACCCCGGCAACTCGAGTATGCACAGCGGTGACTGTCCGTCCCCGAGGTGGCGGCCGTGACGAGCGTCAAGGAGTTCCGGATCGAGGAGGAGGCGACGGCCGACGCACTCGGGCGCGGCTCGTTCGTCTTCACCGACGACTACTCGGTGTTCGACTGGGGGAAGATGCCCGACCAGATCCCCGACAAGGGCGCGAGTCTCTGTACGATGGGCGCGTTCAACTTCGAACTGCTCGAGGCAGCCGGCATCCCGACGCACTACCGCGGTATCGTCGAGAACGGCGAGACGCTCGCTCTCGGGGAGGCGTCGCGACCGCCCTGGGAGATGGCGATCGACCTCACGCAGGTGCCCGACCTGCCCAACGAGGGGCGCACCTACGACTACGAGGCCTACCACGAGGCGGCGGGTGAGAACTACCTCGTTCCGCTCGAAGTGATCTTCCGCAACCGGGTCCCCGTCGGCTCGAGTCTGCGCCGCCGGACGGAGCCGGCCGACCACGGCCTCGACGCCGAGACGTGGCCCGAGGGGGTCGTCGAACTCGAGGAGCCGATCGTCGAGTTCTCCACGAAGTACGAGGAGGGCGACCGCTACCTCGCCCGCGAGGAGGCCGACGAGATCGCCGGCCGCGCCTCGGTCGACGATCTCGAGGCCCTCGCCCGCGAGGTCAACGACGTGATCACCGACCAGGCCTCGGCGACGGACCTGGTCCACGAGGACGGCAAGATCGAGTGTCTGTACTACGGGGCGGCTGCCGCCGCCGACGGCGAGCGGGCCAGCGGGCCCGCGAGCGGCGAACTCCGCGTCGCCGACGTCGTCGGCACGTTCGACGAGAACCGCTTCAGCTACGAGGGCACCCAGCTCTCGAAGGAGGTGCTCCGCCAGTACCACAAGCGCACCCAGCCCCAGTGGGTCCAGGCGGTCAAAGCCGCGAAGGCCGAAGCGAAGCAGGAGGACGTCGCGAACTGGAAACAGCTCTGTGACGTCAAGCCGGAACCGCTCGACGACCGGGTGCTCACGACCGCCCGGAACATGTACTGCGCCGGAACGAACGCCTACACCGGCCGGGAGTTCTTCGACGCGCCGCCGCTCTCGAGTGCGATCGGTTCGGTCAGCGGCCTCTAGCCGGCGACCGTCTCTCGTGGTCTATAATGAGGGATTCCGGGCGATTCAGAAAACCTCATAAGACCGAACGGGTAACGTCGAGGTAACGAATGACTCTCGACAGTATCGCACCCGCCATCGTTCCGTTCGATCCGACGATCGGTGTCACCGTCGTCGCAACGATCATGCTCGCGCTCTCGGTCGCGTTTATGGTGTACATCGCGTTCGTCATGCCCGGCTGGTCGGGCAGCCCGAACACGGCGGAGCTCACCGAGGCACAGAACGCAGACTGACCTGGTTTCGTTTTCGAGAGGCGGTACGGCTCTCGAGTCACTGCTCGGGCTCACTGGCGCGTCGAGAGCGGCGGCGGCGGGACGGTGTCGATCGACTCGATCGTGTGGCCGGTCTCGAGGAAGTGTCTGATCGCCGCCCGCGAACTGGAGCCCTCCGTCGGTTGCTGCTCGCTCGTGAACCAGCCGCAGTCGACGCAGTACTTTACGCGGGGTCGGTCGCAGCCGCGCTCGGAGTTATCGCTCATTGTCAGCCTCACACCACCGCGACAGTTGACGGTAGTGCTTGCTTCAACAGGCAGAGCCGACGAGCGCCATCCGAACGGGAACGACGCGAACGACGGGTGAGCCGTCAGCGCCCGGGTTCGTCGGCGACCGCGGTTCCGATCCCGTCGACCGGACGGTCGGGCGCCACCGATTCGATCTCCGCGGGCAGACCGAGCTGGTAGTCGTCGCCGTCGTCGCGGACCGTCGTCCGCCCCCGGTGGACCGAGACGTCGCCGTTCAAGTGGAGGCGCACCGCCTCGAGCAGCGCCTCGGCCTCGAGGGGCTGGCCGCGCCGCTTGATCGCCTCGAGGTCGGCGTCGTCGGGGACGTCGAACGCCCGCTGGGTGATCACCGGCCCCTGGTCGAGGTCCGTCGTCACGTAGTGGGCGGTGACCCCCGCGACGCGGACGCCCTCCTCGAGCGCCTGGCGGTAGGCCTCGGCGCCGGGGAACGCCGGAAGCAAGGAGGGGTGGATGTTGATGATGCGATCCTCGTACCGGAAGACGACGTTGGGGCCGAGGATCCGCATGTAGCGCGCGAGGACGATCAGGTCGGCGTCGTACTCCGCCAGCAACGCGAGCAGTTCGTCCTCGTTCTGGACGCCGCGGTCGGTGCCGACGTCGTGAAACGGGACGTCGTAGTGTTCGGCCAGCGGCCGGAGGTCGTCGTGGTTGCCGATGACGACCCCGATGTCGGCGCCCAGCCGGTCGTTCGCCCAGGCCTCGAACAGCGCCTCGAGGCAGTGACTCTCCCTGGTGACGAGGACGGCGATCTGCTGAGTCTCCCGGTCGGCCGGAAAGCGGACCTGGACGTCCTGGCCGAGGTCGTCGCCGAGGGCCTCGAGGTCGCGCCGGAGCGTCGCCTCGGTACAGACCATTCCGGCGGTGTCCACCGCGAGGTACATCCGGAACACGTCGTCGCGAACCGCCTGGTCGATGTCCTCGATGTTGACCCCGCGCTCGAACAGCAGCGTCGTCACCCTGGCGACGAGTCCGGTGTCGTCGTCTCCGATGACCGTGATTTCGGTCAGATCGGTCGTCATCGACACCACCACTGCGCGGCCGGGGCACGGAACATTGCTACACCCTCAGGCCGCACGGGTGTAAAAGCCCTGCTGTCCGCGCTCGAGCGGCAAATACTGCGGAAGAGTCAGTGGTTGTCGTGGATGTGCTCGCGGAGGGCGTCGGTTTCGTCGAACTCCTCGTCGCACTCCGCGCAGGTGTTGTGGTGCAACGCGACGTGCTGTGTGACGCCGGCCGCCGACTGGAACTCCGAATCGCAGCGTGAGCAGGTGTATGCCATCGCGCTAGCAAGCGACCACGATGAGTGTGAAAAGCGTTGCTAGGAGACGAACGGCGAGCGGTAGTACGGGTTAACAACTCGGTCGACGCGCCTGTTACGAGCGGAGTGCGCCGAGTCGTCGGTGGCGTCTCGACAGGGGTATCCACGAACGTGTATCACAGACTGAAGCCGAAAGCGTTTTTGAGCACGGTTGCGGGGTATCACGTAATGTCCGCCTACACCGCGACGGTGACGGTTCGACTCAAACACGGCGTGCTCGATCCCGAAGCCGAGACGACGAAACGGGCCTTAGAGCGCCTCGACTTCGATATCGAGGCGCTCCGGATGGCCGACCGCTTCGAGATCGACCTCGAGGCCGACTCCGCCGACGGCGCCCGCGAGCGCGCCGGCGAGATGGCAGAGCGCCTGCTCGCCAACCCGACGATCCACGACTACGACGTGGAGGTCGACGAGCGGTAGATGACCGTTTCGATAATTCGGTTCGGCGGCTCGAACTGCGACCGCGACGCCGAGCGCGCCCTCGCACACCTCGGGATCGACGCCGAGATCGTCTGGCACGAGGACGGCCTGCCGGCCGAGACGACAGGGATCGTCCTCCCCGGCGGCTTCTCCTACGGCGACTACCTGCGGGCCGGCGCGATGGCCGCCCGCTCGCCGATCATGAGCGAGGTTCGGGCAGCGGCAGCCGACGATATCCCGGTTCTCGGCGTCTGCAACGGCGCCCAGGTCGGCTGCGAGTCCGGGCTCACCGATGGCGCGTTCACGACCAACGCGAGCGCGCGCTTCCAGTGTGAGCACGTCCACCTGCGGGTCGAGCGCGACGACACCCCGTGGACCGCCGCCTACGAGGAAGGCGACGTCATCGAGATCCCGATCGCCCACGGCGAGGGGCGCTACGAGGTCGACGACGAGCGCCTCGAGGAACTCGAGGCGGCCGGTCGCGTCCTGTTTCGCTACTGCGACGAGAGCGGCGCGGTTCGCGACGGCGTCAATCCGAACGGCTCGAAACACAACGTCGCGGGGATCCTCGGCGAGCGCGACACCGTCGCCGTCCTGATGCCCCACCCCGAGCGGGCGACGCTCCCCGACGTCGGCGGCACCGACGGGCAGGGAATCCTTCGCGGGTTCGACGCGTAAGCGCCACACGGGATCGAACCGCGCGCCACGAACGGGGCCGACGCAGCCGCTTTTTGCGAGCCGACGGCCGCGGGCCAGGCAGTAGCCCCAAAGTTTAAACAGTGAAGTAACTCCACAGCAGTGAGATGAAAAGAGACCGATCGGATGAGTTCACAGAATCATGGCGACTGAACCACACATCGTCTGCGTCGATCCGGCCGCAGACGGGCTGGCCGCCGCGGTGTCGGCGATCATCGACGCGACCGCCGAACGCGTCGAATCCGTTACGGCCTGTCTCGAGGCGCTCGAGCGCGCAGACTGCGTCGTGTGGGCCGGGGCGGATTCCGACCGCGGCCTCGAGTTCTGCTCGCTCGTTCGCGCCCGGCGGTCGAACGTGCCGGTGGTGTTGTTTCCCACAGACGGCAGCGAGGCGCTCGCGGGGTCGGCTCTGGCCGCGGGCGCGGCGGGGTACGTCCCGCGGGGCCAGGGGATTTCGACGCTGGCGGCACGCATCGACGGTATCCTCGACGGCGCGGAACCCGGCCGCGAGCCCGCGGCGTCGTCGGCGGCGCGTCTGGAGTTGCTCGTCGAGCAGGTGCCGCTTGCGGTCATCGAGTGGAACCTCGAGTTCGAGGTGGTCGCCTGGAATCCTGCCGCGACCGACCTGTTCGGCTACACGACGGCCGAAGCGACCGAGGAACGCGCCACGGACCTCCTCGTTCCCGAATCCGAGCGAGAGACGGTGCTCGCGGCCTGGGAAGCGCTCGTCGGCCGCGGCGAGAGCACCCTGACGACCAACCGGAACCGGCGCAAGGACGGGACGGAGATCACCTGCGAGTGGATCAACACGCCCCTCGTCGAGGACGGAGAGGTCATCAGCGTGCTCTCGATCGCCCGCGACGTCACCCGGAATCGCAAGCGAGCCAGCGCGCTCGAGGCCTTACAGGGGACCGGACGAGCCCTGATGCGTGCGAACACGCGCGAGGAGATCGCCGAGATCGTCGTCACGGCCACCGAGGAAGTGATCGAGCAGCCACGGGCCGCCGTGAGACTCGCCACGTGCGACGGCGAGCGGCTGATCCCGGCGGCTCTCAGCGGCGAACTCCGTGAGGTGTACGGCGACCTTCCGCCGATCGAGGCCGGCGACGGGCTACTCTGGGACGCCTACAGCCGCCAGGAGCCGGCGTTCGTCGAGGCGTTGACGTCCGAGCACGTGCCCTACGACCTCGACGAGGAGGTCGGAAACACGATCGTCTGCCCGCTCGGGACACACGGGCTGCTCACCGTCGCGTCGCCCCGCCACCAGCGACTCGAGACGGTCGACCGCCACCTCGTAACCGTGCTCGCGACGACCGCCGAGGCGGCCCTCGACAGCGCCGAGCGCGACCGCGAACTCGAGCAAGCGAAGACCATCCTCGAAACGGTCGGTGACAGCGTCTACGCCCTGGACATCGACGGGCGGTTCGTGACGGTCAACGAGACGCTGACGAGTCTCACCGGCTACGACAGGGAAGAACTCGTCGGCGAACACGCGACGACGGTGCTCACCGAGGCCAGCGTCGAGCGGGCGACACTCGCGGTACGCGAGCTTCTGGTCGACGGGATCGAGGACGTCGTGACGTACGAACTCGAGGTCGTCGGGCGAGCGGGCGAGGCCGTTCCGTGCGAGGTGACCACGACGCTGTTGCGATCGGACGGGGAGATCAGCGGTAGCGTTGGCGTGATCCGCGACGTGCGAGAGCGAAAGCGGATGGAACGTGAACTCGTCGAGCAAAAGCGAAAGACCGAGCGGCTCCACGACGTCGCCTCGAGGCTCGAGGAGTGCCGGTCCGAGCGGGAGGTCTTCGAGGTGACGATCGCGGCCGCAGAGGACGTCCTGCAGTTCGACGTCTGCGTCGTCGACCGGGCCAGGGGGAGTCACCTCGAGACGGTCGCGGTCTCCTCGACGATCCACGACGACGACTACACCAACCGGACGTCGGTCAACGACGGGCTCGCCGGGCTGGCCTACCGGACCGGCGAGACCAGCCGCGTCGCCGATCTGACCGACCACGAGCGGGCCGAGCCGGAGCGAGAGAGCTACCGGTCGGCGCTGACCGTCCCCATCGCGGAGTATGGGATCTTTCAGGCGGTGTCGAACGAGGTCGGCGCGTTCGATGCGGCCGACCAGGAGCTCACCGAGCTGTTGCTCTCACACGTCGTCGACGCGTTAGACAGAATGGCGTTCGAGACGCAGCTCACGGCGGAGCGCGATCGGTTCGTCGCGCTCTTCGAGAACGTGCCGGACGCGGTCGTCAGCAGCCAGCCGGTCGACGGCGAACCGGTCATCGAGCGGGTGAACCCGGCGTTCGAGCGCATCTTCGGCTACGCCGCCGAGGACGTCGTCGGGCGGCGACTCGACTCGGTCATCGTTCCCCCCGAGCGGCGGGCCGACGCCGAGGAGATCAACCGGCGCGTGTGGCGGGGCGAAACCGTCGAAACGGAGGTCAAGCGACGAACCGCCGACGGACTGCGAGAGTTCATGATGCGGCTCGTGCCGATGGATCCCGACCGAAACGGTGACCGCGCGTTCGGCCTGTACACGGACGTCACCGAGCAGAAACAGCGACAGAAGCGACTCGAGGTGTTAAACCGGGTCCTGCGCCACGACCTGCGAAACGGGATGAACATTATCGACGGCTACGCCCAGACGCTCGCGACGATCGTCGACGACGACGTCGCCGCCGAGTACGTCGAGCCGATCCACGAGCGAGCCGACGAGTTACTCGGGCTCGCAGAGAAAACCCGCGCGGTCGAGCGGACCCTCGAGACCGCGCCGGTCGCCGGACCGGTCGACGTCGTCGAGCGGGCGGCCGCCGCCATCGACGACCTCGACCGGGCGTATCCGGACGCCGATATCAGTCGCTCGCTCCCCGAGCGCGCGACGGTTCGATCGGGAGCGCACGTAGAGACGGCGGTGCGTCACGTCCTCGAGAACGCCATCGAACACGCCGACTCCCCCTCCCCGCGCGTGGACGTGACGCTCCGCGTTCTCGAGGACGCCCTGGAGATACGGATCGCAGACGACGGCCCGGGTATCCCGGAGGACGAACGGGCGCTGCTCGAGGAGGACCGCGAGATCACGCAGTTGCGCCACGCGAGCGGGCTTGGGCTGTGGCTGGCCAACTGGGCGGTCGTCACCGCCGGCGGCGAACTCGGGTTCGAGCCGAACGAGCCGCGAGGGACCGTCGTTCGGCTGACGGTTCCGGTGGCCGACCGGTCGGACGAGTGAGCGGCGGGTGGACGATCGGCGGAGCGCCGGTCCGTCCCGGTAACGAGTCCGCTTACGACGTCGACGCGGTGACGTGGGAAAAATCCAGGTGAACCGTCGGTCCCGTCTGGAGTTCGACGGAGACGATGTCGGGGGTCACACCGTTGAGCGTGTGGACGGCGGAGACCTTGCCCTTGACGTACTCGTAGGCGGTGTCGGGACCCTTTTCGCAGACCGTGGGAACGACGAGTTCCTCGCCGATCAGGTCGTGCCCGGAGACGCGTTGTGCATCCTTCAGGCGCTGTTTTACCGGCGAGACGGAGGACGACGAGCCGATACGGAACAGACAGATAAGACAGGAGTCGGCCATCCGGTTGTAGTAACACCCGTCGCGATATGCGGGAACGTGCAAGCGGCCCTCCGGACCGCGCTCCAGAGCCATACCCTACGGAACGTCGTCAGCAGTAATGAGGGTATCCATTGGTTATTTCGAATTACCTATCGGATGGTAGAACGGTGTCGCGTCCGACGGCGGCCGATACGCCCGAAGCGGTACCGATGCGAGAGCGGGTACACCGGAACGTATCGAACGCAGCAGCGCCTCGAGTCGAGACTCCACTACCGGGTCAGCGGCTGGTTGAACCCGCGCTCGTACTCGCGGACGGCCTCCCAGGTCGCCTCGCACTCACAGGAGACCTGTTCGAACACCGTCGGGTCCTGCCGGAGGTCGAAGTCCTTGATCGCCTTCTGGACGAGGTCGTCACACTCCCCGCAGTTGTGCGGGCCCCGCTCGGAGCCGTGACCCACCGGGTCGGAGACGACGATGGCGTCGACACCGGCGGTCTCGCGGAGGACGTGAGCGACCGACCAGAGCCACGGCGGCCGGTAGCCGTCCCGGAAGAAGAGTTCGTCGACCATCGTGTAGCGCTGGACGTTACAGGGGTTCATCGAGACGGTGTGACAGCCCTCGACGTCGGCGCAGCGCTCGATCGAGGAGATCATGTCCGCGATGGCTTCGGGTTCGGTGAGAAACGGCGGCTTCATCAGGAGGTAGGCCTTGATCCCCGCGTCGGCTTCGCTCTCGGCGTCCGCGACCGCCGCCTCGGCGCAGGCGTCCTCGAAGTCCGCGAAGTCGAAGTACTTGTTCACACAGTCGTGACGAACCCGGTCGGTCGCCGTCTCGAGGCCGACTGCGACGTCCGTCGCGATTCCGTACTCGGTGAAGTCGGCGATCTTCTCGCGATCGACGAAGTCGGGCAGGGACTCGAGGACGATCCGCTCACGGTCGGCGAACGTCTCGGCGATCGCCTCTCGAGTGCGGGCGCCGACCTCGCGCTCGTCGAGGAACGAGCCGGAGGTGTAGATCTTGATCAGCTCGGCGGGCTCGTCGGCCTCGGCGGCCTCGTGGGCCAGGCAGACGTCGATCTGGTCCATCAGCGCCTCGTGCGAAACGGAGCCGCCGTCGACGCTCTCGGCGACGTAGCCACACATCGTACAGCCGCCGGCGCGGGCCCACCGGCAGCCGCCGGTGTTCAGGATGATGGTCAGGCTGCGCCTGACGCCGTCGGGCGTGTTGTCCTCGTCCAGCCAGACGCGGGTGGGCTCGTGTGGATCGTAGCTCGCCTCCTTTCGCGAGCGGATCTCCCGCATCACCTGGTTGTGGGCGTCCATGCCCTTGCCCTGCTCGTAGACCTCGGGCGTGGGTTTGCTCATTAGCGGGAAAAGCGGCTACGAGCGTAAAGCGGCTTCGTCTCGCTCGCTCGCGACGCGGGTGCCGGCGGTCAGAGACGCATCTCCCTGACCTCGACCGCGTCGCACGTCGGGCACATCCGCTGGTAGCGAACCTCGCTCCCGGCGGCGGTGACGCGCCAGCCGCCGTCAGCGTCGACGTAGCCACACTCCCGACAGCGTCGGTCGCCGTCGTCGAACTTCTGGCGGAGTCGCTCGAACGGTGATCGGCTTCGCTGTACTGACATACGATAGCATACAGCACGAAGACACATAACTCCTGTGTCCGTTACCCGGAGGACACGTCGGCCCCCTATCGCGTCTATTTATGCACTTCCCCTACCTACGTAGGGCCATGGAGTCAGGGGACCGAGAACGCGGTGGTGAGATCGGCGACGGGACACGGGCGATGGCCGCCCTCGAGGCCGTCGTCGACCCCGTCGTCGCGGTGGCGGATGGAACGGTAACGTACGCCAACGACGCGGCCCGCGAGGCGTTCTCCCTCTCGTCCGGCGACGAGGCCGCGGACGCACTCGGACCGCTCTGGGAGCGCCTACGCGAGGAGGTGGCCGAGACGACGGTCGGCACCGCACGCCGGGTCGAGCTCGCCGACGACCGGTTCGACGCACGCGTCCACCGGGCTGCGGACGGGGCGACGATCGCGTTCGCGACGCTCGAGGCGGACGTCTCGACGAGCGACCGCGCCGTCACGGCCCGGGCAGTCAACGAGGCCCCCGTCGGCGTGACGATCTCGGACCCCTCGCGAGAGGACAACCCGCTCGTCTACATCAACCGCGCCTACCGCGAGATCACCGGCTACAGCGCCGACGAGGTCGTCGGCCGGAACTGTCGGTTCCTCCAGGGACCCGACTCCGATCCGGAGGCGGTCGCGGCCATGCGCGAGGCGATCGCGGACGAGCGCCCCGTCACCGTCGAACTCAAAAACTACCGCAAGGACGGCACCGAGTTCTGGAACGAGGTCACGATCGCCCCCGTTCGAAACGCCGACGGCGAGCGCACTCACTACGTCGGCTTCCAGAACGACATCAGCGCCCGCAAAGTCGCCGAACTCGAGGCCGAGCGCCGACGGGAGGAACTCGAGTACCTCCTCGAGCGCGTCGAGGGCGTCCTGCAGGACGTCACGAGCGCGATCGCGGGCTCGACCGCTCGGGAGAACCTCGAGGCGACCGTCTGCGAGCGGATCGCCGAAGAGAGCGCCTACGACGGCGTCTGGATCGGCGAGCGAAACCCCGTCACCGACGCCGTCGACGTCCGGGCGAGCGCCGGCGTCGACCCGGAGCCGCCGGCGCCGGACTCGGACCACCCGGCGGTGACGACGCTCGCGACCGGCGAACCGGCGATCGCCTCCGCCGACGGCGCCACGATCGCCGCGTTTCCGCTCGCCTACAGCGGGGTCGAGTACGGCGTGCTCACCGTCCGGATCGCCGGGGAACGCGGGGTGAACGACCGCGAGTCGACCATCCTCTCGGCGCTGGCTCGAGCCGTCGCCAGCGGGATCAACGCCCGCGAGACGAGCCGGATGCTCGCCACCGACGCGGTCGTCGCCGTCGACGTCGAGTTCACCGACCGCTCGATCGCCCCGGTCGCGCTCACCGCGGGGACGGACAGTCGACTCGAGTACCGCCGGTCGGTTCACGCGACCGGCGACGAGACGACCTCGCTGTTCACCGCGACCGGCGGAACCGCCGCCGAGCTAGCGGCCGCAGCCGCCGAACTCGAGGGGATCGATCTCGAGGTGCTCGTCGACCGCGGGGACGCCGACAGCCGCCTGCTCGAGGTGACGAGCGACGACGACCTCGTGTCATGGCTCTCCGAACGCGGCGTCGGAGTGCGATCGATCGAGGCCGAGGCCGGTCGCGCGCGCGCCACCCTCGAGGTTCCACGGTCCGCGAGCGTTCGGTCGGTCGTCGAGGCGATCGAAGACCGGTACGCGGGGACCGACGTCATCTCGTTCCGGCAGCGAACGCGCGAGGGCGCCGGAAACGCGCCCGAGGAAATCGCAGTCAGGCTCGAGGAGGAGCTGACCGAGCGGCAGTTCGCCGCGCTCCAGCTGGCGTACCTCGGCGGCTACTTCGAGTGGCCGCGACCGGCGACGGGGGAGGAGCTCGCCGGCTCGATGGGCGTCTCCCGGCCGACGTTCCACGAGCACCTGCGGGCGGCGGAGCTGAAACTCTGCAGGGCGTTCTTCGGCGACGAGTGACCCTACGCTGGTAGGGATTTCGGCTAATCCCGGTGCGAGCCTGCCGTACATCGGGCACCGAGACCATGACACAGACCCGACGGCGGACGCTCAAACTCGCCGGCGCGGCCGGTGCGCTCATCGCAACCGGCGGCGCGGCGATTCCAGCGTTCGCGGACGACCACAGCAACTTCGTCGTGACGACGGATCGGGCTTCGGACGGCGACGACGCCGACGCGGCGGAGCACGACTGAACTCCGGCGAGCATCGGTGGCCGGTCCCGTTCCGGAGCCGAAAACGCCGGACAACAGTCCATCGAACGCGCCAATCGGTAAAGCGGTGAGACCCCTCGTTCGCGGTCGAGCGATCCCGTCTACGGCCGTGACCGTCACGGCCGATTTAAGTCCACCCTTACCGCAGGTGTAGCCACCCCTTAGCCGACTGAACGGTCCGGGAGGGTCGTCCGCGTTTATGCCACCGGCTGTCGTACGACCAAATATGCTCGAACTCGTAACCCCACTCCAGCTCGGCGGCGGTGGCTTCCTGTACTGGGCGATCATCTTCTTCATCCTCGCGATCGTCGCCGCAGCCGTCGGCGCGCGCGGCGTCGCCGGGATCACGATGGAGATCGCACGGATCTTCGTGCTGATCTTCATCGTGCTGGCGATCGTCGCCCTGCTACTGTAACGGCCATCCGCGGCTCGTTCGGTACCACCGAGCGGCGGCTTCGTCTCGCAGAGCCGGCTTCCGATTTCTGCGAGAGGTAACCGGATCCAGTTACGCCCCGTCGGGAACGACTAACAGGCTCCGGACCGAATGTAATAGTGAACATTTACCATGACAGAACTGGGCGGATTCCAGGACAGCGTCGCTCGCGTCGACCTCTCCTCGGGGTCGGTCGACTACGAGTCGATCGACGACGAGGACGCAGAGAAGTACATCGGCGCGCGCGGTCTCGGGGTAAAGTACGTCTTCGAACAGGGTCCGGACGTCGATCCGCTCGGGCCGGACAACCTGCTCGCGTTCATGAACGGGCCGCTGTCGGGAACCCAGGTGACGATGTCCGGACGGATCGCCGTCTGCACCAAGTCGCCGCTGACCGGCACCGTCACCGACAGCCACCACGGCGGCTGGTCGGGCGCCCGGCTCAAGTGGGCCGGTTTCGACGGCCTGCTGTTCGAGGGACAGGCCGACGACCCCGTCTACGCCGTCGTCGAGGACGGCGAACTCGAGCTTCGGGACGCCTCCCACCTCTGGGGGAAGGGATTCCACGAGACCCGTGACGCGATCGAGGAGGAGGTCGACGGCTCCTACGGCAAAAATCTGAGCGTCATGGGGATCGGTCCCGGCGGCGAGAACGAAGTGAAGTACGCCTGCATCATGAACGAGGACGACCGCGCCTCGGGCCGGGGCGGCACCGGCTGCGTGATGGGCAACAAGGGGCTGAAGGCGGTCGTCGTGAAATCGACGACGAAGATGCCCCAGCCCGCCGACCCCGAGACGTTCAAGGAGGGCCACCAGCAGGCGATGAAGGCCATCCAGGAGTCCGACGTCACCGCGCCCAACGAGGGCGGGCTCTCGGTGTACGGCACGAACGTGCTGATGAACATCGGCGAGGAGATGGACGGCCTTCCCACGAAGAACGGGAAGTACACCTCCACCGGCAGCATGCGCGACGCCGAGGGCACCGACATCGACGCAGAACGCGTCTCCGGGGAGAACGTCCGCGAGAACATCCTCGTCGACGAGCCCACCTGCCACTCCTGTCCGGTCGCCTGCAAGAAGGAAGTCGAGGTGCAGACGATGCACAAGGGCGAGGAGATGAACGTCCGCACCGAGTCCTACGAGTACGAGTCGGCCTACGCGCTCGGGCCCAACTCGGGACACACCGACCGCGACGCCATCGCACTGATGATCGAGCGCTGTAACGACATGGGCGTCGACACCATCGAGACTGGCAACATGATGGCGATGGCCATGGAGATGAGCGAGGAGGGCAAACTCGAGGAAGGCGACCTCGAGTGGGGCGACTACGAAACCATGATCGACATGATCGAGCGGATCGCCCGCCGCGAGGACGACCTCGCGGACCTGCTGGCGGAGGGGCCTCGCCGGGTCGCCGACCGGAAGGACGCCCACGACAACTCCCTGGCGGTGAAGGGCCAGACGATCGCCGCCTACGACCCCCGCTGTATGAAGGGGATGGGTATCGGCTACGCCACCTCGAACCGCGGCGCGTGTCACCTCCGGGGGTACACGCCCGCGGCCGAGATCCTCGGCATCCCCGAGAAAGTCGACCCCTACGAGTGGGAGGGCAAGGGCGAACTCACCGCCGCCTTCCAGGACCTCCACGCCATCTCCGACAGCTTCGACATCTGCAAGTTCAACGCCTTCGCGGAGGGCATCGAGGAGTACGTCCTCCAGTACAACGGGATGACCGGCCTCGACGTCACCGAGGACGAACTCATGGAAGCCGGCGAGCGCGTCTACAACTTAGAGCGCTACTACAACAACCTCGCCGGCTTCGACGGCGCGGACGACTCCCTGCCCGCGCGGTTCCTCGAGGGCGGCATCCCCGGCCAGGGTGCGAGCGAGGGCGAGTACTGCGAACTCGAGGAGATGAAAGAAGAGTACTACGAGCACCGCGGCTGGGTCGACGGCGTGGTGCCGGACGAGAAACTCGAGGAGCTCGAGATCGATATCGGCCCCGGAACGGGCGTCTCCGCGGGCGATTCGGCGGCGCCTGCCGACGACTGATCGACCGCGACCATCCGCGTCGCGTTTTTCGTTTTCGGTCGGCGAACCGGTGGGAAGAGTGGGCCGTGCGCTCAGTTCAGTTCCGCCTCGCGAAACCAAAGATAGCCGACGACCGTCGGGAGTAGTATCCACGCGAACAGCACGGCGACGGCGAACCACGGCTCGGCGAAGACCGACACCGACTCCGGAGCGGCGACGGTCGATCCCTGCTGTGTCTCGAGTCCCTCTTCGCTCACGTCGAAGTGGACGTGTGGCGTTTCCGGAAGCAGGGCCGTGCTGGCCGCACTGTACGAGTCGGTCGGGTTGAGCACCGTCGCGAGCTGTACCCACCCCGGCGGCTCGTCGCCGGGAACGTCGCCGGCGACGACGTAGTGAACGGCGGTCAGCAACCGCTCCCAGAGCACCACGCTGGTCACGTACCCGCCGACGAGGACGGCCATCGCTCGCGTCGACGTCGACGCGAACGCGGAGACGCCGACGGCGACCGCGACGAACGTCGTTCCAGCGAGCACCGTCAAAAGGGCGTACGTCAGTAGCGTGCCGATCGGGGGGACGCCGTACAGCGCCGTGATGAGCCCGCCGGCGACGAGAAAGCCGGTGGAGATCGCGATCGCGAGAACCGCACTTCGTCCCAGGAGCTTCCCGACGATCACGTTCCGTCGAGAGTGCGGGAGCGAGAGCAGGAACTTGATGCTTCCCCGTTCGCGCTCGCCGACGATCGACCGGTAGCCGAGCATGATCGCGATGATCGGCAACACGAGCGCCACGGCCGGTCCCTGGGTGAATGCCACGCCGACGTCTGCGCTCGGATCGTCGAACACGAACGCCGGAATCGACGCCGTAAGGGACATGAGGACGGTAAATATCGCGGTGGCGAACCACAGCGCCCGCGAACGGATCGCGTCCGCGAGGTCCTTCCTGGCGATGTCGATCGCGGTCATGTCTCTTCCCGAGCGTACCGCTCGAACACCGTCTCGAGGGAGTCCTCTTCGGTCGAGAAATCACGCACCGTCGTGTGCGCTTCGACGCAGCGAAGCACCGCTACCTTGGCTGCGTGGTCGTCAATGGTGACGGCGACCCCCGTCCCGCCTTTCGAAGTGCCGTCGACCGATCCGTCGCGGACGCGAACGTCCGTGACGGACGGAACCGACTCGAGTTCCGGGCCCAGTGACGGCGGAACCTCGTCCGTTTCGATCGAGAGCCGCATCGCCGCCCCGAGGTCGTCGCGAAGCGAGTCGATCTCTCCGTCGACGACCAGTCGGCCGTCGACCATGATCCCGACGCGATCGCAGACCGCCTCAACCTGCTCAAGGACGTGACTCGAGAAGAAGACGGTCGTCCCGCGCTCGCACTCTGCGGCGATGATCTCCCTGAGTCGCCTGATCCCGTTCGGGTCCAGTCCGCTCGAGGGTTCGTCGAGGATGAGGAGATCGGGGTCGCCGACAAGGGCGAGCGCCAGCTTCAGCCGCTGTGTCATCCCCGTCGAATACGCTCTAACGGGTCGATCGCCCGCCTCATCGAGGCCGACCCGGGCGAGGAGGGAGTCCGGATCGTCTCTCGATCCCATTGCACGGATGGCGAACTCAAGGTGGTTCCGCCCCGAGAGGCGCTCGTACAGCTCGCAGCTCTCTGGGAGCACGCCGACGCGCCGGCTGATGTCGACCGCGTCCTCCCTGGCGTCCAGTCCGAGCACGCGGGCGGTGCCGTCCGTCGGTCGAACGTAATCGAGAAGCAGTGCGATCGTCGTCGACTTTCCCGCACCGTTGGGTCCGAGGAAGCCGTACACCTCTGCCCTGTCGATGCTGAGATCGACGTCCGTGACGGCCGGAACGGTGTCGTAGCGTTTCGTCAGTCCTGTTGTTTCAATTGCTGTCATCGTTGTCGTATCGTGAATCGTATCTGTCAGCCGATACCCTCGAACGTGGTGTGTCGGAGTCAGTAGTGACCGACCACCCCTCGCCGCCGAGCGACGTTGACGAGTGCCCGAAGCCCGAGCAGTCCTCCTCCGACGTACACGACCGCTTTCACCACGAGCAGTGCGAGCAGATCATGTGGTAGTTCGGTGAGTAGAACCCCGGAGTCCATCGAGAGCCGAAGGAGGTAGGAACCGGTCGAGAGCGGTGCAACGTGCAGCGAAGGATACGTCGCGACGGGAGCGGCGATGAACCCGACGAGGGCGAACTGTACGAGTCCGAGTACGCTCGCGATTCGCTTGTACAGCAACGCCAGCCCGCCCATAACGAACCCGACGCCGATCGCCGAGCACAGCGAGAGTAACCCGATCAACGCGACCGTCACTGGGTCGACGTGAAGCGAGGCACCGGTCACGAGCAGCATGAATCCGAGCACCAGACTCCCCCAGAGGAGCGTCTCGAGGAGAAAGACCACCGCCATCGCCGCCGCGATGACCTCGAAGCGCCGCGGCGCGACGTACAGCTGCTCGAACGTCCCCCACTGGGTTTCGACGAAGATGGTCTGGGCGAGCGACGAGTACGCACCCACCGCCATCGTCCAGAGGAAGTAGCCGACGACTACGGCGCCGAGGGTGCCACCGAGGTCCGGCCCGACGATCGACTGACCGCCGAGGAACAGGACGACGAACAGGAGCACGACCGTGACCAACTGTCCGACCGTGTCGACGGGATACCGTTTCAGGAGGATCCAGCGTCGCACTCCCAGCGCCGCGATGAGTCCGGGAAAACCGGTCATCCGCTCACCTCCGGAACGGGCCGATCGTCGGGGAGCGACGCCTGCTCCCGTCCCGTCGTGATCGACGAGAAGATCTCGCCCAGCGCCGGTTCGACGCGCTCGAGCGACCGAAGCGAGTGTCCGCGTTGCCGGAGTTCGTCGACGAGCGCGTACACCTCACCGGGCTCCGAGAGGAGGACGTCGAACCGGGTACGCTCGTCCACAAGCGCGACCTCACCCACGTCAAACGACTGCGCGAGGGTCGCGATCGAATCCGTAGCGACCGCCGACTCGAGCGTCACCGAGTACGTTCGTGTCGCGAATGCCGTCTTCAGCGCGTCGACCGACTCGTCGGCGACGATTGCCCCGTCGTCGACGACCACGACCCTATCACAGACTCGTTCGACGACGCCCATGTCGTGACTGCTGAGGAGGACTGTCCGCCCCTCCTGTTCGGTCAGCCTGACGAGTTCGTCCAGGAGCGCACGCTGGGATTCGAAATCCAGCCCGAGCGTCGGCTCGTCGAGCAACAGGATCGGCGTGTCACGGACGAAGGCGCAGGCGAGGGCACACCGCTGTTTCATACCCCGCGAGAGTTCTGTGACGGTCGTATCCGCGACCGCTTCGATTCCGGCTGCATCGATCGCCCGTCGAACTCGGTCGGGCCGGCTCCGGCGGGGAACGCCGTGCAGTTGCGCGAAAAACGAGACGTTCTCGCGGGGGGTGAGACGCCAGTACACGTTCCGGGCACCCTCGAACACGGCGGCGACAGCGCGGTGTGCTGCCGAGGGATGCTCGCAAACGTCGACGCCGTCGACGCGAACTGTTCCGGCCGAGGGCGTGACGAGACCGAGAACGGACTTCATGAGCGTCGTCTTGCCCGCTCCGTTCGTGCCGAGGAGCCCAGTGATCGATCCCGGCTGGACGGTCACCGAGACGTTCGACAGCGCTTCGACCGACGTGCTCCCGGCCCCGTAGCATTTGGTCAGGCCGACGACCTCGACGGTGCCACCGCCGGAGCCGGGGGCGCACGCGGTATGCCGTGACGTCACGCCGACCACCGCCGGTAGTAGCCGAGCACGCCGGCCGTGCCGACTGCAAGAACCCCCATCGTGAACGGCGACTCCGTGACGCCGGAGAACTCGCCGCCGAACAGCACTGGCTGTGCGGCCGGGACGTACGTGAGTAGCGTGTCGCGGGCGGCCTCGTCGGCACGGAACGCCACCAGTTCGGGACTGAGCAGCGTGTTCCACGCTGCGTGGATTCCGACGGCGTTCCAGACGTTGCCCGTGTAGTAGGTCACGAGCGCGAACAGCACGCCCGCGAGCGTCGCCGTTCCCACGTACAGTACCGTCCCCACGGTTTCGGAGGCGTGCCCATTGTGGAGGAGGCCGAAGACCACCGACGTGACGACGATCGCGGTCGGCCACCCCCACTGGTGGCCGAGAATCGAGAGCAGGTAGCCCCGCAACAGCAGTTCCTCGAGAATCGCCGCCCACGTGGCGAGCGCGAGCGCGACCGTGACCGCCCAAAGAACTCGCGTCCCCCCACCGAACTCGAGCGTGAGCGTGCCGTCGACGACCGCCAGCGGAACGGCGAGAACGAACACGGCGAGACTAACCCCGAACAGAAGCCACCGAAGCGTCGCTGCGGTGGGGCGTCGTATGAACACGTCCGAGAGGGGAAGTCCGAGTATCCGCCCAAGACCGACGAAGACGCACAACGAGAGCGCGATCCCGATGAGCGCGGTGTCGATCGGACCCGAAAGCGAGTGTATCGCGGACAGCCGGCTCGCGATCGTCCCCGGGAGGACGACGAGCGGAAGGACCAGAAAGAGCAGCGCCCCACAGAGGGTCGTCGCCTTCCAGCGCTCCATCGTCGAGAGTCGTTCGTTGGTCGGTAGGTGTTTCGTATTCATGGTAAATAATGTCATAATTCCGTCACGGTTTCGGACTTCCACAGGATCGTTCCGAACGGCGGGCAGATGGCTGCCCCCCGTTCGATCCGTACGTCACTCGAGTCGACTCCTTACAGTCGGCTCCCGCTGTACGCGAACGACCCGCTGAATCGGTCGCCGTCGTACGACACACTGAAACTGAAGATCACGTTTCTCACCTCCAACTGGTCGTGGGTTCGTCATCGCATATAAAGTCAGCAATCCAACTAGTCGGAGTGGAGCAGGCGACGAGCGAGTAAAGCACAGACTCCGAAGCTCGAGGAATCCCGTTAGTGTCCCGACGGGGTGTTACCGACTCACTCGTCGTAGTCGACGACTGGCCAGCCCTCGAGTCGGTCCGTGATCGCGTCGGTGACCGGATCCAGGTAGGGCAGTCCCCACGCGGCCACGATCGACGCGCCGATGGTGTTGAAGACGACGTCGGTCATCGTGTCGTCGAGGCCGTGCTGGGTGAGCGGCATCGTCAGGTCGTAGGCGGCCGCCAGCACGTCGAAGCCGAACTCGCTGATCTCCCAGACGACGCCGAAGGCGGCGACGAAGACGACGACGAACAAGGGGACCAGTCCCGGTGGAAGGTGGACGTCGTCGCGGTGCTCGTCCAGGGTGCGGATGAACGCATAACCGATCGCGCCGACCAGCGTCGCCGACAGCGGGTGGGTCAGGTTGTGCCACCAGAACGTGCGCTCGTAGAAGTACGCCGAGCCGAGCGCGTGCAGGAAGACGACCGTCGTCACCCAGAGGACGAGTCCCGCGTCGAACGGGAGGTCGTACCGCCGCCGGAGTAGCGTGGGAACGAACGTGATCGCGAGCATCAGCCCCGCGTTGGTGATCAGTTCCGACTGCGGGGCGAGGACGCCGTAGGCGAGCATCCCGAAGAGGCCGAGGCGCATCGCCCAGACGAGTCCGCGCTGGACGACCGTCGGGAGCGGGAGGTGCTCCTCGAGCGTCGGGTGGTCGTCGGCGCCCGTCTTCTCGGCGAAGCGATCCTGGTCGATACCGTCGACGGGCGCCGAGACGAGTTCCTCGCCGGGAAACCCGCGGTAGTAGCGGTCGAAGACGACGCCGGCGAGCAATCCGGTGCCGGTCGCGACGATAAACAGCCACATCACCCAGTCGTTGCTCGGAACGATGGCCGTGCCGGCGACGGAGTCGAACAGCCAGGTGAGCGTCGCCCACAGCGCGGCGATCGTCGCCGCGAGCATCGTGACGAAGCCGACGGCGAGCCACCGCTCGAGGCGGATCTCCGTGAGGGCGTTGGCCTCGAGCGTCAGCGCGAGCGCGAGCGGGGCCGCGCCGGCGTACAGTATCAGCTGCCGGGCGAACGAATCGGGGACGAGAACGGCGGCGACGAGCGGGACGACCGCGAGCACCGGGATCTCCCAGGGGAGTGCGGCGCGCCGCGAGTCGAGGACGATCGCCGGGAGCAGCGTGACGGCGGCGACGCTCGCCGCGAACACCGCCTCGTGGAGCGTGCCGGTGAGTATCGCGCCCCCGCCGACGAGCAACGCGACGGCGACAGCCGTCCAGGAGAGGTACGCGTTCGATCGTTCGCCGTGGAGTCGTCTGGTAGGGGTGCGGGCCATGTCGTCGGGGAAGTGGTCTCGGCGTGGGTCGTCGGTACGACGGCGGTCGAATAAAGCGTGAAGCTTGCACGCATCGGTGAGAGTCGCAGACCTGCGTTCGCACGCGACGAACGTATGTACCCGTCCGGACTACTCCCGGTACCTGTGATGGCCACCACCCACGCCATCGGCGGACTGACACTCGCAGCCGCCGTGGCGGTCGTCGCTCCGGAGTTCGCCCTCGTCGTCGCCGTCGCCGCCCTGATCGGCGGCTTCTTCCCCGATTTCGACCTCTACGTCGGCCACCGGAAGACGCTTCACTACCCCGTCTACTACTCGCTGGCGGCCCTCCTCGTCGGCGGGCTCGCCCTCGTCCGGCCGACCGTCGAAACCGTCGCCGTCGCCGCGTTCCTGGCGAGTGCCGCCCTCCACTCCGTGATGGACGTCTTCGGCGGCGGCCTCGAGCTCAGACCCTGGGAACGGACCTCCGAGCGGGCCGTCTACAGCCACTTCCACGGCCGGTGGCTCCCGCCCCGCCGCTGGGTGCGCTACGACGGCGCGCCGGAGGACGTGGCGCTCGCGTCCGTCCTCGCCGTCCCCGGACTGCTCGTCTTCGAGGGCGCCGTGCAGGCCGTCCTGCTGGCGATACTGCTGATTTCGGTCGGCTACGCGACGATCCGCAAACCGCTCGTTCGCGTCACCGAGCGGCTGGTCGCGCTCGTTCCCGCCCCGCTTCGTCGTCACCTCCCCGATCGGTTTCACCCGGCGACCGAAGGTAGCGACACCGTCGCGGGGTGACCCCCGATGGATCGCGCGATCGACGACCGGGTCGACCACCGCGACTGCCTCGTCGGTGGCCTCCGCCTGCACTACGTCGCGGCGGGGCCGACGGACGGCCCGCTGGTAGTGCTGTTGCACGGCTTTCCCGAGCACTGGTACTCCTGGCGACGCCAGCTTCCCGCCCTCGCCGACGCGGGCTACCGGGTCGTCGCCCCCGACATGCGCGGCTACAACCGCTCCGAGAAACCCCACGGCGTCGACGCCTACCGGCTCGAGCGTCTGACCGGCGATCTCACCGGCCTGATCGAGACGCTGGAGGGCGACGGCGCTAGTGCCCGCGTCGTCGGCCACGACTGGGGCGGAGTCGTCGCGTGGGCGACGGCGACGGCTCGGCCGGCGGTCGTCGACCGACTCGTCGTCCTGAACGCACCCCACCCGACCAAGTACGTCCGCGAACTCTCCGCCGAGCAGGCCGCCCGCGCGTGGTACGCCATGCTGTTTCAGCTCCCGCGCTTCCCCGAGGCGCTCCTTCGGGCGGACGGGTACCGGGCGCTCGAGGACATCTTCCGCGAGGAGCCGATTCGTCCCGGCGCGTTCACCGAGGACGAGATCAGTCGCTTCGTACGCGCGATGGCGCGCCCCGGTGCACTGACGTCGGCGCTCAACTACTACCGGGCGTTCGCCCGGCACACCGTCCGGGAGAACGCTCCCGGCGCGATTCCGATCGTCGGCCGGCAGTTCGTCGACCCCGTCGAGCGGATCGAGGCGCCGACGCTGGTCCTGTGGGGCGAACGGGACGGCGCGTTGACGGTCGAACAGACGGAGGGCCTCGAGCGCTACGCCAGCGACGTCCGCGTTCGTCGGTACCCCGACGCCGGCCACTGGATACACGCGGACCGCCCCGAGAGCGTGACGGCGGAACTCCGCTCGTTTCTCTCGGACTGATCGGCACACGTCACCGGCGGATCATGATTGATTCAGTGAGACTCGTGAAATTTTATTAGATTCACCGCCAAAAACATTCATGAACCGATGAAATAACGGATAACCTGCATGGCAGGCGATCACAGCATCTGCAGGCAACGCGCGCTAACCGGACTCTTGCTGCTCTGTGTCGGCATCCTCGCCGCCGGACTTCTCGTGCCGGCGGCGGGTGCGGGGTCGGTGGACGCCGACTACGCGACGAACGCGAGCGACGACGCCGACCTCGAGACGACCGAGGTGGTCCTCGACCTCTCGTCGTGGGTCGACGACCGGGCCATCTCGGTTACCCTCGAGTTGCCGTCGGTAGCGGTTTCCTGGCTCGAGGCGGTGTTCACGGGGCTGGTGGAGTCACCGGAACTCGGTGACGACGAGGCCGACGAACCGACCGACCAGTCCGACGAGCGCGACGGTGACGAACCGGCCGACGCTGACGGCGACGGAGACGGTTCCGACGATGGTGATCCCGGCGAGGACGAACCCCGCGATGACGCCGGTGGCGGCGATAGCGCTGACGAACCGGAATCCGACGAGAGCGACGGCGATAGCGCCGACGATGACGGCGACGAGGCGGATGCCGGTGACGGCACCGACGAGGATGGTGATGACGGGGCTGACGACGATTCGGGCGACGGGGCGGACGAGGATAGCGACGAGGATGCTGGCGACGCGGACGACGAGGACGACCAGCGCAGCCACGCGACGGCGGTCGAACACGCGATCCACGACGAGATCAACGAGGTGCGAGCGGACCACGGCCTCGAGGCACTCGCGTTCGACGACGACCTCGCGGACGTCGCACGCGCCCACAGCGAGGACATGGCCGATCGCGACTACTTCTCACACACCACGCCGGAGGGCGAAACCGTCGGCGACCGGTACGCCGCGGCCGGAATCTCCTGTCAGGCCTGGGGTGAGAACATCCTGTACAACGGCCACGGCGAGGAGTCGCCCGCAGTGATCGCCGAGCGGAGCGTCGCCCAGTGGATGGACAGCGACGGCCACCGGGAGAACATCCTGAGCGAGCGGTGGGATAGCGAAGGGATCGGCGTCGCGATCGACGACGGCGAACTCTACGCGACCCAGAACTTCGGCACCGACTGTAACTGAGCGCCGCTCTCAGGTGGGGGCCTCGAGCGGCGACCGACAACCTCCTCGAGTCCACCCCGGCACGAGAAGCGGAAACCGTTAACACGCCGACCGTGGTACGGACCCACATGCTCGTACACGTCCACCAGTACCGACACGACGACGCCAAGGAGACGGTCCGGTCCGGGGGCGACGTCGACCCCGATCACGACACCGAGGAGTACTTCGACGCCGACGACCTCGCGGCCGACGAGGGGTGGGAACGCACCACCTACGACGGGCAGACGATCCTGCGCCGGGCGGTGAGCTACGACGACGTCGCCGCGATATCGGTCCCCCAGCGTGACCTTGAGGAGACGTCCGACGACCTGCCCGGCGAGGACCTCCAGTTGCGCCGCGGCGGCGGGATCGAGACCCTCGAGCGGACGCGGATCGTCGAGGTGATCGACGAGGACCCGTGACGCTCACGCGGTCGACTCGCCACCGACGCCGATCACGACCGGTTCGCGGATCTCGAGGGCCGTCTCGAACTCGTCCTCCCGATCGTCGCGGCGGCCGACGCGGCGTAGCTGCTCCTCGTGGGCTCGCCTGACCGCCGACCGGTCCCGGGGCTCGAGGTCGAATCGGTCGCCGAGGTCCGCCCAGTGGCCCCACTCGACGAGGAAGATCGCGCGGTCGGCGTCCTCGTGGACGCACTCGCACGCTCGCCGGTAGGACTCGAGTTCCGGCGCGAGTCGCTCCTGGACCCGGGCGACCAGCGACGGCAGCCGCGACGGCGCGACGCTCGCTTTCGCCCCCGCGAGGACGAGCACCTGCCCGTCGATCGGATCGCCGGCCATCTCAGCCACCGGCGCGCATCGCTTTCTGCGCGAAGTCCTCGATCAGCGCCTCGAGCGCGGCGGCGTCGTCCGCTTCGAACACCACCGTCACCTCGGTCAGCGTCAGCGACGGCCCGATCTCCACCGTCTCCGAGGAGAGCCGGGCCTTCCAGTCCGGCCCCTCGACGCGGTCGTCCGCGACCCGCTCGCCGCCGAGGTTCGTCAGGTAGCGAAGCGCGAGCCGCTCCGAAATTCCCCGGAACGAGCGCTCGATGCGCGTGTCCATACCGTCGCGTTCGATCCGCGGTCGCATAAAGCCGCCTTCGGTAGCGGTTCTCGAAACCGTTTCGCTACCGCGAGGCGCCGCCCGCGACCGGCGGAAACACCGAGAGGCGGTCGCCCTCCTCGAGCGCCGTCTCTACCCCTGCCATGTGGACGACGTCGCGGCCGTTCTTCAGGACGCTCAGCTGCGGACGGATCGCCCCCTCCTCGAGGAGCTGGCCCTCGAGACCGTCGTACGTCGACTCGAGGCTCGCGAGGACGTCGCCGACGGTGGCGTCGTCGTCGAACTCGCGGGTGAGATCCTTCTGGCCGACGGCCTCGCGGAAGGTCGCGAAAAATCGCAGATCGAGTTCCATGCCCGATCCGTCGGCGCGCGACGACATAAGTGCGGGCGATCGGCCGCCCCTCGAACGACTAGCCCGCCTCGACGGTGGCCCCGCCGCCGACCTCGAGTTCCTCGAGGTCGGCGGCCGCGAGCGCGTCGTCGATCGCGGCCGTCCCCGCCCGCTCGGCTGTGGCCTCGTCGGCGGCGTCGACGACCGCGGTGGCGGTGACCGAGACGCGAACCGTGTACGGCTCGAAGGGGCCTGCGGGGTGTTCGTACACCGCCGCGTCGGTGATCTCCCAGTCGACAGCGGCAGACTCGACCGCGAGACCCTCGAGTCGGGCGGCGAGTTCGTCGCTGGCCGCCGCGCGGGCGGTCGTATCGGTCCCCTCGCGGACGGTGACGAGCGCCGTCGCGGCTCGAGAAACGGTGTGTTCCATGGCCGGACCTCACGCGGCGACCAGTTGAATGCTCGCTTCCGGGACCGCACAGAGGGAGCGGTGGAGTCAGGTACCGCCGGTCGCCGATTCCGAGCGGGCGACCGGCGGTAAATCGGGACGACAGTCCCTCTCAACCGAGGGCGTCGTAGATCTCCGCCAGCTGCTCGAGGGAGTGGTCGACCGACAGCATCGCCCGCCGGCGCCGACAGAGGTCCGACAGCCGGTCGTTCTCCTCGAGGCTGCGCGCGAGCGCCCACTGGAAGTCGCCGATGCTGCCGCGCCGGTAGCGGTAGCCGGTTTCGCCCTCGATGACGGAGTCGGTGAGCGCGCCCTCGTCGACGGCGACGACGGGCGTTCCGCAGGCGGTCGCCTCGAGGGCGACCAGTCCCTGCGTCTCGACGGGACTCGGGAAGACGAACACGTCGAGCGCGGAGTAGAAGGCCGGAAGGTCCTCGCGCTCGAGAAAGCCCAGAAACCGGACGTCGGCGCCCGTCTCCGCGGCGTGTGCCTCGAGGTCGTCGCGGGCGGGCCCGTCCCCGCCCAGCACGAGCGTGACCTCGGTGCCGGCGACGCCGTCGATCGCCTCCGCTAAGTTCTTTTCGTGGCCGTGACGGCCCGTGTAGCCGACGATCGGTCGGTCCGTCGGAAGGTCGTGGAGCCGGCGGAACGCCGTCGGATCGACGGGCCGGAAGAAGTCCGTGTCGATGCCGTTCGAGACGACCGTCGCGTCGACGTCGGCGTCGACGTGCTCGAGCAGGTGGCTGCGGGCGAAGGCCGTCGGCGCGACGACGTGGTCGACCCGCTCGAAGAAGCCGCGCTCGTAGCTCCGACAGGTTCTGCGGAGCCCGCCGGCGATCCCCGGCGGGGCGAGCTGGGTCGCCCGCTCGCCCAGCAGCGTGTGGTAGGAGGCGACGACCGGCACGTCCCGGTCGCGGGCGAAGCGGACGCCGGCGTAGCCCAGGGTGAAGGGGGTGTGGACGTGAACGAGGTCGGGCGTCTCGAGGCCCGCCGGGATCGTCGGCAGCCCCAGCCGGTACTGGGAGTACACCGGAGCGCGGACGCTGCGAACGGGGTGCTCGCCGGGGCCGGGCTCGTAGCCGTCCGTTCGGGGGAAGACGACCGGCATCGCCGTCCGCTGTCGGCGCCAGCGGTCGCGCCAGAGTTTGACGGTGTAGGTGACGCCGTTGACCGTCGGGAGGTAGAGATCGGTGAACGCCGTAACCGTCTCTGTCCGAGACATGTCGGGGGGTTCGACGAACTGCGTGGTAAGCCGTTCGTTTGCCGATCCGGCGGGCACCTGGGTCAGTCGACCCGGAACGAGACGCCGTGGTCGCTGAGCAGCGAGCGCATCCGCTCGACGCCGCCGGTCGTGTCCCACCCCTCCGCTGTGTAGTGTTTGTACGGGTGGCGAAGCCAGGAGTACTCCCGGTGGGCGAACACCTCGACGGCGTCGCGTCCGTCCTGAAACAGCGTCACGTGGAGCTGCCAGTCGGCGAGCGCGGACCTCCGGCGAACCCAGCTGCCGGCGGAGGCACGGCCGTCGCTGTGAACTTTCAGCGAGGCGATCGGCTCGGGGGCGAACTCCATCGCCTCGAGGTCGGGGCGAAACTCGGTCAACTCCCGCTGGACGGTTCCGACGTACTCGGAGGGGTGCATCGTACACTGGGCGAACCCGCCCAGCGGGGCTTTGATCCGGTGGACCGTCGGGAGGACGCGTCGCCGGGCCTTCGTTACCCAGTCGACGCCGGGGACGTCGTCGTTCGGCGGCACGAGTTCCTCTAGCAACTCCGGAAGCAAAATCGTTGTGGGTTTTCCGAACCGCGGATACCCGCCTCGAGGCGCCGCTACAGGTCCCGGAGCCGGATGCCGTCTTCGACCAGTCGAGCGTTGCGCTCGCGGTCGAGGTGGGGCGCGAGCCCCTCGTGGTCGTACAGCTGGGCGATCACGTCCGCGTACAGCGTCCGCCACGCGATGGCGTAGATGGGCGACTGTCCCCACGCCCGGAGTTCGGGAACGAGGT
Source organism: Natrononativus amylolyticus (assembly GCF_024362525.1). Classification (GTDB taxonomy): domain Archaea; phylum Halobacteriota; class Halobacteria; order Halobacteriales; family Natrialbaceae; genus Natrononativus; species Natrononativus amylolyticus. Next base: position 1,134,213 of record NZ_CP101458.1, read on the forward strand.
CGTCGTACGTCTGGAGGCGCTCCTCGAAGCGGTCGATCGCGTCGAGGACGTAGCCGGCGGCCTCCCGGTCGTCGTCGGCGCCGTCGATCGCCCGGTTGAGCCGATCCTCCCAGCCGGCGACGGCCTGTTGCATGTCCATCGCCGCGTCGCCGTCCTCCTCGGGCAGTCGCTCGAGAACCTGTCGCGGTACGCCGAGTGACACGTCGTCCATGGCCGTCGGTAGGCGCGCACGGATGAAGAAAGTACGTCTTCGCGCTCGGTATTCCGTCACGCGTCAACCGGTGAGTGAACCGCTGTTGATTCCACTCACACGTTCGGGCGTGACGAAATACTCAGAGCCGGCTATGTTGAAATCCTTAATGAGTGATAGGATTCAGCGACCGTGCTGAATACAGGGCGCGACTGTGGCACGGACGGTACCGAGATTAGGGGCTACTCGATTCGGTCGATACAGGATCCTCAGGGATTGGCTCGATACGCCATCTGACATATTTCTGCCAGGGTCGCGCGATAAACACAGTCAATCCACACATCAACTGGCTTGATAGTATCCCACAAATCAAGCGGAAACAAGACGAATTAGCCGTGCAGTAGTCACGGGCGGTGAATGAACACTTATCTCTTGTTCCGTGCTACTGAATAGCAGACCAGGTTATGAAGCAAAACATCTTGGTGATCGGGGGGTATGGACAGGTCGGGCGCCACGTCTGTCTGGAGCTGGCGAAGGCAGTTCCGGGTCGGGTCGTCGCCGCTGGCAGGGATCTTGAAAAGGCCAGGGCATTTGCTGAGACGACGAACGGTGCAGTCCTCCCGCGAGAAGTGGACATCACCCGCGACGCCGACGAGGACTTGTTCGACGACGTAAAGCTGGTCGTCGTCTGTGTCCCACAGGAGAATTCCGCGTTCGTCGAGGCGTGTCTCAACACCGGGACCCATTACGTCGATATCACCGAACTCTACTCCTTTCTCTCCCTGGTGGAGCCCCTCGACGATCTGGCGGAATCTCGTGGGGCAACTGCGCTACTGAGCGTCGGCCTCTCGCCCGGTTTGACGAATCTCCTCGTCAAACACTGTGTATCGCAACTGGGCTCGGCCGAGCGAGCAGAGATCTACATCATGATCGGGGATGGTAACGAGCACGGAGACACCCTCAACGACCTGATGTTGGATCACATGGCTGAGGACATCGTGATCCCCGAGGACGGCTCGATACAGCGATATCGACCGTTCACGGACGGCAAGACGACGACGTTCCCCGACGACCTCGGTCAACACCGGGCGTATCGATACGAGTTTCCGGAGCCCCACGTCCTCCCGCGCACGCTGGGACTGGAACGCGTCTCGCACCGAACCTGCACCGATTCGCGGTTCACGACGTGGATGATGCATGCGCTTTCGCGCGTGGGATTCTGGAAGTTGCTCCGCTTCTCGTTCGTCAGATCCGCCATGAAACAAGTGATGGGCGGATCGAGCGGATCGGATGTGATTGCCTTCAAGGTTATTGTCTCGGGCGAGCGAGGTGGAGAACCAGTGACGCTGGAGGCGGCGGCCACCGGGCGTGGCGTCAATATAAACACCGGACGGTTCGCGGCGGTCATCGCCGAGGAAATCTACTCCAGCGAGTACCCGCCAGGGGTTCACCACGTCGAGGAGTTATTCGAACTCTCTGACGTACGAAAGCGAATGGAGGAAAACCTCCGCTTTCATCACCGTGAGACGCCGGAACTGGTCAAAGCCTAAGCTGAGGATTCCGCCGTCGTGGAATCGCCGGCTCGTGGAGGGAGAGTACTGTCCTGTAGTGACCGATCTTTCGTACTTCCTTTCCTTACGGGGGGATGATGTGTTCGCCCCTTGTATGCATCACGCTCCCCCAATAACAAATATAATTTGACAATAATTCCGCTCTCTTCGAAGGTTCTCTTTCGGGTAGTTCAGAAAGGACAGGGTGAAACAAAGCCAACCGACGTGCTGCACTCATGCTCTGTGTTCAGCAGTCAACTCTTATCATGTGCTGAGAATTTCAACAGAGCCTCAGAGCCAGGTCGCCAGCATGACCTCGTCGACGTACTCGTCGTCGATGAGGTACTGCCCCTCGTGGACGCCCTCTCGCGTCCAGTCGTTGGCCTCGAGGAACTCGATCGCCTCGGCGTTCGTCCCCGGGACGTGCTGGTAGACCTTGCGGTAGTCGGCGCCCGCGGCCCACTCGAGGCCGTACTCGAGGAGCGCCGAGCCGATCCCCGACCGGCGCCGGGCGGGGCGGACGCCGACGGTGAGTTCGGCCGCGTGGCGCAGCGACGGGAGTTCGGGCGCGTCGACCTGCAGCCAGCCGACGACCGCCCCCTCCGCGTCGGTTTCACCCTCGACCCGGTCAACCTCGTCGTCCCCGGCGTCGTCTGACTCGACGGCCACGAAGAAGACCCGCGAGCGCTCCTCGTTGAGCCGGACGATGGCGGGCTCGCGCTCGAGTTCGTCGACGACGTTCTCGGCGACGATGTACGTCCCCTCGCTCGCGACCGCCTGCATCGTCTCGACCAACCCCTCGCGGTCTTCCTCCCGCGCCGGCCGGATCGTCACGGCCCCCGCGTCGGTCTCGAGCGTCGTCGGCGCCGCCGAAAGCGCGACCCGGAGCTTCCCGTCCACTTCGTCGAGGTAGCCGGCGTCCTTCAGCCCCGCCACCGACCGGTGGAGTTCCTCCGAGGAGAGCGGCACCCGCTCGGTGTAGGTGCCGGAGCGGGCCGGCTTCGACTGACAGGGTCCCGCGTCGACCCGGACCCCCCGCGAGAGGTCGTCCGTCGAGACGGCGCCGTGGCGCTCGACGTACTCGTAGACCGCTCGCTGGGTGTCGTCCTCGAACGAAAACGTCGGGTGAACGCTCATACGGGTACGCCCACGAGAGGCAGCATTATTATGGTATTCGTAACGCGGGACGACCGTCTCCTCGAGAGGAAGCTCCGCTGGTTGCGTTTGGATCCCGGTCTCGCGCCCTCGAGACGACGCCGTCGACGCGAACTGCCGCCGTATTTTGTATCACAGTATGCAGTTTATTCGGTGGAGAAACGGCTCGAGGGGACGCCGACGGCCCGACGCGACGGTACGGCCTCGAGAGCGGGGGTCGAAGCCGGACGAGTTTCCCACCGGCGCTGACGCGACCGGGAACCAGCGCTCCCGGACGCGGGTCCGGAGAGCGCGCATCACGCCGGGCGCACGGGGGCGCGACCGTGGGCCCGCAGGTGGACCACAAGGTTCAGCGGACGATCGACTCCCGAACGACCCGGCCGTGAAGCCGTCGCCGACCCAGTCTCCGTTCGCGTTCGCCCCGGTCCCCGCCGACCCCCTCCTCTCATCGCGCGCGGAGAAGTACGCGGCGAGAGCCCCAACGCGAGGAGAGTTCCGCTGTACACCGACGGCGGGAGTATCCGTTTGCACGGAGCCGACCGGCACCGCCGAGCGAGCGCAGCGAGGGTCGATTAGTCGCGCCGATCGCGAACCACAGAACGTGACTCGAGTCCGCCCCGCTTCCGAGCGGCGACCCGCGTTTCGATCCAGACCGGCCTCGTAAACCACATACAGGGATACGAAATTCTCGGTCGCGCGAATATCCGGTCTTCCGGTGCGCTCCGCGACGTCCGGCGCCCGCTCGGGTGAGTCACTCGAGGAGCGAAACAAGGGTATCGGCGTCCCGGCGGAGCGCCGCGAGGGGATCGGCGGGGTCGTCGTGTTCGTAGATCACCCATTCGACGCCCGCGGCCCGGGCGGCGTCGACGCACGCCTCGAGGGGGACGTCCCCGCGACCGAGGGCGCACGGCCGGTCGCCGTCGACGTCCTTCAGGTGGACGAGGTCGATCGAGGAGGCGTAGCGCTCGAGGACGGCGACGGGGTCGCGTCCGGCCGCCGTCGCCCAGCCGACGTCGAGTTCGAGCGAGACCCCCTCGAGCGCCCCCACAAGGCGGTCGTAGGCGTCCTCGTCGGTGAGAGCGACGAACTCCTGATCGTGGTTGTGGTAGGCCAGGTCGATGTCGTCGAGCCCACGAGTGACGGTCGAGAGCCGAGCGGCGACGCGATCGACCGCCGCCTCGGTCGCGAACGCCTCCGGATCGAGCCAGGGAACGACCAGCGTCCCACAGCCCAGACGACGGTACGCCCCCGTCACCGACGCGGGGTCGGTCTCGAGGGTCGCGAGCGGGACGTGGGCGGCGACGGCCTCGAGGCCGGTCCGCTCGAGGGCCGCCGCGAGCGGTTCGTGCGAGGCGTCGCCGAGTCCCGCCAACTCGACGCCCCCGAGCGGGGTTTCGGCCACGAGGTCGAGCAGGTCGGGAAGCGGTCGATCGAGGTCGCGAAGCGAGTACAGCTGGACGGCGGCGTTCATGGGCGACCCTCGCGACGACGGGTGAAGAAACCGCGTTCGAGTACCGAATGTGGCGCGTCGAGCGCCGACGAAAAGGAGAGCTCAGGCGCCGCGCGGTTCGGACGCCGGCGGGGCGACCTCCCCGGCGTTCCGGCCGGCGAAGGCGACGGCCACCATCGAGAGGCCGGTCGTGAGCAGGCTGATGCCCACGAGGAGACCGATCGCCCAGACCGCGTCTGCGGGGAAGCCGATCCAGAGGAAGCCGGCCAGGATCAGCGAGATCGCGCCGCTGGCGGCGATCCAGCCGCGACCGCGCTGTCCCGCCATCCGCACGCTCATCCAGAGCTCGGCGAACCCATCGACGAGCAGGTACGCGATGAGCAGCAGCGTCAGCGTGACGAGCCCGACGATCGGGTTCACGAGGAGGACGATCCCCGCGAGCACGCCGATGACGCCGAGGACGACCTGCCAGAGCGAGCCGCGCCAGCTCCCGGCGCTGAAGGCGTGGACGCCGTGGACGATCCCGCTTACGACCAGCAGGGCGCCGAGGAGGTAGCTCATCGAGACGCCCGTCGCGAACGGGAAGGCGATCGCGAGAATCCCGACGAGACCGACGACGCCGCCCGCGAGCGCGAGGGTCCGCCAGCCGGTCTTCGGGTACTCGTCCGTCGCTTCCGGTGTGGTTGTAACTGTGGTCATGGTGGTTCCCGTAGAATAGTGCGCCTCGGGAGGGTATAAAATACACACACTATCCAAATGTAATTCAGTGGCGTAGACCGGTCCGAGCGTGGAACTGTCCGCTGGAGCGGCCGCTCAGCGCTCCTCGACGTGGCGGATCTCGCAGGCGATGCCGCGGGTGCTCTCGACCATCTCGCGGCCGAACATCTCCGCGCGGCCGACGCCGAACGCCTTCGGCCCCTCGACGACGACCTCGTCGCCAACCCGGATCTCCTCGTCGGCGTCGACGACCCCCGGCGCGAGTACGCTGCCGTGGGGGACGAAGCCGTCGATCTCGACGCGCTTCGTGGGCGCGTCGCTCTCGACCCACCGTTTCGCGCCCTCGAGCGTGAACGACAGCGTGCCGTACTGGGGTACCATCGTCGCCAGCTGGGTCTCCTCGCCGTCGCGAACCTGGATCTTCGGGTAGCGGCTGGTCGTTTTGATGTCCTCGAAGAGGTCGTCGCCGGCGCCGTCGCCGAGCAGGTAGTCCGCGATCGCCCGCACCGTGTTGTGTTCTCGCTCCCGCTTGGAGTACTTCAGCTCGCCGGAGAGCGCGTTCGAGAGGTTCTCGAGGCTCTCGTCGTCGGTCGGGTGACCGCCCTCGGGAACGGTGTAGGTCACGTCGAGCTCCAGTTCAGTCTCGACGCGGGAGACGATGTCGCGGTAACCCTCGTCGGGGACGTGGGCGACGATCTTCGGGTACTCGTTTCGCTCGAGGTAGCGCTCTAACACCCGCGTGACGAACGTCTTCTCGTCTTCCGACCAGCGGCCGGTGACCACCGTATCGTAGTGCTGGGCGGGGTAGGTGGTCTCGAGTTCCTGGGGGACGACCCCGATGGGCGAGGTCATCGAGACGAGGTGGGCGCGCCACCGGATCGCGTCGTGGAACTGACCGTGGCTCTGTGACTCGCTGTAGGGCTTCTTCGCCGAACAGGGAACGAGCACGAGCGGGTTCTTGAAGCGATTTCGGTATCGGGAAGTCACCCGGTCGGCGAAGCGCTGGATCTCGACCCGGCGCAGGGTGTCCTCGGTGGCCGCGTCGAGCGCCGAATCCCGGAGTATCGGCGTCCGCTCCTCGAGGTAGCTCCACTGGCTGTCGAACTCCCGCAGCGCGGCGGTGAGCCACTGTTCCTGGCGGGCCTGGCCCTCGAGGTAGTCCCGCAGGCGGCCGTCGCGGATGCGCTGGCGGACGATCCCGAGTTCCGCGCGCAGGGCGTTCGCGTTGTGGTCGGCGCAGTCCTCGCGGGTGAACGCCTCGCGCGGTTTTTGGCAGGCCGGACAGGCACAGGGCAACTCCTCCAGATCCTCGAGGAAGTGTTCGCCCTCGCTCGTGAGGTACTTCCCCTGGGTTCCCTTGATCACCGCGCGAGCCTCGTCGAAGGCGTCGACGCCGGCGTACGCCAGCAGCGCGACGTTTCTGGGGGTGGCGACGCCCGAGAAGAACAGCGCGGTGTCGGCGGGGGTCGCCTCGCGGACGCGCACGACGGCGTCGACCAGCGCCGCACCGTGGCCCGTCACGGACTGGCCGTCCGAGAGCGCGTAGGCGTCCGTCCCGTGAGGTTCTGCGGTTTCACTCGAGACGACGGCGACGCTCGGGTAGTCGACGTCGGGGTGTGAAACGGCGAAGGACTCCTGGACCTCGGGGGCGGTTCCCCCCGGGAATCCCCGGTGGGGGAGCACCGTCAGGCGGGCGTCGTCGCCGTCGGGAACCTCGCGCTCGGCGGCCCACAGCGAGCCCGCGTCCGCGAGGACGTCGTCGACGAGCGCCGGGGTCGTGATCGGCGACTCGAGGCGGAGTTCGCCCAGGCGCGCGGCCCCGTCGCGCGCGTGAACTTCGAAGTAGTCGGTCATACTCGAACTGGGTGGCGGCGCGCGAAAGAGGCTGTCGATAGCGCCCAGGGGCTACGAGTCGGAGCCGGCGACGAACGAGTGACGGCCGAACAGCCGCCGGAGGAGGTACTCGAGGCCGCCGCCCGCGAGCGCGAGCGCCAGCGGAACGAACCAGATCCAGAGGTAGAGATCCACGAGCAACGGCGCTGCACCGGCCGGCGCCGACACCCGTCCGGCCTCGAGGACGTACGCGTACGTCGCGAAGACGGTGACCACGTACAGCCCGATCGTCACGGCGAGCGGGGTGACGAGGTGGTACCGTACCAGCGCGTAGGCGGGCACCGCCGCCAGGAAGAACGCGCCGGCGAGCACCCAGAGCTCGACGATCGGCGCCGGCGAGACGCCGTAGGAAGCGAAGACGAGCCGCCGGAGCGCGACGGTGAGTGCAACCAGGAGCCCGCCCGCGAGCGTGGCGTACTCCCGGGCGTCGACTCGACGGGTGCTGGACGGCATACTCGTGTCGGTTTACGGACTCCTTCTGCAAAGGTATAGTGTCCGGTATCACCGCGTGAGACACGGGACCGAGCGGCGAGTGGTCGTGCGTAGCCGGGCTCACCGCCCCCGTCCGACGACCGCGTCGGCGACCAGCCGCGCCTCTCCCCGCCGGAGCAGGGTCGAGGCGGTCGCCTTCGCACAGTCGAGCTCGGCGGCGACGGCCTCGAGGCCGACCGAGCGCGGAACGTCGTAGTACCCGAGTTCGTGAGCGACCGCGAGGGCCTCGCGCTGGCGGTCGGTCAGTCGCCCGCCCGCCGCCTGGGCGTGGTCGCCGATCCACCACACGGACGCCTCGAGACCCGACGGGACGCCGTCGACGGTCGCCTGCAGGTCCGCCGGGTGGCCGATCAGCGTCAGCGCCATCGTCCGGTCGGGCCGGAACTCGATCGGCGGCACCACGACGAGCGTCTCCCGGTCGAACGCGCTCGCGAGCGAGCGGCCGCGGTCGTCGAGCTCCGAGCGCGCGTAGACGAAGAAGCCGTCGCCGGCCGCCCGGAGGTCGTACTCGAGTAGGCCGTCCATCGACTCGAGGACCCGCTCGTAGGGCTCGGCGTCGCCCTCGACGTAGCTCAGGACCGTCTCGACGCCGTCGTCGGCCCGGCCCTCGAGCAGGTACTCGCGGTCGACCCGCGGGGACTCACAGACCAGTTCGTGGGTGGGGTGGAGCGCCTCCGCGTCGTAGGTGACGACGAGGCGAACGGACTTCATCGGGTCGCCGTACGCGCTCTACTTATAAACATCCTAGCTCGTTCGCGACAGCTGGTTTCGCCGAACGCGCACGAACGGGAGTATGAGCGAATCCGACGTTCCGGCCGTCGACGGGTTGCCAGTCGTCGGCAACGCGGTCGGCATGGTCCGCGACCCGTGGGGGTTCACCGAGCGCGCCGCAGCGCAGGGCGACGTCGTCCGGATGCGAATGCTCCGGCGGGAGCCGTACCTCGTGACGCATCCCGACGCGGTCCGGCGGATACTCCTGACCGACAGCGAGCGGTACCGGAAGGCCGACGTCCTGAGCGAGAGCCTCGCCGGGATCGCGGACACGGCGGTGATCGCCGCCGAGGGCGACCGGTGGCGGCGCATCCGGTCGGCGCTCGAGCCGGCGTTCGACGCACGGACCGTCTCGAACCTCGCCGAGGGGGTCGTCGCGGAGACCGAGCGCCACGTCGACGGCTGGGCGGACGGCCAGCGGATCGACGCGGGGCGAGAGGCGCGGGCGCTCACCGGCTCGCTGCTCGGAGCGGCCCTCTTCGACGACGGCTACGACGCGCTGTCGGCGGCGACCGACGGGCTGGTCGCCGCGATGGCCGACCGGTTCGAGATGCCCGCGCTGTTCGTCCCCGACTGGGTGCCGACGCGGACGAACCGGCGGTTCGACGCGGCCGCGGACCGGTTCGAGCGGGCGGTCGACCGCGCGATGGCCGACCAGCGGGCGGAGGGGAACGACCCGCGGCCGACGGACGAGTCCAGATCGGCGGGGCTCGACGTGCTCGAGACCCTCGTCACGGCGGCCGAAGAGGGGCGTCTCTCCGATCGGGAGGTGAAAGATCAGCTGTTCACCCTCCTCTTTGCCGGCCACGGGCCGGCGGCGACCGGCCTCGAGTTCGCGTGGTTCTCGCTGGCGACGACGCCCGCGGCGGCCGACGAACTGGCCCGCGAGGTGGACGAACTCGAGGACGAACCGTCGCTCGCCGCGCCGGGACCCGACTCCTACGTCGCGTCGGTCGTCGACGAGACGCTGCGGCTCTACCCGCCGGTGTTCGAGCTCTGGCGGGAGCCGACGGAGGACGTGACGCTGCGGGGCTACGAGGTACCGGCCGGAACCGAACTCATGCTCCCGACGTACACGATCCACCGCGACGAGCGGTGGTGGGACGAGCCGGAGACGTTCCGCCCGGAGCGGTGGGCGGAGGGTGACGTGCCGGCGCGCGAGTGTGCGTACGTTCCGTTCGGCGCCGGCCCCCGCACCTGCATCGGCCGCCGGCTGGCGACGCTCCAGCTTCGGCTGGCCGTCGCGACGATCGCCCGCCGCTACCGGTTCGAACTTGCACCCGGCCAGTCGCCGGATCCCGATCTGGGGCTGTCGACGACGCTCTCGCCGTCGGATCCGATCGAACTCGTCGTCCGCGAGCGATCGGACTGAGAACGCGGCCGGCTCACTCGCGCTCGAGGTAGGTCGCCGACGCCGACGTGTGCCCCCGGTTGAACGAGAGCACCTTCGCGCGGATCACGTCGCCGACCGCGAGGTCCTCGGGGAGGTCCTCGACGAAGATCACGAACCCCTCGACCTTGCCGACGGCGTGGACCTCGCCGGAGTGGTGACTCGAGAAATCCGTCACGCCGAGGGTGACGACGTCGCCGACGTCGACGGGCGGGTCGCGCTCGCGGGCCGCCCGGTGGCGCTCCCAGGACTCGCGCTCGTCCGCGGTTCGACCGCCGCGAAGCCGTCCGAGCAGCCACCAGCCGAAGACGACGACCATAGCGAGGCCGATCGCGAGCGAGCCCGTCCCGATCATAGCAGTACCGAGGCCCTCGAGCCGCCTTCGTCCTTCCGGTTCGCGGTTTCACCGGCGCGCGACGGGGCGCGGTCCGTGCGCGATCACTCGCGGTCGGTCGTCAGGTCGAGCAGGTCGACCGACGCCGGAAGCGCCTCGAGGGCCGACGCGGGCCAGCCGCGGTGGCCCACCGTGAACGCGGTTTCGGGGTTCGACTCGACGAGCCGGGCGACGCCCTCGGCGGCCGCCTCGAGGGCCGCCCGATCCGTCCGTTTCGGCACCTCGGCGGTGAGCGGGTAGGTCTTCGAGAGCGCCCGCGGAAACGGGCCGAACGGCGGGACGATCCGCCAGGAGTCGTCGTAGGCGTCCGTACTCGAGGGGTCACCCTCGGTGAGAAACACCGAGTCGGGGACCGAAAGCCGCTCGAGGCGGCGGTGGTGGCGGCGGACCTCGGGGCGGCGGGCGCTCTCGTGAGAGCCGTAGAAGAACGCGCCCTTCGAGACGGGGTCGGCGCGCTCGAGGAGGTCCGCGTGCTCGAGCAGCGCGCGGTAGCCGTCGAGCATCGTCGGGTGGGCGCGGGCGCGGCTCTCGACGAGTTCGAGGAGGTTGCCGGACCGGATCGCCCCCTTGATCCGACGGATCTCCGCGAACGTGACGTGGAGGTTGTGGGCCGCGAGGGCTTCTTCGCGCTCTCTGGCACCGAGGGCCCGAAGGTCGTCCGGGGAGTGGCTGGTGCAGACGGGACACGGACAGGGGAGATAGTCGAGGTCCTCGAGGTGGCGGGTGCCGCGGACGGTGAGGTAGCGGTCGTCGCGGGCGTACAGCGCGTAGGCGGCGGAGTCGAACAGGTCACAGCCAGCGGCGACGGCCAGGGCAAACATCATCGGGTGGCCGGCGCCGAAGAGGTGGACGGGCGCGTCGGCGGAGAGCCCGCGCTTCGCGGCGGCGATCACGTCGACCATGTCGTCGTAGCGGTACTCGTTCATCAGCGGGACGACCGCCCCGACCGGGAAGACGTCGAGGGAGGTCCCCGCAGCGTGGGCGCCGGCCGCCTCGCGCAGGTCGGGGTGCGTCGATCCCTGGACGGGCGCGTTGACGAGCATGTCGCCGACGTCGACGTCCTGGGCGGCCTCGAGGCGCTCCCGGGTGGTCTCGAGTTCCGCCGCCGCGCGCTCGCGGGGGACGTCCGGCGGGGTCGGGATGTCGACCGGAGTGCCGATGTCCGAGCCGATCTCGTGCTGGAAGCGGAGGATCTCCTCGTTCGTGACCGTGATCTCGCCGTACTCCGAGAGCTGGAACGAGCCGGAGTCGGTCATGATCGCACCGGGGAAGTCGAGCAGCTCGTGGAGCCCCTCCTCGAGGGCGCGCTCGCGGACGGAGTCGGTATTGTGGATGATGTAGGAGTTGGTGATGAGAATCTCGGCGCCGAACTCCTCGGCGAGTCGACGGGGGGCGATCGTGTCCAGGTTGGGGTTGATCACGGGCAGCAGAGCGGGGGTCTCGACGGTGACGCCGGCTCGCGGCACCGACAGCTCGCCGAGCCGGCCGGCGGCGTCCGTCGCCCGAACTTCGAAGCACTCGCGCATCGACCGTGAGTTGGCGAGGACGCCGGTAAACGTTCCGTTCCGGATCGAAAGCAAAAATCTCCCGGCGGGTGCAAGCGAGCCGCCCCGCCCCCCGTCAGTCGAGCGGGGAGTCAGGGATTGGTGACAATCGTCGCCGCGAGACGATGAAACGACCATTAGCGATCGTTGCAGCTATTGTAGCCGTGATTTCCCGCGAGATAATGGTGTAACAGTCTCCTCGTTTTAGCCTGCGAATCGGCGTACCCCCAGAGGCATGGTTTCACGACCACACAAACTCGGTGTCGTTTTCGTTGCCCTGCTGGTTGCCCTCTCGGGCGGCCCCGCACTCGCCGGTGCGACAGCAGGCGCGGACGATACCGGAGACATGAGCGTAACGCTAGAGAACGTCCAGGTAGGCACACTCGACCTCGATAACGTCACGGTCGAGAACGCCACGATCGAGGAACTCACCGTCGACGAACTCGAGATCCACAACGGCGAGGAGCTCGAGGACCTCGAGGAGGACGAGACAGACGAGAACGGCGTCGATGACGAGGAAGACGACGTCACTGACGACGAGAACGACGTCGCCGACGAGGACGAGAACGACGTCGCTGACGACGAAAACGACGTCGCTGACGACGACGAGAACGACGTCGCTGACGACGACAACGGCGTCGACGACACCGAACAGGTGACCATCTCGGACATCGAGATCGAGTCGCTCGAACTCGAGGGCGTCTCCATGGACGACCTCCAGCTCGATGAGGACGAGAACGACGTCATGGATGACGAGAACGACGTCGCCGACGACGAAGACAACGGCGTTGCTGACGATGACGACGCGATGGACGACGACGAGAACGGCGTTGACGACGAAGACAACGGCGTCGCTGACGACGAGGATAACGGCGTCGCCGATGACGACGACGCCATGGACGACGAGAACGACGTCGCTGACGACGACAACGGCGTCGACGACGATGACGCCATGGACGACGAGGCGAACGGTCAGGACCTGATCGACGAGGACGCTGACGAACTCACGGTCCAGGAGCTGACCATCGAGTCGATGCACGTCGAGCAGCTGACCATCGAAGAGCTCACCATCGAGGAGGATGACGGTATCCTCGCCGGCATCGGTGGCTTCTTCGAGGGACTGCTCGACGATAACGGCGAAGAAAACGACACCGCTGCTGACGACGAAGACGACGCCGCTGACGACGAAGACAACGGCGTTGCTGACGACGAGGACAACGGCGTCGCCGACGATGACGACGCCATGGACGATGAGAACGATGTCGCTGACGACGAAGACAACGGTGTCGCCGATGACGACGACGCCGTGGACGACGAGAACGGCGTCGACGACGGTGAAACCCAGGAGATCGACGAACTCACCATCGAGCAGTTCGACGTCACCGAACTCACGATCGAATCGATGACGGTCGAATCGCTCGAGGAGCACGACGCTGCCGACGAGGAAGACGACGAGGCCATGGACGACGAGAACGATGTCGCTGACGACGAGGACAACGGCGTCGCCGACGATGACGACGCGATGGACGACGACGAGAACGGCGTTGACGACGACAACGGTGTCGCGGATGACGACGAGAACGACGTCGGAACGACCGAAACCGTCTCACACGCCTCCGCTGAGAGCATCACGATCGAGAACGCGAACGCCGAGACGGTCACGCTCGGCGATCACAGCGGCCTCGCGGAAGCCGTCGAGGACGATGAGACCGACGACATGGATGAAGAGACCGACGACACGGACGATGAGACCGACGACACGGACGAGGAGAACGACGACACTGCGCTGCTGATGCTGGCGTAACCGTCGGAGACGACGGCCGGTAGCTCGGTCGCGCGGTCCTATTTTTCGGCGTCACCGTCGACGAACAGTCGGTAGTAGGTGACGGCGAGCACCGTCCGTCCGTCGCGGATCTCGCCCGCGCCGACGGCCTCGAGGAGGTCGTCGAACGGGGCCGTTCGCACGCGGATGCTCTCGTCGTGGTCGAGGTCCTGTTCGGCCGTCGGTCGACAGCCCCTGGCGACGAAGAGGTGCAAGAGCGAGTCGGCGATCCCGTTCGCCGGTTCGACGGTCACCAGCGGCTCGAGGGCGTCGGCCTCGTGGCCGGTCTCCTCGGCGAGTTCGCGTCGGGCGGCCGCCTCGAGGGTCGCGTCGTCGGGTTCGGTCGTGCCGACCGGCAGTCCGCGATTGACGCGGTCGACGGCCTGGCGCCACTCCTCGATGCAGACGACGTCGTCGGCGGGCGTAAACGGGAGGACGGCCACGCTCGCTGGCTCGCTCAGGTAGTCGAAGTCCGTCTCGGTTCCATCGGGAAGCTGAACGGTCTCGTTAACCACAACGAACCCCGGACAGGAGTAGGCTACCCGGCTGTCGAGGGTCTCCCAGGCGAGTGGATCAGTGGGCATACGGGCCGATACGGGGGAGTTCGCCAAAAGCGTCGTGTCACGGCCGCCGGCGAACGCCGGAGCGGCGCTCGAGGGCGACCCCTTACAGAATCCTACGCTGAGCGTTCCAGACGGGTCGGCGGCGTACCCGCTCTATAACAAAGCCACAGATCGGTGAAGGTCGGAACTCAGAGGGTGATCTATGGATCAACTAACCGGCTTCCAACGCGACCTGCTGTACGTCATCGCGGGAATGGAGCGGCCGTCAGGCCAGGAAATTCTCGACGACATCAACCGCTACATCGACCAGCCCGTGACACACGGTCGGCTGTACCCCAATCTCGATACGCTCGTCGAGCAAGAACTCGTTGAGAAGGGGCAGCTCGACCGCCGAACGAACTACTACGCCCTGACGCCGAAGGGACGACGGGTACTCGAGCAACGCCAGGAGTGGGTCAACCGGTACGTCGACGTGTAGCGGCCCCGCTCGGACGGCCGATCTCGAGGACGTCGGGTGCGGAGACACACCATTCACGCCGGCCCGACGCGGCTCGTTTCTCCCCTCGAGATCGAACCCAGCGACCGAGGAGCGACCGGTCCGTTCGAAAGCGGCGGACTGCCGGCGGCGGTACCAGTGCCGTCGAACACGCCCTCACGGCGGACACCCGTCTGCGAGCGGACGGGACGTCAGCGACCACTCGGCGAGTCCGGAGGTCGCGTCGTACCGCCGATCGGACACACCTGCCGCTCGCGGTCGCAAAATTCGGAAGAACCGTTCGAACCGTCGAACGACGCCGACGGCGTTAGCAGCCGGTGTCGTTGTCGTCGGTGACGTTGTCGTCCATGTCGTTGTCGTCGTAGCCGTTCTCGTCCGTATCGTTGTCGTCGTAGCCGTTCTCGTCCGTATCGTTGTCGTCGTAGCCGTTCTCGTCGGCGTCGTCATCGCCCGGGCAGGGGTCGTCCTCGGGTTCGTCGGTCGGCTCCTCTTCGGGGTCGTCGTCGACCGGTTCCTCTTCGGGGTCGTCGTCGACCGGTTCCTCTTCGGGGTCGTCGTCGACCGGTTCCTCTTCGGGGTCGGCCTCGTCGTCGGCCATCGGTCCGTCGACGGTGACCGTGACCGTTAACTCGCGGTCGTCGCCCTCGCCGGCCTCGAGGTAGCCGATCGCGTAGGCGGAGTAGGCCGTTCCCTCCTCGAGATCCGCCTCGACGGTCGCGACGGCGTCGGTCGCCTCCTCTGTCGCGTCGTCGGGGTCGGCCTCCTCCGGTGCGGCTTCCTCGTCGTCGGCCGCCTCCTCGGTGTCGTCGTAGCCGTTGTCCTCGTCGTCGGCGACACCGTTGTCGTCGTAACCGTTCTCGTCGGTGTCGTCGTAGCCGTTCTCGTCGGTATCTTCGTAACCGTTCTCCTCGGTGTCGTCGACGTCGGTCTCGTCGTCCGGCGCCGCGTCGTCGGCCGGCTCCTCGCCCGCGGGCCTGACCTCGAGGGAGTACGAGCCAGCCGGCAGCGGGAGGTAGTTGCTCGAGTCGCCGAACTCGAGGGCGCTGACCAGCGGCGACTCCCCGCCGGCGGCGTAGACGTCGACCGCCGGGGCGTCGGGCGAGCCGTGGACCACGCGCAGGAGCGAGGCGCCCGCGTCGACGAGCACCAGCGGGCGGAACGTGTCGGCCTCGAGTTCGCCGACCGCGGCGATCGTGTAGAAGGCCTGGCCGAACGTGACGTCGCCCTCGAAGGCGACCGTGTCGGGGTCGCCCGCGGCCGTCACTTCCACCGCGTACGTTCCCGGCGCGATCTCGAGATACGGAGAGACCTCGTCGTAGGCGAGGTCCGAGAGCACCTGGTCCCCGTCGACGTAGACGTCCACGTTCGGCGCGTCGGGCGAGAAGTGGGCGACGCGAACCGCGGCGGTCGCGGCCGGTTCCTCGCCGTCGGCGTCGGCCGGCTCGTCGGTCTCGCGCTCGTCGTCCTCGTGTTCGCCCGCGGCGAACACCGTTCCGGCCATCGCCGTTCCCGCCCCGATAGCCCCTAACGTCTGCAGCGTCGTGCGTCGTGTGATCGTCATGATGCACCTACAACGGGGTAACAGAGTCGTAAAAACGAGCCAGTCAGTACGCCTGATTGTCCCGTCGTTTCCACGGTCCCGCCGGCGGTAGGGTCGGTGTACGTGTCAGTAAGTGGCGCCTACAGGGCGGGGCTACTCGAATGAGACGTGTGAGAGGTCTGCCTCGAGGTCGTCGACGTGCTCGTTGAACGCGCGGACGAAGCCGCCGACCTCCCCGGCGTAGCGCCGGAGGTCCGCCGGCGACGGGGGTTCGTACTGCGAGACCAGGTAGACCCCGCCCTCGCCGCCGACGCGCAGGTAGGAGGCCGCCTCGCCGTCCCACTTCAGCTCCCAGCGCGTCCCCGAGACGGTGGTCGCGTACGTGCCGTACTCGCCCTCGAAGCGGTAGCACTCGCTGGCGATCGCGTCGGCGACGTCGCGGATCCGCCCGCAGAGCCGGTCGCGCTCGGCGACGAGTTCCGCGCTCGAGGCGACGTCCGGGAACTCGCAGTCGACGCCGTCGAGGACGCCCGCGAAGGAGGTGACGTACTCGTTGAACGCGGCGACGAACGCGTCGTAGTCGGCCATCGCCGCCGCCAGCGATTCGGGTTCGGGGGGCTGTTTGGTCGAGACGACGTACGTCTCGGAACCCGACTTCGGCTCGTATCGGAGGTACTGGATCGCGCCCGCCTCGTACTTCAGCGTCCACGTCCCGGCGTCGGTGTCGAACGTCTCCTGGCCGTAGTCGCCGCCCTTGAGGAGGGCCAACTCGCGGGCGATTTCGCCGGCGTGGTCTCGAACCTCCGCGACGAGGGCGTCGCGCTCGGCTGCAGCGTCGTCGCCGCTCTCGATCGCGGCCTCGAGTCTCTCGGTCATCCTCGTGTGGGAGGGACCGAACGGGCGTAACGGTTGTGGCTCGAGCGCGGGGGAACCCGAGTGTGGGGCGGTCGTCCCTCAGTAGGGGTAGCCGGGGTAGACCGCGCCGCTGATGCCGGGGAAGTTCCGCGGGATCGCGGTGTTCAGCCACTGGTTGGCGTGGCGGACCTGGGGCCAGTTCAGGTCCGATCCGTCGCGTCGGATCTCGAAGTGGAGGTGGTCGCCGGTACAGGTGCCGGTACAGCCCATGTCGCCGATGCGCTCGCCGGCGCTGACCCACGCCCCCTGTGAGGTGCGGAACTCCGAGAGGTGGGCGTAGCGGCTCTCGTAGCCGTTGCCGTGGTCGATGTAGACCACGTTCCCGTAGCCGCTGGCCCAGCCGGCGTAGGTGACGGTGCCCTGGCGGGCGGCGAAGATCGGCGTGCCGCGGTCGTTGGCGATGTCGATGCCGCGGTGGTAGCCGTGGGAGCGGTCGTCGCCCCAGATCGAGGAGACGGAGCCCCAGGTGCCGTAGGAGAAGTTGGGGTGGGCGGTCCAGTCCTCGGCGACGTAGCCCTCGACGCGGCTCGTGTCGTTGCCACAGCCGTTGACCCGGACCTCCCACCAGGTGTGGCCGTCGTTACTGTACGGGCCGCTCTCGATGATCATCCCGGTGCCCTCCTGGGCGGTCTTGACGACGCCCGCGCCGGTGGTCGGCTGGCTGCGGACGTTGAGGTTACCGGTCGTGTAGATCGGCTCGTGGGTGCCGTGTGCGTCGGCGGTCTCCGAGAAGGCGACCGGCGCGAGGAAGCCCGCCGCGGCGAGCCCCGCCGCCCCGCCGAGGACCGACCGGCGGCTCACCCCGTCGTCCTCGAGCCGTTCGCGGTGCTCTCGAGCCTTCGCGGCGAACTCCTCGGCGGTCAGCTCGAGCTTCCGGCGGTCGATCCGGCGCTGGACCGCCTCCATATCGTCCGGCTGGCCGCAGCTACCGGTGTGTTCGGGTGTCTGGCAACCGTGTCCATCGTCATGTGTCGACATGGTACGACGACACATTGAAAATCATGAGTAATAAATTCCTATGATAATTAGTTTCGGAAACCACGGGTGCAAATACTACGAGCGGTCGTCCGGACGCCGCTGTGGTCGTCTCAGATCGAGTAGGTGACTCGAGGGCGCGACGGCCGCGACCGAGTGCTGTCGCTCGGCGGGTAGCGTCCATAAAAAACCGCACCGCATGAGACCGGAGTGATCCGGTTAGTTCAGCTGCTTAGTTCTGGCGGCGGAGTGCCAGCATGGCAGCGCCGAGGAGTGCGACGATCGCGACAGCGATGCCGAATCCGGGCTGGCCGTCGTCGTCAGACGGCTCGTCGTCGTCGTCGCCGTCGTCGGCGTCGCCGTCGTCGATGCCGTCGTCGCCGTCGTCGACACCATCGTCGGTGCCGTCGTCGGTGCCGTCATCGGTGCCGTCGTCCTCGCCTTCGACTGCAACGGAGCCGGAGTCAGAGGCGTCACCTGCGGTGACTTCCCAGCTGACTTCGCCTTCCTCATCGGTTGGGATGTCGAAGGAGCCTTCCCACGAGTCCTCACCCGCGAGTTCCTTCTCGTGACCCTCGACTTCCTCGCCGTCGATCGTGACAGCGAAGTCGAACGTCGCGTTCTCCGCGCCGTTGTTCGTGATGGTCACGTCGAGGGTGGCGTCGTCGCCGACGTCAACGCTCGAGGGTGCCTCACCGACAACGTCGAGGTCCTGCTCGGGTTCCTCGTCGGTGCTCTCGGTGAGCACGCCGTTAACCTCGTCCTCAGTGCCTTCGGCTTCCGTCGCGGTCAGAACGAACTCGGTGCCGCTCTCGTATGCCGAGAAGTCGAACGTGGTGTCGAACGTTCCGTCACCGTCGACAACAGTGGTTGCCGAGGAGACGAACACACCGGGGGCGCGGACGCGCGTGTCGACATCCGTACCGGGTGCAACGTTCGTCGTACCGGAGACGGTGGAGTTCTCGTTAGCGGGGACTTCCGCAACGTCCTCGTCCCACGCCAGTTCGCGCTCTTCAGTCGAGAATTCGCTGGATGCGCTCTCGTCATCGTCGAGGTAGTAGTCGTCCTCGAGGATGGTGAATTCGACTTCGTAGTCGTCACCGATCTCGAGTTCGTCAGCGTCCTCGTAGTCAACCGTAAGGACGAGGTGGCCCTCATCCTGGTTGGCCTCGATGATCGTCACGTCAAGGCTGTGGTCACCCGAGCCGTCGGTGCTCCAGGTGAGTGGGTCAGCGTTTGGCGAGTGGTCGAGCTCGTGGAGCTCAAGCGCGAAGTGCTCGTCGAGCTCGGAGAGGTCGCTCGCGTCACCGAAGTACGCGTGGAAGCTCTCGATGTCGACGGTCACGAGCAGGTCGTCACCAGCGGTGATCGAGTCCGTCTCGGTGACCGTGGCGTCCTCGTAGTCGTCAACGTCGCTCACGGAGTCAGCGGGGGCAGTCCAGACCGTGACTGCGTCCTCGCTGAGCTCGGTGCGGTCTTCAAGGGTCAGGAACGCGGTGTCGTGCTCCTGCAGGAGTTCACCAGCGCCATCGTCAGCGTCAGTGTCCCAGCCCTGACCGATTGCGAGCTCGTAGTCACCAGCGGCGAGAGCGCTGCTGAGACCACCAGCTAAGACCTCCTCGATCTCGACATCAGCGTCGTCAGAGTCGAAAGCAGCGTGGCTGCCAGTGTCGCCCTCATCTACGTTGTGGGCCTCTGCGGTGTTGATGTCAAGGGTGGTGTTCTCCTCAGCGTTCGTGATGTGGAGAACAACCTCGTAGTTGACGTCGTCTTCGTCACCGACAACAACGTATGCTTCGTCGGTGTTGTCGAGTTCAAGGTCGATGCCCGCAATGTTGCTGCGTTCTTCGACGTTGGTCGACTCGACGAAGTTCAGGGAGACGTCTTCGTCAGTCACGGTGATCTCTGCCGTGTCAGATGCGCTCGTGTCAGCGGACTCGAAGACGAACTCGTAGTCGCCTGCGGGGATGTCGCTGAAGTCAGCGTTGAAGTCACCGCGGTCCTCGAGGACGACGTAGCCGTCCTCAGCGTGCTCGTCATCAGCATCCGTGAAGATGTCTGTGAGCTGGCTGGCGCTCAGGTTCTCTTCACTAACTTCAGTGGCGAACGAGGAGCGCGAGGAGTCGATCTCGAGCGTCGTGCTCGAGCCGTCAACGTTCGCGATCATGTCGTCCTCGAAGTCAGCCGTCAGCTCGTGGCTGCGGACGGTGAACTGGTGCCTGTCGCTGGAGTCGCCGGTTGCCTCGACAGCTCCAGTGTCGTCGTCGACGCTAACACCGGTAAGCACGTAGGAACCGGAGTCACCAACGGAGAACTCAATCTCATCTCCCTGGGAGACTTCGAATTCACGGACCCAGTCGCCCAGATCGTCCTCGTCGCCTTCGTAGAGGTCGATCATCTGTTCGCCATCTGCATCGTCAATCGTGAGTGTTGCGTCTTGGCCGACGTATACACGGTCGGACTCTGAGAGGTCGACCGAAGTATCCTCGGCGTGGTCTGCAACGACTGCGCCAGGGGCGACAGCCATCGCAAACACGGAGAAGACCATCAGCGCAGCCATGAGGACTGCACGTGACTTGTCTTTGTAGTTGCCTGTCATTGTTATGTTGTGTCTGTCTTTTGGAAACCGCTTCGGCGCATATCCACATCCGGGTATTGCCGAATCGAATTTCCTGGTCGGGTAGGGGTGTTTCTGCCTTTCGTCATATCTGTAATAAGCTTTCTGTCTTATATCTCTGTTATAATAGGTGTCTATGTGAAGCGAGACCGCTACCCGTCGGCGGGGTCAGTAACCGCGCGCGACCCTCCTACCACGTACGCTGTTCTTCTCTAATTCCATACATTCTATGCAATCCACCTAATCGCCCCTCGAGGCGGCCTATCCCCTCCGACGAAACCGTCCAGTCTCGCCACCCGCCGAAATCCTCGAGGACCTGTCATAGAACGCGGTCGGGCGCGGATTGGGCTCGAGCGGGGCCTCGAGGCCACCCTCTGCGGCGTGGTGATTTATAAGCGAGGCGGCGGCTCGAGGCGAGGATGGATGGCGGACTCGAGCGACCCGCGAACCGGTGGGTTGCGACCGGTTCGACGGGCGCTCGCGGGCGGCTCGGGGAGCGTCAACGTGTGGAGGGGTGTGGCTCGAGGGGGTGGGCTCGAAGAAGGGAAGTTGGGTGGGTTGCTCGAGGGGAATGGGCGGCCAGATTCGAACAGCGCAAACCTCAATCCGCTCGGTTTGTTGGCTCGAATCTGCGCGTCGTCATCGACTTTCGCACCCGGGTTTCCTCGCGTCGGATACGCGTTGCTCGGCAGTGTAGACCGCTCGAGGGGCCGGCGCAGATTCGAACCACGGTCGCAGCGAAGCTGCTCCCTGCTTCGAATCTGCTTGGATCCATTTTCCCGCATCACAGACTCGTCGCTTCGCTCCTCGTTGTTGTGATGCGGGAAAAGTGGGCCGGCGCAGATTCGAACCACGGTCGCAGCGAAGCTGCTCCCTGCTTCGAATCTGCTTGGATCCATTTTCCCGCATCACAGACTCGTCGCTTCGCTCCTCGTTGTTGTGATGCGGGAAAAGTGGGCCGGCGCAGATTCGAACTGCGGTTACGGCCAC
The DNA here is from genome assembly GCF_024362525.1 of Natrononativus amylolyticus. Taxonomy (GTDB): domain Archaea; phylum Halobacteriota; class Halobacteria; order Halobacteriales; family Natrialbaceae; genus Natrononativus; species Natrononativus amylolyticus. The sequence goes on from NZ_CP101458.1 coordinate 1,155,677, forward strand.
CCGAAGGCCGAAGGATGCCAAGCTACCCCACCGGCCCGCACTCGAGACGTGGGTCGCTGGTCGTTTAACCGTTGCGAATCCCCCCGTCGACCTATCGCGAGGGGGTCGGCGCCTCGAGCAGCGTCGCCACCTGCCGGCGCGTCTCCGCGAGCGTGCCCGAGTTGTCGACGTGGTGGTGGGCCTCCGCGGGGGTCTCGAACTCCGACTGGAGCAGCTTGTACACCTCGAAGTCCGCGTCGCTGGCGTCGCCGTTGCGCGCGGCGATCCGCTCGCGGACGACGTCCTCGCGGCAGGTCACCCAGACGAGGTCGTACCGGGCGCCGGCGTCCTCGGCCAGGCCGCGCGTGCGCTCGCGAAGGGCCGGCCGGCGGAAGGTCCCGTCGAGGACGACCGGCTCGCCGCCGGCGAGGGAGTCCCGCGCACGCGAGAGCGTTTCGTCGTACGTCGCCCGCGTCTCCGCCGCGGTGTACGCCGGGCTGGCGAAGAGGTCCTTGCGCACGACGTCGGTACGAACCAGTTCCCCGGCGAGACGGTCTGTGAGTTCCGCGGCGACCGTCGTTTTCCCGGTTCCGGGCAATCCGCAGACGACGATGAGCCGCTTCCGTTCGGACATGTCGGGTACACCGGACGAACGAAGAGGAGGGTTTAGTTCGTTCCGCTTCGCCGTCGACCCACCGCCAGCCCTCGCCGGCGCTCAGAACCGCTCGTAGCCGTCGGTGTCGAGGTAGTGGTGAGCGATCGTCACCGCGTGGTCGGCGTGGAGCGGATCGGGGCCGAGGCGGACCCGCAATTCGGCGGCCGACTCGAGCAGCGCCGCCTCCTCGGCCGTGAAGTCGCGGTGGTCCGAGAGGACGAACACCGGCTCCGAGAGCGACGCGAGATCGGTGTCGACGACCGCGTCGCCGTCCTCGTGGAGCAGGACGACGGCTCCCGAGACCGCCTCGAGGGTCGCCTCGAACCCCCGCCGGTACACCTCGACGCCGGGGCTGGGCTCGGCCGGCAGCGACCCGATCGCCTCCTCGCGGGCCTCGAGGGCGTTCCTGACGAGGGCGGCCGTCGAGCGCTCGTCGGGGTTGAGCCGCCGGAGTTCGCGCCCGTCGAACGTGATCGCAAACGAGTCCCGGACCACGAGGTGGACCCGGACGTCCTCGCGGATGTCGTGTGAGCGGACGAACGCCGCGGTGATCGACCGACAGAGCGCGTCGAGCCGGCCGGCGCCGCCGGCGAGGTCGTCGAGCGAGAAGTCGGCGTCGACCGGAACGTCGTGGGCGAGGAGAACGAACTGGCGCATACCGGAGCGAGGCGCGGCCGCCTGATAGGGGCCACGGTTCGCGCCGACCTGGCGCTCATCGGGTGGGGTCAGAGTGGAAAGATACGGTCGCCCGCGCGGGGGCGAGCAGGGTGCGACGGTCGGGGCCGAAACCCCCCGTCGCGAACCCCCGTCGAGGCGACCGCCGTGACAGACGAACGAAAGACGGGTGGGGAGTCACGTGCAGTTGGGACAGGCAACGCACACCCGTGGGGCAACGGATGCGCATCTATCGCTTGGCTGGCCACCACTATTACTATCAACACCGTACCCGGATTGTTGCACACTGTCACGGCAACTTCGTGACTGTTGTATCGCCACCCCCGCCGTTAGGCGGGGGATAATCGCCGCGAGACGCGGACTGACGGCGATCGCCCCCAGATCGCCTCGAAGGGGCCCCCGACGGCCACATCGACGGGGAGATAGAAGCGGTAGAACGGCCACAAGCGCCGGCTGAGATCGACGGGCTGCGCCCTATCGGACCCGGTCGACCGCCGCCGTCGCCCGCCGCGGCAGGTCCAGGGCCGCCTCGAGGCCGGGTCTCCCGTCGCAGTACCAGACGACGGCCGCGACGACGAACAGGCCGAGCTGGACCCACTCGGAGGGCCCCATCGAGTAGGTGGTGAGGATCGTCTCGACGATACCGCCGCTCGGCTCGTCTGTCGGCTGGCCCGCGAGCGGCCAGAGGAGGAAGCCGGCGCCCGAGAGCTCGCCGCGAAGCGCCGCCGGCGGCACGTCGGCGAGCAGGTGCGAGAGGTGTCCGATGACGAACGCGGTGGCGACGTCGCGCCGCTCGAGGCGAATCGCGACGGCGTACGCGGCGGGGATCAACAGCGCCGCGAAGAACAGCGAGTGGCCGAGCGTGCGCCCGCCCGGCAGGACGTTCAGCGACCAGGCGAGCGGTTTGTCGACCAGATCCGGAAACTGCGAGCCGACCGCCAGCGCGATCGCGGGGATCGCAAGCGGGGGCCGGCCGAACCGGCGGTGGGTGTACAGCGTGTAGAGCAGGTAGGCGACGGCGAGGTGTCCCCAGGGCCACATCCACTGCGGATTGTGCGGGCGGCTCAATAGGCGCTTCGGCTTCGTCGAGCGCGCCGTTCCCGGCGAGCGCAAGGGATCAGCCGGGCTGACTCTCACAGAAAAGCCGGGCGGCATAGGCAGGGCCAACCGTTTCCCCGACCTCGGTGGAGAGGGGTAGGCATGGCGAAATCACGAGCGGCGGGACAGCGGATGCTGACCCTCCTCGAGGGGCGTCCGTGTGGCTTCTGTGCCGACGGAACGCTCGTACAGAGGCGGTACAAGGGCAATCGGGCGGTCGTCTGCGATCGGTGTGAAACCCCGCAGATTCAGCTCTGGTAGCGAGTCGAAGCGACGGACCGTCCACCGCGCGGTCAGTGCGGTCGCGTTTCGGGGTAGTCGTGGCCGACGACGAGCGCGACGACGTTGACCGCGAGCAGTCCGAGAAACAGCGACAGCCGCGTGAGCGTGTCGACGCCGGTGACGAACACCGGCAGGTAGACGAACGGCAGGAGCGCGCCGAGCCAGAACCCGATCGTCGTGACGGTGCTTCCGAGACTCATGTCGTTAGCGCATGGCCCCGAGGTCGACGAACGACCCCTCGTGGGCGGTGATCCAGTGGGTCATCAGTTCCTCCTCGGTCGCCTCGCGCGGGAAGACCGCACACTCGTTGGGCGCGTCGTCGTTCTCGACGGTGATGTGATCGAGTTCGAACGTCGGCTGTTCGGTGTCGGTGCGATCGGTCGTGGAGTCGACGGAGTAGCTCATGGGTGGACGGGTTGTCGTCGTCACTCTGTACAGGATACCAGACTATTGTTATCGGCAGACTAATCAGCCAAAACGAACCGGTAGGGTACGTTCCCGGACGGATTCACACCGTTCATGCAGCTGAAAAAGAACTCAACAGAGCACAACCTGTATGCGGCGGCTACGCGAGCCACGACCCCTCCGCACGTGCGGAAACCGGTGCCTACCGGCGTCTCGGCGGGCGGAAGGGGCCGAATAACTGGCGCCGATTCCGGCCAACTCGCGGCGATCGAACTCGAGCGAGCGGAGACGGTCACGGCTAACCGTTTCTGACGGTGTGGTAACCCCACCGGGGGAGCGACGGAAGGGAAAACGTGTTACCGACGGCACACCGAGAGACCGCCATGACGATCACGGAAGACGCTCGGGCGCTGCTGGCGACGGGGCCCGTCTGTGACTCCTGTCTCGGCCGGCCGTTCGCCGAGCGGAGTTTCGGGCTCACGAACGCCGAACGGGGGCGGGCGCTGCGGACGACGATCGCACTCGCCGACGACGACCCCTACGACGCCGACGAGCCGACCGACTGCTGGGTCTGTGACGGCTACGCCGGCAGCGTCGACGCGCTCGCGGCGACCATCGTCGACGCGCTCGAGGGGATCGACTTCGACACCTACCAGGTCGGCACCCGCGTTCCGCCGCTGGTCGAAGAGAACGACCGTCTGCTCCGCGAGGACGCCGGCTTCGAGCCCGACGTCGGCGAGTCGTTCAAGCGCGAGGTAAACCGCGAAGTCGGCCGCCGCGTCGGCGCCCGCACCGGTGCGGAGGTCTCCTTCGACCGGCCCGACGTGCTCGCGGTGATCGACCTCGAGGCGTTCGACCCCCTCGAGATCGACGGGAGCGTGACGAGCCACGCCGTCGACGTCCAGGTGAACCCGGCGTTCGTCTACGGACGATACCGCAAACTCGAGCGCGATATCCCCCAGACAGAGTGGCCCTGCCGGGAGTGTGGCGGCAGCGGGATTCAGCTCGGCGACGGGGGGGAAGAGCCCTGCGAGCACTGCGGCGGCTCGGGCTACATGTACGAGACGAGCGTCGAACAGGTCGTCCGTCCCCACGTCGTCGACGCCATGGACGGCGAGGAGGGAACCTTCCACGGCGCCGGCCGCGAGGACGTCGACGCTCGGATGCTCGAGGCGGGACGCCCGTTCGTCCTCGAGGTGAAACGACCCCGCAGCCGGAGCCCGGACGTCGAGGCACTCGAAGCGGAGATCAACGAGGCCGCCGACGGGGCGGTCGAGGTCGAGGGGCTCCGGCTGGCGACCTACGAGATGGTCGAGCGCGTCAAGGAACACGACGCGAGCAAGCGCTACCGTGCGGACGTGGCGTTCGAGGAGCCGGTCGAGGCGTCGGCGTTCGAGGCCGCCATCGCGGAACTCGACGGCGCGACTCTCGAACAGTACACCCCCCAGCGGGTCGACCACCGCCGGGCGGCACTCACGCGCACGCGAACGGTGTACGAGATCGACGGCGACCTGCTCGAGCCCACCCGCGCGGAGGTCCGCCTCCACGGCGAAGGGGGGCTGTACGTCAAGGAGCTGATCAGCGGCGACGACGGCCGCACCGAGCCGAGCCTCGCCGGCTTACTCGAGACCGGCGCCGCGGTGACGGCGCTGGACGTCACCGGCGTCGAGGGCGAGGACGAACCGTTCGAGCGCGAGGAGTTCTTCCGCGCCTGAGGCGACACCGCACTCGCTTCCACCAGGGTCCCGCGAGAGACAACAGCTATAGCGCTCGCGAAACCAGTCGGTCGCATGCCCACAGTCGGTGTCGACGAGGCGGGGAAGGGGCCCGTCTTCGGCTCGATGTTCGCCGCGGCGGTCTGCGTCGACGACCTCCGGGTGCTCCCCGAGGGCGTCGCCGACTCGAAGCGGCTCACGGCCGCCCGCCGCGAGGAGCTCGCGGCGGCCATGCGCGGGGACGAGCGGATCCGGATCGGCGTCGCGGAGATCACCCCCGCCCGAATCGACGACCCCGACACCGACATGAACGGGCTCGCGGTCGCCGCCCACGCGAGCGCGATCGACGCGGCGGCGGGCGACCTCGAGACCGACTCCCTCGAGGGGCTCTGTGACGCCTGCGACACCGACGCCGGGCGGTTCGCCCGTCGGGTCGCCGACGCCTGCATTCTCGAGGCCACGATCGAAGCGGAACACGGCGCCGACGACGACTCCTCACTCGTCGGTGCGGCGAGCGTCGTCGCGAAGGTCGAACGGGACGCCCACGTCGACGCGCTGGCCGCCGAGTACGGCGAGATCGGCAGCGGCTACCCGAGCGATCCCGCGACCAGGGAGTTCCTCGAGACCTACGTCACGGAGCGCGGCGAGCTCCCGCCGTTCGCCCGCCGGTCGTGGTCGACCTGCGCGGACGTCCTGGCGGCGGCCGAGCAGACGAGCCTCGAGGGGTTCTGAGCGTCGCTCGCAGCGACCAGTTTGACGTCGTCCCGCGAGAATGGGAAACCAGACAGCATGCTCGAGATCCTCTCCCTGCTCGCGCTCGCCGTCGCCGGAACGGCCGTCGTCTGGAAGGGCAGCGGCTGGCTCGAGTCGGCCGCCAACCGGATCGCGGCCGGCTACGGCGTCCCGACGATCGTCCAGGGGGCCGTGATCGCCGCGGTCGGCTCGAGCATGCCCGAACTGGTGAGCGTGCTGCTCGCGACGCTGGTCCACGGCGAGTTCGAACTCGGGATCGGCGCGATCGTCGGCTCGGCGGTGTTCAACCTGCTCGTGATCCCCGGCGTCGCGGTGCTCGCAAGCGGCGACGCCGGAGAGGGAGCGCCGACGACCCGCGACCTGGTGTACAAGGAGGCGCTGTTCTACATGCTCGCGGTCGCCGCGCTCCTGCTCACCTTCTCGCTGGCCGTGATCTACTACCCCACCGGCGAGGGGTTCGACGGCACCGTCACGCGCACGCTGGCGCTGTTTCCGCTCGCGCTGTACGGCCTCTACGTCTTCACGCAGTACCTCGAGACGAGCGAGTACGACGCACCCGACGTCGAGGTGAACACCCTGCGCGCGTGGGCGTGGTTCGGGGCCGGCCTCGTCGTCATCGTCGTCGGCGTCGAGGCGCTCGTGCGCGCGGCGATCGGTCTCGGTGACGCCTTCGGCACGCCCGCGTTCCTCTGGGGGATGATCGTGGTGGCGGCAGGCTCGAGCGTTCCCGACGCGTTCGTCAGCGTCTCCGCAGCCCGCGCGGGCCGGCCGACGGTGAGCCTCGCGAACGTCCTCGGGAGCAACGTCTTCGACCTGCTGGTGGCGGTCCCCGCGGGCGTGCTCGTCGCCGGCGCGCTGACGGTCTCCTTCGCCAGCGTCGTCCCGATGATGGCGTTTCTGATCCTCGCCACCGTCGTCTTCTTCGCCATCTCGCGGACCGGAATGGAGCTCACCGAGCGGGAGGCCTGGCTACTGCTCGCGATGTACGGGCTGTTCGTCGCCTGGCTGCTCGCTGAAAGCGTGGGTGCGGTGAACGTGATACCGGCGTGAGCCCCGTCGCGGAGCCGGCGGGTTGCAGGTGCAGGGGCGCCGTTGAATCGCGTCAGTCGCCTCTACTCGAGAGAACCGATGCCGACCTGTGGCAACTGCGAGCGCCCCGTCTCGCTGGACTTCGCTCGAGCCCGCGGTGTCGAGGACGGAGCCGTCGAATCGTGTCCGCGCTGTCGGGAGTGATACGCTCTGCGGTACCGATTTCTCGGTGCGACCGGTGACGGACGCGGTTGCGCCGGAACTGACGGACAGCGGTTCGTACGAGCGGATCTACTTGTCGGTCATCAGCAGCCGCAGGATGTCGCCGTAAGCGGGCCGGGTGATGAGCACGCCCACGAGCACCCCGAGGATGGTGATGATGGCAAAGCCGCGGAGGTCGCCGAGGCTCAACACCGCGAGCGGCGACATCGCGAGAATCGTCGTCGCCGCCGCGGCGCCGATGACCCAGAACGCCTTCCGGAAGCGGGACTCGAACACCCGCTGGGAGTTGACGTCGCCCTCGGACATCACCTCGTCGGCGATGATGATGAGGTCGTCCACCCCCGTCCCGACGACGGCGATGAACCCGGCGACGTGGGAGAGATCCAGCGGCATGCGTATCAGCGCCGCGAAACCGAGCAGGATCACCACCTCCGCGAGCGCCGTCACGACCATCGGCGCGGCGACGCGAACGTCGGTGTAGCGCAGGTAGACCATGCCGCTGACGGTGAGCACCGAGAGCACGCCGATGAACAGCGAGTAGGTCTTGAACTGGTCGGCGAGCGCCGGCTGGAGCGAGAACGTCTGGTCGCGGTCGAAGTCCAGCGGCGCGCGCAGGCTCCCCGCCTGGAGGTTGATCGACAGCGACTGCGCTTCCTGCTGGGAGGGTGCGCCCATGATGAACGTCGGGTCGTCCGCCCACTGGCCGCTCCCCATCGTCTGGGCGAGGTCTGCGCCCATCGAGTGGGCGTCGACGACTTCGCCGTCGACCACGGTGAGCAGACAGTAGTTCTGCCCCTCCATCTCCGGGTTCTCGTAGTCACACTGTCCCGGGTTGTCGACGAACCCGAGGTCGATCATTCGCTGCTGATACTCCGGCGCCGAGTTCGAGGCGATCGACACCGGAACGTGGTGGCCGGTCCGCTCGTTGTACGTCGCCGCGTCGATCGTGTCGAAGTCGTCCTCCTCGAGCACCGTCTCGTTCGCCTGGCCGCCCTCGCCGTCGGGGTGGTGGGCGACGACCTCGACGATCCCCCGCTCCGAGAGCAGGCTGCGGAGCTCGCTCGGCGTCCGATCTGGCACCTCGACGACGATGAAGTACTCGCCGCCGACCGTCGAGGACTGGGAGACGCTGCCGCCCGAGAGGCCGGCCTCGTTGATCTTCATCTCGATGGTCTGGATGATCTCGTCGCGCGTGTCCTGGGTGACGCCGCTTCTGACGTCGCCCTCGTCGGCGTCGACGCCGGCTTCTTGCAGGGCGGCGGCGAACTCCTCCTCGGTGACGTCGTCGTCGAACACCTCGGCCGTGGAGAGCCCGCTCTCCCCGTCGAAGCGGACGAGCGCGTCCCCGGTCTCCAGCTCGAGTTCCTCGTACAGCGTCTGTTCGACCTCGGCTTCGCGTTCGGGGTCGATCTCGAGGTTCTCGGCGGTCATTCCGACGACCGGGGCGCTGATCCGGGTCCCCCCGTCGAGCCCGAGGCCGTACTGGAGGTTCGTCAGCGATTCGTCGACGGTTTCGTTCTCCGCGTCGTCGGCCTGCCCGGCGAGGCTGTCGTCGGCGATGATACCGCCGGGAACGAACAGCGCGGCGACGGCGGCGGTCACGAAGACGACGAGCAGGATGACCCGCCAGTACTCCGAGAGGAAGGCTTTCACACTCATCGGTTGATCCCCTCGAACTTGTACCAGCGAAGCAGGCTCAGGTTCAACATGTAGGTGTTCATCAGGTCGGCGGCGAGGCCCACGAAGAGGATGAGGCCGATCGACGTGAGCAGTTCGATGCCGAAGATCCACGCCGAGATCGCCATCACGAGCATCGCGGTCATCGACGTCACCGTCATGGTGACGCCGGTCTGCATCGCGCGGTAGGTGCTCTCGTAGAAGTCGCCCCCGCGGCGCAAGATGTGATTGTTCAACAGGATGTCCGAGTCCACAGAGTACCCGATCAGCATCAACAGCGCGGCGACGGTCCCGAGCGAGAGCGGAATCCCCACGACGTTCATAAAGGCGAGCGGAATCATGATGTCCGAAAACGCCGAGGCAACGATCGCAATCGAGGGAACGAACGTCCGGAACAGCAAGAACGCGAGCGCACTCATCCCGACGAAGGCGGCGGCGATCCCGAGCAGGGCGGTCTGTTGAGTCTGCGAGCCGAAGCTCGCCGACGTCGAGGACACCGACTGGATGACCTCGTCGTTGTCGTCGGTCGGCTCCAGGTTCGCCTCGGCCTGTTCGCTCAGTCCCTCCTGGTCGGTCGAGGTGAACTGGATGATGTACTGATTCTCCTGTGCCTGGACCGACTGGACGGACTCCGGGTCCTCCTCGAAGGCGGCCGGAATGTCCTGTCTGTCCGAGGCCGTTTCGACGGTCAGTTCCGTCCCGCCGGCGAAGTCGATTCCCAGCTGGACCGGCGTTCCGAACGCCACGAACCAGCCACCGAGTATGAGAAGGGCGACTGCGAGAACCGCGAGCGGAACCGCCGCGAGCTGGCGGTTAGTGTACCGGGTGTAGTCGATCTCCGGTACGTCGAAATACCCCATATACCGCAACCGTCGTATGCAGGGAAAGTAAGCCTTCTCAATTCCTGAACGCCCGGCACACTCGAGAAAAATGGGACGTCGACCTCGAGACCGGCGCGCTGGGACCCGCAACCGAGCGCGCGTTCGATCCCGTGGGGACCACCCGCGAGCGCGTCACGACTATACGCCTCGAGGCCCTGTCTCCGGTATGGCACTCGAATCACCGCGCGAGGAGGGCGTCGCGACGCGGGTCGTCGTCTCCTACCCCGAGGACCTCTCGAAGTGGGGGCGGTTCCAGGTCGAGAAACCCTCGTTCCGGGCGTTTCTGCGCAAGACTCGAGGGCGCGTCCGCGAGGGCGAGGAGTGGGAGGAGTTCGTCGGCGTCGGCTGCTGCGGGAACACCCTGGACGTCCCCCTGCGAATCGAGCGCGTCGAGGGCGGCGACCGGATCGGCGAGGGGACCGAACTCGAGTACGAGGTCCGGGAGGCCTGTGGCGTCCAGGGAAGCTGGCGCGTCCAGAGCAAGGGCGGGCCGAGCCACGGCTGAGTTCCGAGCGACGGTTTCTTTCGGTCTGTCTTCCGTGGGTGATTACGATCGCTACAGAGGATGGAGACAGCAAATCGGCATCGTTTTTCCAAGCGGTTTGTTCTGAATTGTCCCGTGAGTAGAACTACGGACCCAATTATACGCTCTTACCTGTTTTTCCAGTCGCCAGGTTCTTCACCGTAGATTTCGCCCTTGGCCTGGCGCTTTTTCGGCCATTGAGCGAGGGTGAAAATACCGATGTAAAAGAGTCCAAGGAAACCGGCGATCACATGACCTGGCACCCCGTATATTTCGGCTGCTTCCGTCCATTGAGTCTCCGGAGTGAACAGCGTCACTTTAGCTACCCATCCGACACCGACCACGGTGAACAACAGCACATAAATCCGCCGCAATCGCCGGGATAATGCTTCGAGAGCGGTGACTTTGAAAGTCGGATACCGCAGATCATCACTTAACTCCTCACGCCAGCGCGGGTGTTCAACTCCGAGTGGAACCAGTGCATTCGCAAACACATTTTCCTGGAAGAATCGCACCCGTGCCCGATACATGTCGTAAAATCGGTAGCGTCGAACTTCGTATGAGAGGAAAATGGACAGAGCGACCAAAGCCACTAAGAGGAGATAGGCGGGCATATCCGGGCTCGAAAATACGACGGACAGCAGGGCAACCAGCACAGTGATCGCCCAGTTCGTGGTTTGATCGATGCGATCTTGCGCGCTGCTCACCTGTGTGACTTCGCCGCGATAATAATGCGGCAGGGAGGTGAGGAGTGCCTCTGGATCGTCGGCGACTTCTGCGCCAATCTCTTGATCTTCACGATCAAGTGGGCTGTCGGTATGATCCTCGTCGATCGTCATATAAATTGTTCGGTAACGTGCCCTATAGTACCGCAGCAAGCACAGCGTGGTGCAGCGACGGGGCCAGCACTGTACACGATCGTCTCTGCCCCGAATTTCGACGCCTCTCGGTTCGTGCTACGTTCGCACTCTCTACTGATCGATCACCGTCTTCGTAAATTACACCCAATCTCGTGTCACGTTCGCGCCATGAGTTCAGCACAGGTTGTTCGAACGACTCTGATTCTGTCAGGAGTGGCCTGACCGACGCAGAGTAGTGCAGCACAACAGCTTCGTTGTTTCATGCCGAAATCAGTGACCAATCCGCTCACTACACAGCCGGCTGTTGCAGATCACTCGACGCAGAGTCAGACGGATCACAGCGGAAATCGTGTGCTGTACTGCGTTGATGGACGCCTTCCTCGAGTCGGCGACGCCTCAGTCCGGCAGATACCGCACGCTCAACACGCCGTCGTCGGACCGCCGGACCTCGACGCGGACCGCCTCGAGGCGGGCCGCCCGTGCGACCGTCTCGGCGTCCTCGAGGACGTCCCGCGCCGCCGCCTCGACCTCGTCTTCGGGCACCCGGAGGACGTGGATCTCGCCGGTGCCGGCGCGTTCGCTGCGGGTGAGTTCGCCCACGGCGCTCTCTGCGGCGAGTTCCTTCGAGTGTGTCGTCGGCTCGAGGTCGCTGTCGACCAGTTCGATCCGCCGCCGGGAGTCGACCTCGACGACCTGCCAGGCGACCTCGAGGGGCGGGTCGGGCGCGATGGTGGCCTCGAGGACGTCGTTGACCTCGAGACCGGGGTTCGAGGAGAGGGTGTGAACCTGGGCGGTGTCGACGTCGCGGACCACCGCGGACTCGGCTTCGGCGTGGGTGACGACGAACGTGCTCGTTGTCTCGCTCATACCCGGTCGAACGGGCGGAGCGACTTTCGGCGTTTCGACTCGCGGGTTCCGAGCGGCCGCGGTCGGCTCACCGCGAGAGTCTGTGGACCTGGTAGATCAACAGCGCGGCCGCGAGCATGATCCCGACGCCGGCGGCCCACGGCAGCCCGTACAGGAACTCGACGAGCGGGGCCGACGCCCCGTCGACGTCGCTCTGGAACTCCGGCGGCACCGTCGTGATGAAGCCGACGTACAGCGCGAGGATGAACAGGAAGCCCGCGCCGGCGAGGCGGCGGTCGTAGCGGGCGTCGTCGCCGATCCCCCGGCGGTGGCGCCTGGCGACGAACAGGATCGGCGCGAGCACCGGCAGGATCACGAGCACGCCCAGCAGGGCGACGAAGCTGCGAGAGAGCGACAGCGTCGCCGACGTCTCGGCGGTGACGCCGATGATGCGAACGAACGCGAGCGTGAAGAAGATCGCAATGAGCGCCGCGACGAACCCGCCGAGGACGACGTAGGACTTGAACAGCAGGGAGTCGCTGCGCCGGAACGCGAACGGAAACGCGCCCGGAAGCCCCCGGTAGCCGTCGGCGGTCGACCGCTCGGTCATCGGCCGGAGGTTGGACCCCGGCGCGAATAAGCGATGCGATACGGCCCCCGATGGGGTGTCGGATCGAGGACGGAGCCGGCGGCGTGACGGAACGCCTTTAGGCCCGGCGGGCGCGCTCTCGCGCATGGACGTCGACATCGGCAACGCGCTCGCGTCGGTCGCCTCGCCGGGCGTCTCGAGGGAGGCCCTCGAGCGGCTGGACGAGCGGGTCGCGACCGCCCACGAGCGGATCGACGCGGGACGCGCGGACGACGAGCACGGCTACGCCGCCCTGAACCTCCCCGAGCGAACCGACCCCGAGGAGATCCGGCGGGCGACCGAGCCGGTCGCCGACGCCGAGGCGCTGATCACCGTCGGCATCGGCGGCAGCGCGCTGGGCGCGGCGACGATCACGGACGCGCTGGGGAGCGACACCGAGACGCTGTACCTCGACAACGTCGACCCCGCCTGGGTGTCCGCCCGACTCGAGTCGCTGTCGCTCGAGGAGGCGGCGATCAACGTCGTCTCCCGTTCGGGCACCACGGCGGAGACGCTCGCGAACTTCCTCGTGGTCCGGGAGGCCTTCGAGGACCGGGGGGTGGACTGGACGGAACGAACCGTCGTCACGACCGGCGATTCCGGGCCGCTGCGGGCGCTCGCGGACCGCCACGATCTTCCCTCCGTTCGGGTTCCCGACGGCGTGCCGGGCCGCTTCTCGGCGCTCTCTGCGGTGGGACTGGTCGCCGCGTCCGTCTGCGGCCACGACGTGGAGGCGCTGCTCTCCGGCGCCGCGGCCGAAGCCGACACCCTCGCGGGCTCGCTGTTCGAGTGTCCGGCCTACGCCTACGGCGCGACCGCCTACGCCCTCTCCGCACGCGGGGCCGACGTCAACGCGATGATGCCCTACGCGGAGTCCCTCGAGACCTACGCCGAGTGGTTCGCCCAGCTGTGGGCCGAGAGCCTGGGCAAGGACGGCCTCGGCCAGACGCCGGTGCGGGCGCTCGGCGCGACCGACCAGCACTCCCAGCTCCAGCTCTACCGGGCCGGCCCGCGGAACACGCTCGTCACGTTCGTCACCCCCCGCGAGCGGCCCGACCGCGAGATTCCCGACACCGACGTCGAGGAGCTCGCCTACCTCGGCGGCGCGAGCCTCGGGGAACTCCTCGAGGCCGAGTTCGAGGCGACCGAGGCGAGCCTGGCCGCCGCCGGCCGGCCGAACGTCCGGATCGAGCTCGAAACCGTCGACGAGTACGAACTCGGCGGGCTGCTGTACGGGATGGAGGCCGCCTGCGTCCTCGCGGGCGAGCTGTACGGCGTGAACGCGTTCAACCAGCCCGCAGTCGAGTGGGCGAAAAAGGCCACGCGCGGGCTGCTCGGCGGCGGCTCGTTCGAGGAGGCCGACGCGGTCGCCGAGAAGACCGCGCTGCGGGTCGAGCGGTAGTCCCGGAGCGGTGTACCTATGAACGCTGACGCGAACGAGTGGGTATAGATGAGCGAGACTGCAGGGGCCGACGAGAGCCCGCTCGCCCTCGAGACCGTGCCCGCCCTCGGGACCGTTCTCGCCACCGTGGCGATGGTCGGCGTACTCGTCCCGATTCGGCGGGGCGCCGACGAGCCGGCGGTGTGGGCGGCGGCCGCGCTCGCGCTGGTCGCCGTCGGCGCGTTCGTCGTCCGGCGCCACGGCGGCCTCGAGCGCCGACGGGGTGCACTGATCGCAGCGGGCGCGAGCATCGGCGTCGTCGTGCTGTCGGGGTACGCGATCAATCAGGGCGTGTCGGGAACGGTCGCGCTGTCGACGGTGCCGGACGTCTCCCTCGTGTTCCTCGCCTTTCTCGCCGCGGGGGCGACCGCCAGCGTCGCCGTCGCCGACTACGGCGGCGTCACCGGCCGAGGGCTGCTCGAGCGCGGAAAGCTGACCCTGACGCTGGCGATCCTCGGCGCGGTGGGGCTGCTCGCGGCACAGATCGCGGCGGTGATGATCCTGGTGCCGGTCCAGCTCGGCGTCGGCGAGCCGAGCCAGTCGCAGCTGATCGTCGTCATGCAGTTCGGCGTGGTGATCGGGACCGCCGTCGTCGCGATCGGCTACCTCTCGCTGAACGACTACGGCCTCTCGTATCTCGACCTGCGCTGGCCCACCGTCTCGGACGCGCTCTGGACCGTCGGCGGGATCGTCGTCCTCTTCGGCGCCCTGATCGGGCTCTCGCTGCTCATGGAGTCGGCCGGCGTCGAGAGCTCGAGCCACGGCACGACCGAGATCGCCGCGGAGAACCCCGAGATACTGCTGGTGCTCATTCCGGCGTCGATCCTGGTGATCGGCCCGTTCGAGGAGCTGCTGTACCGCAACATCATCCAGAAGTCGCTCTACCGGCGGTTTTCGCGCTACGGCGCCGTGGTCGTCGGCAGCGTCATCTTCGCGGCCGTCCACCTCCCCGCCTACGACACGGGCGGCGGCGGCGAGATCATGGCGAGCCTCGCGATCGTGTTCGGGCTCTCGATCGTGCTCGGAATCATCTACGAGCGAACCGAGAACCTGCTCGTGCCGTCGGTCGTCCACGGCCTGTTCAACGCGATCCAGTTCGCGTCGCTGTACGTCTATCTCACCTGAGTCGGAACTGACTGCCGTCCGTCGACCGTCAGGACGGGTTCTTCCGCGTCATCCCGGAGCCACAGATCGGACAGCGTTCTTTCTCGTCGTCGAACTCCCGGCCACAGCCCTGACACTGGAAGATCCACTCGCGCTGTTCGTCGATCCCCTCGCGGGCGATCGCCTCGACGTCGACCTGGAGGCGCTCGGCGACGTTCTGCATCGCGTAGTCGTCGGTGACGAGGGTGGCGTCGAGTTCGAACGCCGCCGCGACGAGGCGAACGTCGGTGTCCGAAAGCACCTCGAGGTCGCCGGACTCTCTCGCCGCGCGGCGGACCTTCTCGGTCGTGTCGCCGTTGGGGATGTGAACGTGCATCCCCGAGCCCTCCATCGCGTCGTAGCGGTAGGCGCTCTCGTCGACGAGCTCCTCGCGGACGAGCGGGATCGTCGCCGTCTGTTCGGTCGTGTGAAAGTCGTGAATAAAAGCGGACGAATCGAGAACGTACATACCGTTAGCGTTCGACGACGATGTAGTCTTTCACCGCCAGCACGCGGCTGACGGGAACGAGGACGCGGTTTTCTTCGTCGGTCGGGAAGTCGAGCGAGCGCGAGGAGGCCTCCTCGTTCGGTTCGACGACGAGGTCGTGAATCTTGCCCGACTTGATGTCCATCGTGATGTTGTAGAGCATTCCCAGCTCCACACCGTCGGCACCCATGACGGATTTCCCCGAGAGGTTTTCAGCGAGTATATCGCTCATACCCCCCTGTACTGACTTAATCAACGTGAACTTTTCCCCGTGGCTCCGACGGTGACGGCGAGTCGTCCCGTCGGCGTCTCGAGGCGGACGTCGTGACGATGGGTTTAACTACCGCGCACCGGACCGTTCAGGTACAACCTTCTCGGGTGGTTCACCATGTCGGACACGGATACGAACACGCGCGACAATACATCCCTCAGAACGCCGATCGTCGCCGTCCTCGGGCACGTCGACCACGGCAAGACCAGTCTCCTCGATAAGATCCGCGGCTCGGCGGTGATCGAGGGCGAAGCAGGCGCCATCACCCAGCACATCGGCGCCACCGCCGTCCCGCTGGACGTCGTCTCGAGCATCGCCGGCGAGCTCGTCAATCCGGACGACTTCGACCTGCCCGGCCTGCTGTTCATCGACACCCCCGGCCACCACTCCTTCACCACGCTGCGCTCACGGGGCGGGGCGCTCGCGGACATCGCGATCCTCGTCGTCGACGTCAACGACGGCTTCCAGCCCCAGACCTTAGAGGCGCTGGACATCCTCAAGCGTTCCCAGACGCCGTTCATCGTCGCCGCGAACAAGATCGACACCGTCCCCGGCTGGAACCCGACCGAGGACGCCCCCATCACCGCGACCTACGAGTCCCAGTCCGACCGCGTCACCTCCCGACTCGACGAGAGCCTCTACCAGATCATCGGCAACCTGAGCGACCAGGACTTTTCGGCGGACCTCTACTGGCGCGTCCAGAACTTCCAGCGCAACGTCGGGGTCGTCCCCGTAAGCGCGATGACTGGCGAAGGCGTCCCCGATCTACTCGCGGTGATGATGGGGCTCTCCCAGCGCTACATGAAAGAGGAGATGGAGATCGACGTCTCCGGCCCCGGCGTCGGCACCGTCCTCGAGGTCAAAGACGAGAAGGGGTTCGGGACGACCATCGATACGGTGCTCTACGACGGCACCGTCCGGACCGACGACACCATCGTCGTCGGCGCGAAGAACGACCCGATCGTCACCGACGTCCGGGCGCTGCTCCAGCCCCGGCCGCTCGCCGAGATCAGGACCGAGAGCCGCTTCGAGAAGGTAGAGGAGGTCTCGGCGGCGACCGGGATCAAGATCGCCGCCCCCGACTTAGAGGACGCGATGGCCGGCGCCCCCGTCCGCGTCGTCCGCGACCGCCCCCTCGAGGAGGTCGTCGACGAGGTCGAGTCCGAACTCGCCGACATCGCCGTCGACACCGCCGAAGAGGGGGTCGTCGTCAAAGCCGACACCCTGGGCAGCCTCGAGGCGATGGCCGACGCCCTGGGCGAGGCCGAGGTACCGATCGTCCGCGCGGAGGTCGGCGACATCGCCCCGCGGGACGTCTCGGTGGCGTCGACCGCCGACGACCCCAAAGAGCGGGCGATCCTCGGGTTCAACGTCGACGTGCTCGCCGACGCCGAACAGCGCGCGGAGATCGACGAGGTGAAGCTGTACACCGACGACGTCATCTACCAGCTGATCGAGGAGTACGAGGAACACGTCGAGGAACTCGAGCGCGCCCAGCAGGACACGATCCTCGAGAACATCACTCGCCCCGCGCGGTTTCGCATCCTGCCGGATCACACCTTCCGCCAGAACGACCCCGCGGTCGTCGGCGTCGAGGTCAACTCCGGCACCGTCCAGAACAACGCGTTCGTCGCCACGTTCGACGGCAACGAACCCGAGCGAGTCGGCCAGATCAAGGGCATCCAGGAGCAGGGCGAAGACGTGGACGAGGCGAGGGCGGGCAACCGGGTCTCCGTCGCCATCGACGGCCCCACCGTGGGCCGTCAGATCGAGGAGGACGACGAGCTCTGGATCGAGATCCCCGAGAAGCACGCGAAGATCCTCGAGCAAGAGCTGTCGGAAGAGATTCCCGTCGACGAGCGCGAGGCGCTGAACATGTACGTCGAGAAGCTGCGGAAACGCGATCCGTTCTGGGGCAAGTAGTAGTTCACCCCCTTCTCGAGGCAGTAGTTATCGAAGCTCCGTCGAAACCCCCGCTCTCAGACAGTCTACTCTGTGAACACTGGCCACGAATCGATCGAGGTTTTCGCGCGACATCGGCGATCGTCCCGCCCGATACTCTTCATTGCACAACGTTCAGCCTGCCAAACTGCTTAGCGGGAAACTAATCGGTTTCGTTTCGGATCCGCCCTCTTAACAAGACCATATTGATGGGAGTCACCAGAGTGGACTCTGAGACAATGAACGATTCTGACGACGGGGCCGAACGGTGGGAACGACGTCGCCGATCCCGACGACTGTTCATGCAGTCGGCCGGCGTAGTGGGGTTCGGCCTGGCTGCCGGACCGTCGATCGCCGCTCCCCGAGGGGACGACGAACACGAAGACGACGACACGGACGCGACTGAGGAGTCGAACGGCTGTCCGTCGACCGAGATCGAACCCGGTCTGCACGAGTTCGTGGCGGACGACGGCGAGGCGGGCGACGATTTCGGCGATTCCGTCGCCGTCGACGGCGACACCGCGATCGTCGCGCCGGGCAACCTCCTCGACCTCGAGCAGGCCGAGTTCCACAACTTCACAGCCGATCCCGCGACGGCGTACGTGTTCACCCGTGACGGCGACGGGTGGTGCCAGCAGGCGACACTCGTCGCAGACGAGGGGGGGTCGGACGGGGACGACGAGCACCACCTCGGAGGGTCCGCGGTCAGCCTCGACGGCGACACGGCGATCGTCGGTGACGTCAACCACGACGGGACCGACGTGGATACCGGCGCGGCGTTCGTGTTCACACGCAACGGGGAGACGTGGTCCCAGGAGGCGATGCTTACGGCCGAGGACGGCCAGCGCGTCGACCGCTTCGGAGGGGCGGTCAGCCTCGACGGCGACACCGCGATCGTGGGGGCGCACCTCGAGGACGAACGCGGCTTCCAGGCTGGAGCGGCGTACGTGTTCACCCGCGACGGGGAGACGTGGTCCCAGGAGGCGAAACTCACGGCCGAAGACGGCGAGAACCTCGATCATTTCGGGGTGTCGGTCGCCCTCGACGGCAACAGGGCGCTCGTCAGCGCGCCGTACAGAGCCGAAAACGGAAACTGGACCGGCGCCGCGTACGTATTCGCACGCGACGGGGAGACGTGGTCTCAGGAGGCGAAGCTCACGGCCGAGGACGGCGCGGAGCGCGACCGCTTCGGCCTGGCGGTCGCCCTCGACGGCGACACGGCACTCGTGAGCGCACCCTACCACGACGAGAACGGCGAGGACGCGGGTGCGACGTACGTGTTCGTACGTGACGGCGAGTCGTGGTCCCAGGAGGCGAAGCTCGTGGCTGAAGACGGCGCGGCGCGCGAACAGTTCGGCTGGTCGCTCGGCCTCGACGGGGACCGTGCGGTCGTCGGGATGTGGCACGTGATCCGGGGCGGTGCCCCCGCGACGGGTGCGGCCTACCTGTTCGCGCGAGACGAGGGGGCCTGGAGCCAGGAGGCGACGCTGCTCGCCCCCGACGGCGAGGACGGCGACGATTTCGGCCGGGCCGTCGATCTCGACGACGAGACGATCCTCGCCGGCGCGCCGGGCCGCGACGAGGGGGCGGGGTCGACGTACGCGTTCGACCGCTCGACGTGGGAGCCGACCGACCCCGACGAGGAGGAGACGGACGAGGAGCCGACGGCGATCGACTCCTGTACGGTGATCACCGAGCCCGGCGAGTACGAACTCGTCGCCGACCTCGCACCCCGGGAGCTCGAGCAGCCCGCCTGCATCGTCATCGACAGCGACGACGTCACGCTCCGCGGGAACGGGCACACGATCGACGCCAGCGACGCGACCCACGCGGAGAGTGATTACTCCGAGGGGTACGAGCGGCCGCCCTGCATCGCCGTCCACCCGTACACGAACGGACTGGGCGAGGACAACTGGAACACCCACGTGGCGGACGTCGTCGTGACCGGCGGGTACGCCGGCGTAGCCGCCCGGCTCTCGAGCGGCGGCCACTACGAGGACGTCAGGGCCGCGGACAACGACCACGGCTTCCTGTTCGAGACCGACGGCGGGCTCGTCCGGAACTGCGTCGCCGAGGACAACGAACGGGGCGTGACCGTGACGACGTGGGGCTTCGGGGGCCGGCTCCGGGCGGACCTCGAGGACTGCACCGTCCGGAACAACGGGACGGGGCTGTGGGTCGACCAGGAGATGGACGCCACGGCCGCCCGGTGTCGCATCGTCGAGAACGGCACCGGCGTCCTGGCCGTGCCGTTCGCCCTCGAGACCGACTGGCAGCCGCCGACGGTGGCCCTCGAGGAGTGTCACGTCTGCCGGAACGAGAACTACGGCGTCCACGCCCGCACCGACCCGTTGGCCGAGGACGCCGACGACCACGAACAGGAGCGAGAGGGCGTCGTCCTGGCGGTCGACAACTACTGGGGCGCCGCGAACGGTCCTTCGAGCTTCGGCGATCCGCCGGAGCCGTACGCGGACCCGGAGACGGGTCGTCCCGCCGACGGCGACGGCGACGCCGTCTCGCAATCACTGGAACCCGGCGTCTCGAACGTCCGATTCGACCCCTTCCTCGAAGTACCGTTCGACGACGTCGGCGCCCGTCGCTGAATCACCGGATTCAGTACGAGGCACCCCCACTACGCGTCACTGAGAGCGATAGCAGGCACTGAACGTCAGTGCACGCCGGTCACGACCGTCGACGGCCAGCCTCGTCGCGGAAACCGAGGCGGCCGCTCGGCGGTGGCCGGGTGGACACCGTTTCAACGACTACTACAGTGCGTAGTTGGATCCGAGAAAGCGGCTGCGACGTGAACGCGAAAGCGCGACTCGAGACCGGTCAGTCCGTCTACCGCGCCGTTGGTGTCACGCCGTCGCCGACCGCCTGCTTGACCTGCAATGCGGCGCTCGCGGCCAGCCCGCGGGCGACCTCGGCGCGCTCGTCGGCGCCGATGTACTCCTCGGTCGTCTCGTCGATCTCGGGCGAGAAGCCGGCGCTCACCGGGTGACCGATCGGCGGCTGGACCGCGACGGTCACCTGCGGGCCGGCGACGCCGCTCGAGACCTCGGCGTCGACGATGTACTCGTCGGGCAGGTACTCGCGGGTCCGGGCGGCGATCCGCGACACGTCGCGGTGAAGCGTTCGTTTCTGCTCCCCCGAGAGCGCAGGAACGTCCGCCGTCGCTCGCTGACCGGCCTGCGTCACTCCGGGCAACCCCCCGTACGGCGTGTTTCCGTTCATAAAAGGTCGTGTCCGTTCCATCGGCGCCTCGCGTAAAAAGCGTTCGCTTTCCTGCGGATGTGATAGTAGCCACTGAACGTCAGTACACACCTGCTCGCGCAGGCTCGCCCGAAGCCGTCCGCACCGCGTCGGTTTCGGGCGTCGCGTGCGAGCAGTGTGTAATCCGTTTCAGTTGTTACGATAGGGTCGTCGTTGACAGTCAGTGCACTCCCGGTCGCGAATTTTCGGCCAGCGGGCACGCGCTGACCGCTCCCGTACGACCGGTGAGACTCGTTTCACCGACGACTCTACAGGAGCGGCTCGCTCTCGCCGTAGACCGCGAGGACGAGCGCGGTCGTGTACGTCCCCGTCTCGGCGGGCGCGCTCTCGACGCGCACTTGCGGGTCGCCGAACGGCCACTCCCGGAGCTCCTGGCCGGCCGCGAGTCCCTCGCGGACCCGCCGCTCGACGTCCTCGCTGTCGGTCTCGTCGGCCGCCTCGTAGAACAGCCCCGGCCCGCCGTCTTCGGACTGCGACCAGCCGAGGGCGGCGCTCACGCGCCCCGGACCGGCGGCGGTGGCTCGAGCCTCGACGACCGTCACTCGCTCGCCGACGGGTCCGAGGTCGGGCGCGGTGCCGACCGCCTCGACGGCGGTGTCGGCGGGGATCACCGACGACACTGCCACGAGATTGTAGTTTTCGACCCCGGCGTCGGCGAGCGCGGCGTCGTACGATGCCATCTTCGTCGGCGCGCTCGCCGAACCCCAGACGACTCGAATCGTGCCCATACACGGCCTCGGGTGGCGGTGCCGTAAGGGGTTCCGGTTCGTCGACCGGCCGCGCTGCCACCCGGTAATGTCTGTGGAAAATCACCAGTGGCAGGAATTTATGTATTTGTAGACTGTTGACTGGGTAATGCGATACCCCGATGGGCGCTGTACCGACTGTGGCGAGCGGAAGTTCATGACCGCGAGCGGCGTGCTCTGGTGTCTCAACTGTGCGGAGCGGTCGACGCATCCGCAGGCGGCGAAAACGGCGTCGCGGGACGCCCGCGCGGATTGAGTGCCCGACTGCGATCAGAGTCGCGTGAACAGGAGGTACGCGAGGTAGCCGACGGCCGCGAGGATCGCCAGCGTGACGACGGTGCTCACGATGAAGCTGACGACGCCGAAGACGAACGCGACGACCTGCAGGAGCACCCACAGCGCGATGATCGCCACCAGACCCAGTCCGGCGGCGCGGAGGAGCGAACTCATACGGGACTGTTGTGACCCATCCGACATGAGTGTTGTGTCCGGTTACTCGACGGTGACGCTCTTGGCGAGGTTTCGTGGCTTGTCGATCGACCGCCCCAGCCGGTTGGCCACCCAGTAGGAGATCAACTGGAGCTGGACGTTCGCCAGGATCGGCGTGAACGCCGGATGGGTTTCGGGCACCTCCATCACGAAGTCGGCGTACGGTTCGACCAGCTCCCGGGAGTCGGTGACGGCGACGACCGGCGCGTCGCGGGCCTCGACTTCCTTGACGTTACCGAGGGTCTTCTGGGGTTTCGACCCCTGCGTGACCATCGCGAACACCGGCGTCCGGTCGGTCACGAGCGCCAGCGGCCCGTGTTTGAGTTCACCCGCGGCGAACCCCTCGGCGTGTTTGTACGTGATCTCCTTCATCTTCAGCGCGCCCTCGTACGCGACCGCCTCGTTGTACTTTCGTCCGATGAAGAAGTAGGCGTCGGCGCGCTCGTAGGTTTCCGCGATCTCGCGGGCGCTCGAGTCGTCGAGCACCGTCCGGACCTGGTCGGGGAGCTTCCGCAGCCCCTCGACGAACGACTGGGAGGGGGCGCCGGTGACGGTGCTCGCGAGAAGCGCCAGCGCGACCTGCTGGGAGGCGAACGTCTTGGTGGCGGCGACGCCGATCTCGGGACCGGCGCGGATGTACATGACGTGGTCGCACTCCCGTGCGGCGGAGCTGCCGACGACGTTCGTCAGCGCGAGCGTCGTCGCGCCCGCGCGGTTCGCGCCCCGGAGGGCGCTCATGGTGTCCGCCGTCTCCCCGCTCTGGGTGACGCCGACGACGAGCGTCTCCGGGGGGACCGGGATCTCGTCGACGTCGTACTCGCTCGCGAGGAACGTCTGGGCGGGGATCCCGCGCTCGCGGAGCAGCCGGGCTCCGTACAGCGCCGCGTGGTAGGAGGTGCCACAGGCGACGAACTGCACGGACTCCGGAGCGTCGAGGTTGGCGAGCTCCTCGACGGTGATCGAGCGGGTCATCTCCTCGACGCGCTCGCGGAGGCACTTGCGGATCGCGTCGGGCTGTTCGTGGATCTCCTTTATCATGTAGTGGTCGTAGCCGCTCTTGCCCGCGTCCTCGGGGTCCCACGCGATCGTCTCGACCGACGTCTCGACGACGGTGCCGTCGGCGTCGGTGACGACGACCTCGTCGGCGTCGAGTCGGGCGAACTCGCCGTCTTCGAGGTAGATCACCCGGTCGGTGTACTCGATGAACGCGGGGACGTCGCTCGCCAGGTAGTGGCCGTCCTCGCCGAGTCCCAGCACGAGCGGCGACTCGTTGCGCGCGGCGTACACCGTCTCCGAGCCGGCGAAGACCGCGGCGATGGCGTAGCTCCCCTCGAGGCGGCCGACCGCCTCGCGGAACGCCGCCTCCGGATCGGCGCCGGCCGCGAGTTCGCGCTCGATCAGGTGGGGGACGACCTCGGTGTCGGTGTCGCTCTCGAAGACGTGGCCGTCCGCCGCGAGCTCCTCGCGGAGTGCCCGGTAGTTCTCGATGATCCCGTTGTGGACGACGGCGACGTTCCCGTCCGGCCCCGTGTGGGGGTGGGCGTTGACGTCCGCCGGGGGACCGTGCGTGCTCCAGCGGGTGTGGCCGATGCCGGCCTCGCCGTCGAGTCCGCCCTCGGGAAGCGCGCTCTCGAGCGCCGAGAGCTCGCCCTGGCGCTTGTAGATCGAAAGCGAGCCGTTAGTGAGGGCGATCCCCGCCGAATCGTACCCCCGGTACTCGAGCCCCGAGAGCCCGGTCATGAGGACGTCGAGGACGTCGTTTCCGTCGCCCGTGTAGCCGATGATGCCACACATCAGTGGTGCACCTCCGTCTTCTCCGAGAGGGTGCCCCGGACCGTCGCGCCGGCGCCGATGACGGAGTTCGAGCCGACGACCGTTCCGGGGACGTAGGTGACGCCCCCGTTGTCCCGGACGTGGTCCGCGAGCAGGGCGCCGAGACGTTCGGCCTCGAAGACGCGGTCGCCGACCCGGACGTCGCCGGGACCGCCCGGTACCGCCGTCGCCGCGCCGACTTCGACGCCGACACCGGTGACACACTCGAGCAGCGTCGCCTGCTGTCCGATTCTGGTGTCGGCGTCGACGACGCTGCGCTCGACGACGGCGTTCGAGCCGACGGTAACGTTCTCGCCGAGGCAGGTGTAGGGGCCGACGACCGCGCCGGGGCCGACCTCACAGTCGGCGTCGATCACGACCGGCTCGCGGATCACCGCCGACTCGTGGACCGTCGCGCGCTCGTCGACGCTCGAGGCGACGCCGCCGTCCTCCGGAGCCGAATCGAGCAGCTGGAAGGAGACGTCGAGGAGGTCCCACGGGTAGGTCGCGTCCACCCAGAGCCCCTCCGAGACGACGCCGCGAACCTCCCGACCGGAGGCGATCAGCTCGGTGATGCCGTCGACGAGCGAGTGCTCGCCCGCGCGGGGTTCGGCCGTCCGAATCGCCTCGAAGACGTCCGGCTCGAAGGCGTACACCCCGGCGTTGAGCCGGTAGTCGCGCTCGTCGCCCGGTCGCTCGACCAGCTCCGTCACCTGGTCGCCCTCGAGGATGACGCCGCCGTACCCCTCGACGGCCGACCGCTGGATCAGGCCGAGCGTCGCGGCCGCGCCGTCGTCGTGGGCGTCGATCACGTCGGTCACGATCCGGTCGTCGATCAGCTGGTCGCCGTTGACGACGAGCAGCGACCCCTCGAGGTCGGACTCGGCCGCCAGCAGCGCGTGGCCGCTACCGAGCTGGATCTCCTGTCTGCTGTACCGTAGGGGGACGTTTCGGTACGTCGGGCCGAAGTGCGACTGGACGCGCGTTCGCCCGTAGCCGACGACGATCGTGATGTCCGTGATACCGGCGTCGACGAGCGTATCGAGAACGTGCTCGAGGATCGGCTTCGTCGCGGCCGGCAGCATCGGCTTCGGTCTGTGGGTCGTCAGCGGTCGCAGTCGTCGTCCCTCCCCGGCTGCGAGAACAACGGCAGATAGATCGTTCACACCACATCGACCGACAGCCAGCGCCGTTACTGTTTCGGCCCGACAGTATCCATTGGGGGAAAGCGGTCTGTTTCCGTCGAATCTTCCCGCACGAGCGACGTCCGCCCGTGGCGGTTTGGAGACGCCCTGGGAGGGTGATCGGAACGAGCGACGCCAACGACTTTGCCGCTCGAGAGCCTCTGGCGGGTATGGCGTCGATCGCCAACATTACGTTCGCGTGTGACGATCCCGATTCCCTCGCCGAGTTCTGGACGGAGGCGGTGGGCTACGAGCGCCAGGAGGCCCCGCCCGGTCTCCTCGAGGCCGTCGAAGCCGAGGGCGGCGACCCCAACGCGGCGGCCGCGGCCGTCGACCCCGCCGGCCGTGGCCCACGGCTGTTCTTCAAGAAGATGCCGCGCTCGTCGCCGGAACACATCCCGATCCACCTCGACCTCGCCGCCGAGGACCGCGAGGCCGAAGTCGAGCGGCTGACCGAACTCGGGGCGACCGCCGTGGAGACGAAAACGGAGACGACCGGCCCCTACACCGAAATTTGGACGGTCATGCGAGATCCCGAGGGGAACGGGTTCTGCGTGCAGCCGTCGCCGGGGGAGTAGGACTCCGGCCCCGTCGACGGGGTCGAGAATCGCTCGAGCGGGTCGGTCGGCCCGTTCCCACCGGGTGTCCGGGTCGCCGGAGCCGGCTCACTCGTCTTCGACGTCGACCCAGAGGTGGACGGAGTACTCGGTGTTCTCCGTCGACGGCTCCTCGGGCACCTCGTCGGGGTACAGCAGCCAGACGATCCGGATATCGTCGCCGGTCATCGTCGGCTCGAGCTCGTGAGGGTGGTGCCAGCTGTCGTTGTGCGAAAGCCGCGTCTCGAAGCGCTCGAGTTCGTTCTGCTCCGTGACGACCGTCTCGTTGCCGGCGGTCTCGACCTCCTGTTCGACCATCACCACCGTGTAGTCGACCGTGCGGTGCTCGTGGTTGTCGACGCCGAGGACGATCTCGGCCGCTTCGCCCGCGACGAGTTCGTCGGGGTAGTCGGCGGCGACGAGGTCGCCGTCGTCGTCCTCGGTCAGGATGTACACCGCGGAGAACTGCTCGCCCTGGGGCGGGACGGCGACCGCGTAGGCGACGCTGCCGACGGCGAGGACGATCGCGGCGACCAGCAACACGTTGAGCGCCGCGTCCGCACGGGTGTCGGGCTCGAGCAACTCGCCGCGACCGGCGGCGTACCACTCCCGGTAGGGGACCGCGAAGCGCTCCTCGGGCGGGAGCTGCCAGCGCCGGACGGCGGCGACGGCGGTCGCGATCAGGGTGAAGCCGCTGACGGCGACCATGATCGGAACCAGCCGGATGCCCCACGGCGTGAAGTTGAGCGCGAGGCCGATCAGCGGCACGATCGCGATGCTCAGCCCGAACGCGAGCGCGACCCGCTCGATGCCGTCGATCCCCGACCGGTCGACGCCGCTCCAGAACGGCTCGTCGTTAACGTGGCTCTCACCTTCGAGTTCCTCGTCGGGCGCCGCCGGCGACTCGCCGGCCTCCGGAAAGAGCGCGGCGACGAACACGTAGCCCGGCACGAACAGGACGAACGCGAGGCCGAGCGGGATCCGCAGCGGCGTCTCCCGGACCACGGGGGCGAACACCGCCACGTTCACGACGACCGTCAGCGCGACCATCGCCGCGAGATCGGCGGGACAGGCCCGGATCTGACGCGGGAGCAACAGCCACAGCGACCGGTGAGACTCCATCCACCGTGTTGTAGCGAGGTTGACCCTAAAAGTTAGTCGGTCGCATCAGCCACCGCCTCCCGAGAGACTGCGCCGGTGACAGATCAGTCGTCCGCCGCGTCGTACCGGCCGCCGTCGTCGTCGAGACCGCACAGGTGTCGAGCCCGCTCGAGCAGCCCCGTCGCCTCCTCCGGGGACGTCCCCTCCCGGCCGAACGCGGCGCGCTCGTACCCCTCGGTCAGCGTCCGGAGCCGGCCGTCGTCGACTGCGAGGTCGGTCGCGCCCAGCCGCCGGTAGAACTCCCAGTGGGTGAGCGCCCCGCCGGCGCCGGCCCGCGACTCGAGGGCGTGACGGGCCGCCACGTAGCCGCTCTGGACGGCCGCGTCGGGCTCGCCGCGTGCGAGTTGCTCGCGTGCGCGCTCGAGCAACGTGCGGGCGACCGACTCGGCCGACCGCGGCGCGGTCGCCGCGTCGCTCTCGGCGGCCGTCGGAACGGGGCGGTCGGGTTCGGGCGCCGTCCCGTCCCGGCTGCGGCGGTACCACCAGAGGGCCGCCACGGCGACGGCGCCGACTGCGAGGGCCGCGGCCGCGAGCGCCCACGTCGGCAGCCCGGTCGGCGCGAGCGCGCTCTCGGCCGCCGGCACCGTCACCACGGCCTCGTCCTCGGCGGCCGCGACGTTCGACCCCGCCCCCTCGTAGGTGGCGGCGATCGTCAGCTCGCCCTCCGCGTCGTCGGGGACAGTGACGGTCCCGCCGAAACTCCCGTCGGCCGCCGTCGTCGCGGTGCCGACCGTCTCCCCGTCGAGGCGCACTTCGACCGGCTCGCCCGCGACCGGCTCGCCCGCGTCCGTCTCGAGGGTTCCGTCGACGGCGACGTCCCGGTCGCCCCCGTACTCGGCGTCGACCGACAGCGAGGCGTCGGTCTCCGCGACCGTGATCCCGGCCGTCTCGCTCGTCGACGCCAGCGCGCGGTCCTCGTAGGCGAGTTCGATCGCCAGCTCGCGGTCGCCGTCGGGCACCGTCGCCGGCATCGTCAGCGTCTCGTCGAACCCGCCGCCCGAGACGTTCGTCGTCCCCAGGCGTTCGCCGTCGACGGTGACCTCGAGGGGGACGCCGTCGACGGGGACGCCCCCGGCGCCGAGGCTCCCGGCGACCCGGATCTCCTCGCCGTAGGCCGCCGACGCGGACGTCTCGAGCCGGTCGATCTCGGGTTCGACCTGCTCGACGGAGACCGGAACGGTCGTCTCGCTGCCCAGGTACGCCGACTGGGTGTCGGGAACGTAGCGGATCGTGAGTTCGGCCGTGTCGAGCGGCAGATCCGTCGGCCGGTACTCGAGTGCCACGGCGCCCTGAGCGTCGGTTTCGGTCCGCACGGTCTCGTTTTCGACCGCGAACTCGAGTTCCTCGTTCGCGAGCGTCGAGCCGTCGGCCGTCCGGACCTCGCCGCCGGCGACCAGCGGCTCGAGGAACGAGATCGTCTCGGACTCGGGCTCGAGGATCAGCTCCGTCTCGACGAACTGCTCGCTGCGGACGGTCTCCTGGTCGGTCTGGACGTCCGTGTTGGTCTCCTCGACGGCCCGGTCGGGCTCCGAGAAGTCGATCCCGGTCGCCTCCTCGAGGTCGTCGTAGTGCTCCCGGACGGCCGCGCTGGAGTCGTCGATCCGCTGGGAGAGCTCCTCGAGGTCGCGGGCGAGTTCCCGGGCGCGGTCGCCGTCGCCCTCGTCGCGGGCCTGTTCGTACTCGTCTCTGGTCTCGCGGTACTCCTCGACGTCGTTGGTGAGCTGCTCTTGCTCGTCGCGAACCTCCTCGAACGTCTCCTCCTGGCCGTCGCCGTCGGTTTCGCCCGCGACGTCGACGTACTGGCCGAAGCGGTCGCGGTACTCCTCGTCGACGTACTGGCGGGCGAGCTCGTACTCGCCCTGGTTGAGCTCGATCGCCCCCTCGCTGAGTTGACTCGAGAGGCGGTCGGCGAGCCAGGACTCGAGGCCGTCCACGTCTCCGTCTTCGGCGTACTCGTCCGGGTTCTGGTGGCGCGGCGTCTCGTTGTCGTCGTCTGCGAGCGCCAGGCCGGCGGCGCCGACGGCGTCCCCGGCGTCGGCCGGCGCTCCCGGCCCACCAGCGACCCCACCGACGGCTGCCAGCGCAGCCAGACACAGGACCGCGACGAGGACGAGCGCGCGACCACCGGACGTGTTCACGGCACGTCAATTCGGCTCCCGCAGCAAAAACCTGTTCTCTCGTGACTGACAACCAGTAGCTTCAACAGGTCGCCGATAAATCTCGCGTGTATGCACGTCACGCGTCGAGTGTGGGCGGTCGGGGGCCTCGCCGCCTTCCTCGCGGCCCTCTCGGTCGCCCTCGCCCGCCCCGCCCCGCTGGCGGGGACGGCCCTGCTCGGCGCGTGGCTCCTCGGCCGGCAGTACCTGTTCGTCCGGGAGGTCGGTCGCACGGTCGACGCGCTGTCGGTCGCGCAGGTCCCCGCCCAGACCGGCGTTCGCACCGGCGCCGACGCGCCGGTGACGCTGTCTGCCACCCTCGAGTTTCCCGCCGGGGTGGCGCTCTCCCTCGAGGCCGGGCTGCCGACGGCGACGAGCGCGGACGACCTGTCCGTGCGGATCGACCCCGGCGAGTCCGGCGGCGAGGAGACGGTCGACGTCCGCTGGCCGGTCGCGGGAACCCACCGGTTCGAGCCGACGACCCTCCGCGTCACGGACGGGCTGTTCGCCGAGACGCTTCCCGTCGGCACGGCGCCGACGGTCACCGTCGAGCCCCGAAGCCCCCGCACGCTGCACGTCGGCGCGGGCGGCGAGCGCCTGGCGACGGCCTACGGCGAACACGGCGGCGGCCAGCTCGGTTCGGGGATCGACCCCTCCGAGGTCCGGGAGTACGTGCCGGGTGATACGGCCGACCGGATCGACTGGAAAGCGACCGCCCGACTGGGGTCGCCCCACGTCCGCGAGCACGAGCCTGACACCGACCGGCGGACGCTGCTGGTCGTCGACCACCGCGCCAGCCTCGTCGCCGGCGAGCCCGGCGAGACGAAACTCGAGTACCTCCGGGAGGTCGCGCTCTCGATCGCCGGCACCGCGCGCACACTCGGCGACCCCCTGGGCCTCCTCGCCGTCGACGACGAGGGAGTGACGACCCGCCTCGAGCCCTCGACCGCCCCCGACCGGTACACCGCGGTCCGGCGGCGGCTGCTGGATCTCGAGGCGACGGCCGCGACGACTCCGTCGACCGATCCGAACCGGGAGCCGTCGGCGGCGACCGTTCGCCGCTCGCTGGCCGCGCTCGAGGACGACGCCGACCCGTTCGCGGCGACGCTGCGACCGTTCTACGCCGGCCACCGGACCTACCGGGAGCGCCTCGAGACGAACCCGCTGTACGGCGCGCTCCGGACGACGCTCACCGGTCGACGGGGGACGGTCTGGACGGTCCTCTGTACGGACGATACGCGCCCCGACGAGCTCCGCGAGACGGTCGACGTCGCCCGCTCGGGCGGCGGCTCGGTGCTCGTGTTACTCGCCCCGTCGGTGCTGTACGAGCCGGGCGAGCTGGCCGACCTCGAGGGCGCCTACGACCGCTACCTCGCCTTCGAGGAGCGCCGGCGCGAGCTGGCGAGACTGCCGCGGGTCACCGCCCTCGAGGTCGGCCCCGGCGACCGCCTCTCGACGGTTCTCACGGCCGGTCGCGACCGGCGACTCCAGCGGGCGGGTGGTCGCCCGTGAGCTCACGAGCGCCCCCGGCCGGTGGCGACTCGCTGCTGGTCACCGCACGGCGGGGTCGGCCGTGGGCCGAGGGACTCGCCGCCGTCGCGCTGCTCGTCGCCTGCACGGTCGTCGTCGGCCCGCTCGGCGCGCTCGCAGGGATCGTCGCGGTCGTCCTCTGGGCGACCCTCGGCGCGCCGTACGCGGTCGCGGGCGGAACGGTCGCCCTGGTGGCGGCGGTTCCCGACGGGCTCGACCCGATCTCGGTCGGCCTCGTCGGGGCGGGATTCCTGGCGGTGCTGCTCGCCCCGGCGGTTCACACGCCCGCACCCGGTCGGTTCGCGGCGGTCACGGTCGCGAGCGCGCTCGGGCTCGGGGGGCTCGCGTGGGCCGTCGCTCGAGCCGGCCCCCTCTGGCTCGCCGGCGCGGTCCTGCTGGGGGCGCTCGCGACGGCGGCGTACGGCCTCCACCGCTACGAACTGGTCCGGCTGGGGCTCGTGCCGGAGACGACCGCGGAACACCCGACCGAGGAGTTATGAGTAGGAACGACGGTATCGACGAGAGAGTCGAGACGGCAGACGACGACACCGACCGGGACCTCGCAGCCGCCGCCAGCGTCGAGCTGCTCGAGGCCGAGAACCGCCGGCTCAGGGCGGAGTACGCCCGCATCCGCCAGCGCCGGTACAGGAACACCGCCGTCGGGCTCGCCGCGCTCGGGCTGGTCGCGGCCGGCGGCGGGGCGGTCTTCCCGGACGGCAGGGAGGTGCTGTTCGCCCTGGCCGCGACCGGCCTCTTCGGGGCCGTGCTCACCTACTACCTCACGCCCGGCCAGGTCGTCGCCGCGGACGTCGGCGAGCGCGTGTACAGTGCGCTGGCGGACAACGAGGCGACGATCGCCGCCGAACTCGGCCTCCGCGAAGACCGGATCTACGTCCCCCAACCTGACGGGCCGGCGGCGCTGTTCGTCCCGCGCTACGCCGACGCGACGCCGCCACCGCTCGAGCGCGGGGCGGAGACCCGCCCGTTCCTGCTCGAGGACGACCGCCGCGGGCTCGTGCTCCGGTCGACCGGCGGCGAGCTCTACGCCGAGTTCGAGCGCACGCTGAGCGGCCCGCTCGCGGGGACGCCGGTCGGCCTCGCGACGCAGCTCGCCGACGGGCTCACCGACGGCCTCGAACTCGTCGGGGGCGCCGAGGTCGACGTCGAGGACGGCCGGGCCACCGTCGCCGTCACTGACAGCGCGTTCGGCGCCGTCGACCGCTTCGATCACCCGGCGGCGTCGTTTCTCGCGACCGGATTCGCGACCGGCCTCGAGCGGCCCGTCACCCTGGCGGTCGAACCCGGCGACGAGCGGGCCGACTGGCTGGTGACCTGTCGGTGGGAGACGCGCGAAGGGGCGGCCGGCGGGGACGAGGAAACCGACGGCGGACGCTCGAGCGAGCCGGAAGAGTGATCGACGGGCCCGAGAACGGGGAACCGACTACGCGGGGTCGTCGGCGCCGACGGGCGCGTGCTCGTCGGGTTCGGCGCCGGGCGGATCGACGCTCTCGAGGAGGTCCGCGACCACGTCGGTCGCGACGACGTCGCTGAGTTCGGCGTCGGTGCTCAGCACCAGCCGGTGGGCCAGGATCGGCTGGGCGAGCGCCTTCGCGTCGTCGGGGATGACGTACTCGCGGCCGTGGATCGCCGCGCGGGCCTTCGTGGCGTTGAGGAAGGCGAGCGTCGCCCGCGGGGAGGCGCCGTGGGAGACGTCCGGGTGGGTTCGACTGGCGGCGACGAGATCCAGCACGTACGACTTCACCGGCTCCGAGACGTGGACGTCGGCCACCGTCTCGCGGGCCGCCAGCAGGGCGTTCGGCGCGACCACCTGCTCGATCGTCTCCGGTCCGAGTTCCGGGTCGGTGTCGAATCGCTCGAGCAGTTCGCGTTCGACCTCGCGGTCGGGGAGGGAAACGGTGAGTTTGAGCTGGAAGCGGTCCCGTTGCGCTTCGGGGAGTTCGAAGACGCCCTCCATCTCGACGGGGTTCTGCGTCGCGACGACCATGAACGGGGTCGGCAGCGCGAGCGTCTTCCCCTCGATGGTGACGTGGCGCTCCTGCATCGCCTCGAGCAGGGCGGCCTGGGTCTTCGGCGTCGCGCGGTTTATCTCGTCGGCGACGACCAGGTTGGTGAAGACGGGGCCGCGCGTGAGTTCGAACTCGCCGATGTTCTCGCGGTAGACGTGGGTGCCGGTGATGTCCGCCGGGAGGATGTCGGGGGTCATCTGGATGCGGCGGTGTGAGAGCCCGCTCGCGCGGGCGAACAGCGTCGCGATCGTCGTCTTCGCGACGCCGGGGACGCCCTCGAGCAGGACGTGCCCGCGGGTCAACAGCGCGATCGTGAGCCGCTCGATGACCGTCTCGTTGCCGACCAGCACCCGGCCGGTCTCGTCGCGGATCGCGTCGTACACCCCGCTCGGAGTGAGCTCGACGTCCGCAGGGTCGTTCCTGCTCATTCGTCGTCACGTCGTTTTTCACCGGAGCGGTTAAACGCTGCTATCACGCGGTCGACCCGGTCGTCGTCCCACTCGGGGTGGCGGTCGGCCACCAGCGCGCGCCGCTCGCCGTCGGTCAATCCCGGCTCGCGGTGCTCACGGCGGCGCCACCGGGCGGGGAGTCGACGCCGGACCGTCGGGGGGACGCCTCGAGCGGCCAGCGCGGCGAGGCCGACGCCGAGACCCCCGACG
Organism: Natrononativus amylolyticus; assembly: GCF_024362525.1. GTDB lineage: Archaea > Halobacteriota > Halobacteria > Halobacteriales > Natrialbaceae > Natrononativus > Natrononativus amylolyticus. Next base: position 1,188,821 of record NZ_CP101458.1, read on the forward strand.
AGCGCCTGCAACAGCGGGAGTTCGCGCAGCGTCAGCGCGGCCGCCGCCAGCGGCGGCACGTCTCCGGCGTGTGAGAGGTCGAAGAGGACCCGGTCGTCGGCGAAGTTCTCGAGGAACGCCCGGTTGTCGGGCTGCTCGAGCATGACGTTGATCGTGATGCTCGGGTCGCCGACGACCACGACCTCGCCGTCGCCGACGGGTTCGGTCGTCGCGACCGGGTGCGCCGACAGGTCCTCGGTCTCCGAGAGGTCGGTGTCGGCGTCGCCCAGGTAGGCGAAGTCGCTGGTCGAGACGAGAACGGTCGCGTTGCCGGGCTCGACGGCGGTCGCGTAGTTCAGCGTGAGCTGATCGACGCCCTCGGTTCGCGTGTGGTTCTCGACGCCGGTCGCGACCGGCATCGCCGGGCCGCGGTAGTTGTGGCGGTCGTCGCGCAGGAGCCCGCCGTCGGTTCGAGCCTCCGCCCCGACGGCGGCGAGCAGCCGGTTGCCGCCGTCGTCGAAGTTCTCGAGGACGACGAGCGTGCCGCCGCGGTCGACGAACGACCGGACGCGCTCGGCGTCGGTGCCCTCGTAGGGCTCCTCGGGCGCGACGACGAACGCGGTCGCGTTCTCGGCGTCGAGGTCGTCGTAGCGGTCGGTCTCCCGGACGATCTCGGCGGAGACGTCAGGGTCGTCCTCGAGGCCGTCGTGGAGGTCCGTCGAGCCGTCCCAGGAGGGGTTGTACGGGCCGAACGCGGTCGTCGACGTGGCGGCGACGACGCCCAGCGCGAGGACGGTCGTCACCGCGAGCGCGAGCAGGAACGCCCGCGGCCAGTCGACCCCGTCGCGGTCGGTGAGCCACTCGCGGGCGGTCACCACGGCAGCACCTCCGGTGGCAGGATCTCGAGGATGCGCCGGACGACGACGTAGCCGAAGCCGACGAGGCCGAGCGCGATGATCCACGTCAGCCGCCGCCGCCAGGCGGGCGCGACGGCGACGGGCGCGGTCAGTTCGGTGACGACGAGAAAGCCGATCAGCGAGAGGACGAAGAACAGTTCGTACGAGAGCGATCCCAGCAGCGAGAGGAGCAACACCGTCGCTAGCATCCAGGCGAGCTGGCCGTGGACGAACCGCATCCGCCGCCGGGTCATCTACTCGAGTGAGGTCGCCGGGAGTACCTAAATCCAGCGCACCTGACACGCGATCGGATCGCCCGCCGCACGGGGGTCAGTCGTGCTCGGCCGACGGGGAGGCCTCGAGTCGCTCGCCGGCGCCGCCCCGACGCTCGAGGCGGCCGTCCGCCAGCGTGAACGTCCGGTCGAAGGCTGGCTCGAGCGCGGGGTCGTGGCTGATGGCGACGAGGGCGACGTTCGTCCGCTCCTGGACGTCGGCCAGCAGCGAGACCACCTGGTCCGTGGTGTCCGGATCGAGCTGTCCCGTCGGCTCGTCGGCGAGGATCACGCCGGGGCGGTTCGCGAGCGCCCGCGCGATGGCGACGCGCTGTTTCTCGCCGCCGCTGAGCGTCGCCGGGTAGCGGTCGGCGAGGCCGGCGATTCCGAGGGTGTCGAACAGCTCCTCGAGCCACCCCTCGTCGCCGCCGGCGGCGTGGGTCTGGGGGAGGCGGGCGTTCTCCCACGCCGAGAGGTCGGGGACGAGCTGGAAGTCCTGGAAGACGAAGCCGAGTTCGTCCCGGCGCAGCCGCGCGCGCTTTCGCTCCGACAGCGAGCCCGCGTCCGTGCCGTCGACGACGACGCGGCCCGAGTCGGGCTCCTCGAGCAGCCCCAGCACGGAGAACAGCGTCGACTTGCCGGCGCCGCTCGCACCCCGGATCAGCGTGCGCGAGCCGGCGGGGATCGACAGCGAGACGCCGTCGAGCACCCCCCGCTCGCCGCGGCTGACCGAGAGGTCGATCACCTCGAGTACCGGGGAGGTCACGTCCGGCCGTTGTTCCTCCCGGATGTTAAGTCTCGCTCTCCGACGGGCGCGCCGCCGTCGGCTCGCGGAGCGGGCTCCCGATTCGACGGCGCGTCGCCGCCGCGGGGCTCCGGCGGAGCGAACAGCGACGCGGGCGACGCCCGGACGAGCGAGCGCGTGGCGACGAGCGCGCTGAGCGCCGTCAGGAGGACCCCGACGACGACGATGCCGGCAGCCAGCGCCGGCGCCGGACGCGGATCGAGGGTGATCCCGAACACGGTGAGCCGCCCCGCGAGCGCGAGCGCCTCGAGCGTCGCCGTCGCGACGACGAGCGCGAGTAGCGAGGCGGCGACGCCGATCCGGACCGCGTCGGCGAGCACGAGCCCCAGAAGCCGGCGGGGGGACGCGCCGGTCGCCCGGTAGATCCCGAGCGAGCGCCGCCGGGCGCGAACCGCCCGCGTGAGGACGGCGCTGGTCGCCCCGACGACGGTCAGCGACGCGAGGCCGGCGAGCGCCCCGAGGAGGACGTGCAGGTTGCCGACCGCGTACTCGACGGCCGTGGCGATCCCGCCCCCGCCGTCGTAGTGGCCGCTCGCCGCCAGCGCACCGGTCAGCCGGTCGTCGCCGCCGACGCGGTACTCGTGGGTCGCGAGGGTGCTCCCGTCGGCGCGAACCGCCACGCCGTACTCGCCCGGCGGCCGCTGGGGGAACGTGGTCGTAACGGTCGTCGTCTCGCCGGCCTCGAGGGTAACGTCCTCGGACGCGCTCGTCCCGGGACCGTCGATCTCGACGGTCGTCTCGATCGGGCGCTGCCAGGGGTTCGAGAGGGAAACCTCGAGCGTCGGTCGGCTGTGGATGCCGGGCGTCGCCGGCTCGAGGCCCGTCTCGGCGAGCAGCGCCGTCTCGGCGTCCGCCGAGATCGTCACCGACTCGGTGACCGCGCGCTCGTCCGTCCGGGCGGTGACGTCGACGGTTCCGGACTCCTCGGGGAGCGAGAGCCAGGCGCTCCCCTCGGAGTCGGTCGTCACCGTCTCCTCACCGGCCTCGATCGTCGCGTTCGCGACCGGGTCGCCCGTCGCGTCGACCAGGGTCGCAAGCGTCGTCTCGCCCGGCGGCGCCGTCCCGGCGAGGGTGGCGAACTCGAGGGGGGGCTCCGTCGCGACCGTCGTCGTGCGCTCGAACGACCCGACTCGAACCTCGTACTCGCCGGCTTCGACCGCCGGAAGCTCGATCGTCTCCGTCGTTCGGGCGCCGGGATCGACGGTCACCGTCCGCTCGACGGTTTCGTCGCCGATCGACGCCTCCACCGTTCGTTCGGCCGGCTCGTCGGCCGGGTTCCAGAGCGTGACCGACGCCGGGATCGGCTCGCCGGGCTCGGCGTGGCCCGGTGCCTCCGCCTCGACGAGCACCGCGGACGTCGGGCCGACCGCGCCGTCCGGCGCCGTGGCGTTGGTTCGAACCAGGTTCACGTCCCCCGGATCGACCGTCGAGAGGTGGCGCGCCGTCGGCAGCGAGACGAGCAGCTGGTGGTCCTCGAGCGTTCCCGTCTCGTAGACGCCGGCGATCTCGACGGTCGCGAACGCCGCGTCGGTGCTCCCGCCGACGACGAGCTCGTCGCCCGGCTCGAAGTCGAGCGCGTCCGCGAGGGCCGTGCCGATCGCCGCCTCCGATCGGTTTTCGGGCGGCTGTCCGTCGACGACCGTCGCGTTCGTCACCGCCGCGAAGGCTTCGTAGTCGACGCCGCGAGCGAGATAGGGCTCGCCGTCGTGGCCGGTGAACAGCACGATCTCGGGGCTCGCCGCGGTGTCGTTGTCGACGGCGCCCGCGTAGCTCTCGGGAACCGAACTCTCGATCGGGTGGGGCGAGCCGGGCTCGGTGATCGTCGCCTCGTCGGTGGTCAGCGCGGCGCCGACGGCCGCGAGCGAGCCGATCAGCAACACGATCACCGCGAACACCGACAGCGTCGCCGCCGTCGGGACGACGGTTCGCGCCTCGAGCAGCGACGGTGCGAGAAGCGCCCTGACGCGACCGAGACGACCCGACCCGCCGCCGGTCGCCGACCGCGGTCTGCCGACCCGCGCCGGCGGCACCGTCGTCGCGCCTCGAGCCGCGAGGTAGCCGCCGACCGCGCCGACGAGGACGAGGCCGGCGAGCATCCCGGCGAGCAACGGCGCGACCTCGCGCGTCACCCGGATCGAGAGCGTCGTCGGCAGCCCCGCCACGATCGCGACGTTGACCGCGACGTTCGGGACGACGACGCCGAGCGCGTAGCCGAGTCCGACGCCGCCGCCCGCGAGCGCGCCCCCGCGGAGCGCGAACAGCAGCCGGATGCGACGCGGGGGCGCGCCCGTCGCCCTGATCACGCGGATCGTCCGCGCGCGCTCGCTGACCGTCGTCCGGACGACGCTCGAGATCGTGACCGCGACGACGACGCCGGCGACGGCGACGCCGACCCAGAGGAGTCCGATCACGCTCCGGGTGCCGCCCGCGAAGAAGGCGAGCGCGCCGACGAGCGGGCTCCCCGTCTCGCCGACTGCGCCGCCGTCGGCCGGCTCGAGGGCGAGCGCCCCCGTCGGTCCGACCGCCTCGACCGCCTCGGGGGTCGTCCGCACCCACGTGTCCGGAACGCTACCGCTCGAGACGCCGGGCGAGACCGTCTGCGTCGTCGATTCCGCCGTCCCCTCGAGGCGCCACTCCTCGTCGGCCGAGACGGGGCCGACCGCGCCGTCCGGCTGGGCGGGCAGGGCCGCGCCGGCGGCGTCGGCCGCCGGAATCCCGACGGCGGTGTGGGACGTCCCGTCCGGCGCCGTCGCCTCCGCCAGCGGAAGGACGGTGGCGTTCGGGCCGGTGTCGTCGTGTGCCGCCTCGAGGGAGTCGTACCCCGTGACCGTCGCGTTCGCCTCGAAGTCGGCCGCGAGCGTCTGGGTCTGCTCGCCCGCAGTGACCGCGAGGAGGGTCGCCCCGACCAGCAGGGCGACCGCCAGCGCGACGACGAGCACGGCCAGCCGGTCGCGTCGGGACCAGCGGGTGACGAGGAGGCTGCGGTAGGTCATGGGCGCCGGGCCGGCCGCCCCCGTCCGTCGGCCCGGGCTCTCGTCTCTGCCGCGCTCACGTTCACGTCAGCAATCAGGTGGACGGCCCATAGTCGTTGCGACGCGCCGGTGGTCGGCTTCGCACCCTTTTTCCACCTCGAGGGCCAACCGACGGGCATGAGCGACGTACTGGCGGAATTTCGCGCGGGGGAGCGACCCGACGACGTGGGGCTCTACCTGGCCGACTCGTTCGTCGAGGACGACCGCCTCGAGCGCTTCGGCGAGCCGGTCGACGGCGGCGTGCTGATCGTCGTCGACGGCGAGAGCGGGCGCAACGCCTTCGAGGCGGCGACGGGGACCGACGCGATGACCTTCGCCGGCTCGGCGATGCAACGCGAGGGGGAGATCGACGCGGACCTCACCGGCGGCGGCTGTCCGGACGCCGACGAGGAGGGCGACCACGCGGTGCAGTTCGTCTTCGCGTTCGCGGAGGAACGAAACGAGGAGGTCGGCGGCATCTACGAGGAGGGCGACGTGATCCACGCCTACGCCCGGTGTGCCTGCGGGACGGCGTACTCGGATCGGTGGGTCGCCGGCGAGCGGTAGGCGGGAGCACACGGGCGGAATGCTGATACTCGGTCGAACAGTTCTGTGTCGTAGAGATACTCTGTGACCGACAAGAATCGCGTCCGCCGGGCGTACGACGTGATCGCAGCGCAGTATGCCGACCACCGATCCCAGGGCGGGACGGAAGTGCTGGCGCAGTTCCTCGAGTCGCTCTCGGCGCCGGCGCACGTCCTCGATGCCGGCTGTGGACAGGGGACGCCCGTGCTCTCCCGACTGACCGAGTCGACGACGGCGACCGGCCTCGACTTCTCGCGCGAGCAGTTGCGGCTGGCGACGGACGGCGCACCCGACGCCGCGCTCGTCCAGGGCGACATGGCGACACTCCCGTTCAGGACCGGTACGTTCGACGCGGTCGTCGCCTACTGGTCGCTGATCCACGTTCCCCTCGAGGACCACCAGGGAGTCGTCGACGAGTTCGCCCGCGTGCTGCGTCCGGGGGGTCGCGTGCTGGTCTGTGAGGGGACGGACGAGTGGTGCGGAGAGAACCCAGACTGGCTCGACACCGGCGTCCGGATGGAGTGGAACGTCGCCGGTGCGGCGGCGACACTGGAGCAACTGCGGACCGCCGGCTTCGTCCTCGAGGACAGCTGGGGCGTCCCCGAAGTACTGTGCGAGGACGGCTCTGACGACGGGGACGACGACCAGCCCTGGACGTTTTTCGCCGCACGACTCGAGGCGTAACCGCGGACCCCACGGCACCGGGCTGACAGGCTTTTCTGTCTCTGCGGGGTAGTCACTCCAATGAGTTCCTTCGAGACGCCACACGAGACCGAGCGCGGGTTCGGCCTCTCGAGTCGCGAGGCGCGGGTGATCGGCGGGGCGAGCGCTCTGATGGCGATCAACGTCGCGCTGATGTACGTCTTCGTCGTCACGCCGCTGTCGGCGGTCAACAGCTACCTGTTCGCGGTGCCGATCGTCGGCGTCCTCGTCTACGGGGCGGCGATCATGGCCGGCGAGCTGATCGCCGAACGCGGCGTCGAGGGCGGCGATATGGGGATCGCCTTCGCCGGAATGGTCGTCCTCCAGCTCGCGTTCGGGGTCTTCGGCGCGGGCGTGCTCTCGTTCGCGCCGCGGGAGAGCCAGGTGTTCATCCTCGGCGTGACCGCGATCGTCGTCGCACTCATGACGGCGCTCATCTCGGGGTACGTCTACGCCCGCTCGATCACCTTCGAGCACTGGGGTCGGTTCGCGAACTACTCATTTATCGCCGGGATCGTCGCGATCGCCGTCGGAACGTTCGTCGCCCCCGTTCTGCTCGTCGGCTTCGTCCTCATCTTCCTCGGTTTCGTGCTCCGGCTGGGGTGGGAAATCTGGAAGGTCCGCGACCGCAGGAACGCCTCCGTCGCCCTCCAGACGATCGGCGTCTACATCGCCGTCGCCGGCGTGTTCGTTCACGTCCTCCAGCTCGTGATGCGGGCGCTGGCACGCCGGTAACCGAGTGCGCGCGCCGCGGTCTCGAATCCCCTCGTTGCTCGCCGAACGGTGTATAGTTTAAAAATGTGTATAAATCGCTAACTATTCTCCCGTCGGTAGTATCAGTATGTCCCCGCGTACACGGCAGTTTCTCCTGATTTTCGGAGTCGTTGCGCTCGTCGCGCTCGCGGGCTGTGGCGAGAGCCTCGAGGGGCCGGACAACGACATCGAAGGGGAGGGTGGCGATTTCGAAGAGACAGAGCAGGAAAACGAGACTGAGACGAACGAGTCGACCGACGACGGAGACGCGGATGACGCAGGCGATGCCGATGACGCAGTCGTCGAAATAGACGAAACCGACGATGCAGACGCTGACGACGCTGAGGACGGCTCGCCGGAAGCCGAGGAGGCCGACGACTCGAGCGACGACGCCGGTGGCGCGGCCGACGACGCAAGCGACGGCAGCGGCGCTGACGACGCGAGCGACGACGACGCCGACGACTCGAGCGACGGTGACCAGGACGACGCCGCCGACGACTCGAGCGATGGCGACCAGGACGACGCCGACGACGAGCCGCGAGCGCCCGATCAGTCGCTGCTGACGCTGACCGTCGTCGACGAGGACGGCGACCCGATCGAGGGCGTGAGCGTCCACGGTCAGGGCGAGCCACACGACGCCGACATCCCGCTCGAGTTCGGCGGCGAGACGAACGCCGACGGCCAGTACGTCGACGAGATCTACCAGAACAACTACACCATCGAACTCGAGCGCGAGGGGTACAACGCGACGACGCTCCAGCACGTCCACGACGGCGAGTACGAGGTGACGACGACCCTCGAGTGGGAGGCCGAGGAAACCGGCGAACTCGAGATCGAGGTGCTCGAAACCACGTGGGGCGGACCCGCCGAGGGCGTCGAAATCTACGGCGAGCGCGAGGAGCCCGGTCCGGACGGCGAGCCGGTGACGTTCACCGCCGAGACCGACGGCGACGGGATGGCCGCCGTCGACGTCCCGTACGGGGTCTACGACCTCGAGTTCGGCGGCGACGACTACGAGTCGCTCGAGGGGCAGGTCGACCACCGGGAGACCGACGAGCGAACGCCGCCGGCGCTGTTCGAGGTCAACCTCGTGCCGCCGGAGTACGAGCTGACGATCAACGTCGTCGACGAGGACGGCGAGCCGGTCGACGGCGTCGACATCGAGGGCGTCAGCGAGCCCTACTACGCCGACCAGACCGACAGTTTCGAGGTGCGCGGGGTCAACGGCTCGACGACGGTCACGACCCTGGGCGAGGGGCTGGTGACGGTCACCGCGACGCCGACCGAAACCGACCACGAGCCCGCGACGGCCCAGATCAGTCTCCGCCAGCACGACGAACTCACGATTCGCCTCGAGTCGACGGGTAACTAATACCGTCCGACAGGACTATTCGACGATCGGTCGCTCGAGTGCGGCCGTCTCCGGTTCGAGGTCGTGTGGGGGACGAACCGGGTCGCCCGTTTCCTGCCGGTGATCGCGATTACGAGCCGGCGGCGTCGTCCGCGGTCGGCGCCTCTCGCGCGACGACGGCCTCGAACGCCTCGAGGATCACCCGCTTGGTCACCGTGCCGCGGGAGGTCCAGTGGTAGGCGTAGTCGAGCATGTCGTCGTAGACGTCGGGTTTGCAGCCCGCGGCCTTGGGGTGGCCGCCGCCGTTGACCAGGTCGGCGACCTCGTGACACCGGTCGAAGGCGTCGGTTCCCCGGATGGAGGCGCTGCCGGCGGGTTTGACGATCACGGAGGCGTCGGCGCCCTGTTCGCGCATCGCCTCGGCGACCTCGTTCTGCGAGCAGCGGCCGTAGGTGATCCCGACGGTGTACTCGCCGACGTCACGAAACTCCGCCCGCGAGACCGCCCGCTCGATCAGCGCGTTCTTCTCGATCCGGCGCTCCTCGAGGAACGTCTCGACCCACGCGGGCAGGTCGGCGCCGTGTTCCCGGACGACCTCGACGTACTCGGCGGGATCGGTCCAGTAAGCGTAATCGGCGAGGTCGTCGCTGCGGGGGTCCTCGCGCAGCCAGAGGTCGTGGTCCCGGGTGACGGCGGCGAGTTCCTCATACATCGGCGCGAAGTCGTACTCGAGCGAGCGGTAGACGACGTCGGCGGTACACTCCTCCTCGCTGTCGCCGACGACGAGGTCGACCCCCGCCTCTCGGATCGCGCTCGCGACCTCGTCGTCCCACTGGTGGTGGTCGTACCACGACGCCGACCCGGCCACGGCGAGGGCGGCCTCGAGTTCCGCGGCGACGTACTCGAAGCGGTCGGGACAGAGGTCACAGACGTAGAGGTCGACTCCCTCTTCGGCGTAGTCGGCGACGTGCTGGAGGGAGTCCTCGAGGTCGTGCGGACTCGCCGGGAGCAGCGCGACCCGGTGGGGGGTCGGCTCGGGCTCCTCGAGCGACGGCTCCTCGTCGTCGGCTACGGGCTCCGCGGGCTCGTCGTCCGTGGGGTCCGGCACGTTCCTGACGTCGTCGTAGGCCTCCCGGAGCAGCGCCACGCAGGCCAGCCCGTCGGCGTCAGCGTCGGCGACGACGGCGGCGTCGGCGCCCGTGAGAGCGGCCTCCGCCTGCTGGTCCTCGAGGTCGTCCTCGAGGTCGTCGGGGAGGAAGAAGCCGGTGCCCGGCAGGAGCGACTTGCGGGCGATCGGGAGATCGCTGGTCGCGAGCAGATCGTCGGTCATACCACACTTCGGCGGGCCGGCGGGAAGAAACCGCCGGTCCAGTGCGCCTCTCGGGCGGCCGCTGGGCCGATTTCCCGGCGCAGCCGCGAGTCCGCCGGATGCGCCGGAACTGGCGGATTGAGGTCCGTATCAGGCCGTCGCGGCCGCCTCGTCGCCCTCGAGCTGTCGGACCGTCAGGACGGGGACCGGAGACGTGCGAACGACGCGCTCGGCGACGCTGCCGAGCAACAGTCGGTTCTCGCCGTGGCGACCGCGGGTGCCGGTGACGATCAGGTCGGCGTCGGTGTCGCGGGCGTACTCACAGATTTCCGGTGCGGGACGGCCCGTCCGGACGGCCGTCTCGATGCCGGGACCGGCCCGGTCCTCGACGTCGGCGAGGGCGGCGTCCGCGTGCGTCTCGAGGGCGACGCGCAGCTCCTCGCGGAGCTGTTCGGGCGAGGCGTCGACCTCGCCGGCGTCGACGACCGAGAGCGCGTGGACGTCGGCGCCGAACCGCGCGGCGAGGTCGAGTGCGACGTCGATGGCCCGCCTGACACTCCGGGAGCCGTCGGTCGCGACGACGATCGTATCGAACATGGAGAGAGGTTGCGCTCGGGACGGTATAAACTCCCACGGATCCGGCAGGTCGGGCGGCGGCGTGGGGAGGATTTTTCACGACCGCGCGCACACTCCGCGTATGGACGCCAGTGAGCCGTTCTCCGTCGACACCGTCCTCGCGCCGGTCGACGGAAGCGAAGAGTCCGCCGTCGCCGCCGAGTACGCCGTCGCCGTCGCCGACCGCTACGACGCCTCGGTACACGTCCTGTTCGTCCTCGGCCGCGGCGTCGTCGAGGGGATGAACGCCGGCACCGTCGACGAGGACGATGTCGCCGAGAACTCGCGGCGGTTTCTCGAGGACGCGACGGCGCTCGCGGAGGCCTACGACGTGCCCGTGTCGACGGCCGTCTCGCACGGGTTCTCGCCGCACCGCAAGACCCGCCACCCGGGGAGCGTCGTCCTCGACGCCGCCGACACCGCCGGCGCGGACTTCATCGTCATCCCCCGCGAGCCGATGACCGACCCGACCGCAGAAGTGCTCGAGAAGGCCGCCGAGTACGTCCTCTCCTACGCGAGCCAGCCGGTGCTCTCGGTATGAGGTCGCGAACCGAGCGGGCGAACCGATGACGGCCGACGACCCGGGCGAGTCCGACGACGAGGTGGCGCGAGCGCTACGGAGACAACTGCTCGATCTCCCCACGCTCCTGCGGTTCGGCGCGTTCGTGTTCGTGCTGGTCGGGTTTTTCGGTGCGCTCGAGACGGACGCCTCGCCCGTCGCCGCGGACTCGGCGTTCAGCCTGCTGTTCTACCTCGGGATCGCCTGTGCGGTCGCGTCGATCTACCTCGCGATGTACCGCCAGCGGCCGGGCGGGGAGTCGGACGACGGCTGAACGCCGGACTACTCGAGTCTGATCGACATCTCCTGTTCGAAACTCTCGGCGCCCGAGATCTCGAAGCCGACGCGCTCGTACAGCGCGATGGCGGGGCCGTTCCAGCGCTCGACGGTGAGCCAGACCCGCCCGATCCCCCGCTCGCTCGCGTGGCCGAGCAGCGTCTCGAGCAGCCGGGTGCCGATGCCGGCCTGCTGGTAGGCCTGGAGGACGAAGATCGCGAGCTCCCACTCGATCTCGCCGAGGTCCGCGACCGCGCCCGGATCGTCGGTGTCCGGCACCAGCGTGGCGTGGCCGATGACGGCCCCCAACTCGCCGTTTCGCGCGACCACGTTGACCCCGTTTTCGACGATCGGCTCGAGCCACTGGCGAATCCGGTCCTCGCCGGTCGGCGGGATCCCCTGGGCCCGGTCGGCGGGGTCGAACCGGACGTACATCTCGACGAGGTCGTCGACGTCCTCGGCCCCGAGCTCCTCGAGTGCGATCGAGCGACCGTCGGCGTCCTCAAAACCGGTCGGCGGTGTCGGAAACGGGCCCGAGCGCTCGTCGGGGTAGACGCGCGTTCCGGGCATGGTTATCGGATCAGTTTGACGGTCGTCGTCGCGTTCAACAGGACGAACTCGGTGATCCCGCCGAGGCGGATCTTCCCCATCGGGCTCTCCGTGCCGCCGCCGATCACCAGCTGGTCGAACTCGCCGTGCTCTGCGAGGTCGACGAGGGCGCTCCCCGGATCGCCCTCGAGGCGTTTCACGTCGGCGTCGACGCCGGCCTCCGACAGGAGCTTCTCGGCCTGGTGGGCCATCTCCTCGGGCGCGCGGTCCGCCTCCGGTTTCTCGATGACGGCGACGGTGAGGTCGTCGCCGGCCTCCCGCGTCCGGTCGATCGTCCGTCGAAGCGCCTTCATCGACTCGTCGCTTCCGCCGAGACCCAGCAACACGTGCATACCCACGTCTGGGACCTGCCGGAGGAAAATGGTTCCGCCGGCTCGAGGCGCCAGCCGACGCGCGGACGGCGTTCCGCGCGACGGGGTCACACGCCCAGGGCGGGACGACGGGGTTAAGGCCGAGCAGCGGATAGTTTCAGCGAATGAGTGATTCGGCGCTCGACGTCGTGGAGTTCCTGCTCACGACGAGCGTCTATTCGGACGACAGATCGCTAGACGAAAACGACCTGCCTCCGGCGATCCGTCGGGTCTTCTGGACCGGCGGCTCCGGCGAGGACGACGAGAGCGAGGAGACCGACGGCGACGGACCGCGGGGACGGCGGCGCCGCGGCGGGATCAGGCGGCCGCTGTCGGCGACCAACGCCACGGCCCGGGCGGCGACGGGCGTCGACCGGCCGTGGGACGCCGTCTCGGAGCTCATGTTCACCGACAGAGACGAGTTCTCGGGGACGATCACCCTCACCCAGCAGGACCTCGCCGAGCGGTGGTTCGTCGAGCGCGCCGACGACGAGCGACTGGCCGCGAATCCGACCCTCGCGAAGCACTTCGAAGACCACGAGAGCGTCGACATCAGCTACGAGGAGGCCAGGGAGCGAAACCGCCCGATCCAGGCCGATCGGGTCTGGATCGACGGTCTGCTCGAGGAGTACTTCAGCGACGAGGACGAACAGGAGATGCTGGACCTCGTCGACGTCCGCGCACCCGAGGAGGTCGACATCTCGCTCGACGACATCGTGCTCACGCCCGGCCAGGAGGCCGAAATCGAGAAGATCGCGAAGGCGATCGAACACCGCGACTACCTCGCACAGATCGGCCTGCGCGAGATCGGTAAACTGCTGTTCGTCGGCCCGCCGGGCACCGGGAAGACGTCGACGGCGCGGGCGCTGGCGAGGGACATGGACCTCCCGTTCGTCGAGGTCAAACTCTCGATGATCACGAGCCAGTACCTCGGGGAAACCGCGAAAAACGTCGACAAGACCTTCGAGGTCGCAAAGCGGCTCTCGCCGTGTATCCTCTTTATCGACGAGTTCGACTTCGTCGCCAAAACGCGCCGGAGCGACGAACACGCCGCGCTCAAACGGGCCGTCAACACGCTCCTCAAAGCCGTCGACGACATCTCGCTGATCCAGGACGACGTGCTCCTGATCGGCGCGACCAACCACCCCGATCAGCTCGATGCGGCCGCCTGGCGGCGCTTCGACGAGATCGTCAACTTCCCCAAACCCGACTCCGGAATGCGCGCGGACATCCTCGAGGTGATCACCCGCGCGATGGACATCGACGAATTCGACCCCTACGCCATCGCCGAGGCGACCGAGGGCCTTACGGGAAGCGACCTCCGGATGGTGCTCCGGGAGGCGGTCCTCGAGGCGCTCACCGAGAACCGGCGCGTGCTGACCCAGGAGGACTTACTCGAGGCCGTCGCGGGTTTCGAGGAGCGGGACAACCTGAAGAACATGGACATGATCGAGGGCGACCACGACGCGCTCGTCGCGGGTGGCGACCTCGGAAAGGCGAGCGACGGCGGTCACGACCACGACCACTCACACGACCACTGAGCCGGCTCGGTTCGAGAGCATGGGTCCGGTTGGGTGCCACGGCTCCAACGGTCGTCATTTTTCGATCGCTAGCGGGTTGCATACCGCGCGAGCGGTAGCCTCCGGCCGGTTTCGACGATTTCTTCGGTGGCGATAGAGTTATGTAACCGGTGTAACGTAGACTTTACGTAAAGCGTGCTTTACACCCGCGCGCTCGATCCACACTCATGACCGAACACACACGATCCACGGCGAACAGGCTCACGCAACGACGGCGGCACAAGGGACTGATGTACGGCTCGCTGGCAGTTGGAATCCTCGGGCTACTGGTCGGGGTCTTCCTCGAGCAGTTCGTCGCCGGCGTTCTCGTGTACTGGGCCGGCTTCTTCGGCATGATCGCGGTCTGGCTGTTCAGCCCGGTAACGCTGTACGACGAGCGCGATACGGCCATCGAGCGGAAGGCGAGCGACTACACGCTCGGCGTCTTCGCGTTCGTGCTCGTTCTGGGAGCCCCCGGTGGGCTGGTACTCGAGGACGGCGGCGTCCTCACGCTCCCCGATGCGTTCTACGGCGCGATGTGGACGCTCGTGGCCCTGTTCGCCGTCTTCGGCGTCATCTACACCGCCCTCCGCAACCGCTCGTGAGCAGGCCGAATCCATGAAAAACGTCCTCAAAGACCACCGTGAGCGCCACGGCGAGAGTCAGGCCGATCTGGCCGCCGCCGTCGACGTCACCCGCCAGAGCATCAACGCGATCGAACGCGAGCGCTACGACCCCTCCCTCGAGCTGGCGTTCAAGCTCGCGCGCCACTACGACTGTACAATCGAGGAACTGTTCGATCCGGACCCCGAGAACGATGCCGGCCCGTGATCCCCGCGAGCGCGACGACGAACCTGTGGACGAACCGCAGACCGGAGCGAGTCGACGCGGAGACGGTCGCGGCGCTCGAGGAAACCGAGGCGTTCGCCGTCGGCTGGGCCGTCGCGGCCGTCGTCGAAGACGACGGCGACCGGGTGCTGCAAAGAGTGCGCTCTCGAGGGGGAGCGTAATCCGGCGCCAACTCGAGCTACGGCTCGTACCGGGAGACGTCGTCGACGGGTGGCGCGCCGACCGCAACGACCGTCGTGCTCTCGTCGGCGTCGTCGGGAACGAACGCCCGGTGTGGGTTTCCGGGTTCGACCGCGAAGAACTGGCCCTCGTCGATGGCGAACGTTTCGCCCGGGGTTTCGACGCGGATCGTCCCGCTCGAGACGAAGAACACCTCCTCTTGATCCTCGTGTGCGTGGTACACGAGCGGAATCTGCGCTCCCGGTGTTGCGTCGAACACGTTCACGCCGACGTGTTCGAACGCCACGGCGTCGCTAATCGAGCGGCATTCGCGACCGTTGGCCGCCATCGGTTCGACGTCATCGGGATCGAGGACGTGGTATCCCATACTCGATGGGCGTGTCTTCCCGCTGCATAATCGTACTGGCCGCGAGATCGCAGCCGGGAGTCACTGGTAGAAGTAGCCCGCAGAGGAGATGACGTCGTTGCCGTCGTCGTCCTCGATCTTCTCCAAGGCGTTCTCGAAGTCCGTTTGCTGAACTGTCGTGCGGTCGTCGCGGATGGCGAACATGCCGGCTTCGGTGGTGACGCTCTCGATCTCGGCGCCGGAGTAGCCGTCGGTCTCGTCGGCCAGTTCGGCGAAGCTGACGCCGTCGTCGACGCTCATCCCGCGGGTGTGGATCTCGAAGATCTGCTCGCGGCCGTCGCGGTCGGGTTCGGGCACCTCGATGAGGCGGTCGAAGCGACCGGGCCGGAGGATCGCGCGGTCGAGCATGTCGAAGCGGTTCGTGGCGGCGATGATCCGGATCTCGCCTCGAGCCTCGAAGCCGTCCATCTCGGCGAGCAGCTGCATCATCGTCCGCTGGACCTCGGCGTCGCCGCTGGTTTTCGATTCGGTGCGCGTGGCGGCGATGGCGTCGATCTCGTCGATGAAGATGATGGCGGGTTCGCGCTCGCGGGCCATCTCGAAGAGGTCCCGAACCAGCCGCGATCCCTCGCCGATGAACTTGCGGACGAGTTCCGAGCCGGCCATCTTGATGAAGGTGGCGTCGGTCTGGTTGGCGACGGCTTTGGCGAGCATCGTCTTCCCGGTGCCCGGTGGGCCGTAGAGGAGGACGCCGCTCGGCGGCTCGATGCCGACGTCCTCGAACAGTTCGGGCTGGGCGAGGGGCTGTTCGACAGCCTCGCGGACCTCCCGAACCTGCTCGTCGATGCCGCCGATGTCGGTGTAGTCGACCTCGGGGCGCTCGGTGATCTCCATCGTCTGAGCGCGGGCGTCCGTTTCGGCATTGAGCAGCTTCTGAATGCCGAAGGAGTCGTTGACGGCGACGCGGTCGCCCGCGTCGAGGCGGTCGGCCATCCGCGGGGAGACCTCCGTCAGCACCTCCTGGTTGTTGCCGTGCTGTTTGACGATGACCTCGCCGTCGACCATGTCCTCGACGGTCGCGATGTACAGCGAGGAGCTCTTGAGACACTCGTTCTCTCGTTCGATGCGGTCGACTTTCTCCTGGAGGCGAGAGCGACGCTCCCGTGCGGACTCGAGTTGCTGTGAGAGCTGCGTGTGAACGTCAGTAATGTCCGAAAAGTGCTCACGCAACGCCTCGAGCCGCTGTTCGTCCGAGAGATCCGGATCGATCTCGCGGCGGGGTCGGTCGGGAAGAGACGGACTTCGAGACATCTGCTGTACGCCGATTAGTTTTCCACGATAAATGTGCCTTTGGGTTGCGGTCGTCTCTATCATCGTCGCCGAGACGGGCGTTTACCCGTATTTCGGGGCGGCTGCCGCCCGACTGCGAGTCATGTCAGCAGCGAGTCGAGCTCCTCGAGTCGCTCGCCGTAGGTCGCGAGCGCGCGGTCGATCGGCTCCGAGGTACTCATGTCGATGCCGGCGATCCGGAGCAACTCGAGGGGGTACTCCCGCGAGCCCCGGCGCAGGAACTCGAGGTAGTTCTCGGCGGCGTCGGCGCCGTTTGCGAGGACGTCCTCGGAGATGGCGAGCGCCGCGGAGATGCCGGTCGCGTACTGGTAGACGTAAAAGGCCCGGTAGAAGTGCGGGATGCGCATCCACTCGCGGGCGATGCGGTCGTCCGCGTTCGCCGGCTCGTAGTAGGTCGACTTCAGGCCGTGGTAGAGCTCGTCGAGGCGGTCGGCGGTCAGCGGCTCGCCGCTCTCCTCGAGTTCGTGGGCGCGGTGTTCGAACTCCGCGAACAGCGTCTGGCGGTAGAGCGTCGAGCGCACCCGTTCTGCGAACTCGTTGAGCACCGCCCTCCGGAGGGCGGGCTCTTCGACGGTCTCGAGCAGGTGGTTCGTCAGCAGCGCCTCGTTGACCGTGCTCGCGACCTCGGCGACGAAGATTTCGTATCCGGAGTAGACGTACGGCTGCGCCTCCTTCGTGAGCTCGGAGTGCATCGAGTGGCCGAGTTCGTGGGCCAGCGTGTACATCGAGGTGACGTCGTCCTGGTAGTTCATCAGGATGAACGGCTGGGTGTCGTAGGTTCCCCCGGAGTAGGCGCCCGCGCGCTTCCCCTCGTTCTCGTAGACGTCGACCCAGCGGGAGTCGAGGCCCTCCGCGACGCGGGACTGGTAGTCCTCGCCGAGCGGGGCGACCGCGTCGACGACGTACTGTGCGGCGTCGTCGTACTCGATATCGGGACCCTCGTCGCCGGTCAGCGGCATGTAGAGGTCCCACATCTCGAGTTCGTCGACGCCGAGGGCCTCGCGCTTGAGTTCGGCGTGCGTGTGCAGATGCTCGAGGTTGTCGTTGACGCTCTCGACGAGGGTGTCGTAGACAGAAACCGGCACGTTCGGGCCGTCGAGGGCGGCCTCGCGGGCGGTGTCGTAGTTGCGGGCCTGGGCCAGCTTCACGTCGGCTTTGACGCTGTTCTTGTACGTCGAGGCGACCGTGTTGCGCATCGACTCCCACTCGTCGAAGTACGCCTCGTGAACCTGCCGGCGGAACTCGCGGTCGGTGCGCTTGAGCAGGTTCGTGAAGTTGCTCTGGGTGATCTCGACGGGCTCCCCGTCCGGGTCCTCCACCGTCGGAAACGTCATGTCCGCGTTCGAGAGCATGTTGTAGACGTCGCCGGTCGCCCCCGTCACCTCGCTCAGGTCGGCGAGCAGCGCCTCGACCTCCGCCGAGCGGGTGTGCGGCTTCATCCGCAGGACGTCGTCGACGTAGTGGTCGTACAGCTCGAGTTCCGGCGCTTCCTCGACCATCTCGTCGAACTCCTCGCGGGTCAGCGCCTGGATCTCGGGGTCGATGAAGGAGGCGGCCGACTGGGCGTCCGCCGCCAGCGACTGGGCGCGGGCGCTCATCGCCTGGTACTCCTGGTTCGCCGTGTCCTCGTCGCTTCGCATTCGGGCGTAAGAGAACACCGTCGACACCTCGCGCATGAGCCGATCGCGCAGCTCCAGCACCGCCAGGAGGGTCTCGCCGTCGTCGGTCGCCTGCCCCTCGTAGGCCGCGAGTTCCTCGATCGTCTCGGCGGTCTCCTCGTAGGCGGACTCCCAGTCCTCGTCGGTCGCGTAGATGCTCTCGAGATCCCACGTGTACTGCTCGTCGATCTCGGAGCGGTCGGGTACCGAACTCATGAACGCCGTTTCGGAACGGAGGTGGTAAAGGTTGCCGAACCGGCGCGGCGGGCGCCGACCTGAGCGTTTTTCTCGTTTCCGCGTGAGTGTGGGCCATGAACGAGTCAGCGGAGACGACCGGAGACGAGACCGGAGACGAAGCGACCTTCGAGCGGGCGCTCGGGGCCGCGTGGCACGACGACCGGGCCTGGGAACTGCTCACGGAACTCACGCAGCTCGGGAGCCGAATGGGCGGCTCTCCCGGCGAGCGTCGGGGCGCCGAGTTCGTCCGCGAGGCGTTTCTCGAGGCCGGCGTCCGGGATCCGACCATCGAGGAGTTTCCGATGAACTACTGGGAGCGCGGCACGACCGAGTTCGCCGTCACCGAACCCGTCGAACGCTCCTTCGAAGCGATCGCCTTGCCCTACAGCGCGGCGGGCGACGTCGAGGGGCCGCTGGTCGACGTCGGCTACGGCACTCCCCAAGAGATCGAGGACGCGGGGGAAGCGGTGCGGGGCGCGATCGTCGTCGCGAGCACCACGACCCCGCCCGGCCAGCGGTTCGTCCACCGGATGGAGAAGTTCGGCCACGCCGCCGCGGCGGGCGCGGAGGCGTTCGTCTTCGCCAATCACGTCCCCGGCCAGCTCCCCCCGACCGGCTCGCTGAAGTTCGACGGTGAGGCGGCGATGCCCGGCGTCGGCGTCAGCGCCGAAACGCACGACTGGCTCGCCGAGTACGCCGAAGCCGGCGGGCGCGCCCGCCTGCGCGTCGACGCGACGACGGAGGCGGGCTCGAGCCAGAACGTCGTCGGCGCGCTCGGCCCCGACACCGACGAGGAGATCGTCGTGCTCGCCCACTACGACGGCCACGACATCGCGGAGGGTGCGCTGGACAACGGCTGCGGAATCGCGACGATCACCGCCGCGGCGGCGGTGCTGTCGGAGATCGAGGACGACCTCGAGTGTCGCGTGCGGATCGCCGGTGTCGGCTGCGAGGAGGTCGGGCTGATGGGCGCGGCCGCGCTCGCCGCTGACAGCGACCTCGAGTCCGTCCGGGCCGTGGTCAACGTCGACGGCGCGGGCCGGTTCCGAAACCTGCGGACGTACAGCCACAGCTCGGACGAACTCGAGGCGCTGGCGAGCGAGGTGACCAACGAGTTCGGCCAGCCGGTGGTCCACGAACCCGACCCTCACCCCTTCAGCGACCACTGGCCGTTCCTCCGGGAGGGCGTCCCGTCGCTGCAACTGCACAGCGAACCACCGGCGGGTGGCGAGCGCGGCCGGGGCTGGGGCCACACCGCCGCGGACACCCGCGACAAGGTCGACCCCCGGAACCTCCGCGAACACGCGATGCTCACCGCCCTGCTGGTCCGGGAGCTGAGCGGCCGAGCGGTGGCGCGGATCGACGGCGACGAGTTGCGCGAGGCGTTCTACGAGCAGGACTACGAGCCGGGGATGCGCGCCTCGGAGATCTGGCCCGAACGCTGGGAGTGAACTACCCCGCCCTACTCGCTCACATTCGTTCGCTCCGTGAGGACGGTGCATTCTCGCCTGTTTTCTGGTAAACCGCGGGAACCGGTGTCGAAAACGGTCGCCGATAGAGGGAGCCTCAAACCCGCTATATAAAGGCCCCCTCAAATAAAGGAAGATCACTCACCCGTGTTCGGCTCCTCTGTTCAAATACGAGAGGTCAACCGATCATGTCCACTACTACTCGAAACAGACTCGAAAGCCGGTACGCGGGAATCACGCTCGAAGGACACCCCCACGCGCTGTCGGCGTGGTTCATCGTCGCCCTGCGGTTCGTGATGGGCGGGACGATGCTGTTCGCCGGACTCGGCAAGTTCGCGTTCGTCAGCGGCGAGGCGTTCGACGCCAGCGGCTTCCTCGTCCACGGCGTCGACCCGGCCAGCCCGGTCAGCGGGCTCTACGCCGCGATGGCGGGCAACGCGATGTTGCTCGAGGTCATCAACGTCGTCGTCCCGGTCACGCAGGTGCTGATCGGCGTGGCGCTGATCACCGGCGCGTTCGTTCGGCTGGCCGCTCTCGGCGGCGCGCTCCAGATGTCGGCCTTCTACCTCGGCGGGTGGGAGGGACAGTGGCTCGCGCTGTTCGACTCGACGCTGATCTACGCCGTCGTCTTCCTGGCCATCGCGGCCTTCGGCGCCGGCCGGATCCTCGGCCTCGACCGCTACATCGAACAGATCGACGCGGGCGGGCAGACGCTCGTCGAGCGCTTCCCGAAGCTTCGATACGTTCTGAGCTAACTCCGATTTTTGTATGGAAGCCAGGAAAGTACCCGCGGCTTCGGCTGTGAGCAACTCAATTACTGCGAACTGACCCCGTTGGAGCCCTTCGTCGGTGATAGACTTCAGGAATCGCGCTGAATACAGAGCGCGAACTTACGAGATCCATTCACAAGCGGCGCCGTAGGTCAGTTCCTCTTCTTCAATATACGCTGCTAGACACGCATAATTACAGAACTGCCCCATCCGGTTAGCAGAAGCGTTCGTCCCCTCGTTTACGAATATGGGGTCGTGTCGCTCACCGTCGCTCCCACAGTACGTGCATTCGTTTTCCATGGTCTCTGTTCGTGTGGAAAGCGGTAAGTCGTTGTCTGAAGTCAGCACGCGAGTTCTGTCAGCATGAATACGCACTGCGGCGAAAAACGTCCTTATCGACGTCTCTCGGCCGCAACCGCGGTTCGAACGACTCGAGCGGCCCCGAGCGTCGCGAGAAAACAGCCGACGAGAACGAGGCCGACGAAGAGGACGATGCCGAGTCCGGTCGCCCCCGGTTCGGGGTGCGAGAGCAACGGGTCGGTAAACCGGTAGCCGCCGGCGATCACGAGCACGCCCGCGGCGATCCGGGCCGACGCCCGCCAGTAGGCGCCGTACTCCTCCGGAGACAGTTCCATGCCGACGACTGTGCGGGCGGTCTACAAAAACGCTCTCACCGATCCGCCAGTTCGTCGGCGACGGTTTCGGCGACGACCAGCGAGATTCCCTCCGAGACGTATCGAAAGCCGATGAAGACGCCGAGCAGTCCGACCACGCTACCGAAAACTCCGCCGACGAGGTCGTACTGGCCGTAGAGAAACGCGGCGGCCGCCCACGGAGCCGCGGCCGCGACCGCCCCGCCGGTCATGAGCGCCGCCGCGTCCCAGAACGTGTTCGTCTCGACCATACCGGACGGAGCAAGGGGTTCGCCGAAAACGTTCCGGAACTGATCGGTTCGATACGACCGACTCACCGAACGCCGTCTCGGAGCTGGCCCGCGACTCGAGCGCCAGTCGCCCGCTCGAGCCGCCGCGCCTCGAACACCTCGCGGGCGCTTTCGGCGGCCGTCTCGTCGATGCGGAACGCGAGGTTCGGGTACGCCACGCGAGCCAGGACGAGCGGCTCCGGCGGGGCGGGGGCGACCCCCTCGTGGCCCGGCAGCGGGTCGGGTCCGAGAACGCGGTCGATCTTCGCGAGCGGCTCTGCGCCGGTGCCGACGTCTCGGGCCAGCGAGACGAGGCGGCGGACGAGTTCGCGCGAAAAGCCCGGTGCCGAAACGGTGACGACGAGGTAGTCGCCGTCGCGGCTCGCCTCGAGGCGGGGCTCCCGTTCCGTGTTTCGGTCGTCGGGCGTGAGGTTGTGGAAGTCGTGGAAACCGGAGAGCGCCTCGAGCGCCTCGCGAAAGCGGTCGTCGTCGACGGGATCGGCTCCCGAAGGGCCCGGTGTTGCCCCCGTGGGGGGCGCGTAGAGGTGGTAGACGTACTCCCGACGAACGGCGTGGTGGGTCGCGTGGAAGCCGTCGGGGGTGTCCGCTGCGGCCCAGGCGCGGACGTCGGCGGGGAGTTCGGCGTTCAGCGCTCGAGGGGTGAGCCAGTCGGGTACCTCGAGCCCGATCGTCTGGGCGAGCGCCGACACTCCCGCGTCGGTTCGGCCTGCGGCGGCGTACCCCGCGGGTCGGTGGGCGTCGGGGGCGAGGACCTCGAGCCGTCGAAGGGCGTCGAAAATCGCGTCCTCGACGGTGGAGACGTCCGGCTGGCGCTGGAAGCCGTAGTAGCCGGCCCCGTCGTAGGCGATCCGGAACGCGCGCGGGTGCATCAGTTTCGAGGCAGGGGCGGAGGGGTGTTATACCGTTCGCTGGGCGCCCCTCGCACCCGCCGCGTCTGTACGGCCTGCATACTCCGGGGGTGGGGCCTTCCCCCAGAGCGGCGGACGTGGGTGTATGACGGAGACAACCGAGCGTGAAGCCGACCCCCATGAAACCGTGCGGAACGTGGTGTTCGTCGTCCTCGACACGGCGCGAGCGACGAGCGTATCCGAGCGGACGATGCCGACGCTCGCCGCCCTCGCCGACGAGGGGACGACGTTCGACCGCGCGTTCGCGACCGCACCCTGGACCCTTCCCTCACACGCCTCGATATTCACCGGCACTTACCCCTCCGAACACGGCGCCCACGGCGGTCACACCTACCTCGAGGACTCGCTGCGAACGCTTCCCGAGGCGTTCGACGCGGCGGGGTACGACACCGTCGGCGTCTCGAACAACACCTGGATCACCGAGGAGTTCGGCTTCGACCGCGGGTTCGACGACCTCCGGCGGGGCTGGCAGTACATCCAGTCGGACACCGACATGGGCTCGGTCGTCCGCGGCGAGGACGTCCACGAGAAACTCGAGGCGACGCGGGACCGCCTGTTCGAGGGGAACCCGGTCGTCAACGCCGCCAACGTCCTCTACAGCGAGGTGTTCCAGCCTGCAGGCGACGACGGCGCCGATCGGACGACGAACTGGATGCGCGACTGGCTCGCCTCGCGGTCGCGCGACCGGCCGTTTTTCCTGTTCTGTAACTACATCGAACCCCACGTCGAGTACGACCCGCCGCGGGCGTACGCCGAGCGGTTCCTCCCCGAGGGCGGCAGCTACGAGGAGGCGACCGCGATCCGCCAGGACCCCCGCGCCTACGACGTCGGCGACTACGAGCTCACCGAGCGGGAGTTCGCGCTCCTCCGGGGGCTCTACCAGGCGGAACTGGCCTACGTCGACGACCAGCTCGAGCGGCTGCGGGCCGCCCTCGAGGACACCGGCCACTGGGAGGACACCCTGCTTGTCGTCTGCGGCGATCACGGCGAGCACGTCGGCGAGCACGGGTTCTTCGGCCACCAGTACAACCTGTACGACACTCTCCTGCACGTCCCGCTCGTGTTTCACGGCGGCGCCTTCACCGGCGGCGGCCGCCGGAGCGAGCTGGTCCAGCTGCTCGACCTCCCCGCGACGCTGCTCGAGGCGACCGGGCTCACCGACGCCGAACTGACCGAGCAGGGCCACGGCCGCTCGCTGTACCCGGGATCTCGGTCCGAACCGCGCGACGCGGTGTTCGCCGAGTACGCCGCCCCGCAGCCGTCGATCGACCGACTCGAGGCGCGCTTCGGCGAGGTTCCCGAGCGCGTCCGGGCGTTCGACCGCCGGCTCCGGGCGATCCGGACGGACGAGTACAAGTACGTCGTCGGCGACGACGGCTTCGAGCGCCTCCACCACCTCGTCTCCGACCCGCGAGAGCGCGTCGACGTCTCGAGCGAACGCCCCGAACGGGCGGCCGAACTCGGCGCGCGACTCGAGGGCCAGTTCGACGGGGTCGAGGCGACGACGGCGGCGAGTAGCGTCGCGATGCGCGAGTCGACGAAGGATCGGCTGGCGGACCTGGGCTACCTGTAGTTACCGCGCAGACGGGATCGGGACGGTCTCGACGCCCCGACACTCGATCCGGGTGCCGCCCGCCTCGCTGGTCGTGACCGAACAGTCCCAGTCGTACGCCGCCGCGAGGTGAGCGACGAAGGTGAGCCCGAGCCCGATCCCGTTCGAGTCGGTGGTGTAACCGGCCTCGAACACGTCGCTTCGGTCCGCCTCCGGAATCCCGCGGCCGTCGTCGGCGACGTAGAAGCCGTCCTCGAGGCCGCCGAGACGGACGGAAACCGCGTCGCCGCCGTGTTGGACCGCGTTTCTGAACAGGTTCTCGAGCAGGTAGTGGACGTGGACCGGGTCGGCCCGGATCGTCCGATCGTCGTCGACCGTCAGCGTCGCCCCCTCGGCGGTGACCTCGGCCCACGCGTCGGCGGCCGCGTCCGCCAGGTCGACCGTCTCGCCGTCGATGGCGACGTCACCGCTCCGTGCGGTGATGAGGAGGATGTCGATCATCTCCTCGATCCGCTCGAGCGCCGTCTCGACCTCGCCAGCCGCCCGGTCGTCTCCGTCGACGGCGGACGCCAGATACACCTGGGCGATCGAAAGCGGGTTCCGGAGCTCGTGGGCGAGCATCCGCGAGAGGCTCTCCAGGCGGTCGTTCTGCCGTCCGAGCTGGCGTTTGTGCGCCTCAGCCTCCCGCGCTCGAGTGACGGCTCTGGCCTCGTTGAGTCCGATGGCGAGGCCGGCAACGCCCCCCACGGCGGTCACGAGCGCGGCCGTCCAGAGCGGGTTCTCGTTGGTGACGGCGGGGTTGGCGACGACGAGCCCGAAGACCGCGCTCATCACGACGAGCCCGCCGATACACCAGCCCGCGATCCGCCAGTACGTCTCGGGGTGGAGGTCGGTTCGCGGGAGCCGGTAGCCGCCGTACAGGATCGCGAGTCCGGGGCCGCCGACGAGGACGAAGTCGATGAGCGCCGCGACCAGCGGCTGACCGGTCGCCACGTTGATGAGAACGCGGCCCGCGGCGTAGGCGATGTACAGCTCACCGAGGAGGACGATGACGCGCCTGCCATCGACTCGGGAGTCGGCGAGCGAGGAGATGGACATGGTGCGGTACCGCGTGGTTCCAGACCTCCGCTCTTAGTAATATGGCTGTTTTTATAGAATGCGGCGCGGCTCGTCGGATCGAACCGACGGCTGAGTATCGGCCGTGACCGCTCACTCGAGGGTCTTCGGCACCCACTTCCGGTACGGGTCGTCGGTTCGCTCCATCCACGACACCAGCCGATCTGCCAGCTTCCGGCGCACGCCTTCGTACTCGGGGTGGTCGATCAGGTTGTGTAGCTCTGCGGGGTCCGCCTCGAGGTCGTACAGTTCGTTCACGTCGGGGCCGTTGTAGACGAGCTTGTACTCCGCCGTTCGAACCATCCGCTGAGTGTAGAGGCCGAACTCCTCGCCGTGGTACTGGGCGAACGTCGAGTCGGGCCACGCCTCCGGTAGCTTCCCCTCGAGTAACGGGAGGAGACTCCGGGCGTCGAACTCCTCGGGGATCGGAGCGTCGCCGACCTCGAGGAACGTGGGCGCGAGGTCGTGGAGGTGAACCGGCGCCTCGCAGCGCGTTCCGGGCTCGACGACGCCCGGCCAGCGCACCTGCAGGGGGACGTGGTAGGTCTCCTCGTACATCAGCGGTCCCTTGTTGAACTGGCGGTGACTGCCGGTGAAGTCGCCGTGGTCCGATGCGTGGACGATCATCGTGTCGTCGGCGAGATCGAGTTCATCGACGGCCTCGAGGATCCGGCCGAACTGGTCGTCGATCAGCGAGACGAATCCCCAGTACTTCGCGACGGCTTCGGCCCAGGTGTCCCAGTCGAAGTCGGCGACGCCGCGATAGTGGAGGAACTGCTCGTGAACCGCGGGTTTGCCGTCGTACGTCTCGGCGTAGCTCTCCCAGGGGACGACCTCGCTCGCGTCGTACATCGAGGCGTAGGGTTCGGGAACCACGTAGGGGTGGTGGGGGCCGTAGAAGTCCGCCCGGTGGAAGAACGGCGCGTCGGCGTCGGGGCGCTCGTCGTCGGCGTGGGCCTCGAGGGCGTCGATGGTGCGCTCGGCCAGGAAGTACGCCCGCGTCGCCTCGACGTCGACGGGGGTTTCGGCGGCGACGAGGGTGCCCTCCTCGGGGTCGTTGTGGGTGTAGATCTCGTCGGTGAGAGCCGTCGCCTCGAGCGGTACGCCCAGGTCCGCGCGGTACTCCCGGAACGCCGTGTCGATGTCGTCGTGGTGTCTGTCGCTGCCACCGAGGTACTCGAAGCCGAAGTCCTCGGGGATCTGGTCGCGGCCGACGTGCCACTTGCCGGTGTAGGTGAGGTCGTAGCCGGCGTCGGCGAGCGCGTCGGAGAACGTCGGCAGCTCCGGGGGGAGGTTCGCCCGGATCGCGTCGGCCTCGTGGCAGTTGTTGAGCATTCCGTGGCCGTGCGGGAACCGTCCCGTGAGCAGGGAGGCGCGCGCGCTCGTACAGATGCTGATCGGGGTGTACGCCGCCGTAAATCGCACCCCCTCACTCGAGAGCCGGTCGAACGCCGGCGTCGCCACGGGCGGCCCGTCGGGGGCGGTGCAGTCGTACCGTTCCTGGTCGGTGAGGACGAACAGGACGTTCGGGCGGGCGTCTGCCATCACTCGTCGTACGGCAACCCGTCGGTTAACGTTACGCGTGGCGCTCGCGCCACTCGCCCGGCTCGACGCGCACGCGATCACCGTCGACGACGGTCACGACGTGGTCGTGGATCGGGAACGAGACCGAGCCCGCTCGCGCCTCCGCGGAGCGCCGCGGCGCGAACAGCCCCTCGAGCGCTTCGGGGTCGAGACAGTCGTAGAGCGGTTCGACCTCGAGAGGGTCGCAGCCGGCGGCGGTCGCGACGGCGTCGACGATCACGCAGACGAGCGAGTCGTCCCGGGTCGGGTCGTACCGGGTCTCGTAGCCGTCAGCCGGGTCGTCGGGCAGCCCGCCCTCGAGCGGGTCGTCCGGGCCGGTGTCGGGAGAGAGGTCCGGCGGGTCCCCGCCGTCCTCGAGCGAGGGCGGCCGGGTCGGTGACTCGTCGGTGTCGCGGATGTCGGCCATCAGTGTCCCACCTCGAGTCGGGACTCGACGTCCGCGGTCGTCCCGTGGTCAGATCGACGGAGAGAGGTCGTCATAGAACGTAGTGATGGTAAGGGGGGCGGCGGTCGTGAGGATAGTGCGTCTACATAGAACGGTTTCAAGGCAGTCGTCCGCGGTCGCGGCGCCTCACTCGGACGACGACTCGAGGTCGGCGGCGACCGTGCTCCCGACCAGTCGCGACAGCCCTCGCCGGAGCCGGCGGGAAACCGCGCGCTGACTCACGCCGAACTCCGCGGCGAGGTCGGTCTGGGTCACCCCCTGGGGCTCCTCGAAGTAGCCCCGGTCGTACGCCAGTCGGATCGTCTCGCGCTGGTCGTCGGTCAGCTGGTAGCCGCCGTCGAGCGGCGTCGTGCTGGCCGTGTAGATGCGGTTGAGTTCGACCGGCACCTCGTGTCTGTGACAGTACCGCTGGAACGAGCGGATCTGCTCTCGCTCGCCGAAGCGGAGTTCGAACCGCCAGCCGTCGGTCGTGGCGCGCCCGTTGAGGATCGTCGCGCCGATGCGGGTGATTCCGCGGACGAACCCCTCGACGTCGCTGTTCCATCGCGCCCGATAGAGGTGTTCCTCCGGCGTCTCCGAGATCAGCTCGAGCGACAGGACGGCCTCGCGCTCGAGGAGTCGGCGCTCGAAGGCCTCGAAGTCGGCACACCCCCGAACCCAGAAGAACGGGAGGACACCCTCCTCGGTCGGGACGATCCGCTCGAGGTCGATGCGAACGGAGGGCTCCGCCTCGATCGCCACGCCCAGGGGGAACTCGGCGAGCGGCAGGCGAAAGTCGGCGATCGTCGCCATAGCCGCGCTACACCACCGCCCGCTAAAAAGACCGGGCCGTCCCGCGCCGGCTCACTCGGCGAACTCGTCGTACGTCGGGCGGTCGGCGTCGCCGGGGAACGACGACACCGGCACCTGGACCTGGTCGCCGCTCTCCATCTCCTTTAGCGTGATTTCGTCGTTCCCGAGGTCGCGCTCGCCGACGATCACCGTCGTCTCGGCGTTGATCGAGTCGGCGTACTCGAGCTGGGCGCCGAAGGAGCGACCGGCGACGTCGCTCTCGACGACGTGGCCGCGCTCGCGGAGGTCACGGGCGATCCGCGCCGCCTCGGCGCGGGTGTCGCCCACCGAGAGGACGTAGTAGTCGGTCGACACCGCCTCCTCGGGCCAGACGCCCGCGCGCTGACAGAGCAGCGAGAGGGTGGCGTGGCCGGGCGCGACGCCGACGGCGGGCGTGGGTTGACCGCCGAACTGCTCGATGAGGTCGTCGTAGCGCCCGCCGCCGAAGATCGACCGTGAGACCTCGCCCGCGGAGTCGAAGCACTCGAAGACGATGCCGGTGTAGTAGTCGAGTCCGCGGGCGGTCTCGAGGGAGATCGTACAGTACTCCCGGGCGCCGACGTCCTCGGCGGCCGCGAGCACGTTCTCGAGGTTCTCGACGGCCGCAGTCACCCGCTCCGTGCCGGCGACCGCCTCGACCGCCTCCAGATCGCCGCTGGCGATCAGGTCGTCGAACTCGGCGGCCTGGTCGGGGGAGAGGCCGGCGTCGACCAGCAGGTCGTGGTACTCCGCGGTTTCGAGCTTCTCCGACTTGTCGACGGCGCGGATCGCCGCCTCGGTGTCGACGTCGGCGTCGTAGCTCTCGAGAACACCCCCGAGAAGGTCGCGGTGAGAGATGCGGAACTCGAAGTGCTCCCCCGTGAGCCCGAGGCCCGTGAGCGCGTCGGCCGCCCACGCCAGCACTTCGGCGTCGGCTTCGGGTTCAGAGGAGCCGAAAACGTCGACGTTCGTCTGGTAGAACTCGCGCTGGCGACCCTGCTGGACCTGCTCGTAGCGCCAGAACGGCCGGGTCGAGAACCACTTGATCGGCTTGGCCAGCGCCTGCTGTTTGGCGACGACCATCCGGGCCACCGTCGGCGTCAGTTCGGGGGTGAGCGTGACGTGGCGGCCGCCCCTGTCCTCGAAGGCGTACAGCTCGTCGACGATCTCGTCGCCGCTCTTGTCCGTCCACATCTCTGCGCGTTCGAGCGCCGGCGTTCCGATCTCGCGGAAGCCGTAGCTGCGGGCGGTTTCCTCGAGCGTGTCGATGGTCGCCCGCCTGGCGGCCATCTCGCCGGGGTAGAAGTCTCGAAAGCCCTTGATCCGGTCGTACATGTCCGGTGGTTTGGGCAGCGCGCACTTCTAAGTTCCTGCTCGAGCGCCGTCGACTCGAAAAACCGGACTACCGAACGCCGGTCACGTGGGTCTGCTCGTGGGCGGGGAACCACTGCTCGAGCGCGCGTTCGCCCTCCCGGTCGGCGATGAGCGCGCGGAGTTCGGCCTCGTAGTCGGCGCGGGTGATCTCCTCGCTCGGGCCGACGGTGACGTCGAGGGTGGCGTCGACGAGGCGGTCGACGGCGTTCCGGCCGAACCCCGACAGCGGCGCGATGTAGTCGACGCCGTGGCGGTCCTCCAGGCTCTGGGCCTGGGCGCGCGAGACCGTCGGCACCCGGTCGTCGCGGCGGGTGCCGTCGGCGACGGCGTCGAACCCGTTCGCCGCCACCGTCTCGAGGGCGTGCTGGTGGACGAGCTGGATCCCGTTGCGGGGGAAGCCGTCCTCGCGGATCCGGTCGACGGCCTCTGTGGCGACCCCGGGGTCGAGCTCGAGGCGTTCGAAGTCGAACCCGGTGGTCTCGGCCGTCTCCCGGGCGTGTTCCCAGTCGTCGGTGATCCCGAAGTGTGCGGTGACGAGCGTGACGTCGTAGAACTCACGGAGGAGCAACGCCGCGAGCGTCGAGTCCTTGCCGCCGCTGTAGAGCAGTCCCAGCCGCATCAGCGCCGCTGGATGTCGAAGCTCTTCTTCTCGGGCTGGAGTTCCTTGAGGAGTTTCTTCATCTGGGCGTCGTCGATCTTGCCCTGAATGCGGCCGCTCTGGGCGAGCGCGACGACCTGGCGTTCGACCTGCTCGCCGAACTGCTGTTTGCTCATCTTGACCGTGTTGAGTCGCTTCCTGGCGTCGTCGGTCAGGTACTGCCGGAGGATCGCCTGCTTCTGGGCGTCGGCTTGCTGCTGGGCCGCCTCCTGGGCCTCCTCGTTCTGCTGTTGGCCGGCCTGCTCCTGGAGCTGCTCCATCTTCTGTCGGCGCAGTTCCTCGAGTTCGTCCTCGTCGGGAGTGCCGCTCATACCCCACCGTTGGCCGTACCAGGGGAAAATGATTACGGACGCCGCGTCCGCTCGAGGGCGCGAACTGCCGGTACGGACGCGAACGTCGGAGAAGCCGTCTTACGCGTAGCGCTCGAGTTCCGGGCGGTCGAGGTCTTCGAGGACGTTGCCCGCGGTCTCGTCGAGGAGGCTGCGCCCCTCGGCGGTGATGCGTCGGCCCTCGCCCTCGGCGGTCTCGACGAGGTCCTCCTCCTCGAGTTGCTGGAGGATGGTCCGGATGAGGTTCCGGGAGCCGTCGACGCGCTTGTCGGGGGCGACGCGGTAGCGGGTCGAACCGCGTTTGGCACCGCCGTACTCGGTGGCGAGGCGGCTGACGCCGATCGGACCGTTGTCGGCGACCTTGCGGAGGAGGCTGGCCGCGCGGATCGCCCAGAAGTTCTCCTGTTCGGGTGGCAGCTCGCGGTCGACGCCGCTCTTGGTGAACTGCGCCCACTCGGGTTCCTCGAGTCGCTCCTCGAAGTCGTCGGCGAGCGCCTCGATGAGGGCATCCGCCGGAACGTCGTACATCGTAGCCATTGGCGTTTCGTTCCCTTCGGCGGCATTTAAGGCCATCGTTGTCCGCTCGCGGGCCGTCTCCGCGGCCGTAGCGACGCGGCCGGCTCGCGCCTCGACCGGTTCGTTTTTCGCTCTCGCCTCGAGAGGGACCGTATGGACGAACGCGCCGCGCTGGCGCTGTTAGAGAGCGAGCTCGAGCCGGTCGGCGACGACGCGGCGGTCGTCGACGGACTCGTCCTCACGATCGACATGCTCCACGAGCGGACGGACTTCCCCGCCGGGACGAGCCGCTACACCGCCGGCTGGCGGTCGGTGGGCGCGTCGCTGTCCGACGTCGCGGCGATGGGTGCCGAGGCGACCGCGGCCGTCGCCGCCTACGCCGCCCCCGAGTTCGACGAGGCGGAGCTGCTGGCGTTCGTTCGCGGCGCCCGCGACGTCTGTGAACGCGTCGACGCCCGGTACGTCGGCGGCGACCTCGACGGCCACGAGGAGTTCACCGTGGCCTCGACGGCGGTCGGCCGCGTCGACGAGCCGGTGTACCGCTCTGGCGCCGGCGTCGGCGACCGCGTCTGCGTTACCGGCGCGCTCGGCCGGAGCGCCGCGGCCCTCGAGCTGTTCGAACGCGCCGACGAAACCGGCGACGAACGCGCTCGCGAGCGAGCCAACGACCTGTTTCGGTTCGAGCCTCGCGTGGACGCCGGGCTGGCGCTGGCCCCCTACGCGAGCGCGATGATGGACTCGAGCGACGGCCTCTCGCGGTCGCTCCACCAGCTCGCGGCGGCCAGCGACTGCGGGTTCGCGATCCGGTCGGAGCGGGTGCCCGTCGCCGACTCGCTGACGGAACTGGCCGCCGCCGAACGGGCGCTCGAGCGCGCGCTCACCTTCGGCGAGGACTTCGAACTCGTCTGTACGATCCCCGAGGCGGACCTCGAGGCCGCTCGCGCGGACGCCCCCGTCCCGCTCTCGGTCGTCGGTGAGGTCGTCGCGGCGGGGGTAACGCTCGACGGGACCGCGCTCGAGGACCGAGGGTACACGCACGGGCGGTCCTGAGAGACCGGAACCGTCCGCAGATCGTCTCAGCCGACGATGGCGATCGGGACCGGCATGAAACAGAGGACGCCGAGCGCGAACGTGACGACCCCGAGGAGGAGCCGACCGGGGCCCAGTCGCTCGTCGTCGACGGGTTTTGCGGGGCCGACCGCCGCGATGAGCGTCGCGAACAGTCCCCAGAACACCCAGATGAACACCGAGTTGCCGCTCTCGCCGCTCACGTAGTAGAGGTAGCCGGCGAGGCCGAAGAGGACGCCTGGCACGACGGCGGCGATGGTCTCCTGGAGGTCGCCGACCATCGCCCGGAGGATGTGGCCGCCGTCGAGCTGGCCGACGGGGATCAGGTTGAGGAACGTGATGAACATCCCGACCCAGCCGCCGATGACGACCGGATTGACCGCCGTCGCCGGGTCGTCACGGTACAGCGGCTGGTCGAAGATCGCCGCGAGGAACTCGAGCAGCGGCGGATAGCCGAGGCGAATCTGAACGGCGTTCGGGCTGTCGACGAGACCCGGCGGCGCGGTCACCGGCTGCATGTGGAGGCCGACGACCGTGACGACGACGGTCGCGATCAGCCCCGCGAGCGGGCCCGCGACCCCGATATCGAACAGCGCCTTCCGGTCGGGCATCCGACCTTTCATCTTGATCACCGCGCCCATCGTCCCGATCAGCGTCGGCACCGGGAGGAAGTAGGGTAACGAGGCGTTAACACGGTGATAGCGGCTCATCACGTAGTGGCCCATCTCGTGGACGCCCAGCACGCCGAGGATCGCCACGGTGAACGGCCACGCCGCGACGACGGCGCCGATCGGGTCCTCGAACGGGTTCACGTAGTACCACTGGGCGCCCGCGAACAGCGTCGACGCCACCGTCGCCAGAAACAGGACGACGTTGGTCCAGGGGACGCCGTCGACGCCGACGTCGATCGGCTCGGCGACGAGGACGTACTCGCCCTTTCGTGCCGTGAGCTGTGCCTCGTAGCCGGCTTCGCGGAACGCCGGCCAGAGCTCGCCCATGAGCTGTTCGGGCGGGAGTCGCGGCTCGCCGTAGTACAGCAGCTGCTCGCCGTCGGTTCGCGTCTCGTAGACGGCGAACACCGACTCTATCGTCTCGATCGGAGGGCCCTCGAGCGTTCCGGCGCCGGGCGCGCGACGCGAGCCGAACTCGCGAGCCGACCGGTCCGCGTCGTCCATCACCGGGAATTCGGCGCGGTCCGGTATAAATCGACTGCCGCGGCTCGAGACGTGGGGTCGCTCGTGAAAACGAACGTGCCGGATAGCGTGAGGGGAGCACGCGCCGGCGCGTGTCGACGGGATCCGTGACGTGGAGTTGAGTGGAGTGTCGTCGATGCCGACAGTGTCAGGCGTGTGCGACGCGCCAGGTCGTCGCGCTCGTGTACGACCACTTCTCGATCTCGAGATCGGTCGCCGACTCGGAGAGTTTGACCATGAGCGCGCCGATTTCTTTGGGGGACAATCCGACGTCGTCGGCGATGAACTTCCCTTTGAAGTACAGCTCGCCGTCTTCGGCACTTTCGCGCAGGTAACGCTTGAGGCGGGTTTCTTTGCTTTCCGTGGAGGGTTGGGCTGTCGTGCTCATCGACAGTTACCCGTATCAGCCGGGATATGTTATAAAGGAAGGATGCTTTGGAGTTTTTCGATTGTCTTCAGGAACGCGAGACGTCTCGGACGTTTTATGATGGTTCACCTGACGTTTCACAGGGCACCGAGATCCGCCCAGACGTTTTATAATCGGATCTGCGCCCGTATCTCGAGAAGTGAATTCGGGCATCAGCGTAAGTTGTTCGTCCGAATACACTGTATGATTCAGCTATGACCCTTCTGGAAACATCGGAAATCGAAGTGTCACGACCGGTGGTGAACCCAGAACTCCTCGTCGACCGTCACCTCCTTCTTGAACAGCGGGACCTCGTCCTTCAGGCGGTTGATGCCGTCCTCGACGGTGCGAAACGCCTCCTCGCGGTGTCCGGCCAGGACGACGACGAACACGATGTCCTCGCCGTCGCGCACGACGCCGGTCCGGTGGTGGAGTTCGACCGCGTAGACGCCGTCTCGAGCCTCGAGATCCGCTTTCAGGGCCGCCATCCGCTCGTCGGCGACGCCCTCGTACTTCTCGAACTCGAGGTACTCGGTGCGCGCGTCGTCGTCGGCGTCCTTCGCCCGCACGCGGCCGGTGAACGTCGCGATCGCGCCGGAGCGATCGGCGGCGGGCGAGTCCTTCACCCGGGCGACCAGCGACTCGAGGGTTTCGTAGGGCTCGGTTTCGAGCAGAGCGTCGACGACGGCGTCGTACTCGAACGCCGAGGGAGTGGCGGCGGTCGCGAGAACCGGTCCCGCCGGTTCGTCGGTCTCGACGCGGGTCTGGGCGTCG
Source organism: Natrononativus amylolyticus (assembly GCF_024362525.1). Classification (GTDB taxonomy): domain Archaea; phylum Halobacteriota; class Halobacteria; order Halobacteriales; family Natrialbaceae; genus Natrononativus; species Natrononativus amylolyticus. Next base: position 1,222,987 of record NZ_CP101458.1, read on the forward strand.
GGGCCGACCGCGACGACGGGAGCCCGAATCGAGGGCGCGCCGACGACGACGGCGAACGCACAGTCGATCGCGAGGTCCTCGAGGGCGTCGCCGACGGCGTAGCCGGTTCCGCAGGCGGTCCAGTCGCCGTCGACGCCGAGGTCGTAGGTGACGTCACCGCCGGGGGTCACTCCCGCGTTCCGGAGCGCCGCCGTCCCGTCGGCGATCGTCGCGTCGTACCGGACGACGCCGACTCGCCCGCGCGCGGAGAGTCGGTCGACGAGCTGATCGACGGCGCGCTCAAGGCCGTCGTCGTCTGTCCCGCAGTCGAGAACGCCGAGTACGTGCATACTCGAAACGTGGTCGGCTCGAGGTTTGTAGCTATCGCCGCGCCCGCGAACGACCGAATCGGGGTTGGCAACCCTTAAGATTGCAACCCGGTTAGACCGCGGTAGCATGAAAGTGGTCGTCTCTATCGGCGGGAGCGTACTCGTGCCCGAACCGGGCTCACATCGGGTCGAAGCGCACGCCGCCGTCGTCGAAGACCTCGTCTCGGATGGCTGTCGCGTCGGTGCCGTCGTCGGGGGCGGCGGCGTCGCCCGCGAGTACATCGGCGCCGCACGCGACCTCGGCGCGAACGAGATCGAACTCGATCAGATCGGCATCGACGTCACGCGGCTCAACGCCCGCCTGCTCATCGCCGCACTCGGCGAGGACTCGGTGACCGCGCCCGTCCGGGACTACGAAACCGCGGGCGGCGCCCTCCGCCAGGGCGACGTCTGCGTGATGGGCGGCGTCGCGCCCGCCCAGACGACAGACGCCGTCGGCGCGGCCCTCGCGGAGTACGTCAACGCCGACCTGCTCGTCTACGCCACGAGCGTCCCCGGCGTCTACAGCGACGACCCCAACGAGACCGACGACGCGACGAAGTACGACGAGCTCTCGGCGACCGAACTGGTCGACGTCATCGCCGGCCTCGAGATGAACGCCGGCGCCTCCGCGCCCGTCGACCTGCTGGCGGCGAAGATCATCGAGCGCTCGGGAATGCGAACGATCGTCCTCGACGGCACCGATCCCGACCGGATCGCTCGTGCGGTTCGCCACGGCGACCACGAGGGGACGGACGTCGTCCCCGAGGACGTCGGCGAGGAGCCGACCTACTGGGCCAGCGATGAGCACTGACGAATCCGCGGGCGGCGACGAAGCGAACACGGATGCGGACGCCGAGAGCCCGTACACGCTCCAGGCGGAGCGCGAGTCCGGAGGGGACGCACACCACGTCTTCTGGGCGGACGAGGTCGCGGACCGCGTCGAAGCGCGCGACCCCGAGGAACCCATCGTCATCAAAGGCGGCATCTCCCCTTCCGGCGTTCCCCATCTGGGGAACATGAACGAGATCATGCGCGGCTACTACGTCGCCTGTGTGCTGCGCGAACGCGGCCACGAGGTTCGGCAGGTGTTCACCGCCGACGACCGCGACCCGCTTCGCAAGCTTCCGCGCACCCTCTGTGACCTCGAGGGCACCCTCGTCGGCCTGGGCGAGGTCGACGCGGGGGCGCTCGGTCGAAACCTCGGCTCGCCGTACACCGACATTCCCGACCCCTTCGGCTGCTGTGACTCCTACGGCGATCACTTCTCGCAGATCATTCAGGACAGCGCCGACGCCCTCGAGGTGCCGATCGACCTCGTCTCGACCACGGAGCTGTACGAGAGCGGCGAGCTGGACCCGGTGACGCGACACGTCCTCGAGAACCGCGAGACCGCCCGCGAGGTCCTGGCGAACTACCAGGACAAGGTCGACACGGAGTACGTCCCGTTCAACCCCATCTGTGCGGAGTGCGGGAAAGTGACGGAGACGATCACCGGCGTCGACCTGGAGGCCGAAACCGTCGACTACCGCTGTACGGACATGGAGGCCGGCGACCGGACCATCGACGGCTGCGGCCACGAGGGCACCGCCACCTTCCGGGAGGGGAAGATGCCCTGGCGCTTCGAGTGGCCCGGCCAGTGGCAGGTGCTCGGCGTCGATTTCGAGCCGTTCGGAAAGGACCACGCAGAGGGCTCCTGGCCCAGCGGTCAGGACGTCGCCCGCAACGTCCTCGGCATCGAGCCGCCGGTGCCGATGGTCTACGAGTGGTTCACCTTAGACGGCGAGCCGTTTTCCTCCTCGGAAGGAAACGTCATCCTCGTCTCGGAGGTGCTCGAGTTGCTCGAGCCCGAAGTCCTCCGGTACTTCTTCGCGAAGGACCCCGCGAAGGCGCGCGATTTCAGCGTCGAGCGGCTCGATCTGCTGGTCGACGAGTTCGACCGCTTCGAGGCGATCTACTTCGGCGAGGTCGCGGCCAGCCAGGACGAAAAGGCGTTCGCAGAACGCGTCTATCCGTTGGTCGTAGAGGAACCGCGGCAGGACCGCATCCGCCTGCCCTACACCTTCGCCGCGGTGCTGGGGATGACCGACGACCCAGCCCTCCGCGAGGAGATCGCCCGCCGCGAAGGACACGTTCCCGAGGGCGCGCCGGAGTGGGCGATCGAGGCCGCCCTCGAGCGTGTCGAACGCGCCCGCAACTGGGCCCGACGGACCGAAAACGAGTTCGACTACGAACTCAAGCGGACCGAGATCCCCGACCACGAGTTCGACGAGCCCACGGAGGCCGCCCTCGCCGACCTCGCTGCGTTCATCGAAGCGGGCCACGGACCCGAGGAGATTCAGGGCGAAATCTACGAGGCAGCCAAGCGCCACGACGTCGACATCGGCGAGTTCTTCGGGGCGGGCTACCGGCTCTTTTTCGACGAGAGCCAGGGGCCGAAGCTCGGTCCGTTCCTCGCGAAGGTCGACCGCGAGTTCGTCGTCGCTCGGCTGCGACGCGAGCGCTAACGACGGCGGCGGGCGGCGTTTTCGGTGGGGCGCTCGAGCACTCCCAGACAAAAGCCCTTTGAGAACGCCCCGCCGAAGGAGTAGTAATGGAGTTCGGATCCCCCGCGTCGCCCGCCTTCATCGACGCCTTCGCGTCGAGTACGTTGACGTGGGTTCTCGTCGGAATCGTCGCCTACTGGCTCGTCATCGCCACCCTCCGAGCCCGCGGTTTGCTCCCGAGCTACGTCGGCACCCAGGGACCGATACTGACGATCCACACGAAGCGGGGTCGCAACTTCCTGAACTGGCTCGCCGGCCCCAAACGGTTCTGGCGGGCCTGGGCGAACATGGGCGTCGGCATCGCCATCGTCGTGATGGCGAGCATGTTCGTGTTCCTCCTGCTGTCGGCTTACGCCGCCCTCTCCGCACCGCAACCGTCGACCGTCCAGCAACCCCGAAACGTCCTCGTCATCCCCGGCGTCAACGACTTCCTCCCGCTGTCGGCAACCCCGGGGATCGTCTTCGGCCTGCTCGTCGGCCTGGTCGTCCACGAGGGCGGCCACGGCCTGCTCTGTCGGGTCGAGGACATCGAGATCGAGTCGATGGGCGTCGCCATGCTCGCAATCTTGCCGATCGGCGCGTTCGTCGAACCCGACCAGGAGAGCAACAAGAAGGCCTCGAGGGGCGCCCAGACCCGGATGTTCGCCGCGGGGGTCACGTTCAACTTCATCGTGACGATCCTCGCGTTCGCGCTGCTGTTCGGCCCCGTCGCCGGCGCGATCGCCGTCGCCCCCGGCGCGGCCGTCGGCGGCGTCGCCCCCGATTCCCCGGCCGCGGACGCCGGCCTCGAGCCCAACGACCGGATCACGGCGATCGACGGCGAGGCGGTCGCGGACAACGACGACCTGAGCGAGCGCCTCGAGGCGAGCGACGGCGAGGAGGTGACCGTCGAGCGCAACGGCGACGAGGAGATCACGTTCCAGCGCTCGGCGGTCGTGCGCGCGGCGATCGAAGACGGTCCCGCGGGCGTCGGGGTCGGCGACTCGATCGTCGCCGTCGACGGCCAGTCGGTCGCCACCGAAACCGGCTTCTTCGAGGCCGTCGGCGACGAGGAGATCGTCGAACTCACGCTCGAGCGCCCGGACGGCGAGCGAGTGACCGCCGAGGTGCCGGTCGGCGGGGCGGTCGACGTCGCCGAGGACGGACCCCTCGCCGACGCCGGCGCACCGGCCGGCGAAACGCTCGTCGTCACCGAGTACGACGGCGAGCGGATCCAGACCTTCTCCGACCTCAGCGGGCTGCTGGACGACTCGAGCGAGGGCGAGGAGGTGACCGTCGCGGGCTACCTCGACGGCGAGCGCGTCGAGTACGCGGTCACTCTCGGCGCCCATCCGCAGGGCGACAGCGGCTATCTCGGCATCCTCGGCAGCCCCGGCGTCTCCGGGTTCTCGATCGCCGACATCGGCGTTCAGCTCTACCCCGCAGAGGAGTACCTCGTCATCCTCGGTGGCGAGGGCGACGGCCAGTTCGGCGCGGTGACCGACACCTTCCTCGGAAAGATCGGGCTGGTCCTCTTTCTGCCAATCATCGGCGTGCTCGGTCTGCTTCCGTTCAACTTCGCCGGCTTCACCGGCGGGATACAGAACTTCTACGAGGTGCAGGGCTCGCTGGGCGTCCTCGGCGAACCGGGCGTCTTCCTGGTGGCGAACCTGCTGTTCTGGACCGGCTGGATCAACGTTCAACTGGGCTTTTTCAACTGCATCCCGGCGTTCCCGCTCGACGGGGGTCACATCCTGCGAACCAGCACGGAGGCGGTGATCTCGAGGCTCCCCGTCGACGCCACTCGCGGGATGGTCCGGACGGTGACGACCTCGGTCGGCCTGACGATGCTCGTGAGCTTCCTGTTGATGCTGTTCGGACCGCAGTTGCTCGCGGGCTGAGACGGTCTGCGGTTTCGATTTCCCGACCGGGCGTACGGATCGGCGGTTGCGCCGAAACCGACGGACAGTAGTCCGCACGAACCTGGATTCGAAACCCACGACGTCCGAACCGCGGAAACCACTCGCTGCCGAGGCAGGCTCGAGATCAGTCTTCGTACTCGATACCGTGGCGCCCGTAGAACTCCTCGGGGGTCTCCTCGATGCGCTCGAACTCGGTGTCGAAGTAGTAGTCGTGGTGGCGGATCAGCTGTTCGACGATCCAGGCGCTGAACTCCTCGTCGAAGCGCCACTCGCCCTCGAGGTCAGGGATCTCGAACCGGTCGTCGGTCGAGAAGGCGGCGTAGACGTGGAAGAAGCCGAGAATGACGTCGGCGAAGTCGTGGGCCTTCTCGGCCCCCGACTCGCGGCGTTCGGCGAGTTCCGCGGCGCCCGCCTCGGTGAGTTCGAAGTACTTGCGGTCGGGTTCGTCCTCGCGCTCGATGCGCTCGGTCCACCCCTTCTCCTCGAACTTGTAGAGGATGGGGTAGACGGAGCCGTAAGACGGCTCCCAGTGACCGCCGCTGATGTCGCGGATCTCTTTGAGGATCTCGTAGCCGTACCGGGGTTTCTCCTCTAGCAACTCGAGAACGAGATAGGCGATGAGTCCTTTCGGCGGCCCACTTTTCCGCATGGTACTCGTGATTCAAACGGGCGTACGTAAAGGGTTTCGGTCGCCAGCAACCCCCGTGATGCCATAGCGCGGCTCGAGACGGTCGAAACCGACGGCAGCCGGTTTGCGGGCCGGCGAGGAAAAAACCGGTCTTTATTCACCTCTCCGGTCGAACCCGCGTCTATGGACCGACGCAGACCTCCACAGACCGAGGAAGGCTGGTACGTGCTCCACGACTTCCGGACCGTCGACTGGGACGCCTGGCGGGACGCCCCGGACCGCCGCCGCTCGCGGGCCATCGAGGAGGGGATCGAGTATCTCGGCTCCTGTGAGCGACTCGAGGACGCCGACGAGGGCGGCTCGGCGACGTTCGCCGTGCTGGGCCACAAGGCCGACCTGCTCGTCTTGCACCTCCGGCCGTCGCTCGAGGACCTGGACGTGCTCGAGCGCCGGTTCGAACACACCGCCCTCGCCGAGTTCACCGAGCGCGTCGACTCCTACCTCTCGGTGACGGAGGTCTCGGGCTACATGTCCGAGGAGTATTTCAACGACGGTGCAGAAGTCGAGGACACGGGAATCGCCCGCTACATCGAGTCCCGGCTGAAACCCGAAATCCCCGACGCGGAGTACGTCAGCTTCTACCCGATGGACAAACGGCGCGGCGACGAGCACAACTGGTACGACCTCTCCTTCGAGGAGCGATCCGAGTACATGTCCGGCCACGGCGAGATCGGCAAGGGGTACGCCGGTCGGGTCACCCAGATCATCTCCGGCAGCGTCGGCCTGGACGACTACGAGTGGGGGATCACCCTCTTTGCCGACGATCCCACCGACATCAAGGAACTGCTGTACGAGATGCGCTTCGACCCCTCGAGTTCGCGCTTCGGCGAGTTCGGCCGGTTCCTCTTCGGCCGCCGCTTTGCCCCCGAGAACCTCGGGGCGTACCTCGCCGGCGAGCAGGTGCCCAAGGAGGCGGCCAACGGACCACACGGCGGCCACGAACACGGGAGCGGCCACCCACACGACGATGGTGGCGACCACCACGACCACGCACACGGCGGCGATGATGGGGGAACCGGCGACGGCAGCGGCGACGGTATCCGCGGCGAACTCGAGGAGATGGGCGTCTACGGCGGCAAGCCACACGGCGAGGACGTCCACGCGGTCGTGCTCTACTCCGAAGCCGACCCCGACGAGCTGTTCGAGGAGGTCGACGGCCTGCGAACGAACTTCGATCACTACGACAGCCACGTGAAGACGGCGGTCTACCAGGACGAGGGAGAGGCAAGCGAGAGCGCGGTCGTGAGCCTCTGGGAAACCGAACGCGCGGCGACCACGGCTGCAGGCTTCCTCGGCGACCTCCCGGACATCGTCCGGCAGGCGGGCGACGACGAGGGTGACTCGTGGGGTACCATGGGCATGTTCTACACCGTCAAACCAGACCACCGCGAGGACTTCGTCGACACGTTCGGCGAGGTCGGCGAGGCGCTCGAGGGGATGGACGGCCACCGCAAGACGAGCCTGCTGGTCAACCGCGAGGACGAGAACGACATGTTCATCGCCAGCCGCTGGGACGCCCGCGAGGACGCGATGGCCTTTTTCCGCAGCGACGAGTTCTCGGAAACCGTCGAGTGGGGCCGGGACGTCCTCGCCGACCGGCCGCGCCACGTCTTCCTCGCCTGACCGAGCGCCGCGGCGATTTCGCGTTCGCTGTAGTAGCCACTGAAAGTCAATGCACACCTGATCGCACGACGGCTGTGCGATCAGTGTGTAAATCGTTTCAGTTGTTACTATAGAGCGGTCCCGACTCGCTCGAGTCGTAGAAGAAGTACCCCGCGATACCGGCGAGACCGATCGCGAGCGTGATGAACGGCCAGTTGCCGGCGTCTCGTCCGGTGACCGCCGCGTGGACCGTTACGCAAATAGCGAAGCCGATGTGGGCGACCAGCGTCGCCGCGAGAAACGTCGCGAGATCCATTTGTTCGCTCGAGTGTTTCGATGAGCCGGTATTAGGGGTTTCGCCCCGACTGCGAGGGAAAAGTACTCGAGGCTCCCGGATCGGACTCTAGACGGTGAACAGACGCGCGTTCCTCGCTTCCGTTCCGGCGATCCTGCTCGCGGGCTGTGCCACGCGGTTGGGGCTCGCCGAACGAGACGAGATCGCCGAAAAGCGCGTGGTCGTCGGGTACGGCGACTCGAGCGAGACGCTCGTCCGTCAGCGGTACGACGGCGGGGAGCCGTACTTCGACGGGGAGGGTCACGAGCTGTTCGGCGACGTCGCCCCCGACGACCGCCTCGAGGTCTCCGACGAACTCGACGGCGAACTCCGGTCGATGGACCCGGACGTCCGCTACGAGATCAGGGGATGTGCGGCGGGGGCTCGAGGCGAGGGTGACTGCCGGGAGGCGGTACTCGTCCGCGATGATTTCAACGACGTTGACGTCGGTGACATCGTGGACCTTCGCTACGGCGACCCCGGCGCGGGTGTCATTTCGGTACACCGGCGGCGCGAGAAACGATAACTGCGGCGTGTCCTACCTCGAGCCGGAACAGTGCCACGGCCGGGAGTGCGAATCGGCGCAATTGCGCCGATTCGCTCGATCCGGGGAAAGGCTGGTCGCTCGCCGAATTGTACCGCAAGCGCCGCAGGCGCTTGCGGGCCGACGACCGATGTGGAAGGCGCTCGCTGAGCGCCTGTAACGGAGGGAGGAGTGCTTTTGGTCCAGCCTGAGCGGAAGCGAAGCTTCCGCGAGGTCCAAAAGAGCTTCGCTCTTTTGAAGACTTTGCCGAGAGACAGCGCGCTGTGCGGTAGCTTCGCTGCCGTCAGCGCGCAAGACCGTGGTTCGAAAGACGCCTTCGGCGTCTTTCGTCATCACGAGAGAGCTTTGCTCTCTCGAACGACAGCGCAAAAGGTGGGTTCTAGAAGTCGTGGTCCGGGTCGTCCTCGACCGCCCGTTTGAGCGAGTCGCGGCGGGATTTGGCGTCGCGGGCGGTCGCCTCGAGTAAGAACTCGTTTTTCGCAGAGACGGCGTCTCCGGCGGCCTCGAGTTCGTCGGGGCCGAGTTCGGTGGGGTCGCGCTCGACGAAGTCGACGGCGAGTTTGTCCTTCTTGCCGGAGTACTGGACGGCGCCGACGACGATGCGCTCGAAGACGGGGTTGTCGGGTTCATCGATGACGAACAGGTCGCTTCCCTTGTACTCCTCGGTGCCGGTGATCGGCCCGAAGTAGTCTTCGACGGTGGCCTCCATGTCGGGGATTCGGTCCTCGAGGTGCTCACCACGGCGCATCTTGTACTCCTTCATGGCTCCAGAATACACGGGGGAGTGTTTACCTCTTTTCATCGCTGACGGTCGCTGAGAGAGATATACACCACGTCATGGTCCGCCCAGCTGTACTGTGGACAGAGACGACTGTTTGAAGCGCCGTTCCCGTCCGGGCGACCACGTGTCGCGTGAATAATGACGTGGTGGACGACCCCGGCGATTCCGCTACCGACCGGCGGTCCGCGGACGCTCGCCGAGGTACCCCTTTCGACACTCCGGACAGATGTCACCCGGACGGAGCGAACCCCGGTCGCCGGCGGCGAGAAACGAACACTGCGGACAGAAGAACTCCGTCGGAACGCCGTCGTCGGGTGCGGACTCGCCGGGGACCGGCGCGGACTGCGCGCTGGCGATGCCCGTCCCGGAGTCGGTTCCGGCGGGGTGTGTTCCCTCCTCGGACGTCCCGGCGGAGCGGTCCGCGCCGACGTCGCTGACCTCGCCGTCGGCGTCGAGAAAGAGCGTCTCGGACCCGGACTCGAGCACCTCCGCGCCGTCGTCGGGTGCGGGTTCGTACTCCCGGTCGTCTGCGTCGGCATCCTCGTCTTCGTCGGGCCACGCCGTCGGTTCGGCATCGGCGCCGACCGGCGGTCCGACGTCCTCGGAGTCGGGCCACTCGCCGTGACCGCGCTCGGCGTCCGGGTCGATCGTCTCCTCGAGAATCTCGGCGTCGTCGGTGATCGGATCGCCGTTCTCGTCGGTCGGAAGCTCGACGGCGTCGGCCGGCTCCTCCTCGGCGGGGTCGGGATCGTCGTCGACGAACTCGGCGTCGGCGTCTGTCTCCTCGTCGTTCGCCGGTTCGGGTGCTGTCTCGTGTTCGGCTGTGGGCGCTGGAGGATCGCTCGCGACCGTCTCGGAGGAGATGCTGGTCACCTCGGTGTTTTCGCTGAGGAGGTGTTTGTCCCCGCAGCGCGAACACTCCTCGTACTCCGTGACGGTCACGATGACCTCACTGCCCCGTTCTTCGCGCTCGCGTTCGACGTCGGCCTCGCCGTAGTCGTGTCCGAGCAGCGAACATCGCAGGACCATTGTCCCATCGTACCAATCCAGGGCATAAAAAACGTACCGCAACCGTCAGCCGACGCCGAGCGGTGTGCGAACGATAAACGTCAAATCCCGGGTCGACGAATACCAAACGAATGAGAGCGAAGCGAGAGTTCCGGGACCGGGAGTCGACGGAGGTAGCGGTGCTCGACGCGCTCGTCAACCGCACCGAGGACGGGATGACCGTCTTCGAACTCCGTGCTGCGGTTTCAGTCGAGATCGACGCCCTCGAGGACGCCCTCGCGACGCTCAAAGCCGACGACCTCATCACCGTCGAGACGCGGGGCGGGGAGACGGTGATCAAGCCCGCCGACAGGGTCGTGCCCGACGATCCGGTCGAAACCGACGAGGAGTCGCTCACCGACTGGATCCGAAAGCGAATGCCGTTCTGATACGGATCGTTGTACCGTGGGACCGGTGATCGCTATCCCGGTCGAGCGATCACCGACATCGAAACGCCTGTCACCGTTCCCCGCCTCGAGTCCTCCATGAGCGTCATCGAGTCGCTGCACGAAGACCACGGCGCGACCTTCGGCGAGCGTGCGGGCCGAACCGTCGTCGAACACTACGGCCGGCCCGAACGCGCCCACCGCGCGGTCCGAAACGGCGTCGGGTTGCTCGAGTGCGCCTACGGCGTCGTCGTCGTCGAGGGCGACGACCGGGTCGAGTACGTCGACAACGCCGTCTCGAACCGCGTTCCCGAAGCGGACGGCGAGGGCTGTTACGCGCTCCTGCTCGACCCGCAGGGCGGGATCGAGATCGACCTCTACGTCTACAACGCCGGCGAGCGGTTGTTGCTGTTCACGCCGCCCGGCCGGGCGGAGGGACTGGCGGCCGACTGGTCCGAGAAGGTGTTCATCCAGGACGTCGAGATCCGCGCCGCGACCGACGAGTTCGCGATCTTCGGGGTCCACGGCCCGAAGGCGACCGAAAAGATCGCGAGCGTGCTCAACAAGGCCGCCTCGCCCGACCGCCGGCTCTCGTTCGTCCGCGGAACGATGGGCGACGCCGGCGTGACGGTGATCCGCACCGACGCGCTCGCGGGCGAGGAGGGCTACGAGGTCGTCTGCGCCACCGATGCCGCCGCCGAGGTGTACGACGTGCTCCTGAACTACGGCCTCAACGCCGCTCACTTCGGCTACCGGACCTGGGACACGCTCACCCTCGAGGCTGGCTCCCCGCTGTTCGAGACCGAACTCGAGGGGCGGATCCCGAACGTGCTCGGCCTCCGCAACGCGCTGGACTTCGAGAAGGGGTGTTACGTCGGCCAGGAGGTAGTCTCCCGGGTCGAGAACCGGGGGCAGCCGAGCAAGCGGCTCGTAGGGCTCACGCTCGAGGGCGGGGGTTCGGAGGACGCGGTTCCCGAACCCGGTGCGGCCGTCTTCGCCGGCGATTCGGCCGTCGGCGAGGTCACGCGCGCGGAGGAGAGCCCGCTGCTCGAGACCCCGATCGCGCTGGCGGTCGTGGAGTACGGGCTCGAGGCCGACGGGCTGACGGTCCGCGTCGGCGGGGAGGAGGTACCGGCGGAGCGGACGGAGCTGCCGTTCCTCGAGGGATCGGATCGGTCGGCGCGGCTGCCGCAGTATCCGTAACCACGCTCGCACTCCGTCTCGCGGCACGGCGTTACGGCGATATCGGTACGCAGCGCCGGTTGCCCGCCCTCGACACCGTCCGTTACAGCGGCGGCGAGACGATTTCGAGCGTGGCGAGGAGTATCCAGCCTCCCCAGAACGCCGCCCACAGCAAGACGCCGATTGCGATCCACCGGTGGACGTTTCCCGACAGGTCAGGCGTTTCCGATGGGTAGTACGGTGAAAGCGGGTTGTTCGGCTTTCTGTCACTCACGCTCGAGGCTATACTCCGGAAGGAGTTAAAACACCAGACAGGATCGATTCGAGAGTCTGAAACGGCCGCGATGCGTCCGCGAGCCGTCCGCGAGCCGTCCGCTAGAACGCAGCCGCCGGCCTTCGCCGCCGGACCCCGGGGCAGTCCCGGGACCAAGAGAGGGCCGGGCACAGCATAAAGTTCGCAGACGGTGGCGAGTGAGGGTATGGATTCGAGTACCGACTTCGACGAACTCGTCACGCAGATTCGCACCCAGTCCAAGGACGCCCCGGGCTCGGACACCGACCGGGTGACGATCCGGTCCTACGAGAGCCTCGACATCGACGCGCTGTCGGACCTGTTCGGCGCGCTCTCCGAGCAGCCGCCCGACCCGTCGGACCTCGTATTCTTCCTGTCGCCGACCAACCTCGAGCGGGTGCTCGAGGGGGAGGACGAACTCGCGGAGAGAGACGACCTCGAGGAGTCGCTCGGACACCCGGTACAGACGGACGAGGGGATGCCCGACGACACGATCTTGCTGCTCGACCCGAACGCGATCGAGGGCGAGGAGATCGTCGCGCCGAAGTGGGTCGCCTGCGGGACGGTCGGGACGGCGGATTGAATCGAGAGCCGGTCAGGACGGCGAGAGCATCGCCTTCAGGTGCTCGAGGGAAAGCGCCGACGTGGGTCGATCCATGTGGACGCCGATCTCGCCCGACGCGGCCCGCAGCCCCACCCGCTGGACGGGCTCCGGCAGCGAGTACGCCCGGCGCAGCCAGTGACCGAGTTCGATCTCGCGCTCGAGATCCTCGCGCCAGGCGTGCTCGTAGGCGGCGAGGGTCGTCGGTCGATCGGGGTCGATTTCCCGGACGGCGTGGTCGGCGCAGGTCATCCCGTAGAGGATGCCACCCCCGGTGAACGGCTTGGTCTGGGCGGCCGCGTCGCCGATCAGGAACCCCCGGCGGCTCGTCACCCGGTCCGGGGGACCGATCGGAATCGCGCCCGAACAGCGGTGAGAGACCTCCACCTCGTAGCCGTCGATCAGCTCCTCGAACTGCCTGTTGACGTGGACCCCCGGCGGGGCCGCCAGCCCGTACTCGACGCCGGCCTCGTGGCGGGGGATACGCCAGGCGAAAAAGCGCGGGGCGGTGAGGTGGACGTCGACGAAGTCCCCGTCGTCGGGTTCCTCGGAGAAGGCGAGCACCCCGTGGAGCAGTTCCCCTGGATCGGGAAGCGAGAGCGCGGCGCGGGTCCGCGAGCGCGGGCCGTCGCAGCCGGCGACCATCTTCGCCTCGTGGGTCGCGGTGCCGTCCGGACCCTTCGCGGTGACCTCGACGCGGTCGCGGTGTTCTACCACCTCCGTGACGGTGTGTTCGTCGCGGACGTCCGCGCCCGCCTCGCGGGCGAGTCCCGCGAGGTGCTTGTCCAGACCCACGCGGTCGATGACGTTCGAGACGACCTCGCGCTTGTAGAACGGGTAGGTGTCGCGGTCGTCGTCGCCCGTGTGGGGGCCGCCGACGTGAAACCGCGCGCCGTACACCTCGTTCTGGAGGAGTTCCTCACGAGCGCCGCCGCCCGTATACTGCCAGATATCCGTGCTGACGTGGCCCGAGCAGGCCAGTGGTTGGCCGATCTCGCCCTGTTCGAAGGCGAGGACATCGTAGCCGGCCTCGGCCGCTCGTCGCGAGAAGCGCGCCCCGGCGGGGCCGACGCCCACGACGACGAAATCGTGCATATCACCCACATCTCGCTCGGGAAGTAAGAAGGTCTCGAGTGTCATCCGGTGGCGGCCCGGTTGCCGGAGACTACGCCTCGAGCAGTTCCATCGCGCGCTCGAAATCCCCCTCGAAGCGCTCGAGCAACCCTCGAACCGCCGCGCGAACCTCGCCCGTAACCCTGACGTGAACCATCCCCTCGTCGGGCTGGCCGTAGACGACGCTCGCGCCCTCGGGCGCAGCGATAATCGCAGGGAGGACGGCGAGGTCCTCCTCACCGTCGACGAGGATCGTGCTCGGTCCCTCGCGCTCGAGGGCCTCCCGGAGCGCTACCAGCAACTCCTCGGTCAACTCGGCCGGCGGGTTTTCCACCTCGAGGTTCACCCCCTCCGTTACCGCCCGCTCGATCTCTTCGTCCACCCTCGTTCGCTTGGTGCGACCGTCGACGAACGCGACGTCCGGCTCGCGACCGGCCTCGAGGAAGTGGTAGGTCACGACGTCGCCGACGGCGACGAGCGGCCCCTCGACCGACTCGAGCAGCGTTTCGGCGTCGGTCTCGATCGGCCCCATCGGCTCCTTGAGTTCTGAGCGGAGATCGTCGGGCAGAGAGAGCAGCGGCTGGTCGTCCCCGAAGCGATCGTCTGCGGGCTCTCGATCCACGTTTAACGGACTTTCAGCGCGTAGGCGCCCGGCTCGGTGACCTGCATCTCGCGGGCGATCTCGCTGCTCTCGGGATGGGCGATGACGACGTAGCCGGCCCAGTCCTCGGTCAGCGACGAGGAGTTACAGGAGTCACACGTGTCGTTGTCGGGATCGTTGACCCGGTGGCACTCCCGACAGACGAGGCGGTTGGTCGCCATCGTCACTCACCCGCCGCGGCTTCGCGCTTTCGGCGGTCTTCTTCGAGCCACTGGTGTTTGCCGAGGCCGGGTTGTTTCGCCGTGAGCCCGATCTTCGAGTCCCGCGGGTTGCGCTCGTCGATGCTCTTGGTGACGATCCGCGTCCGGACGGCGTCGTCGACGCCTAAGGTGCGGTTCGACTCGTTCGAGGCGAGTTGCTGGTTCTCGCCGTCGAACGCGAGGTACTCGTCGGAGATCTGCGAGACGTGCAACAGTCCGTCGACGGGGCCGATGCCGACGAAGGCGCCGAACTCGACGACCTCGACGACGGTGCCGTCGACGACCTCCTGCATCTCCGGATCGAACGTCACCGCGTCGAACTCCGCCTCGTAGTAGACGCCCGGCCGGTTCGGCAGGACCGTCCCCTCACCGATGTCGTGGACTTCGGTGACGGAGACGACGCTTCCCACCTCCTCGTCCATCCGTCCCTCGAGTTTGTCCTGGAGCAGTCGCTTCACGAGCAGCGGCGAGACGTCGCCGAGCTCCCGTGGGGGCACTTCCACCGTATCTTTTAGTCTGACCCGTTTGTACATCTATGGTTGAGTGATCGTCAACTTGTTTCTCCCGCGTAATGCAATTACCGGTACGTTCGCGTCGAGCACCCGGTCGCCGAGCGGGCGATCGTTCGTGACGACGTAGTCGGCCCCGCCCTCGCGGGCGAGTTCGACCAGGGCGTCGTCGGCGTACGATTCGTCCGTCTCGACTACGAGACAGCGATCGGTCGCCAGCTCGTAGCCGACGGACGCCGCGGTGCCCTCGAGACCGCCGCCGTCGGCCAGCCGTCGAAGCTCGTCGACGACCGGCCGGGGCGCGAGCACCTCGAACGCGCCGTCTCGCGGTGACGAACCGCGATCCGATTCCGGCGGGCGTGGCGCCCCACAGAGGAGCCGCTCGAGCTCGTCGAACAGCCGCACGTCGAGTTCGACCGGCATCATGAGCGCGCTCGTGTCGAGGGCGACCCGCGTCGTCATCTACTCTTTCAGCGTTCCGAGGCCGATCAGCCGCCAGCGCGCGCCGATCCGGCGGTTGATCGCGATCTTCGCGCCGGGTTCGGCACAGACGGGGCGCTTGAGTGTGACCTCGCACTCGCCCTCGCGCGCGCTCGTCACCGCGCCGACGGTCGTCGACGTGCCGACGGTCATCATCAGCGGCTCGCCCGTGCTGATCTCGTCGATCGTCTCGCCGCCGTCGGCGCCGACGACGCGCTCGAGCAGGTCGACGCTCATCGTGAACGCCTCCCAGGTCGGCGGAAGCGATCCCGGCGGGCCGGCGACCCGGCCAGCGAGGGCGTCGCCTTTCGTCAACGCGGGGTCGAGCCCGGTGCCGACGCCGATCAGGCCGCCCGGCGTGACGGTGTCTGCGCCCCGTCCGGCGGCCTGCAGCGACCGGACCGTCGTCTCGATCGGGACGTACTCCGACTGGCCGCCCTCCTCGACCTGGCGTCCGGGGCGGATCTCGAGGTCGTCGTCGACCGAGAGCTGGCCCTGGACGAGGCTGCCGCCGAGAACGCCGCCGGTGAGGTTCTCGTGGGTCGTCCCCGGCTTGTTGATGTCGAAGCTGCGGGCGACGTGCATCCGGGGGCCGGCGTCCGGATCGCGATCGGGGGTCGGGATCTCGTCTTCGATCGCCGCCATCAGGAGGTCGATGTTGACGTTCTGTCCCGCGCTGATCGGAACGACGGGAGCGTCTTCGGCGACGGTCCCCTCGACGAACTCCTGGATCTCCCGGTAGTTCTCCCGCGCCCGGTCGGCGCTGACCAGGTCGACCTTGTTCTGGGCGATGACGATGTTCTCGATACCGATGATATCGAGCGCCATCAGGTGTTCTTCGGTCTGGGGCTGTGGCACCGACTCCGACGCGGAGACCACCAGCACTGCGCCGTCCATCAGCGCCGCACCAGACAACATCGTCGCCATCAGGGTCTCGTGACCCGGGGCGTCGACGAACGAGACGGTCCGAACGGGCTCGCTTTCTGCGCCGTCCGGACACTCCTCCTCGACGGTGTAACACTCGGGCTCGTCCACGCCGGGACAGCGACGGAACGTCGCGTCCGCGTAGCCCAGTCGGATGGAGATGCCGCGTTTCATCTCCTCCGAGTGCTGGTCCGTCCACGACCCACTGAGCGCCTGCACCAGTGTCGTCTTGCCGTGGTCGACGTGACCAACGAGTCCGATGTTCACCTCCGGTTGTCGATTTCCTGCCATAAACGGTGAGTAATCTTGGATAGAGATTCCGCCGTGCGCTTGATAAACCTACTGTTCTGGGGGCGTTTCGAACGCCGGGAACGTCAGTGCCGGCGGGGAGGTTTCGCGAGCATACACGAGTGGTCGCACTTCGCGTCTGCGGCCCGTCCCCTCGACGTGCGGCGGTTCGTCGGGGTCGCCGTGCGAGGCTGGTCAGATCGGCTACAGAAATCGGTTTGAGCGAACGTTTTAGCCACCTGACGTACTGAGTGTTCGTATGAGCAGATCCGACGCCTCGAGCGACTCCACCATCCTCGAGTGCACCGACTGCCTCGACCCCGCGGAGGCGTTCGCGCTGATCGGCAACGAGACGCGGCTTTCGATCCTCGAGGCGCTGTGGGCCGCAGAGGAGCGCCCCGTCGCCTTCTCGGAACTCCGCAGGGAGGTCGGGATGCGTGATTCGGCGCAGTTCAACTACCACCTCCAGAAGCTGACGGGCCACTTCGTGACCCACCGAGAAGCCGAAGACGGAAACGGTGGCTACGACTTCAAGCACGCCGGCGAGAAGGTCGTCCGCTCGGTGATCGCCGGCTCGTTCAACGAACACCCGACGCTCGAGCCCTTCCCAGTTCAGGGCGGCTGCGTCGCCTGCGGCGGCCCCCTCCAGGCGAGCTACGCGGACGAGCATATCACGATCGAGTGTATCGATTGTGGCCAGCAACACGGCGAGTACTCGTTTCCGCCGGGTGGGCTAAACGACCGCACGGCAGAGGAGATCGCCGACGCGTTCGACCAGCGAGTTCGTCACCTCCACTGTCTGGCCGCCGACGGCGTCTGCCCCGAGTGCAGCGGTCGGATGGAAACCCGCCTTGTGGAGAAGGGCGAGTGCTGTCTCGGCATCTCCGTTCGCGTCGACCACGACTGCCTCCAGTGCGGCCACAGCCTCTGTTCTGCAGTAGGCCTCCGCCTGCTCGATCACTCCGCGGTCGTCAGCTTCCACCGCGAACGCGGCGTCCGCCTGGACGAGCGCCCCTACTGGACGCTGCCGTGGTGCGTCTCCGATCAGTACACGACCGTTCTCGAGCGCGACCCGGTTCGCCTCGAGGTCACGATCCCCCTCGCGGGCGACGAACTGCGCGTGGTGATGGACGAGACGCTCGCGGTACTCGAGACGACGGTCGCCTGACGAGCGCTGCCGACAGCTCAGTTTTCGAGAAGTTCCGACTGGCGGGAGAACTCTCTCGCGGGCGGACTGAAGCGAATTTCAGTCCGTTTCGTTACAGAATTGTATTTCAGATTACATTTATCCCCATCGGGTGCCTCCGTTCAGGTGAGAACTCATGACCAGACAACCACACCCCCACACGGTCGAACTGGCCGCGTCGGACCGGAGCGTCCTCGAGGAGGCGATCGTCACGCTCGCGACGGTCGTCGTCCTCCTGGTCGCCTTCGGCGGCGCCGCCGCGACGGCCACCACCCTCGGTATCGGTACCGCGATCGGGCTGATCGCCGCGGCCGCCGTCGGCCTCGCGATCGCCGTCGCGATCCCGCTCGGAGCGACTGCGCTGGGCAGATCCCTCGCCCGCCGGCTCGAGGCGCGGGAAACCCGCCGTCGCCGCGGACCCGACCCCGGCCCCGTCCGACCCGCCACCCGCCCGCGCGGGCGGTGAAACCCGCGGTCTTTTCTCTCCGGCGCCCCTCTCACCGACCGTGTCGGAGTTCGCCTTCGAACTCGCGCTGTGTGCCGCACTCGAGGAGCGACGCGACGGAATCATCGCGCGCCAGCTGGGCGGTAGCGTCGCGGACCCCGGCGGCCGGATTCTGGACGTCGTCTGCGTCGAGCCCGGTCCCGCGTTCGACGAGCGCCGGCGGCTCACGGGCGAGACGATTCCCGACGCGGCCGTTCGGTCCGCGGTCGGTCCCGGCCGCTTTCGCTACTGGAAGGACGCCTTCGACTGTCACCCCGACCGGGCCCGTCGAGCGACCGAGCGCGCCGTCGAGGTCGGGTTCTTCGAGTCGAAGCGGCGCAACGGCCGGGAGTACGTCCGCCAGGTCGCCCGCTACCCCGACTGGTACGGTGCGATCACGGGAATCGAGAACAAACCCGATCTGGGCCGGCCGGGCGACCTCGAGTCTCAGCTCCGTACCGACGTGAGTCTCGGGCTGGTCGACGAGGCGATCCTCGCGACCGAGAGCTACGTCACCCGCGCCCACGTAAACCGCATCCCCGAGGCGGTCGGCGTCTGGCGGGTCCACCGGGAGGGCGAGGCGGTGACCGAGATCGAGGTCGTCCGCGAGCCGACGACACTCGCCGTCGACGAGCCGGGAATCGAGCCCCTCGCGTTCCACCCCGGACGGACCGACGTCGCGGTCGTCTCGAGCGCCCGGAAGGCCCGCGCCCGCCGGCGGCTGGCCGAGCGCGCCTACGGGAAGGGGTGGCGAACGTACGAGTTTCCGGACTGTGGCGCCTGCGAGCCGACCGCCGAGGCCGCGCTGCCGTTCTGTGCCTGGAAGGGCGACATCGTCGACGCGGCCGCGGAGTGTCGCCCCGCCTGCGGCGGCTACGAGCCCGCGGCGCCCGCAGACGTCGACCTCGCGGCCGAGCGCGAGCGGTGGACGCCGTGGCTCGCCGACCCCGACGGGAAGCGCCGGCGCCAGTCCGGGCTCGAGCGATTCTCGTGAGCTACAGCGAGTAGGTCTCGCCGTCGACGGCCAGGGGCTCCTCGAACGCCTCCTCGACGGGGTAGAAGTGAGCGGCGTGGACCAGCCGCGTCCGGGTCGCGTTCAGTTCGTCGGCCAGCTCGAGCGCGCCCTCGCGGGTCATGTGCTTGGTTCCGAACGTTCGAGCGACGCCCTCGCTGGTCTCGTGGCGGCCGCCGATCGGGTGGTAGTCCGCGAGGCTCGCGGGGACGATCGCGTCGGCCAGAAAGAGGTCGGGGTCGGCCAGCACCTCGCGCGAGCGCTCGGGAACGGCGTAGCTGGTGTCGCCCGACAGCGACAGCTTCGCCCCCGTCTCGGGGTCCTCGATCGCGAGGCCGTAACACACCAGCGGCGGGTGGTCGACGGGGACGAGGGTGACGTCGAACCCGCAGACCCGCACCGGCTCGAGCGGCGTCGTCGGACGAACCGTCACCGCGTCGAGGTAGTAGTAGTCCGAGGCGACGGTGTCGGCGACGCTCTGGCCGGTTTCGGGGTCGATCTCGTCGGCGGCGTACACCTCGAGGTCCTCGAGGACGCGAAAGACGTTGCCGAGGCCGTCGAGGTGATCGAAGTGGACGTGCGTGACGACGGCAGCGTCGGGCAGCGGCGGCTCGTCACGGAGGAACTGATACCGGAGGTCGGGGCTCGCGTCGACCAGCAGCGACTCGCCCGCGCGTTCGTTCTCGACGTGTACCGAAAACCGGGTGCGCTCGACGCCGCGCTCGCGGGCGGCCTCACAGGTTTCACAGCGACAGCCGACCGTCGGCGTGCCGGTCGTATCGCCGGTTCCGAGGAGGGTCACGCGCATCCTACCACCCCCTTCCGCTGGCGGGCCGGCGCGGCGGTCTCGCGGTCGCTGCCGGCCGGTCCTCCCGACGTGATCCGGGGCGATGGCCCACTCATTGGCGTGCGCTTCGGTCGCCGGCACCAAGGCTGTTACCCGCCTGGGATCGAGGGCGAGGACGCGAACCGGACGCGAGGCACTTCGGTACGGATGTCTCTCAGCGGCTGAGAGCCGCCGGTGGACACATTATGAAAGGAGTCGAACACGTAACCGTCGCACTCGCGTCCGAGGTGGTCTAATGTCAAGATCGCCCCGGTACGGGGAGATACGCGGTTCAACTCCCGTCCTCGGACCTTCTCACTTCGTGTCGCCGGCCGACAGCGACCGCCCTCGAGAAACGCCGAGTAGTCGTCGGCCGAAACCCCAGTAGGCGCCCGGTACCGTCCCGTACACGGTGAATACTTTATTCCGTTACAGTCATCGGTTCCGGACAGTAGATGTCTCAAAAAACAGCGACCGTCGGAGACCTCCCTCGCAAATCGGCGGTCACCGACGAGTACCGAGTCGTTCGGCAGACGGAGTCGGGCCACGAGCTCCGCGTCCTCGAGTCGATCCGCGGAATCGAGCGCGAGCGGTGGAACGCGGTCGTCGAGCGCTCGAGTCGGGGAAGCGTCTTCCACCGCTACGAGTGGCTCGAGGCGATCGAGGTGGGGATCGGCTCGACGCCCAGACACCTCGTCGTCACGAAGGACGGGAACGTCATCGGACTGTTTCCGAACTTCGTCGTCGGCATCGGGGAGACGCCGTTTCGGCGGCTGGTCTCCTCGCACCCGGGCTTCGGCGGCCCGGTGCTGACGACCGACGTCAAGACGTCGCTCTCGCTCGCGACGGAGGCGATTCCGACGCTCTGTACGGGTCGGACCGTCGCCCACGAGATCCGGGTGTGCGACCCGAACTACCTCCGGTACAACGCTCACCTCGAGTCGGCGGGCTACCGACCGACGCGGATGGGCGGGCGGTTCGTCCTCGACCTGACCGACGGCTACGAGGAGGTCCTCGCCGGGATGAGCAAGAGCAGGCGCAAGGACATCCGCCGTGGCCGGGAGGGCGACTACGAGATCGTCGAGGAGGAGCTGACGGGCGAGCGACTCGAGCGGTTCTACCGCGTCTACGAACGGCACGTGGATCGACTCGGGGGGGAGCGTCTCGCCTTCGAGTTCTTCGAACACCTCCTGACGATGGAATCCCGCGTGCTGTTGCTCACGCTCCGCGTCGACGGCGAGTACGCCGGCGGATTCCTCGAGTTACTCGACGAGGAGCAGTCCGCGGTTCACGGCTTCGTCGCTGCGGTCCCGCCGGAGTACTTCGAGCACCACGCCTCGGAGCTGCTGTACGACTACGTGCTCCGCTGGGCGATCGAGAACGGCTACGAGCGCTACGACTTCGGCGGCTCGGGGGCGAACTTCGAGAGCGGTGTCTTCCGGTACAAGGAGGGATTCGGCGGCGACCTCGTCCCGAACGTCTACTGGGAGCGGGGCTGTAGCCCGCTCTGGAAACCGATCGAGGCGGGTCGCTCGTTCTACCTGCGCCACCTGGCGTGAGGCGAGGGCTCGAGTCGGCCGAAACGCGACGGGGTCGGTCGCGGTAGTCGGAGGCGGACCGCCTCTCGAGTTATTCCGCCGCCAGCCGTTCCGCCTCCCAGTCGAGGTACTCACACAGCCCGTCCTCGAGGGGACGGTGCTCCAGACCGAGTTCCGTCGTCGCCTTCGTGTTGTCCACCGGCCAGCGAGTCCCGGCGAACATTCTCACCCACTCGGCTTCGAACCCTTTCGGCGGCGTCACGGCCCGCTCGACGACGGACAGGGCGCCGGCGAGACCGCCGAACAGCTTCGGGGAGACGGCTCGTGGAGCGGGAACGCCCGTACACTCCTCGGCGAACGCGAGCACCTCCGTCAGCTCTCGCGGTTCGTTCGCGATGATGTAGACGTCGCCCGGTTCACCGCGGTCCATCGCCAGGACGTGCGCTCTGGCGGTGTCCTCCACGTGGTCGAGCGGCGCGTAGTATCCCTCTCGAGGACACAGCGGTACATTTCCCTGTAGATAATCCCGAAAGAACTGGCGGACCGACCCGTGGCGCTTGTCACCGGGCCCGTAGACGATTCCCGGCTGGACGATTACGAGCGGGAGACCGTCGTCGATCATAGGTTGTGCCACCTCGTACTGTGCCTGCCACTTCGTTCGGACGTAGACGCTTCCGTCCGGGCGGTCCGGTGCGACGGATTCGTCGATGGTACCGCCCGCAGCGGGCGGGTAGACGCCGATCGTACTCGTGTATACGCCCCTGGGAACGCCGAGTTCGCCCATCAGTTCGAGTACGTTTCGCGTCCCCTCGACGTTGATCCGCTCTGCGGTTTCGACGGCGCGCGGACCGGGGCCGACGTAGTACCACGCGGCGATGTGAAAGACGCCGTCGACGCCGGTCATCGCCGCTCGCATGCTCTCCTTCTCGGTGACGTCGCCCTCGACCACCGTCACGTCGGCCGGCAAGTGGCTCGCGTTCGAGCGCGAGCGCGTCAGCGCAACGACGTCGTGGCCGTCTTCGACGAGCCGTTCGGTTACGTGTGACCCGATCAGCCCGGTTGCCCCCGTGACGAAGTACTTCATACACTGGTAGACGGTAGCGATTAGCATAGAGGTGTACCACCGTCGAAGAACGGTACCCACTGCCGGTCTCGGTCACTGAATCAGCGCCAGCGTCTCCCGGACGTCGACGGCGCCGCTGGCGACGACGAGGGCGCCCCAGACCGCGATCCCGAGGGCGATCACGCCGGCGAGCGCGAGCAGACTCGAGGCGTAGGGGACCGCGAGCGACACCGCGAGGCCCATCCCCACCGAGATAGCCGTCGTGAGGCCGGCGAACCGAAGGATTCGCTCGAGGTCGAGCGAGAGCTCCTGGTGGATCACGTAGACGTTCGCGAGCGTGTAGATCCCGAAGGTGACGACGGTGGCGACGGCGGCGCCCGTCACGCCGTAGACGGGGATGAGGACGACGTTGAGCCCCACGTTGGCGACGGAGGTCGCCCCCTTGGCGACCGCGCGCGCGGTCGCCCGGCCGAGGTAGTCGAGGCTCTGGGTCGTGACGTCCGTGACCGCTGCGAAGACGACGAACACGCCGAGGACCTGCAAGACCGGCGCGGCGCCGGCGTACTCGGCGCCGAACACCAGAGTGACCGCCGGCTCTGCCACGAGGATCATTCCGACCGCCGCGGGGATGTAGAGGACGAAGACGTACTCGAGCGAGCTCTCGTAGATCCGGGCGGCCCGCTCGAGGCCGTCCGTGGCCTTCTGCTCGCCGTAGGTCGGCGAGACCGAGACGCCGAGCGAGCCCGCCGGGACGAGGACGAACTCGGTGATCTGCTTGCTGAGGACGTAGTAGCTGACCGCGACGGGGTTCAGGAAGAACGCGACCAGGACGGTGTCGATCTGCTTGTCCAGCACGTTCGCCCCGTGGGAGGCCGTCAGGGGGACGCTGTACTTCAGCAGGCGCGTTCGCAGCGACCGGCTGCCGCCGTCGTCGTCGAACGCCGTGTAAAACCGGGTGTAGAGCAGCCAGAGTCCCAGCGCGCTGGCCAGCAACCCGCCGACGACGTAGCCGACCACGGCGCCGACGACGCCGAACCCGAGGACGGTGAGCAGGATCACGAACAGCAGGCGGGCGACGCTGTGTACGACCTCGACGAGCGAACTCAGTTGCACGCGGTTGAACCCCTGCAGGAGCGACGTCGCGTACGAGTACGTGGAGTTGAAGCCGAGATAGACCGCCCCGAGGACGAGGAGGGAGGCGAGTTCGGGCGTCTCGAGCACCAGCGCGATGAGGTCGCCGGCGCCGATCAGGATCGCCGCGACGAGGCCGAACAGCACCAGCCGGTAGGCGAGGGAAGTTCGCAGGATGAACGGAACCTTCCCGCCGTCCGTCTCCTTGTACTCGGAGACGTACCGGGCCGCCGAGCGACCGAGCCCGAGATCCGCGCCCAGCTGGGCGATCGCGACGATCGCGAGCAACAGGAACAGCAACCCGTACTCGTCGGGCGAGAGCAGCCACCGGGCGAGCACGAGCATGAGCAGCCCGTTCGCGATCGCCGTGACGAGGCGGGCCCCGAGCGCCGCCTTGAACCCCTCGACGATCCGCTCAACGGTGTCCATCGGTTTCGGGTACAGGCGCCGGTTGCGGTCGTCGAGGCGTTCCACCGACGGCGCCCGCGCGGCGCCGTGCGAGCGTCGTCGGACACGGCCGGTACGTCCCCGTCGCTGTACCGAACACGCGGTGTCGACGGATCCCGTTCACTGGTGTTTCACAGCCGGGACGGGACGTTTGTTATGGGCGACGTACCGGCGGTCGGCCGCGCGTCGGGAAACCGCGACGGCTCCGGAGCGATCGCGGGCGCACGCGACTCGGCAACCGCACCGCGCCAGTTCGAGCCGTCGGCCGAAACCGCCACGTGAACGCTCGAGCGGTCGCCCGAAACGACGGCGTGAACGCTCGAGTGGGACCCTGTAAGCGGGGTAGGCGGAAGATAACAAACGTGGTGTAATTCCGAGAACAGTGTATGAACATCGGATTGTACCACGACGCCGTCGGCACCCGCCACGCCGGCGGCATCGCGGTGTACATCCAGCACGTTGCGGCCGAACTCGGGGCCTCGAACGACGTCTACGTCTACACCCAGCGGGGTGAGACGACCGAACTGCTGGCGAACGCGGACGTGACCCTGGTCGAGACGCCGGCGTTCGCCGACCGAATTCCGGCGCTCGTCGACGGCGCGACGCCGCTGGGACGACAGGACTGGAGCAAGCTGTTGATGACGCAGTGGGCGGCCCGACACGGCGTCGTCGACCACATCGACGATCACGTCGACGTCCTGCTCACCTTCCAGTTTCTCGACGACCTGCTTCTCTCTCACCTGGTCGAGCCGCCGACGGTCTACGAGTACCACAGCCTCGAGCAGGTCGGCGTCGGCGCGACGCTGCGCGAGCGGTTCTCCCGGACGGAGCACGTCCTCGCCAACGCCGACGACACCGCCCGGCGCGTCGCCGACGAGTTCGGCTACGACGTCGACGGCGTGATCTACCCCGGCGTCGACGCCGAGCGGTTCCGCCCCGACGGCGAACGGGCCTTCTCGAGCGACCGGCCGACGATCCTGTTCGTCGGGCGGTTCGTCGAGTCCAAGGGCGTGTTCGATCTGCTGTCTGCGGTCCGGCGCCTCGAGCGGCCGGTTCGGCTCCACCTCGTCGGCACCGGCGCGACCGCGCGCGTCGAGCAGCGGTGTCGCGAGCTGGGACTCGAGGAGGTCGTGACGATCCACGGCGAGATCCCCCACCTCGAGCTGCCGCGGTACTACCGGGCGGCGGACGTGTTCTGTCTGCCGACCCACGCCGAGAGCTTCGGCATGGTCAACGTCGAGGCGATGGCCTGTGGAACCCCCGTGGTGACGACCGACCTCGAGGGCACCCGCGCCTACGTGGACAACGGCGGGAACGGGCTGCTCGTGACGCCGCGCGATCCGATCGACCTGGCGGACAAACTCCGAATGCTGCTCGAGGCGCCCGGCCGCCGGGCGGAGATGGGGCGGCTCGCGCGCGAACGCGCCCTGCAGTTCACGTGGGCCGAACAGGCCGCCCGGCTCGAGCGGGTGTGCGCCGACGTGATCGGCGCGAAAACCGGCGGACGGAGCGCGGACGGGCGCGTCTCGAGTGCGGTGGCGAACTGACTCGGCGCCGGCTCGAAGGGGTCGGAAACGCCGTCCCTCGAGCGGCGGCGGTCGCGACTCGAACGCGCTCGGCGCGCCAGAACGCTACTCGGCGGAGACGTACATCCCGATCGCCCAGTGCTGATCGGAGAGGACGCTGCGCCCGAAGCCGACGTTGCCGTCGACGGCACAGCGCCAGCCTTCTCCCGTGTACCAGGGGTCGACGTGGTGCATCGCGCCGGAGTTCCAGCCGAATCGGTCGCCGGTCCCCGCGAGCAGCGGCGCCTCGAGGCGCGGCCGGTCGACGTACGTCGTCGGGGAGAGGTCGGTGATCTCGAACGCGCGGACGGCGCCCCCGTACCGGTCGGTGCAGTCCTGGTAGAAGACGAGAATCCGGTCCTCGCGGACGATCGGGCGGCCGGCCGGGCGGGTCGCCGCCGGGCGATCGGTGACGACTGGGTTGCCCGCGTGGGGCGTCCAGTCGTCCGCCACCAGCGAGTCGCTGTGGTAGACGTGCAGCCGGTTCGCGTAGACG
Source organism: Natrononativus amylolyticus (assembly GCF_024362525.1). Taxonomy (GTDB): domain Archaea; phylum Halobacteriota; class Halobacteria; order Halobacteriales; family Natrialbaceae; genus Natrononativus; species Natrononativus amylolyticus. The sequence goes on from NZ_CP101458.1 coordinate 1,249,161, forward strand.
GAGTCGCCCACGATCGCCCACCAGCGGTCCTCCCACCGGAAGACGACGGTGTCGTCGGTGCCGTGGTCGCTCGAGACCGGCGTCGCCACGGGCCGCCAGCGCCGCGGGAACTCGACCGCCTCGTAGAGGGTGACCGTCGTGCCGTCGGGCCCGCCCGCCTCGGGGACCATGTAGTGGGTTCCGTTCCAGGCGAAAACGTACGGAAACGAGAGGTGCTCGTCGGTTTTGAGCACGATCCCGTCGTACTCCCAGTGCAGCCCGCCGTCGGGGCTCGTCGCGTGGCCGATCGCCGCGTCCGGCGTGGCCTCGCGGTTGAACACCTCGAAGAACATGTGCCACTCCTCGGCCCCCGTAACGTACAGGAACGGGTCTGCGACGTAGTCGACGGCGCCGTAGTCGGTGACGTCCGCGGCCGTCAACACCGGGTTCACACAACCCCCCGCGGGCTCGAGCGCCAGCGGCTCGTCAGGCGTCTCGGGGTACGGGTACGACGGGACCGCCGTCCCCCGGTGGTGGATCGCCGCCGCGTTCGACCGGGCGGCGGTTTCGGTACCTCCCGTCGCCCGCGCCCGCCGTCTGAGGGTCGGGTACGTGTGGTGTGCGAGTCGGCCGCTTCGCCACGCGAGGCGGCGAACGTAGGGGACGCGTTTTGCCGTCAGCCGAGCCCGATCGAACATCCGCGACGCTGTGGTAACCATTGGCGGTACTTCCGTCGAGTGCGACATTGTTATCGAGCGGCTGAACGTCACGAGCGCGTGGTAGTCTCGGCTTTCTCGAGGCCGGCCGCACAGAGAGCGTACTCGCCGGAGCGTCGTATCACCCATCGAGAGTGTCATCTCGATCGTACGTAACGGAAAACGTATACTGCTCGCGCGAGGATCGAGGGTATGAGTCGCGTTCGAGCGGCGTTTTTCGGCTCGAAGTTACGAGCGCTCGCGACGATTGGCGTGCTCCTCCTCGTCACCCTCGGCGGCGCGGTCGCGGGAGGCCTTCTCGGCGTGCCGTCGGTCGTGGGACTGGAGAACACGTTCGGCGAGGTCACCGAGGACTCGACGGCCGTCGAGACGGAACTCGTCGTCTCGAATCCGAACCCGATCGGCGTCGACACCGACGACGTCTCCGTCTCGTACGCGCTCGCGATGAACGACGTCGACATGGCCCGGGGCGAGCGCCGCGGCGTCACCGTCGGCACCGGCAACTCGACGGTTCCGCTGACGACGGATCTGGACAACGGCGCGATTCCCGCGTGGTGGGTGAGCCACGTCGACGCCGGCGAGCGGACGACGGTCGCGGTCGACGCGACGGTGAGCTCCGACCGGCTGGGACGAGAGGGCGAACTCACCCACGAACACGGGATCGAGACGGACGTCATCGGCGAGTTCAACTCGACGGAGACGCGGCCGGTGAACGCGAACCAGCCGTTGATCGACGATCCCGTCCTCTACGTCAACGAAACCACCGGCGAGTGGGGCGACGTCAGCGAGTCCGAGACGCCGATCGAGACCGCGTTCGTCGTCTACAATCCGAACGACGAACCGTACGTGATCACCGAACTCGGCTACGAAATCACGATGAACGACGTCGACGTCGGTTCGGGGGCAACCCACGACACGCACGTGATCGGCGGCGGCGAGACCGAAACCCTCGAGGCCACCACGGCGATCGACGCAACCCGCCTCGACGAGTGGTGGGTGACACACCTCGACGACGGCGTTCACGGCCACCAGGTCTCCGAGCTCCGGATCGAGTTCTACGCGGTCGTCGAGCTACCGACCGGCGAGGCGGTCACCGTTCCACTCGAGGAACTGACCCACGAGGACACCCTCGAGACCGACGTCTTCGACGAGGGACTCGGGACCGACCGAACCCCGTCCGACGGCGACTCGAGCGAAAGCGACGACGGTTCGAGCGACGGGGGCGACGCGAGCGACGACGACTCGGCGGCAGACGACGGCAACGACACCGCGGACGGAAGCGAGAACGAGACGGACGAGGGCGACACCGACGACGAGGACGATACTGACGACGTCGAGAGTGATGACGACGATACTGACGACGAGGACGACGACGACGGGATTTCGATCCCGCTCCTATGGGCCGGCGGCGCCGGTCACTCGTAGACGCCGATCGCCTCGATCTGCTCCTGGTAGCGGTTGCGGATCGTGACCTCGGTGACCTGGGCGACGTCCGCGACTTCGCGCTGGGTCTTCTTCTCGTTGCACAGCAGCGAGCCGGCGTAGATCGCCGCCGCGGCGTACCCCGTGGGCGACTTCCCCGAGAGCAGCCCCTGCTCGGTCGTGATGTCGATGATCTCGTTGGCCTTCGACTGGACCTCCTCCGGCAAGCCGAGCTCCGAGCAGAACCGCGGGACGTACTTCTTCGGATCGACGGGCTCCATCTCGAGGCCGAGCTCCTGGGCGATGTACCGGTAGGTGCGCCCGATCTCCTTGCGGTCGACCCGCGAGACCGCCGACACCTCCTCGAGGCTGCGCGGGATGCCCTCCATCCGGCAGGCGGCGTACAGCGTACTGGTCGCGACACCCTCGATGGACCGGCCGCGGATGAGGTCTTCCTCGAGCGCGCGCCGGTAGAGCACGCTCGCGACCTCCCGAACCGAGCGCGGCACGCCCAGCGCCGACGCCATCCGGTCGGTCTCGCTGAGCGCGAACTGCAGGTTGCGCTCGCCGGCGTCCTTGGTTCGGATGCGCTCTTGCCACTTGCGCAGGCGGCGCATCTGGCTGCGCTTGTCCGAGGAGAGCGACCGGCCGTAGGCGTCCTTGTCCTTCCAGTCGATCGTCGTCGTCAGCCCCTTGTCGTGCATCGTCTGGGTCGTCGGCGCGCCGACGCGGGACTTGCTCTGGCGTTCGGCGTGGTTGAACGCACGCCACTCCGGCCCGTGGTCGATCGACTCCTCCTCGAGGATCAGCCCGCAGAGCTCGCAGCTCAGTTCGCTTCCGTCCGCGCTTCTGGTGAGCGCGTCCGACTGGCACTCGGGACAGCTCCGGGCGCCCTCTCGTTCGTCCTCCTGGTGGTCCGTCTCTACAGTTCGCTCTCGCTCACGAGTCGGGCGCGTCATTGATCGAGTAGAGAGAATATCCGAACGGAGATAAACGCTGTGAGCGATGGTGACAACAGTCGGGTCGGTCCGACCTGTTAGTTGTCGTGACTGTTCCGCCGATTAAACGGCCCGCTGACGGCGGCGCTCACCGCTCCTCGAGGTCCTCGGCGATCGCCGACAGGCTGTCCGCCGGCGGCTCTCGAGCCGTGTACACGGCGCTCTCGCCCGGTTTTCGGAGTCCGTACAGAAAGCCGGACTCGACGACGTCGACGAGTACGGAGCCGCCCGCCCGGACCCCCCGGTCGCTCACCCAGGCCGCGAGGCGGTCGACGCCCTCGCGCGGGTCGCGGGCCGCGCCGGGCGTCTCGTAGACGCCGGGGATCGCCAGCTCCTCGCCGGTCAGCGCCCGCTCGACGCGGGCGAACAGCTCGTCGCCCTCGACGACGACCCGGACGACCTCGTCGACCTCGAACCGGTCGCGGTCGTCGGCGGGGATCTCGAGTTTGTACCCGGTGGTGGTCTCCGTGAGCGTCGCCCGGACGGTATGGACCGACGGGTGATCGCTCGAGACGTGGTCTGCCATCGAAAGAGGAGGGGTTACTCGTCGTCCTCGCCGAGCAGGTCGTCGATCGACGTCTCGCCGTACTCGGCGACCGAGGTGTTGATCTGGGCGACGGCGTCGGAGACCTCGCGGCCGCGGACGGTGATGCGGCGGCGCTCGCCATCACGTCGGGGTTTGTATCCCGTCTGGCGCCCCTTCATCAGCACTTCCTTGAGGTTCGCGCCGGCGACGGTGCCGTTCAGCGGGCGCCCAGCGTCGTCGGAGCCGCCGGTGATCTCGAGCGTGTATCCGTCGAGGCCGACCGCGCTGCCGTCGACGATGTCGCCGATCGACTTGCCGATGAACCGGTTCGCGTCCTGATCCTCCGCCTCGAACTGGTGTGACGCCCCCGATTCGGGGTCGCCAACGACGATAGTGAAACTTGCCATGGACGGGAGAAATCGTCCGGCGGTCAAAAATACGTCGATCGACCTTTTGTGCTGCGGTCTGGCGCGCTCGCGGTGGGATTCCCGCCGCGAGCGCGCTGTCCCTCGACAAAAGGTCGATCAAAAGCCTCCTCCCTCCCCGACAGGCGCGCGACGCGCGGCTTCTGGGTCAGTCGTCGGCCCGCTCGCTCACTGGCTCACGGCTGGCGCCGTTCGCCGTCTCGCGGCACTTCGTGCCGCGCTATCGTTCGCTCGCGGTGATTGCGCCAGGCCCTGCCCTCCCCCGAGTCGTTCGGTCCGTCACGGACGTGACGGACACGAACTCCCGGCCACCGAATTCGGCTGGTGCGTGGAGTCATACGGTAACCTCGAGTCCGCCCGACCCGTCCGAACCAAGTACTTCCCACACCTACTCCCGCCCGTGAGCATCGACCCCGAGCCGCTCGAGGCACGCCTCCGCGAGGCCTTCGGCGGAACCGACGGCCAAGCCCGCGTCGTCGCCCGCCAGGCGGCCGACCTCGACGATTCGGGGCGGTACGCCGCCGACGTCGGGAGCGAACTGACGAACGCGGTCGTCCTCGAGGAGCTGACCGACGCCCCCGACGGCGAGCCGGCCGACCGGTGGAACTGGTGGATAGGCTCGCTCGAGATCGCCTACGGCGGCTACGAACGCTTCGGCGTGCAGCGCTACCGTCGGTAGCGAAACCTCCGATCGACTCGCGGGCCTGCGGTACGGTCACGTTCTCGAGAGAAGCCTTCGAAGCGAAACATCTTTGAGTTTCCTGACTAACTAGTCAGTTAGTGACCGATACGAGCGCCCGCGAAGCGATTATGACTGCGACCTACGAGGCCCTCTGCGAACACGGCTACACGGATCTCACGGCACAGAACATCGCCGACCGCACCGACAAGAGCAAGTCCCTGCTGTTCTACCACTACGACTCCAAGGAGGACCTCGTCGCCGACTTCATCGAGTACCTCCTGGAGCGCTTCGACGAGCGCGTCGAGGAGAGCCGCGACCTGCCGCCGATCGAGCGGCTGGCGACGTTCGTCGACTGGTTCCTCTACAGCCCCGACGACGCCGAGCGCACCTCGTTTCACACCGCGTTACTCGAGTTGCGCACCCAGGCGCCGTACAACGAGCGCTACCGCGAACAGCTCCGAAAGAGCGACGACCGGCTCCGCGAAACCCTCGAGGAGATCCTCGAGGCGGGTATCGAGGCCGGCGACTTTCGCGACCACGACACGACGGAGATGGCGGCGCTGTTGATCGCCGCCTTCGACGGCGCGCGCATCCGCCAGCTGACGATCGGCCGGGACGCCTACCTCGAGCAGGTCCGGTCGGCGGCGACCGCCGAGATCATCGACGATTTGCTGGTCGGAGAGACGACGCTGCCGGTCGACCTCACATCGGCTGGCGGCAGCGGCGGCGGGGCGAACGACGGCGGAAACGATCGCCGAGACGATGACGAACTGGCGGACGGCGACGAACGGGAATCGTCCGCGGCGGAGGGGGCGGGCGGTGACGCCGCCGAATGAGCAAGAAGACGGACCGCTCGGTGAACGTCACCGACGGCGAACTGTTCACGCCACTGATGGTGCTGTCGGCGCCGATCGTCCTCTCGCAGATGCTCCAGGTGGGGTACAACCTCGCCGACACCTACTGGGTCGGCCGGCTTGGCAGCGACGCGGTCGCCGCGCTGTCGTACTCCTGGGCGATCGTCTTCCTGATGGTCAGCGTCGGCGGCGGGCTGACCGTCGCCGGCACGGTCCTCGTCTCCCAGTACAAGGGCGCGAAGGATTTTACTCGATCGCACCACGTCGCCGGTCAGACGCTCTCGTTCGTCACGATCGTCGCGGTCGTGTTCGCCGCGATCGGCTACCTCACGTCGCCGTGGCTGATCCGGCTCGTGGGGGCCGAACCCGGCACCGACGCCTACGTCTACGCGGTCTCCTACACCCGGATCGTCTTCCTCGGCGTGAGCTTCATGTTCTGGTTTTTCATCTTCGACGCCCTCTCGCGGGGCTGGGGCGACACCCGAACGCCGCTGTACCTGATGGGGATCAGCGTCCTGCTCAACGTCGTCCTCGATCCGTTCCTGATCCTCGGCTTCAGCGAGAACCCCGTCTTCGCCTGGGTCGGCGCGACGGGCCTCGAGTCTTCGCTGTACGCCGCCACCGGCTTCGACGGCTACGGCGTCGAGGGGGCGGCAATCGCGACGGTCTTCTCGCGCGGCGTCGCCGCGGTGGCCGGGATGTACCTGCTCTTTTCCGGCCGGGTCGGGCTCGAGCCCTCCCTGTCGGATCTGTGGCTCAAGCCCGAAACGGTCAGGAAGATCCTCGACATCGGCGCGCCCATCGCGACCGAGCAGGGCTTTCGGGCGTTCGGCATCACCGTCCTCACGGCGCTGATCGCGCTCGCCGGCACGGAAGCCGTCGCGGCCTACGGCATCGTCAACCGGCTCTCCTCGCTGATGTTCCTGCCGGCGCTGGGGCTGGCCCGCGGGACCGAAACCGTCGTCGGCCAGAACCTCGGCGCGGAACAGGTCGACCGGGCCAAGCGGGCGGTCACGCTCAGTTCGATCGTCATCGTGGCCGTCTTCGCCGTCGTGGTCGCCGTCGCCTACCCGCTGGCCCACGAGATCACCGCCTTCTTCATCGAGGGCGAGGACTCGAGTCAGGTCGTCGAGTACGGCGCCGCCTACATCCTGATCGCCGGCCCCTCCTACGTCTTCCTCGGGGTGTTCCAGATGCTGCTGGGCGGGCTCAGAGGCAGCGGCTCGACCCGCGCGGCGATGGTGCTCTCGATCCAGGAGCTGTGGGTGTACCGCATTCCCGTCGCCGCCGTCGGGATCGTCTACTTCGACATGGGCGTCTACGGCGTCTGGTACGCCATCGCCATCTCCTACGTCCTCTCGGCGCTCACGACGGCGGCCTGGTTCCTGCGGGGAACCTGGACCGAGAACGTCGTCAGCGAGGACGTCCCCGCGCCGACACCAGGTGATTGAGATGCCAAAACACGACCTCCACGACGGTATCGCTCCCGCGAACCGGTCCTCGCCGGCGGTCAGCACGACCGTCACCGAGGCGCTCACGCCCGCCGACCGGTCCCTCCCGGTCGCGCTGTGTCGCGCCACCACCGAGTTCGCTCGAGGCGAGTCCCCGGTCCCGACCGGCACCCTCGAGAGCGCGGTCAGCTCGCTCGAGGCGGTCAGCGACGAGACCGCTCTCGACGCCGACACGATCGCACGACTCAAGTACGTTACCGTACTCCCCACTCAGTACGAGGAACAGGAATGAGCGGCTCCACCCGACCGATCTGGCCCGCGTATCCGCTGTCGGTGCTGGTCGCCGGCGCCGGCCACTGCTATCTCGGATACTGGAAACGCGGGGCGATCTGGTTCGGGCTCTACGTCCTCGCGATCGGCTTTCTGAGCGCGCGCTCGCTGTCGGGGGCGTTCGATCCCGGCTCGCCGTTCGTCGTCACCGCCCTCCAGTTCGACGCGGTGAACTACGCCGACGTGGCCGTCCCCCTCGCGGTCGTCCTCGTCTGCCTGCTCGACGTCTACCTGCTCGGCGTCGCCACTCGGCGGGGCGCGGACCGATGAACGACCGGCGGACGAGCCGGCGGCGACGATGAAACTCGAGTTCTGCGGCGGCGCGGGCGAGATCGGCCGCAGTGCGATCCTCGTCGACGATTCGCTCCTGCTCGACTTCGGAATGGACTCCGGCAACCCGCCGGCGTTTCCGGTCGGCGACGTCGACCCCGACGCGGTCGTCGTCAGCCACGGCCACCTCGACCACGTCGGCTCCCTGCCGACGCTCCTCTCGGGCGACGCCCGACCGCCCGTCCACTGGACGCCCCCGACGTACGACCTCGCGATGGTGCTGGCGCGGGACACCCTCGAGTTGCACGGCGGAACCTACAACTGCCCGTTCACCGAGGCCGAACTCGCCCGGCTCACCCAGGTGTCGGAAACTCACGGCTACGGCGAGCCCTTCACCGCCGCGGGCTACGAGGTGACGTTCTTCGACGCCGGCCACATCCCCGGCAGCGCCCACGTCCTCGTGAGCGACGGCGACACCCGCCTGCTGTACACCGGCGACTTTCACACCGAAGACCAACAGCTCGTCGCGGGAACGACGGCCCGTCCCGACGCCGATATCGTCGTCTGCGAGAGCACCTACGCCGAGACGACCCGCCGTCCCCGCGCGGAGATCGAACGCGAGTTCGCCGAGAGCCTGCGAACGACCCTCTGGGAGGGCGGCACCGTCGTCGTCCCCGCCTTCGCCATCGGCCGCACCCAGGAGATGCTCTGTCTCTGCGAGCGCCACGGCCTCGAGTGTTACGTCGACGGGATGGGAAAGCGGGTCACCGAACTGTTCTTGCGCCCGCGCAACCGGGGGTTCCTGCGCGACCCCGACCGCCTGCGACGGGCGAAGGGGAACGCCCGGTTCGTCGACGGTCGCGACGGCCAGCGCAAACGGATCGCCGAGCAGAACACCGTGATCGTCACGACCAGCGGGATGCTCCATGGCGGCCCCGCGATGACGTACGTCCCCGAGATCCGAACCAATCCGGTCAACAAGATCGCGCTGACGGGCTACCAGGTCGAGGGAACCCCCGGCCGCGAACTGCTCGAGACCGGCAGCGCCGAGATCGACGGCCGGGTGATGCCGATCAGCGCCCGGGTCGAGGCCTACGATTTTTCCGCGCACGCCGACCGGGCGGGCCTCGAGTCGTTCCTCGAGTCCTACCGGGACGCGACGATAGCGGTCGTCCACGGCGACCGCTGTGCGGCGTTCGCGGCGGCGCTGGCCGACGACGGCTACGCGGCGACAGCGCCGTCGCTCGGCGACGTCGTCCGGTACTGACCGGGCGGCGAAAATCGGTTTCCGGAAGCGGGCTCGAGTCGGTCAGCGCCGCCGCGATCACTCCGTCTGCCGATCCTCGAGCATCCGATCGACGCGGGAGCGGGCCGACACCCGCTTCTCGCCGATGGTCGCGCCGACCAGCGCGCCGACGGCGGCGCCGGTGCTCGCGGCGTTTCGACTGTACAGACCGCCGATCGCGGCGCCGATCCCCGCACCGATCGCGGCGTGACGGGCGCGACTGAGAGCGCGCTCGAGGCGTACCGATGACATGTGCGCTGTCAACGACGTGCGTGCATAAATAAACTGCCACGGTCGAGGTGTTCGCGTTTCTCGACGGCCGACTGAAAACGGCGGCCAGCGGGGCCGATCCGCCTCTCACACCGGTTCCCGGCCGACGAATCGACCGCCGTCCCACCCCCGGAGTCGCGACCTGAGCGCCGCCTCGAGCGCCCAGACGGCGACGAGGACGACCGCGTAGGGGCCGAACAGGAGGATGTGCACCGGGCTATCGGTCGTGACGAACACTTCGACGGCGAGGAAGTACGGGACCAGCGCCGCGAACAGGGCGGCCGGCGCGAGCAGCCCCCTGGCGAGCAGCGCCGCGAGCGGAACGGCGGCGACCGCGGTCGCGACGACGAAGACCACCAGTGCGGCCGCCGTCGGGCGGATTCCGGATCGAATCACCAGCGCCGTCGTCGCAGCGCCGACGAGCCCGGATGCTCCGAGGACGGTTCCGACGAGGGCGGGCCGCGAGAGCGGGAGCGCGGGCAGGTGTCGCAGTCGCCGGTCGCCGATCCCGTACCCGCGCCGGACCGCGAACTCGACGGTTCCCGCGACCAGCAACAGCGCGAACCAGACGTACCACGTGTTCGCGTAGCTGGCGGCGTGGATCGGTCCCTCGACGATCACGTACTCGCCGAGTTCGCTCCACTCGGGCATCGGCGAGGTGAGTTCGAGGGACGTGGCGCCGGCGAGGGCGGCGAAAAAACCGAGCGCCGGGGAGACCAGCCGGGTGTGCGCCGAGACGAACAGCGCCGCGAACCCGAGGGCGAACGCCGTCGCCGCGAGGGACCCGATTTCAGCGATTGACTCGAGCGCCGGATACCCCCCGCGGGCGTACAGCGCGAGGACGACGCCGGCGTTCGCGAGACCGCCGACCGCGCCCGCCGCGAGCGACGGTCCGGAAACACGGATCATGCTCGAGACACGACACCGGAGACACATATAGCCGTGCCTCTCGCGTCGGCGACTGAAGCGGCGCCAGTACGCGTACTCGACCTCGGCGACCGCGTTCGGTGCGAACTCCGACGGATTACTCCGTGACTCGCGCGGACGACGAACGTCATTTCGGCCGACAGGGTCTCTCTGACGGGTGCGTGAATCGGCGCGCGTTGCCGGCCCGCGACGGTTCGTCACCGCCGCCGTTTATCACCGCCCTCGTGGTCGGTGCGCGTATGGTGACCGATCCGGACGACCTCGAGTTGAGCGACGCCGAGGAAGCCGCGCTCCACGACCTCCAGCTAGGGACCGAGTACGTTCACCGCGCCCACGGGACCCTCCTCGCGTTCCACCACGAACTCGGCCACGCCATGGATCGGATCGCCGACGCGGAAGAGCGCCTCCGCGAGGCAGGCCACGAGGAGCGGGCCGACGCGCTGCGGGACGACCACCTCCCCGCGGGCGCGATCAGCGACCAGTGGACGTTCGAGCTGGTCGAGGAGTTCTCCGGGACGTTCCTCGAGGACGTCGTCGCCTTCGAAGCTGACGTGCGCGACGAGCTGGCCGACGGGCTCGATCACGTGAGCGAGCGACGGCAGAAACGGCGGCTGCGCGAACGAGCGGCGCGCAAACGGGACCCGTGAGCGGGAAACGCTTTGGCGCCGGTCGACGTACCGGCGGTCATGAGCGACCGGTACGACGTCATCGTCGTCGGCGTCGGCGGGATGGGCAGCGCGACCGTCGCCGAACTCGCCGACCGCGGGGTCGACGTCCTCGGCCTCGAGCGCTACGATGTCCCCCACGGCTACGGCTCCTCGCACGGCATCACCCGGATCATTCGCCTGGCGTACTACGAAGGCCCGGATTACGTTCCGTTGCTCCGGCGCGCCTACGAGCGGTGGAACGACCTCGAGGCCGAGCACGACCGCAAACTGCTCTACCGGACGGGGTCGATCGACGCGGGACCGCCCGACGACCCGCTCGTGGACGGGTCAGAGCGCTCGTGTGAGGAACACGGTCTCGAGTACGAGCGCCTGACCGCCGCCGAGATCCGCGAGCGGTTTCCGGGCTACGACCTCCCCGAGGGGTACGAGGGGATTTACCAGCCCGAGGGGGGCTTCCTCGTCCCCGAGCGGTGCATCGTCGCCCACGTCGACCGCGCCCACGACCGGGGGGCGACGATCCGGGCGCGAGAGCGCGTCCTCGAGTGGGAGTCGACGGCCGACGGCGTTCGCGTCGAGACCGACCGCGGGAGCTACGAGGCCGACTCGATCGTGTTCACCGCGGGCGCGTGGACCGGGCGGTTCGTCGACGACCTCGCTGACGTGCTCGTCCCCGAGCGGCAGGTGCTGGCGTGGCTCCAGCCCGAGGAACCGGCGCACTTCACGCCGGATAGCCACCCCGTCTGGAACCTGCAGGTCCCCGAGGGACGGTTTTACGGCTTCCCCGTCTACGGCGTCCCCGGCTTCAAGTTCGGGAAGTACCACCATCGCGAGGAGGCCGTCGACCCCGAGACCATGAACCGCGAGCCGACCCGCGAGGACGAGCGCGTCCTTCGCGAGTTCGCCGAGCGGTACTTCCCGACGGGGACGGGGCCGACGATGCGCCTCAAGACGTGTCTCTTCACGAATACGCCCGACGAGCACTTCGTCGTCGACACGCTGCCCGACCGGCCGCGGGTCGTCGTCGGCGCCGGCTTCTCGGGACACGGGTTCAAGTTCGCCAGCGCGATGGGCGAGGTGCTGGCCGACCTCGCGCTCGAGGGCGAAACCGACCACGAGATCGGGATGTTCGCCTGCGACCGGTTCGACCGGGAGTAAGGAGGAGGGACCGGCTCACTCACACCGCTCGGCGGCCGGTTCCAGGGGGACGGTCCGCCGGAGCACGTCGTAGACCGGTCCAATCTCGCGGACGACGACGCGGTGGCTCGCCCGGTCGTACTCGATGACGCCCGCGTCCGCCATCTTGGGCAGGTGGAGGTGGTGGAGTTCGATCTCGAGGCGCTCGGCGGACGAGGGTGTGCGCGTCGCCGCCGCACCGTTCGAAACGCGACCGGCGAGAGCTGTCGCGAGGTCGTCGACTGCGATCGACCGCTCCTCGTAGTCGTGCAGGTGACGAACGAGGCGTCGACGCACCGGATGGGCCAGCACGTCGAACGCGGTCGTGGGGAGTGGATCCGCCATCAAAATCGCGTTCGGTCGGGAGACAGTTGCAACCTGTGGTGGGCATAACAACGAGTTTATGTGGTGTACACTCACGGGTGCCGGAAGTGAACGCCGTCAGTCACCCTCTCGAGCGCGCTCGAGGGGTTACCGGTACTCCGCCGGCGAGAGCAGCGACGTCCGGAGCACCTTGTCCGCCCCGCGCCTGATCCGTTTCGAGGTCGCCTGCTGGGAGATGCCGAGTTCGGCTGCGATCTCGCCGAGATCCGTCTCCCGGGGAACCTTGAAGTAGCCCTCGCGGACGGCGAGGACGAGCGCCTCCCGCTGATCCGGCGTCAGTTCGAACGCGCGTCCGGCCCGGGAGGCCTCGGTGAGCGTGTAGACCCGGCCGATAGTGATGGCGATCCCGTGGTCGGTACAGACGTTGTAGAACTGTCCAAGGAGGTCGTGGTTCGGGAACCGGACCCGGAAGTTCCACCGGTTGGCCTCGGCGTTCTCCTCGCTGTACGCCTCGAGAACGACCGCGCCCGTCTCGACGAGTGCCTCGAGCAGGCCGACGTCGTCGTGGTGCCAGTCGACCCGGTAGAGCGCGCTGTCGTCGATCCGGTCGAACTGCGTGATGGCGTCGATGTGCGGGTCGGCGAGGGCCCGCCGCTCGAACGCCTCGAGGTCCGCGCCGGTCGCCCAGAAGTACGGGATCGTCGTCGCGTCCGTCGGGATGATCTCCTCGAGCGAGACGGCGACGTCGCAGTTCGCCGTCAGCGTAGAGCCGAACAGGAACTCGTCGGTCGGAACCGTGAATTCGACGATGACGCTCATGGGTCGGTATTCGACCGGGTGATGCTTGACACTTGGCTCACGAACCGATGGCGGACACGACCTCGGAAGAACGCAGACCGACGGTCGCGAGTCGGCGCCTCGAGGCGCCGACCACACCCGAAGCGAAAAACGCAGGGGACGAACGCGGCTAGTCGTCGGCGGTGGCGGCGCCGGAGTCCTCCGCCTGGTCTTTCGTCCAGGAGAGCTTGCCGCCCGCGGCGAGGATGTCGCGTTCGCGCTCGGAGGCGTTGAGCTGGGCCGTGATCTCGTAGTCGTCGTTGACGCGGACGGTGAACTCCTCGGCGCCGCTCGTGACGGCCTCGCGGACGTCGTCGACGATCTCGATCTCGTCACCCTGGTCGATGTTCTCGTAGGCCTCCTCGTCGATCGTCAGCGGGATGATCCCGAAGTTAAAGAGGTTCGCGCGGTGAATTCGGGCGAAGCTCTGGGCGAGAACGCCCTCGACGCCGAGGTACATCGGACAGAGCGCGGCGTGTTCGCGCGAGGAGCCCTGGCCGTAGTTCTCGCCGGCGACGAGGAAGCCGCCGTCGGCCTCGAGGGCGCGCTCGGCGAACGTCTCGTCGACGCGGGAGAGGGTGAACTCGCTCAGTTTGGGGACGTTCGACCGGTACATCAGGATGTCTTGGGTCGCGGGAATGATGTGGTCGGTCGTGATGTTGTCGCCCATCTTGAGCAGCGCCTCGCCGGCGAGGTCGCCCGCGAGCTGGTCGCGAAGCGGCACGTCGCCGATGTTGGGGCCCTTGACGAGCTCGTCGTCGACGGCCTCCTCGGGGCTGATGAGGTCGGCTTTCGAGCCGGTGTACTCGTCGGGAAGCTCGAAGCCAGGGTCCTCGAGGTCGCCGAGTTCGTCGGCCAGGTCGCGGGGGTCGACGATCTCGCCGGCCAGCGCCGCGGCGGCGGCGACCTCCGGCGAACAGAGGTAGACGTTGTCGTCCTCGATACCCGAGCGGCCCTCGAAGTTGCGGTTGAACGTCCGCAGCGAGACGGAGTTGGAGGCGGGGACGTGGCCGATGCCGATACACGCCCCGCAGGTGGCCTCGGAGAAGTTGACGCCGGCGGCCATCATCTCGGCGACCCACCCCTCGCGGGCGAGCATCTCGGAGGCCTGCTTGGAGCCCGGGGCGACGATCATCTCGGTCTTCTTGTCGACCTCGCGGCCCTCGAGCATCTTCGCGGCCGGGAGGATGTCCTCGTAGGCGCCGTTGGTACACGAGCCGATGATGACCTGCTCGACGTCGGTGCCGGCGACCTCGCGGACCGGGACGACGTTGTCGGGCATCGACGGCGTCGCGATCAGCGGCTCGAGGTCGTCTAAGTCGACGACGATCTGGTCGTCGTACTCGGCGTCGTCGTCGGGCTGGAGCTCGACGTACTCGTCGCCGCGGTCGACGCGCTCTAAGTAGTCCTCGGTCTGCTCGTCGGTGCCGAAGATCGAGCTCGTCGCGCCGAGCTCGGTGCCCATGTTGGTGATCGTCATCCGCTCGGGGGCGGTGAGGCTCTCGGCGCCGGGGCCGGTGTACTCGAGGATCTTGCCGACGCCGCCCTTGACGGAGAGCCGGCGCAGCATCTCGAGGATAACGTCCTTCGCGGTGGCCCATTCCGGGAGTTCGCCCTCCAGCCGTACTTCGACGACCTCGGGCATCTCGATGTAGTAAGGAGCGCCGCCCATCGCGACGGTGACGTCGATTCCGCCGGCGCCGATGGCGAGCTGGCCGAGTCCGCCGGGCGTGGGTGTGTGGCTGTCGGAGCCGAGCAGCGTCTTACCGGGCGCGGCGAAGTTCTCGCGGTGGACGTTGTGACAGATGCCGTTGCCGGGGCGCGAGAAGTGAGCGCCGTACGTGCCGGCGGCAGAACGAAGGAAGCGGTGGTCGTCGGTGTTCTTGAAGTCGAACTGGTAGGTCTGGTGGTCACAGTACTGGGCGGCGATCTCGGTCTGGACCTCGTCCAGTCCCATCGCCTCGAACTGGAGCCAGACCATCGTCCCCGTCGTGTCCTGGGTCAGTACCTGGTCGATCTCGATCCCGATCTCCTCGCCGGTTTCGAGCTCGCCTTCGACGAGGTGGTCCTCGAGAATTTTCTCCGTAAGCGTTTGTCCCATAGCGTCCGGATATCGGCCGCCCCGAGTGATAAATCCAGCGTGTTCTGTCGCGGAAGACCATGTACATTCGTCCGAACCGGACGTTCTCGCGCAAGGATTGCGCCGGGATCGGACGAACGGCCACGTGGACCGGGGACCCGCACGGGCGCGACACGGTCGGACGTGCCAGCACCTCCCTCGGCCGCTCGAACGCGATACGCTTTTCCCGACTCCGCCGACTTCTCGGAACATGTACCGCTCCGGCGCCTTCGTCGCCGACCACGTCTCCCCGACCGCAGCCGACCAGGTCCAGCCCAACGGCGTCGACCTCACCCTCGACGTCGTCTTCGACCAGCTCGAGCCCGGCCGCATCACCGCCGACGGCACGGAGATCGGCGACCGGGTCGCCCGCCCGCTCGAGCAACTCGACCGGAAAGCGCCCGACACCTACTACCTCCCCGAGGGCACCTACGTCGCCCGCTACCGCGAGCGGATCGCGATTCCGGAGGGACACGTCGGCTTCGTCTACCCCCGCTCGTCGCTGATGCGCAACTCCTGTATGCTCAACACCGCCGTCTGGGACGCCGGCTACGAGGGCCGCGGCGAGGGGCTGTTGCAGGTCCACCACGACATCGAACTCGAGCGCGGCGCGAGGATCGCCCAGCTGGTGTTCGCCGAGGCCGACCACGAGGAAATCTACGACGGCAGCTACCAGGGCGAGAACCTGGACTGATCTCGGAGAGCCGACCGATCCGAACCGGGGCTCGAGCCGTGCGAGACCGGTGGAGGTATCCGATCTCGAGTTAACTCCCGCCTAGACGGAACGTGCAAGCACGAGACTATTCCCTCTCTCTGGTGCACGGAACGTATGGTCGTCGCATCACTCGTCGTGTTCCTCGTGAGCCTGCTCATCGGCGCAGTCGGCATCTACGTCGGCGCGCGCGTAATTGTCGGCGCCGGCGACTACGATCACGCGATCGTCACCGCGCTGTTAGGGGCGATCATCTGGGCGATCGTCGGCTTCTTCGTGGGGTGGATCCCGCTGCTGGGGCCGCTGCTCGCCCTGCTCGCCTACATCGCGGTGATCAACTTCCGGTACCCCGCGGGGTGGACCGCCGCGGCGATGATCGCCCTCGTCGCGTGGGTGACGGTGCTGATCGCGCTGTACCTGCTCGCGTTCGTCGGCCTCACCGAGTTCGGCGCGGTCGGCGTCCCCGGCGTCTAGCGGCCGGGACCGACGTGTACGCCGCGCCACGGTGACTCGAGCCCGGCGGCGAGACACCAAGTACTTAGCAGACTCGTAGAAAGGAGGGGCGTATGTCCCCCAGATTCGACCGGACGACCGCCGGTGCCGGCGCACTCGGCGGGGCCGCCGCCTACGCGCTCGGCTACCTCCTCACCTACCTCACCCAGCGCGGGAGCGTCGACGAGCGCCTCGAGGCGTTCAACTTCGTCGCCGCGCTGTTCGGAGGCGAGCCGATCCCCTCCTGGCAAGCGGTCGGCTGGCTGTTCTACAACGCTCACTTCGTCGACACCGAACTCCCCGCGCTCGCCGGAACGCGAACGCAGAACTTCGTTGCGAGCGCGGACGGCGGCTCGCTCGCGCTGTTGTACCTGCTGCCGCCGCTGGCGCTCCTCGGCGCGGGGTTCGCGGTTGCGACGGCCTCGAGCGCCAGAACCCTCGAAGACGGCGGGCTCCGCGGCGCGCTGGTCGTCCTCGGCTACCTCCCGCTCGCGGTCCTCGGCGTGGTCGCGTTCGGATACGCGATCGGCGAGGGGACGGTCGCGCCGGACGCGATCACCGCGGTTGGAGTCGCCGGCGTCGTCTACCCGGTGGCGTTCGGCGGGATCGGCGGCGCGATCGCTGCGGTCATCGCCCGGCGGTGACACGAGAACGTCGGCGGCGTCCGGCCGCGGACGGTGCGATTCGTCGTCGAATCGCGGCTGTCCGGTTCGCCTACCGTTTTTTTCCCTCGGCCGCGTAGAACGAACCCATGATGGCGACGACCCACGCGTTCGCCGCGCTCGCGGTGGTCGCGCCGCTCGCGCACGTCTCGCCCGAACTCGCGGCGCCGCTGGCGGTCGGTGCACTCCTCGGGGGGATCGCCCCGGACCTCGACGTCGTCCTCACCCACCGGCGGACCCTCCACTTCCCCGTCCTCGGCGCCGCTCCGGCGGTGCTCGCGGCGGGGGTCGCCGCCGTCGCACCCTCGAGCACCTCCGTCGCCGTCGCCGCGTTTTTCGGCGCGGCGTGGCTCCACGCGGCGAGCGACGCCCTCGGCGGGGGCCTCGAGATGAACCCCTGGAGCAATCCCACCGAGCGGGCCGTCTATGACCACCTGCGAGGGCGGTGGATCCGTCCCCGGCGGTGGGTTCGGTACGACGGCGCGCCGGAGGACGCCGCGCTGGCCGTCGTCCTCGCGGTGCCCGCCCTCGTCGTCTTCGACGGGGTACTCGCCGCGGCGGTCGCGGGCGGGGTGGCCGTCTCGCTCGGCTACGCGCTGCTCCGCCGGCGCATCGCCGAGTGGTCGCCGGAGTGGCTCGAGTAGCCCACGGGAGCGCGACCCCTGCGCGGGTCCCACCTCACGCCGACCCTCGGTTCGGGAGGGCAGGATCGAAACGAGTCGCAAAGCTGATACCGACCGTCTCCGACGTGGCGCGTATGATCGATCTCCTCGCCCACGTGCTGGCGCGAACCGCCCACCTGGTGTTCGCCGCGATCTGGGCCGGGAGCGTCTTCTACGTCGCGCTGGTCGTGTTGCCGCTGGCCCGGGACGGGGCGTTCAACACGACGAAGCCGCTCGAGACGCTCTCGAGCAAGCTGACAACGATCTCGCGGGCGAGCGCCGTCGTCCTGTTGCTGACAGGCGGACACATGGCGGGCACCGGCTACAGCATCGGCGGCGGCACCGGTCCGGACCTGTTCACGTCGCCGAACGGCCAGCTCGTCCTCCTGATGGTCGTCCTCTGGCTCGTGCTGGCCGCCCTCGTCGAGATCGGCGCGAGCCGCTTCGAGTCGGGGCTCAACGGGAAGAAGCTCCGCGAGCCCGCACACGAGGCGCTCCCGGTGTTTCGCGCGGCGGCCGTCGTCGCGGTCGGGCTGCTCGTCGTCGCGGGGCTGATCACCACGAACGCGGCGTACCTGTTCTGAGCCGCGGACGTGCCAGATCCCTGTATAATCTTCACCGAGAAGACATTATACGACGGCGAAGTTCTCAGAATTGAATATTGTCGGGAAAGATACTTAGCCGATTACTGTAACGTGAACCCATGGTGATCAAGGGCAAGGACGTTGCCATCTCGCTGCTCGTGGTGGGGACCGCGGCCGCAGCCGGATACGCACTCCAGTCCGGGCGCTCCCGCGACGCCGACGCGCGCTCGAGCGCCGACATCGGCGCCCGCATCGTCGAGGAGATCCCGCCGTCCGCGACCGTCATCGACGTCTCGAGCGAACAGCTGCGGGCGATCCCCGGCGCTCGGCGGGCGATCGACCGGGCGATCCGCGGCGACGCGCGCGAGGAGTGGGAGCACGTGACCCTCGAGGACGACGGCGCGTGGGAGATCGTCGACGTCATCCGCCGGTCGTTGCCGTACCACGACGCCGAGGAGGGGTACAACGGCGTCTACGTCAGGTACGACGACCGCGTCGTCGTTCTCGACGCGATCGGCTGGGCGCACGTCGAGGAGCCCCTGCAGTAACCCGCCGGTCGGACCGACGGCCGCCCGCAGCGGCGGCCGCCTCTCTTCTCGAGCCGCCGCCGAATCACAACCACTACCTCACCTCCCCCCGCATCCGGGCGTATGCAACTGGGCGTCATCGGACTGGGACGGATGGGACAGATCGTGACACGGCGGGTGCTCGAGGCGGGCCACGACGTCGTCGCCTTCGACCTCGAGGCCGAGGCGGTCGCGACGGCCGCGGACGCGGGCGCCGACCCCGCCGACTCGATCACGGATCTGGCCGAGCGGCTGGGCGAAAAGAAGCGCATCTGGCTGATGGTTCCCGCGGGCGCGCCGGTCGACGCGACCCTCGAGGAGCTCGCGCCCCACCTCGACGACGACGACGTGGTGGTCGACGGCGGCAACTCCTACTTCCAGGACACGATCCGGCGGGCCGAGAGCTGTCCTGCTGCGTACCTCGACTGTGGCACCTCGGGCGGCCCCGCGGGCGCGGAGCTGGGCTTCTCGCTGATGGTCGGCGGCCCCGAATCCGCGTACGAGGAGATGACTCCCGCGTTCGACGCCGTCGCCACCGGTCCCGACGGCCACGCCCACATGGGCGAGGCGGGATCGGGCCACTACGTGAAGATGGTCCACAACGGCGTCGAGTACGCGCTGATGCAGGCCTACGGCGAGGGGTTCGAGCTGCTCCACGAGGGCCGCTACGACCTCGATCTCGAGGCCGTTTCGGGGGTGTGGAACAACGGCGCGGTGATCCGCTCGTGGCTGCTCGAGCTCTGCGAGGAGGCGTTCCGCGAGGAGGGCTCCGACCTCGGGGACGTCGCGGATCGGATCGAGGGCGGCTCGACCGGCACCTGGACGGTCCAGGAGGGTCTCGAACAGGAGGTGCCGGTGCCGTTGATCTACACGGCACTTGCCGAGCGGTTCGGCTCGCGGGCCGACGAGGGTCGGTTCTCGCGGCGGCTGGCGAACCGGCTGCGCTACGGTTTCGGTCGCCACGAGGTTCCCCGCCGGGAGTGAGCCCCGCTCGGAGCCGGTCCCGGATCGGTGGAAAGTCGGAACACCAAAGGCGGCGAACGAGGAGTCGACGGACGTGAACGTACTGGTCGTCCTGGGTCATCCGCGAACGGACAGCCTCTGTGGCGGACTGGCCGAGGCGTACGCGGCGGGCGCCCGCGACGCCGGCCTCGAGGTTCGAGCGCTCGCCCTCGGCGAGTGCGAGTTCGACCGCGACGTCCACACCGAGTGTCCGAGCGACCAGGCCCTCGAGCCGGATCTCGCGGCGGCCGAACGCGAGATCGAGTGGGCCGACCACCTCGTCTTCGTCTACCCGAACTGGTGGGCGACGATGCCGGCGCTCCTCAAGGGGTTTTTCGACCGACTGTTCAGGCCCGGCTTCGCGTTCTCGATGTACGAAGACGACGAGGGGGCGGGCCACGAGAAGCTGCTGTCGGGGAAGACCGCCGAGCTGGTCGTGACGATGGACATGCCGCCGTGGGTGTACCGGTGGATCTACCGCCAGCCGGGCACCAACGCCGTCAAGCGCGGCATTCTGGGCTACGCGGGCGTCGAAACGACTCGGACCACGGAGTTCGGCCCCGTCGAGGACTCGACTGCGAACGAACGGAGCGAGTGGCTCGAACGGGCTGAAGAGCTGGGCCGACGCCTCGAGAGCGGCCCGAAGTCCGACCGACAGCGGGTGGTGGATCGAGCGACGACCTGGATCGGTGCCCTCCGCCTGCAGTTCTACCCGATGGCGTGGATCGCCTACACCGTCGGGGCGCTGGCCGCGGCCGGCTCTGGAGTGCTCACCTCGGCCGTCTACTGGCTCGGGTTCGCGTTCCTGTTCTGTCTCGAGGCCGCCACCGTGTTGAGCAACGAGTACGCCGACTACGAGACCGACCGGCAGAACACGTTCGCGGGACCGTTTACGGGCGGCTCTCGAGTGCTGGTCGAGGGAGACCTTTCGTTCGGGGACCTCAGGCGGGGAATCGGTATCGGGCTGGGGCTCGCGGGTGCGTTCGGGGCCGGTGTTCTCGCCGCCGGCGCCGGATCGTTGCCAGCCATGGCGGCCGCGATGGCGATACTCTCCGTGCTGGCGCTCGGCTACACGCTTGCGCCGCTGAAACTGGCCTACCGAACCCTCGGGGAGTTGGACGTGGCCGTCACCCACAGCATCGGCGTGTTGCTCTGTGGCTACCTCTTCCTCGGGGGGACGTGGACCGACGCGGAGCCGTGGCTGCTCGGTCTCCCGTTCTTGCTCTCGATTCTTCCCGCGATCACGCTGGCGGGCGTCCCGGACTACGCTGCCGACCGCGCCGCTGGCAAGAAGACGCTCGCGGTCCGGTTCGGCGTCGGCGGCGCGGCCGCGGTCGCCGCCGGGACCGCTCTGCTCGCCGCGGCCGTCGGGAGCCTCTGGCAGTTCCTGGGGATCGTCGACGCCTACGGGCCGGCGATCTACCTCGGAATCCCGCACGCGTTGGTGCTCGTCTGGCTGTTACGGACGCGACTCGACCTCGAGACCCCGGGTCGAATCGACGTGCTGATGGTGGCATCGCTGAGCTACATCGTCTGGTTCGGCGTCGTCCCGCTGGTTGGTCTGCTGTGACCGCCGCCGCGGCGCGGTCGACTCCCACAGCCGCGAACCGCACGACGACCGAAAGGCAATACAGTTAAACCACCACACCCAAATCCCTCGCATATGGACTACAGCCAGATGGGGCTCATTCTCGGACTCGTGATGACCCTGGGGGCCGTGGCCCTCCACTACCTCAAGGGAACACCGTGGACCCCCCGCGAGGACATCACGCAGGAGGTCCTCGAGCACCGCGCCAGCACCGTGCCCGAGACGGACTTCCCCGAACCGATGAACCGCGCCATCGGCGGTGGCGGCGCCGTCGCGGTCGGTGGCGGCGAAGCCGGCGGCGAACTCGAGGAGGGCGAAGACGGCGGTGGCGGCGGCGCTGCCTCCGGCCCCGGCGACATCCCCGAAGACGAGATCGAACACTACGAGATCGAGTTCGTCAAGGAGGGGGCGACGATCGAAGTCGCCAACAACGAACCCCTGCTCGACCGCGGCGAGGAGGAGGGCTGGGACCTCCCCTACGCCTGCCGACAGGGTCAGTGTGTCTCCTGTGCCGGGAAGATTTCGGGCGACGCGAACGAACTGGTCGAACACGACGACCAGCAGATGTTAGACGAGAACGAGATGGGCGACGGCTACGTCCTCACCTGCGTCGCCTACCCCCGCGGCGAGTTCTCCATCGAGACCAGCGAGACCCCCTGACGCGGTTTTCGACTCGACCCCAACACCGGTTTTCTCACGTTCGGAAGCAACGCCCGCACGGTGAGCGCCGAACACGGAGTTCACAACGGTTATACGGCTGTTCGGACAACGGTGACTCGAGGGCGCGTAGCTCAGTGGACAGAGTCCTTGGTTCCGGACCAAGATGTCGCGGGTTCAAATCCCGTCGCGCCCGTTCGGTTTCCGAACGATGCAAATCCGATAGACGGAGTCGAGCCACTTATAAATGACTCTACCGCGTAGTTTTGATTTCGTTTGATCAACGAACGTGGGTCGGTGCTGTCCCGCGATCCGTGTACATCCAAACGCAGGAGCGAAGGGCGTAATCATTGGCCCGTTGAGTATCAAGAGTATCATAATACGGGTCGCGTACCCTCTTTGAGACTGTCCCACAAACAGTGAGTATAAGTAGAGAACTAATCACCTCCAAATTGGAGGAATAGATGTTTGAAATTTATAATATCCGTCAAGGCCATCCAAATTCTGCACGGTTCTGAGCCAACGGGTTTGTGGGATACAACGTCTGTACCCCACATTTCGAGATTCCGATGGTGATCGAACCATGAGGCGCGCTTGGAGTTCATCCAGTTGTTATACGCAGGTCGCTGTCGTCGTGCCTTCTCTGATAACCGAGAGACGTAGTAGCATAAACAATCGGTTATTGGGATCTCTGATCATAGATTTTGAGTTCAAGCAATATTGAGAAGGGTACCGTAGTGGCTGAAAATATCTCTTGAGTAGGTTTGATAAAATTCTTTAAAGAGAACGTCGATAAACAGTTCGCATACCTATCCGGTAACTATTTGATAAGCGGTAAGTACATGTTGTGCAGTTACGGAAGTAGCGACCCATTTGTCCGAAATGTGTTAGAAGCTGCCTGCTGCATACAGAGGATGAGTGCAGCACGGCGACCTGCTTTATTTCGTGCGGTCGCCTCTGGGTCACCCGAAATAGAACCCCTGCTAATTGAACAGATGGTCAAAGAGATATTTGACCTTGGAGGAGACACGTATATGAATAGTTGACATTCTAGAATATGAATCGGCGTACTGTCCTCGCTGGTGCTGGAATTGCCCTTTCTACATCTCTTTCGGGTGTCTTCAAAGCGGTAGTAGCCTCGGAATAGGTGCTGGAAACGATAATACCGCAGGAACCGATGTTACAGACCGGGTTAAAGAGTGCGAGCGCCATTACATTCAAACTCAAGTAGTAACCCGAGATGACGAAACGATAGATGACCAACATCAGCCCGCCGTTATCGCTACTGAATCACGTTCAGAAGGCGATCTCGTCAAACTGAATACCGAATTCGGTGTTACTCGGGAAACCGACGGCGAACCTGATGCACATCTGGATTATCAGGTGGAGGTATTGTATCTTATTTCTGGTGACGAGATGTATCGGACTGACGATACTGAGGGTAACCCGCGTGACGGAACTTCAGTGAATTGCTGATAATGAAGATAACAGTACGAATGGGCTCACAGCAACACAGATTGAGTAAACCGTTATATACCTCACCTGAACCTGACCGATCACCACCTTCGCAGATCGCCTCTCAGTCTGTGCCACATTCGCGCCCTGTATTCAGCAGACCGTTTGTATCAATCGCTGAGGGTTTCAACAGAGTTGGTCTGTCGTAAGTCAGTACAGGTGCGACCGTGATCCGTCTGCGGCCGCACCGGTAAACAGTTACAGCAGA
The DNA here is from genome assembly GCF_024362525.1 of Natrononativus amylolyticus. Lineage (GTDB taxonomy): Archaea > Halobacteriota > Halobacteria > Halobacteriales > Natrialbaceae > Natrononativus > Natrononativus amylolyticus. The sequence goes on from NZ_CP101458.1 coordinate 1,273,065, forward strand.
CCGTCTCAACCGACCACCCCCTGGGTGTTTTATGTCCAGTATCCCGTACTACCGCGCATGATCGGGAGGCGAACGGCCTTGGCGATCATCGCTGGAGGGGTTGGAACGAGTAGTCTTGCTGGGGTAACGGCACGCGAACGCGATTCGGTCGACCACGACCCGGACCCCGACGGTCCGGCGATCGTCGACCTCTCTCACGACCCCTCCGAGGGGCCGATCATCCCCGCGGAGGGGGTCACCGTGACCGCAAGGGCACAGGATCCCGAGGGGCAACTCGAGGAGATCGTCTTCGCCGAAGGACGCAACCACACGTTCGTTGACTCCGTCTCCGTCACCGGCGAGTCGGACACCGCGACGTACACGTACGACGAGGCGCCAAGACACATGCGCTCGGGATACGACTGTTTCGCGTGGGCGATCGCGGCGACGGCCGGGCCGGCGAACAGGTTCGCGCCACCGGCCCCGAGATCGCCGTTCCGGTGCGCGCGCGGTTCCTCGAGACGAACGATCCCGTCTCGGCCGGCGAGCGCCTCGAGGCGACGGTTTCGGTCGATCACATCGGCGAGATGGAGGACGTCGGTCCGGTTCCCGACCTCCACCTCGTCGTCGGCGACGAGGTCGTCGATTCGGTCACGCTCGACCTCGAGTGGAACGAGACGACCGAACGCACGATGGGCTACGAAACCTATCCCGTCAACCGGGACGGATCCTTCGAGGTTCGACTCGTCGCCGGCGACACGGTTGCGGACCGCCACACGGTTACCGTCTCGGCGTGAGTCGATCCGGCGTCGTCGGGCGACTCCCGCGACGCCTGGACTAGACCTCTCTCCAAGTACAGCATTCTGCTCATATGCCAGGTCAGGGGAACGGATACCCGGTGCGAGCGAGCGGATCGCACTCGATTTCCAGGCGATCTTCTCATCGGTCTCGAGAATCAACTCCAGTCGACGATAGCTGGATGAGTTTCTACTCGTCGAGCCGGGGGTTCTGGGAGGTATAAGGAGTTATACCGAGATTGTTGTTTCGGCAGTGTCGTGTTGGAACTCAGAGACCTCTCGAAAACTACGTTCCGTTGAGGACAGATTCGAAACCGACCGATACGGATCAAACAGGTGTGTTCAAACGATGACACCACTCCGAAAATAACGAATGAAATAGTTGCGTATAGAAGATTGTGTGTTAAATTTTCATAATTTAGAATTATATGAGCTTTTTCAGAAACATCTCTAACTCAAATCCGATTCGATCCGTCCTGAACGCGAGCAAACCTCGACTCGACGACAGCTCGATCCGTCACTAGACCCGTTTACTGCGTGGTTTAGCTGAACGATCATGGTGTAGAAATTCGAGACGCTCGAGAGTCTGTGATTTCGGATCGGTACGTTTCAATTACTTTGGTTATTAGGCCATTGTACGTATCACAGATATTTGTATATCAGTTGTCTATAAGCGAGCTATATCCATCTCGCAGACAAGGTGATATCCATGGCACTTGCAGAGGGTCGACGGAACCTCTCGAAGGTACCGATGGAGCAGTGGTTCGGGGTGTTGCTTCTCTTGGGGTTGGGGGTGTTGTTGGTCGATCTCGTTCGTCGTCTCGCCGTTGGAGAACTCCGGACGGGGACGTTCTCGATTTTCCTCTGGCGTGGGCTCGTCGACGGGCTGATCATCGCCCTCGCGGCCGTCGGTCTCTCGATGACGTACGCCATCCTTCGGTTCGCGAACTTCTCGCACGGAGATCTCGTCACGACCGGCGCCTTCACCGGCTGGACGGCCGCCTACGTCGTCGGCGGGATCGGAATCGCCGAGATGGGATCGCGAATTCTGCTCAACGCCGACCGCGGGACCTCCGCCCGCGAACTGGACATGCACCTGTTCGGCGCGCCGCTGGCGATCGTCCTCGGGCTGGTGATCGCCGCGGTTGGCACGATCCTCGTGGCGCTCGCGATCGACCGGGTCGTCTACCGGCGAATGCGAAACGCCGGCGGCATTCCGCTGCTGATCGCGAGCGTCGGCATCGCACTCGCCCTGCGGTACGTCATCGTCTTCTTCTACGGCGAACACACTCGCGGGGTGACGAGAAGTTCGCCGCGGTTCGAACACGACCTGGTCTTCTGGACGGAGTCGCTGCACGTCCACCAGTCGACCCTCGTCGTCGTCGGGCTAACCCTCATTTTCGGCCTTCACCTCCTGTTACAGTACACCAAATTGGGTAAGGCGATGCGAGCGATGGCCGACAACCGCGACCTCGCGCTGATCACCGGTATCCCGACCGAACGGGTGATCCTGATGACCTGGATCATCGGGGCGGGACTCACCGGGATGGCCGGCTACCTGATCGTTTTAGAGCAGGAGACGCTCAGTTTCAACACCGGCTGGTTCCTGCTGCTGCTGATCTTCTCGGCGGTCATTCTCGGGGGTATCGGCTCAATCTACGGCGCAATCGCCGGTGGCCTCATTATCGGTATCGCGACGAACGTCTCGCTCGTCTGGATTTCCGGCGACCTGACTGAGGTCGCCGCGTTCACGCTCATGATCCTAATCCTGATTCTCCGGCCGTCGGGGATCTTCGGGGGGGTGGAGACGGCGTGAGCCACGACTCGACGCCCCCGCCCGAGGACACCGCCCCCGTCGAGCCCGAGGCCGCGAACGGACCTGATTCCGACCCCGACGGCCGTCCGCGGTGGCTCGAGGACGTGTTCATCATCGTCAAGGCGACGGTGCTGGTGTACGGACTGTTCCTCGTCTTCGGGCTCGCGGCGGGGCTCGACTTCAACGGGATCGTCAGCACCCTTCAGTCGGTGACGCTGCTCGCGGCGTCGTTCGCACTGGTCGTCCTGGCGCTCAACCTTCACTGGGGGTACACCGGGCTGTTCAACATCGGCATTGCCGGCTTCATGGCCGTCGGCGCGTACACGATGGCGTTGACGACGGCGCCGACCGACGCCAGCTTCCCCGGCCTCGGGCTCCCGCTGTGGGTCGGCGTGATCGCGGGAACCGTCGCCGCGGCGATCGTCGGGTTCGTGGTGGCGCTACCGGCGCTGCGGCTGCGGGCGGATTACTTCGCGATCGTTACCCTGGCGGCCGCCGAAGTGATTCGGCTGGTGTACAACTCGAGCGCCCTCCGCGAGTTCAGCGTGCTCGGCGTCGCCCTCGGGACCGGCGGCGGGCAGGGGATGTCGTTTCCGAACCTGCGGAACACGGTCTCGCGGTGGATCATGTACGCCGACGGCGATCCGACCGCCGGTCCGACCGTCGTAGGGTCGGCGTTCCTGCGGGTGGGTGAGGTGCTCGAGGTCAGCCCCTCGGTCGTCGAGGGGTGGGTGTACACCCTCGTTCTGGTCGTGCTGGTCGCGTTCGTCTTCGTGGTGGTGACGCGGATCGGAAATTCGCCGTTCGGAAGGGTGCTGAAGGCGATAAGAGAGGACGAACTCGCGGCGCGGTCGCTCGGCAAGAACACCGACCACGTGAAGATCAAGGTGTTCATGCTCGGCTGTGCGTTCATGGGTCTCGCGGGGATCGTCTGGCAGGGTCGACGCGGCTACGTCGATCCGAACCTGTTCCTGCCGATCATCACGTTCTACATCTTCATCGCGCTGATCATCGGCGGCTCGGGGTCGAACACCGGCAGCGTCGTCGGCGCGCTCCTGTTCGCCGGCTTGTTGTTCGAGGGGCCGCCGTTCGTCCAGCGCATCGTCGACGCCACGTTCGATCTCCCGCGGCCGCCGACGGCGTACGAGGGGTTCGTCGCGCTCGGCGGTCTCGACCCGATGCCGTTGTTGGGATATGCGGTGGGCGAACTGCCGAACCTCCGGTTCGTTCTCTTCGGCGCCGTGCTGGTCGCGCTGATGATCTACCGGCCGGACGGGATGCTCGGCCACCGAAACGAGCCGGCGTCGCCGATCGACCTGACCAAGGCGCAACCGCCGCGCACGCGTGATGCGCCGGTGGCGGACGGGGGTGCGGACGATGAGTGATTCCGTCGCCGAAAGCGAGCCCAGACCCGAGTCGGTACCCGAGCGCACCGACGACGTTATGCTCCGCGTTTCGGAACTCGAGAAGCGCTTCGGCGGGATCGTCGCGGTCGATGGCGCGAGCTTCGAGATCGAACGCGGGACGATCACGGGACTCATCGGGCCGAACGGCGCGGGGAAGTCGACGACGTTCAACCTGATCACCGGCGTCTACAGACCCGATGCCGGAAGCGTGACATTCGAGGGCGAGGACGTGACCGGGCTCAGACCCCACCAGCTCGTCGATCGCGGGCTCGTCCGGACCTTCCAGATCAGCCGCGAGCTCAGCGGGATGACCGTCCTCGAGAACATGCTGCTGGCGTTCGGCAACCAGCGCGGAGAGTCGCTCTGGCGGGCGGTTACTCCCGGCGTCCGTCGATCGACCATCGACCAGGAACGGGAACTGCTCGAGCGCGTCTGGGAGACCCTCGAGCTGTTCGAGATCGACCACCTGGCCCACGAGGACGCGGCGAACCTCTCCGGAGGCCAGCGAAAGCTCCTCGAACTCGCCCGCGCACTGCTGACCGACCCCGACATGCTGATGCTCGACGAACCGATGGCAGGGGTCAATCCTACCCTCGAGAAGAAGCTGCTCGGGCGTGTTCACGAACTCCGCGAGCGGGGGTACACCTTCCTCATCGTCGAACACGACATGGACGTTATCATGAACAACTGCGAGACGGTGATCGTCATGCACCAGGGGCGGGTGCTCTCGCGGGGGCCGCCGGCGGCCATTCAGGAGGACGAACGCGTCATCGACGCCTACCTCGGGGGTAGGGTCTGATGCTCGCCGTGGAGTCCCTCGACGCCGGCTACGGGGACCTCCAGATCCTCTACGGCGTCGACCTTTCGATCGACGAAGGGGAGTACGTGGTCGTCGTCGGACCCAACGGCGCGGGGAAATCCACCGTGATGAAATCGGTGTTCGGGCTCACCACTCACCTCGGCGGCCGGATCGAGTTCAACGGCGAGCGGATCGACGGCCGGCGGCCAGAGGAGATCATCACCCACGGCATCGGCTACGTCCCGCAGACGGACAACGTCTTTCCGTCGCTCACCGTCGAGGAGAACCTCGAGATGGGGGCGTACATCCTAGACGAGGTGCCACAGGACGCGCTGGCGGCGGTGTTCGACCGGTTTCCAATCCTGGCCGAGCGCCGCGACCAGAAGGTCGGCAGCATGAGCGGCGGCCAACAGCAGATGGTCGCGATGGGCCGGGCGCTGATGCTCGATCCTGACCTGTTGCTGCTCGACGAGCCCTCGGCCGGGTTGGCCCCCGACCTCGTCGAGGACATGTTCGACCGTGTCGACGCGATCAACGACGCCGGTACGGCGGTGTTGATCGTCGAGCAGAACGCCGCGGAGGCGCTTCGACGGTGCGATCGAGGGTACGTGCTGGTCCAGGGTCGAAACCGCTACGTCGACTCCGGTGAAGCACTGCTCGCCGATCAGCAGGTTCGACAGGACTTCCTCGGCGGGTAGCGCCCGCAAAAAATGGTCGTTCGTCGGTTTACTCCTCCTCGAATTCGATCTGGTCCACCACGTCGAATTCGAAGTCGCCGAACTCGTAGATGTCGTAGGTGAACGAGACCGGGTCGCCGTTGTCGTCGAACTCGACCGTACTCGAAGCGCCCTGATAGGTGATCTCCTCGCCGGCGGCGGCGAGTTCGACCGCCTCGGGGAAGTTCGACGGCCCGACCGCCTCGCCGTTCGGGTTGGCGACCGCCCGCATCTCGTCGCGGATGGCGGGGCCGTCGTTGTCTCCCACCCGGGCGTTCGCCAGGATCATGACGGCGCTCGCGTCGTAGGCGTGAGCGTTGAAGACGCCGGGAGACCTGCCGTACTCGTCGTCGTACAGTTCGTTGAAGGTGTCCACGTCGGGACCTTCGGCGGCCGGCGCGGTGCCCAGCACGTTGTCCATCGGGTTGTCGACGTCCACCGGGAGGTCGTCGTCGATCAGCCCGTCGGTGACGATGACGGGCAGGTCGGGGTCGAAATCCGTGTAGAAGTCCCGGAAGATCTGGACGCCGCTGACCGGGAACGCGATCACGAGCAGGAACTCGGGATCGTCCGCGAGCGCGCTCTCGAGGATCGAGGTGTACGACGGCTGCTCCGGTTCGAACGCTTCGTTGGCCGTCACCTCGCCGCCGAGTTCCTCGAAACTCTCCTCGAATACGCCCGCGAGCGCCTGTCCGTAGGCGTCGTTCAGCGCGAGTATCGCTCCGTTGTCCCACTCCCGTTCCGTGAAGGCGAGTTCCGCGATGACGCCGCCTTGAAGCGCGTCGCTCGGGGCGGTTCGGAAGACGAACCCGTCGTCGTCGAGGTCGGTAATATCCGGGCTCGTACTCGCCGGCGAGCAGAGGACTACCTGATTCGGAATCGCGACCTCCTGGGCGACCGGGATCGTCACGTCCGACGCCGCGGCGCCGGTGATCATCGGGAAGCCGGCGTCGACGATCGACTGCGCGGCGCTGATCCCCGCCTCCGAGAGCGTCTGTGAGTCCTCGCGTTGGGTCTGGACGTCGAACTCGCTGCCAGCGTCGGCCAGCTGTATCGCGGGGAGCTGGGCGCCGTCGGCGATCGGCCCGCCGAGTTCGCCGAGATCGCCGGATTCGGGCTGGAGGATCCCCAGAAGGATCTCACGCCCGTCCTGTGCCGCACCGAGACCGCCCAGCACGGAGACCGCCCCCGCGCCGCCAATTCCCGCCAGTACACTGCGTCTGCTGATTCGAGACATCGACCTCCGTTGGTCGTCGCCGACGAAAAGCTCCGTTCACCGTAACGACAGTAGTGAGAGGATGGTCGCGGATTCTGATATGACAATACGTTATTGACGAAACGGTCGTGCTCGCCGATGCTACGGGGAGTCGCCGGTCGACCCCGCCGTCGTATCGGTCACCACCGATGCGCTCGAGCGGAAGCCTTTGTTCCTTCTCCGATACGGTTCGAGAGTCGCTCAATTTCTCATTGACGCCCACGAGACCGTGGATATCCGGTCGCTCGAGCGGCCCCCATCGGTTTCGACTCGAGGTTCGGCGGGAGGCGACCGATCCGAGGTCCGGTGAGATGAGCGATCCGAGAGTCGGTGAACTCATTGATCCGGGTCGACGAGGGCGGAGCGAGCCGTCTACGGGCACCCGTTAGTCGGCGGTCTCCGCGACGACGCGAACGTTGTTGCCGGCGCCGGCGTCGTGGAAGTGGAAGCAGTCGTCGTGCTCGACGTACTCGGGGCCCGAGAGGTTGACGACGGACCCGTTACGTTCGATGACGAGCGGCCCGTGTTCGTGTATCGGACTCTCCGGATCGGGCTGGGTCTCGGCTGCGGGTGCGTCTGCCCCGGAGCCGACGAACAGAATCGCGTAACCCGCGACGAACAGCAGGAGTGATTGATGTGCGAAGTCATAATCGTATTCTGTCGTGTCGTCGCCCCGGATGCCACTTACGACCACACGGGGTATACGGACGTTCGACTCCCGGGTACGGAGAGTGACGAACTGCGTCATACGTCACCAGTGGTCGTACTTTCTCGTCCCACCGTCGAGAGCGGCCCCCTATGTGAGTGATCTGGGAGGGCCTACGTCCATTGGCTCTTTAGGACGGCCCGGCTCGTAAAAAGTGCACACCGAGATACATCCCCGGCAGGTAGCCGACACACGCCGTCAGAAGAGTCAGTCCGACAGGTCGGTGAAGAACGCCGAGAGGAGCTGCCAGGTCCCTTTCCGAAGGTGTTGGTGGAGCGTCGACGAGGAGATGCCGATCGAGTCGGCGAGCTCTTCGGCTGTGATCTCGCGGGGCCAGTCGTAGTATCCCGAGAAGTACGCCGATTCGATCGCCGCCAGCTGCTTCTCCGAGAGCCGCTCGGCGACGGCGTCGCGGAACTCGTCGGCCGTGTGGACCGGACGATCGCGTTCTCGCTTCGAGCGCAGCGTCACCTGCGAGAACGTCGCCTCAACCAACTCGACGACCTTGCGGGCATCGACCGTCTGTGGCGCTTCGACGAGAATCCGCCCGGTTCCACTCTCCGCGACCGCTGACCGAAGTTCCCCGGTAACACACCGCATATCGCGTCCGCAGCAGATCTTGAGGGTTGGGAGAACGTTATTAGCCTGACCTCGCTAGCGATAGGTGTGGAGTCCCCGTTCGACGTTCTACGGATAGCCCCCGATGCGGACAAAGCGGAGATCGAGCAGGCGTACAGACGGCGTGCGATGGAGACGCATCCGGATCAGGGCGGGTCTGCGACGGCGTTTCAGGCGGTCAAAGCCGCCTACGACGAACTCATCGAGGAGTACGAAGACGGCGGCCGCACGGAAGTCGAACCCGAAGCCCGTCAGGAGGACCGCCCGACGGGCTCTCGAGTCGAGTACCTCAACTACGAGGTGCTCGACGACCACGGCTGGACGCTCGAGGACGACGACCTCTTCGAGAAGGCGGCCGAGGCGAATCTCGCGCAGTCGGAGTACGGACGGCTCTGGGCCGAACCCGACGAGACGCTGCTCGAGGCAGCCGAGAAGAACGGGTTCACCTGGCCGTTCGCCTGTCGCGGGGGCGCGTGTGCGAACTGTGCGGTGGCGGTCGTCGAGGGCGACCTGACGACCCCGGTCAACCACGTGCTGCCCCAGGAGATGATCGACCGCGGAATCCGGCTCTCCTGCGTCGGCGCGCCGGTGACCGACGACATGAAGGTCGTCTTCAACGTCAAACACCTCCCGTCGCTCGACGACCTCCGGCTGCCGCCCCGACCGTTCGAGCAGGCCCAACTCGACTGAGGCGGGACACTCGAGGGGCGGGCGGTTCTACCCGATAGTGTCACCGATTACGGCCGGCCCCTTCGGATGGGTCCGAGAGACGCGCATCGGACACGTCTCCGGCGCCTGGTCGGGGTCGGAGGACAGCATGTACTGGGGCCACTCGCGGTCGCCCTCGACGCCCCAATCGCCCAGGTCGGCGTGCGGGCAGACCCCGTCGTACTCCTCGAGGCGCCCCTGGATGAGTCGACGGGCGCGCTGGCCGGCCGCGGTGTCCGCGGTGATCCCCTCGAACAGCGCCCGCGGCTGGAAGGTGATCTCGAGGCCGACGGGACAGTACCGGCTCTTACGGGCGTCGTAGAATGGCGCCCGACAGGTCGGAAACATGGGCTCGCCGCCGAAGGAGAACTCCCAGCGCGCGTCGTCGGGGTCGGTCGGGATGTCGGCGGGCCACGGCTCGGGATCGTGGGCGTGAAGGACCTGAAGAACGTGCCAGAGCGCTTCGTGGTACTCGGCCTCCGAGAGCGGACGGGCGGGTGGGTTGAAGAAGGTGACCAGCGAGGCCCGCTCGCTGTGGTCGCGGTAGGTCTCGAGGTACTCGAGCAGCGTCTCGCCGAGCGAGAACAGCGCGTCCCTGTCGGTCATCGACGAACAGCAGGTGTAGAGGGGGTCGCCGCTTCGAACCGACTCGACGCCGAAGTGACAGGGAAACGGGCTCCCGGCCCGCTCTCCGAGGAGTCCGTCCGTGAAGCTCTCGTAGTGGTCGGCGACCCACGCCGGCACGGCGCCGGATTCGACGCGGCGGGCGATGGTCGACTGGTCCATCAGCACCTCGACGCCGGGTTCGTTCATGGGTCAGCGTCGGAATTGGACGGAACTATGTGTTTCGCCTCACCGGGGCGCTTCGCTCGATTGTGGGGCCGCGTCGGCCGTCGGCCCGGGCGGGATAACGACTGGGTACCCTCGCTTGGCGGACAGTACGGATTGCCTACCGGCGGGTAATCGAATCATATCTACATACGAGACTGTCGTCGACTCGAGCAAGTGGTTGCGCGACCGCGACGGGGTCCGGGCCGGAGCCCGGTCGACGAACGCCGTGCGTTCGCGGCCATCAGGAAACGAATCCATGTTCGAGAGACACGAGCCAGAGGTGTATCGTGCGGTGGCCGGTGCGGTCGTCCTCGTACTCGCGAGCATCGCTGCGACGGGGTTCCTCGCGGGACCCGCGGCGGCGAGTACGCTGGACGCACCCGCCACGTACGCGAGTGTCGCCGACCAGAACGTAACGATCGAAGACGAGTACGTGGAGCCGGTTCCCGAACGTGGCGACACCTACTTCGAGGCCGAAGATCCGGACGGCAACTGGATCAGCTACATCAATCCGCGCGACCGCTACCGGAGCCCGTACCTCGGGGACGGCTCCGGGAAGATCTGTGTCACCCTGCTGAACGAGGCCGGAGAGCACGTGGTCGGCGAGAGCGTGCCGAACACGACGGCGACGGTACCGACCGGCGACTCCCTCGAGTGGCACCCCGACGCCGATCCGATGGTCGTCGAGTTCCCGCTCACAGAACACTACGACCGGCCGCTGGACGCCGACCAGTTCGGTACCACGTCGGATCTCCCGCAGGGCGACGGCTACCTCGACTCTCACTGTATCGAGATCCACGGCCTGCCCGAGGACGAAACCGTCGAGTACGGCGAGGTAGAGATCGACGGCGAGTACGCCGACTGGATCGAGGTCGTCGGCTACATCCAGGTGGAAAACGAGGCGTGGGACACCGACGTCGATCCGATCGCGGACGCGGTCCCCTACGAGGAAGCCGGCGGCTGGACCTACCACCCCGACGGCTCACACGGACAGGTCGTGATCGTGCTCCAGCTCGACCCACCCGAGGACGCCTACCCCGACACGACCGAGACCGACGACGACGCCGAAGGCGACGACGAGGCGGGAACCGACGACGAAACGGGAGCTGACGACACCGAGAGCGGCGACGGCGACGACGAGCAGGTACGGAGCGACGACGCCGGAGCGGACGACGCGACCGGCTCGGGAGCCGACCGCTCGCCAGGATTCGGCGTCGTCCTCGCGCTCGTCGCACTCGGCGGCGGCGCGCTCCTGCGAGCGCGCCGGTGAGCCCGCTCGAGGTTACTCCGATCCGGCGTCGCGATCCGCGGACTCGCCGGTCGAGATGTCGATGTGGTGGGGCTCCTCCCGGTCGGGCGTTCGCCCGCCGCCGCCGAGCGGAATTTTCGTCTGAATGCTGCTCGCGACGGACTCGACGCGATCCAGCAGCGTTTTGACCTCCTCGGCGAACTCGTCGACGGTCCGTTCGACGTGATACACCCGCTGGGCGGGGATGCGACGGACGATGTCGCGACCCTGCTCGTCGGTTCCGGTCTTGACGATCCAGTGGTCCTGGAAGTAGGCGACGTGCTCGTTTGGCACCGTCTTCTCCGCCGTCTCCCCGTCGGGGGTTTCGTAGACGATCGTCGCCTCACCGATGTCCTCCTCGAGTTCGTAGTCTTCGTCGACCATGTGACATGGTAGCCGGCCAGCGCAGGTATTCCCTCTGCTTGCCTATCGAAACGCCGCCGCGACGGCTGTGCGACACCTGACTCGCCGCTGGGTCGTCCCGGCGGGTAGTCGATCACTCCGGTTCCCGCCACGTCGCCGTCGCAGTGACGCGGTCCTCGTCGACGTCGATCTCGCGCTTGTCGGCGGACGCGCCGAGTACCTCCTCGAGGGCCGCCCAGTCGACGTACGCGAACTCGAGGGCGTCGTCCTCGAACGTAACCCCGTCGTTGGCTGTGACCTCGCCGTACCGTTTGGTGAGGTCCTCGAGGTGGAGGGTAGCCATACTCCGCGTACGAGAACCGGCAGTTGAAATCGGGGGACGGTCTCATCCCGTAATCGACTGCTGCGGTCGCCGACGAACCGGGTGCCGAGAACCGCGACCGTCTCGCCCCTCGACACGGTTGAATCAACCTGAAGTTGGCAGGCAGGGTTGCCGTCGCAGACGCTCGCTCGTGGAGGAGAAACGAAGTGTCAAAAGCCTAGGCCGGGATTTGAACCCGGGCTCTCGTCCTTACCAAGGACGCGCTTTACCGCTAAGCTACCCAGGCAGGCATGCTGTGATTGCCGCGAGTTGTCTTTATGGGTTTCGATTCCCGTCAGCGCGTGGGCCGGTGTGTCGTGGCGCCGTCTGCGATCTACGGGTCGGTCGCCGAGGTCGCCTTGTCCGTCGGTATCCCATCACCCGGTGGCGTGGTCGTGTCGGTCGGCTCGAGCGCGGGCAGACACTCAGACGCGGGCGGAAAACCGGTGCCGACGGCATCGGCGATCTCGTTCGCCGTCGCGACCAGCGCGGGCGTCGGCGTCGAACCGACTGCGGCCGTGCCGGCGAGGACGGCGAGTTCGAGGACGTCGCGCTCGAGGTTCGCGTCCAGCGCGGCGCGGTCGGCGTCGGGTTGCTCGCGGAGCGTCTGGTCGCGACCGAACGCCTGGACGGTTCGGACGGCCTTGCCGGCGGCGTCGGTTCGAGCGAGGAGGTAGAAACCACGGGCGACCAGGATGTCCGCGGCGAGGATCTCGAGGTCGGCGTCGGCGGCTGCCGCCTCGTCGTCGCGGGCCCACGGCTCGTCGTGAGAGAGCGTCCGCGTCAGGCGCAGCCCCTCGTAAATCAGCTGAACGCCCGCCGCGTGGTGGGCGATCCCCTCGAGATCGCCTCCGGTGGCGTCGGTTGCGCTCTCACCGTCGCGGACGGCTGCTGCACTCTCGAGGACGAGTACACCGGGAGCCATCGAGGCGCCGTCGAGGGTAGCGGTAATGACGTCGTGCAGGTGCGGCGGATCGACGTCCGCGACGGCGTCGCGGGCGGCGCGCCGACAACAGTCGGCCCTGTCCATCAATGGACGGTTACGGTGGGGGAGCCAAAGACCTTTGGAAACGCCGAGAGCACTCGGGACATGATCGAACAGGAGGCGAGCGCGGACCTCCGGACGCTGAGGATCGACCGGCCGGCGGCCAGAAACGCGCTGACGACGGACGGACTGCGCGCGCTCGAGGCCGCCGTCGAAAAGGCGACCGAGCCGGTTCTCCTGCTGGAGGGGACCGGACCCGCCTTCTGTGCCGGCGCGGACCTCGACGAGGTCGCCGGATTGGACGCCGACGGCGCGGCGGCGTTCGCGAAGCGAGGACAGCGGGTCGCGCGGGCGCTCGAGCGCTATCCGGGCGTCGTCGTCGCCGGGATCGACGGGGCGGCACGGGGCGGCGGCCTCGAGCTCGCGCTGGCCTGTGACGTCCGCGTCGCGACGCCGCGTTCGACGTTCGGCGAACCCGGCGTCACGTTCGGACTGTTCGGCGCCTGGGGTGGGACCGTGCGGCTGCCGCGAGTGCTCGGCGAGGGTGACGCCCTCGAGTTCGCCCTCTCCGGGCGGGTCGTCGACGCCGCAGAAGCGCGTCGGATGGGGCTCGTTTCGCGGATCGTCGACGAACCACGGCGCGTCGCCGAGGAAATCGCCGGGAACGCGACGGACGCGCTCGAGGTACTGAAACGGCGGCTGCGCGACGATCGCGACCGGGAGAGCCAGGAGCGCCTCGAGGCCGAGGCGTTCGCCGAGTTGGTCGTGGCCCACGCCGACGACGTCGCTGCACGGCGCGAGTAGCTGTCCGAGACGTAGAACACGAATCGTGTCAACACGAAATCCATATATTACAATAACGTAGGGAACGGTATGCCTCTCCCAGGGTTCCCCGGTGGAATGGAAGCGTTACTCGTACTCCTGATTACCGTCCCGGTCGGTCTCGGCGCGATCGGCGGGCTGCTGTACCTCGTCACCGAGCGGCTGCAAGACAGTCGCGAGGATATCGACGCGCTCGAGTCCCGCATCGACACCCTGGAGCGGCGACTCGAGGAAAGCTAAAGCTGGGTCAGGAGAGTGGCTCCGGTTCCGGCGGAGCGTCGCGCTTGTGGGCGCTCGACTCGTACATGCCGCGGACGGCCGCTACGGTTTCCTCGTCGACCTCGAGCAACCGGCACGTCGCGGCGACCGAGAGCGGGCCGTCGATGTGGGTCGCGAGGACCGAATCGAGGGTGTCGTAGTCCATTCCCATCTCCGTCTCGTCGGTCTGGTCGTCCCAGAGTTCCGCCGTCGGCGTCTTCTCCACGAGGTCGTCGGGAACGCCCACGTGACGGGCGAGCTGACGGACCTGCTGCTTGTAGAGGTTTCCGATCGGGTGGCAGTCGACGGCGCCGTCGCCGTACTTCGTGAAGTAGCCGACGGCGGCCTCGCTGCGGTTGCCAGTTCCCAGCACGAGGCGGCTCTCGTGGTTTGCGACGAGGTAGTTGAGCACGCCGCGAACCCGCGCCCGGGCGTTGCCGACCGCGAGGTGATCCCCTTCGGCTTCGGGGTAGGCCTCGAGCAGCGCGTCGACCATCGGTTCGACCTCGATGACGTCGAACGGCATCTCGAGGCGGCGGGCGACGCGTTCTGCGTCGCTCATGTTGGCCGCAGCGCTGACTCGAGCCGGGAGGACGAGGCCGCGGACGTTCTCGGCGCCGAGGGCTTCGACGGCCAAATGAGCGACGAGAGTGCTGTCGATCCCCCCGGAGAGGCCGAGAACGGCGCCGTCGGCGCCCGCGGCGTCGGTCCGCTCGCGGATGAAGTCCGTGATGTGCTCGCGGTGCAAGTCGAGTTCCGCGTCCGAAAAGCGAAGATCGAGCATCGTCGGTCACTAAACCCGGTATCTCCATATAGGCTCGCCCGGCGGCGAAAAAATGGACGCTCGTCGGGTTTACCGCGCGGCCTCGAGCCGTGCCGGAGCGCTACGTTCAAGTCCCGGCAGCGGAAAGATAGAGTGCGAACGAAGTGAGCGCCGGTGGTCTAGTGGCAGGACATGAGCTTCCCACCCTCTCCGAAGGGGTTCACGGAGGGTCGAATTGAGTTTACAAGCCTCTGCTCCCAAATACGATCAAGTTCCTGTAGGAGAGCGTCAGACGGCTCTCAATCGTATGGGCTGATCACTAAGGCGGAGCGCTTATCACCGTCCAACGGAAACGCAATTTTGCCGAGAGCGCGGTTGGTCTAATGGCAAGACAGTTGCCTCCCACGCAACTAATCCGGGTTCGACTCCCGGATCGCGCACTTCTTGATCAGTTCTTCGAGAGCGCGCCAGTGTGGAGCGTGAGCCGTTCCGGTGATGCGCCCCCGCCTTCTTGCGTAATTGCTCAAAGAGCAGTGAACTTCCTCAGAGAACGCCGTGGAGTGGTATCTTCGGGACACAACTGCGGTCAACGCCTTCGGAATCGGGTTCCGCAGTGAGCTTTCAGTCGGGAACGGGGAGCCGCGCAAGCCGGGTTGAGTCGATCACGGCCACACTCCCCGCCTTCACGAACGACCGATTGTTCGGGAGAAGACAAACTCACGTCCGGAGGACATTTGGGAAATAGTCACAAACGACTCCAGTATGGCAACGGTCTACACGGAAGCGGATTGTATAGCTTCTCTTCGAGAGGCGACTCGAGAGGTAGGCAAATCTCCTACTCAGGCAGAATATAGAGGGCTTGATTTTTCGCCGTGCGTGACCCATATTTGCGACATTGCAGGTGGATGGAATGATGCGAAGAAGGCCGCAGACATTGAGACGTACGATCAAGTGGGAGAAGCGTACGACCACGTACCGCTCTATCCGGACTCAAGCGGCTATGAGCGGTGGTACATACGTACGAAGGGGAACAACACGAAGTTAGCGTCCATCGGCTCCTTGCGGTCGTTGAGTTCGGTATGGACGCAGTGAAGGATAAGCAAATACATCACGAAAAGCCGATCCCGTGGCTCAATACTCCCGACAATATCATAGCGCTGACTAAGCGACAATACCTTGCGCTACATATTCTCATGGAGGATTTTGACGTGACGCTCGAGTAATAGTTAGAACAATGAGCGCATGGCTATCCGTCGTGGGTTTTGAAGTTCGTTAATCGTAGGGACGGATAGGGGACAAAATGAACGCGCTCAATTCCGGTCTATGGTACGGCAGAGTTGCCGTAGGCATTGCTGAGCGCGGAGCGCACCTGAGTTTCCCAAGCTCATAGCCCGGGTTCGACTCCCGGTCGGCGCATTGTCATCGTCTTGGGGTGACGTCGGCGACGAGCCAGGGCGACGGACGGTCGGTCGTTTTCGTCTCCGCACACGACGCTGCAACGAGGGTGACGTCCAGTTTTATTCCCAATAGTACATATTTACGTTATATCGATTACTTATAGCCACAATTAGGACAGGTGAACGGATACAGTCATCCTATCCTGACTATCGTCTTGATTGAGATGACACGCTGTTCGACACGCCGTCGGTTCCTCGCGACCGTCGGAGCCGCGACGGCTGCAGCATCGTTCCCCGCGGTCGGCACTGCAACCGCTCGTTCGCGACAGAGCGACGGTGCCGTGGTGTTCGTCTACGACGACGGCCCGATCGAAGACTACACCCAGGCGTTTCCCGCCCACCAGGCCTTCGACGCCCCCGCCAGCACCGGCATCGTCACCGAGTGGATCGGCCGCGAGGACTTCATGGGCACCGACTGGATGGACCTCGAGCACCTCCGAGAACTCGAGGACGCCGGCTGGGAGATCCTCTCACACACCACCGAACACACCGCCCTGGGAACTTTCGCGCTCACGGCCGACGTCGAGCCATCCGACCGCCGCATCCACGTCGAGCGGAACCGCCACGGGTACTACCGCGGGAAGGACCTCGAGATCACCGACGGCGATCATACCGTCCGGCGCACGGTCGTCGACTACGGCACCGACGACGTCGGCCAGTACATCGACCTCGACGAGCCGCTCGAGCGGGCGTTCGCCGCCGAGGAGACCGTCGAGCGCTACCCCGCAGACCACATGGAGGAGTTCCTCCTCGAATCCAGACGCGAACTCGAGTCCTACGGCTTCGACGTCGACGGCATCCTCTGTCCGTACGACAGCTGCGACGACTGGACGCGGAAGTTCGTCCGCCAGTACTACGAGACCAACGCCAACGCCAACCACGGCTCGCCCGTCAACGATCCCGGCGACTACGACCCTCACGAGACGAACCGCGACTACTTCATCGAGTTCACCACCCGCGAGGCCGTCAAAGCCGACCTCGACGAGATCGCCGCACGGGACGCCCTCGGCGTCATCGGCGCCCACACCTTCAAAGAGGAGGTGACTGAAGACCGCATCTACGAGACCCTCCAGTGGGTCGACGACCGCGGCCTCGAGGTCCTCACCCTCCGGGAGGCCGCCGAACGCTTCGGCGGGCAGAGCGAGGCCGACGAGAGCCGAGAGCGACGGTCCATCGGCTCCTCGCGACCCGGAGCCGTCCCCAGCCCGCGATCGGAGTCGGCGCTGCCGTCGGCCCGGAGCTCTTCACCCCGCTGGCGATGGTTCACCGGTACGGCCGACGTCGCGACCTGGCCGATGCGATTCTACTCGGGACTGTTCCGGCGCTGGTAGGCGGGGACGGCCGGAACAGGGCGGTTAAGCCACCCACAAGCGAGGTTACGTCGACGCCAATCGGTCGTTATATTGGCGATAAGTAAATGATTTGGTAAAAATCTTTCATATGCAATAGTCATGGGAACGAGTCTATCTCGCCGACACGTACTCGCAGCGATCGGCGCAGGGGGGATCGCACTGACGACGCCGGCGCAGGGACGCGCCGACTCGTCGGCCGGTGCCGTGGTGTTCGTCTACGACGACGGCCCGATCGAAGACTACACTCAGGCGTTTCCCGCCCACCAGGCCTTCGACGCCCCCGCCAGCACCGGCATCGTCACCGAGTGGATCGGCCGCGAAAACTTCATGGGTACCGACTGGATGGACCTCGAGCACCTCCGCGAACTCGAGGACGCCGGCTGGGAGATCCTCTCACACACCACCGAACACACCGCCCTGGGAACTTTCGCGCTCACGGCCGACGTCGAGCCGTCCGACCGCCGCATCCACGTCGAGCGGAACCGCCACGGGTACTACCGCGGGAAGGACCTCGAGATCACCGACGGCGATCACACCGTCCGGCGCACCGTCGTCGATTACGGCACCGACGACGTCGGCCAGTACATCGACCTCGACGAGCCGCTCGAGCGGGCGTTCGCCGCCGAGGAGACCGTCGAGCGCTACCCCGCAGACCACATGGAGGAGTTCCTCCTCGAATCCAGACGCGAACTCGAGTCCTACGGCTTCGACGTCGACGGCATCCTCTGTCCGTACGACAGCTGCGACGACTGGACCGTCGAATTCGTCCGCCAGTACTACGAGACCAACGCCAACGCCAACCACGGCTCGCCCATTAACGATCCCGGCGACTACGACCCTCACGAGACGAACCGCGACTACTTCATCGAGTTCACCACCCGCGAGGCCGTCAAAGCTGACCTCGACGAGATCGCCGCACGGGACGCCCTCGGCGTCATCGGCGCCCACACCTTCAAAGAGGAGGTGACTGAAGACCGCATCTACGAGACCCTCCAGTGGGTCGACGACCGCGGCCTCGAGGTCCTCACCCTCCGGGAGGCCGCCGAACGCTTCGGCGGGACGGCGGCCTCGGCTCGCTCGCAGCCGACCGGCAGGCTCACAGGTCCCGTCCGCGGGATGCCCCATCGGGATCGGTTCCCCGGCCCGGGTCGCGTCTGGTACCGTCCCTGACGGCGGTACTCACAGCGTTCCGCGGAGTCTGACCGCGTCGTCGGTGATCTCCTCGATACTCCCCTCGTCGAGCGGATGCGCCTCGGCGGTGACGTCACCCCAGCCGAGTCTCGCCTTGATCGTCTCGAGGACGGTCGGATCCGCGACGACGTAGCCGCGGCCATCCGTCACCTCCACGATGCGGCCGACGGCCGTTCCGTCGACGTTCAGCACGCGTTTTCCCTCGTCAGCCTCGGTGAGGATTCTGTCGGTCATGGGAAAGGGTCGGTTCGAACGGACGCCGGTGGCTCCGGAGCGGACGTGTGACTGGACGGGGGTACCCGGGAGTCGAGCATAAACCGCCGAAATCGTTTTCCGCTCCCACCTCGGGTTTCCAGCCCTGTAACGACGAGTAACGAGAGATTGGCGTGAAACGGTCCGCTTCGGGCCGTTCCGGCCGGCTCTCGCCTTGGGTAAGTAGAGACTGACTCTATGAAACAGAAAGGTTATGGTGGTAGTCACGTACTTCCAGATGATTCAATGGACGACGAACCCGTGTCGTTCGCCGCGTCGTTCGACGATCCCCGCATCACGGACCAGTTTTGCCGGCGCGTCGTCGACGACGGCGCCGTGACCCTCCTCGGTGTCGTTCACGACCACCCCGCAAGCATCGCCCGCGTCGAACTCGTCCTCGAGGCCGCCTCACCCGACGTGCTGGCCCTCGAGTTGCCGCCGGCGGCGATCCCGCTGTACCGGATGTACGCCAGGGATCCGTCGCCGGCACCCCGCTTCGGCGGCGAGATGGCCGCGGCGATCCGTGCGGCCGACGGCGTCGATCTCCGGGGGATCGACGCACCGAGCTGGTCGTTCCTCCGCCAGCTGGTCCACCGGCTCGTCGGCGAGCGCGTCGCACCCTCGACGGCCCGTCGGGTGCTCTCGAGCGTCGGGAGCGCGACGCGGACGGCGGTGACCTGCCGGCTGGCGGCGACGCTGACCCACGCGACGTCGATGACCGTCGCCTACGACGATCCGATCGAGTACGACTGCGATCACACCGACTCTCCGGAGCGCCAGGCGGCCCACGAACAGGCCCACGTCGCCGGCGTCCAGGCCCTGCTCGGCGGCGCCGACGCCAGCGCGGTCGCCTACCGCGACGAGACCAGAGAGCGATGTATGATCGACCGCCTCGAGGCCGCCCGGCGGCAGGGGTCGGTCGTCGCCGTCGTCGGCGTCGACCACCTCGAGGCGATCGAGACGGCGCTCTCCTCGTGAAAAGGCCCCCCACGGATGTCCGTCCGCCAGTTGCAACGCAGCCACGAACCGCCCCGCGGGCGCGCCGGGACATCGGTACAGCGGACCGTGTCAGTCGATGGCCGCGGGATCGATCCGAACGCCCCCGTCGGCGGAGACGGTGACCCGGTACCCGACGGCGACGAACGAGACCGTCCCGCCGCGGCGCGGGGTTCCGTCGTAGCGCGGCCGGAACAGCGCGTCGAGCGCCTCGGGGTCGATGCTGTCGTACAGCGAGTGCCAACAGGAGTCGGCGTCGACGTCCGGCCGACCGGCCAGCAGGGCGACGATCGTCGCGCTTGGCGACGGCGTTCCGGCCGGATCGTACCAGCCTCGAGTGCCGCGGAGGTCGTCGGGGCCGTCGGATCCCGGCGGATCGCCGGCGGTGTCGTCGTCCATAGAGTGCGCTACGTTTCCGCCTCGGGGTCAAAAGCGTACTCGTTAGTTCCCGGAACGATCGTTCAGGAGAGACGACCGGTCGCGCGACCGTCGCGGCGATCACTGGCGCAGCGAGGAGATACAGTTCCAGCAGTAGGTGAACGTCTGGTCGGCCTCGTTTCGCGCGCCGCAGTGGACACACCGGATCGTCTCGCCGTCGAACTCGAGGGTGCGCTCGAGCGTCGACGGGTCGTCCTCTTCGGGCCCGTCTCGCGGGCCGGAGTAGCCGTCGGCGCCCGAGGAGGGGTGGGAGCTGAAGTGGTTTCCGTCGGCGAACGACGGGGCCGGCGCGCCGTCGCTGTTCTCGCGGCGGACGTAGACGTAGTACAGCACCAGGTGGAGGAGGGCGAACAGCGCCACGTAGCCGATGAGCCAGCCCCAGAGCTCCATTGGTGTGACATACGGTCTCAGAGCACTTGGTTATTCCCCGGTCTATCGGGCGAGCTGACCGTCAGCACCTCGAGAACGACACGAAAGAGAGAGGGCGGAACTCACCGGGGCGGCGACAGCTCCCGTCCGAACTCGTCGAAGACCTCGAGACCGTCGCCGAGTTCGTAGGCGAGGTGGCGCTCCTCCTGGCGGTTCTCGCCGGCCTCCTCGAGCGGGGTCGCGACGTCCTCCCAGCCGGGTTTGATCTTGACGCTCTTTGCGGGCATGCCGACGGCGATGTGGTGGGCGGGGACGTCGTTCTGAACGATCGCGCGGGCGCCGACGATCGCGTTCTCGCCGATCCGGTTCCCCGCCCGGATCATCGAGTCGTAGGTGAGGCGGACGTCGTCCTCGACGATCGTGTGGTAGTTTCTGACCTCGGTCTGGTCGACGACGTCGTGGTCGTGGCTGTAGACGTGGACGCCGTCCGAGATCGACACCCGATCGCCGATCGTGAGCTTCCCCCGGTCGTCCAGGTGGACATCGTCGTGGACCACGGTGTTGTCACCGACGGTGATGTTGTGTCCGTAGGTGAACGTCACGCCCTTGAAAAAGCGGCAGTTCTCCCCGCAGTCTTCGAAGAGGTGGTCCGCGAGCATCGCCCGGAACCGCAGCGCGAACTCGACGTTGTCGGCGATCGGCAGGCTGTCGAACTGCCGCCAGAGCCACTGGAGGTGTTTCGAGCGCCGGAACGCCTCCTCGTCCTTCTCGGCGTAGTACTCGCTCTCGAGGGTGGTGTTACACGGATCGTAGCTCTGCAGTCGCACCCGCTCCGCCGGCGAGACGTCCGCCCCCGACCGCCACTGCTCGTACGCCTCCCGGTCGCCCGAGAGGTCGATCAGGACGTCCTCGACGACCGAACACGTGTCCTCGTCGCTCTCGAGTCGCCGGTCGACCTCCTCGACGAACTCGCGCATTCCCGCCTCGGCGTCCTCGGGCAGCGAGACGTACCGCTTGGTCATACGCCGACGTACTGCGTCGTCGGGCATAGGCGTTCGGTTGTGCGTTCCGTTTGCCCGGATCCAACCGACGAGCAACGGAATGCCTCGTCAGGAACGGGTGAAGACGTCGACCGACGCGGTTCGACGGAAGAGGGCGGCAACGAATACCCCGAGGAGGACGGCAACGAACACCGTCTCGGGTGGGAACCTGAGAACGAGCGGACTGATAAGTATCACGAGGATCACAGCGAGGGGGACGAGGACGTACTCGAGCAGCGTCTCGATGCGCTCGAGGCGGTCCGTGAGTTCCCGGTCTATCAGTGGTATAGACAGTTCTGTCGGCAACTCCGTCCGATTACCGCTGTCTTCCGTTCTCTCCCTTCGGAGCCGTTCCGCACGCCCTAAGTCACCTCGCTCCCAACCACCGAGTATGCAGTACCAGCAACTCGGTGACTCCGAGGTCGAGGTCAGCGAGGTCGGCTTCGGCGCGTGGGTCGTCGGCACCGACTGGTGGGGCGACCGCTCGGAAGAGGACGCCCTCGAGATGATCCAGTACGCCGTCGACCAGGGGATCACCTACTTCGACACCGGCGACGTCTACGGCCACGGCCGCAGCGAGAAACTCATCGGCCAGGCCCTCGCCGAGGTCCGCGAGGAGGTGACGATCGCCACCAAGGTCGGCTACGACTTCTACAACAACCCGCAGGCGGGCCACGGCGAGCTCCCGAAGGAGATGGACCCCGATTACCTGCGCGAGGCCGTCGAGAAGAGCACAGAGCGCCTCGACGTCGAGACGATCGACGTCCTCCAACTCCACAACGCGAACGTCGAGGAGATCACCCCGGAGGTGCTCGAACTCCTCGACGAACTCGAGGAGGAGGGGCTGATCCGCGCTCGCGGACTCGCGCTCGGCCCCTCGATCGGCTGGCTCGCGGAGGGCGACCTCGCCATCGAGGAAGAGTTCGACTCCCTCCAGCTGGTCTGGAACGTCTTAGAGCAGGAGGTCGGCAACCACTTCCTCGAGACGATCGGCCGGACGGATTCGAGCACGAGCCTCATCCCTCGCGTCCCTCACTCCTCGGGCATTCTCAACGAGCAGGTCACCCCCGAGACCGAACTCGAGGCGGGCGACCACCGCGGCTTCCGCCCCGACGAGTGGTACGAGACGGGCTGGGAGAAGCTCGAGGCGTTGCGTTTCCTCGAACGCGATGGTGAAAGAACGATGGGACAGGCTTCCATCGCCTGGCTCCTGAGTCACGAGCCCGTCGCGAGCGTGACGCCGACGTTCCGGACGAGAGCCGACATCGACGAGTGGGCGGCCGCGAGCGACGTTCCGAAGCTCACGGACGAAGAGCTGACTCGCGTGGCCGAACTGTACGCCAGCGGCTTCGACATCGACCGCGACGACGGCATGGACAGTCTGCGCTCGTCGGTCGACGGCGAGGACATCCGCTCGGCCGGCCTGGATAAGCTGGCGGCCGACTGATCCTGTAACTACTTCGAGAGCGCCCGCTCGACCGCGTTCGCCACCCCTCGAGCCTTCTCCGCGAGCGGTTCCGAAACCAACCCGTCGGCGACGGCCTCCTCGAGTTCGTCCCGGTCGACGATTTCGACCGAGCCGTCGGGCCGCCGGATCACGTCGACGTAGAGATCGACGTAGCGGGCGCAGTCGGGAAACAGCTCGACGGGCGTACAGACGTTGACGTAGGTTCCCTTCGTCTCACCCGAGGAATCGCGGTACGTGGTGGGGTACCACCACCGGCCCTCGCGGAGCTTCGTCACCGCGACGTCGCCGTCTTCTTTGGGGACCTCGAGGGCGTCGTACGTCCCGCCGCCGCGCATCGACCGCTCGAGGGTGACGTTCCCCGCCGAATCCCAGTCGGTGACCTCGCCGCGACCCAGCGTGATGAGTCGGCCGTCGGGTTTCCCGTGGCCGAGCGCGATCCGATCGCCGCGCTGGGGGCCGAACTGGCGGGAGACGGCGGCGAACGGGAACTCGCGATCGTCCCCGTCGTCGGCCGGGTCGACGACGGCCTCCGCGAAGTCGACCGCCGCGCTCGCGGCCCGGTCGGCGGCCTTGGTGCGGTGGTGGCCGGGGATGGTCGTCTCGACCGCCCGCCGCAGGTCGTCGAGGGCGAACCGGGACTCGCGGCCGAACCAGAGCCACGCCGTCGCCTCCGGCGCTGCGAGTCGGCGGGGGTCTTCGGATTCGTCGACGCCGTCGAGGTCGTCCTCGATCGCCCGCGCGCGCTCGCTCGCCCGCTCGAGCGCCGTGCCCATCGCCTCGAGATCCGCGTCGCGGGCGGCGCGCTGCCAGCGAACGCCCCAGCCGTCGGGGACGTCGACCGAGAGCAGGTCGGTCATGCCGACGAGTTCCGTTCCCCGTTCCCCCGACACGGCGGCGGAGACGCCGCTGCGGGCTCGAGAGAGGGTCACGAGTCCGCCGCCGACCTCGAGGTTCGGCGCGACGAGCGGGCGGTCGTCGTCCCACGGCGGCGCTGGCTCGCGGACCTGCACCCGGTAGCGGTTGCCGCTGTCGACGTAGCCGTCGACGTCCTCGTACCTGAGATAGCCGCGTCGGTCGTCGCCGAGGTTGACGACCGCACCGCTCCCGCCGTCGACCTCGATCACTTCGCCGTCGAAGACGGCCCCCTTCGGAACCACGGCCTCCCAGCGGAAGGTGTCGATGGCGAGGTCCTCGAGTTCGCTTGCGACCGCGTCGACTGCATCGGGCTCGCCCGAGACGGCGACGCCCTGACGGTCGCGGGTGGTCTCGACGGCGACGGCGGCCGGCTCGGATGGAAACGCGGCGTCGAAGCGGTCCCGGATCGGCTCGGACGCCTGAACGACCTCGAACTCGCGCTCCCGCAGGAGCCGAGTGATCGCCGTCGTGTAGATTCCCCGAACGCGAACCGGGGGCGTCGACCCGTCCGGTGGAGCCGTCGAGGCGTCGTCAGCCGTCATCGAAGCGTCTCCCGGTCGGCCGCAAAGCGGACCCGGTCGTGGATCGTCGGCCCCAGCGTCAGTTCGACGTACTCCTCGCCCAGGATCCGGCCGTCCTCGACGTACACGCCCCAGGTGTCGAAGCGGAGCCAGCCGCGCATCTCGCCGCCGTGGGTCGTGATGTCGGCGTACTCGACGGCGTGTTCCGGAAACTCGGCGCTCGAGTGGGCCATCGCCATGTCGGAGTAGACGGTGTCGTGGTCGTCGAAGAAGGCCTCGAGGGCCGCGGCGTCCTCGGAGACGGCCTCGACGACGGCCGCCGAGGCGGCCGTCAGGGACTCGAGCGTGAGTCCCTGCTCGCGGAGTGCCTGCTGGGTTCGCTGGTCGAAGTGCATACGCGTCGCTTGGCGAGCGATCCCTTTGTGGATTCCGAGTCCGGAACGTCAGTCGTCTGCGGGGACGGAGCCGGTCCAGTTCGCCCGAGAATCGGTGGGCGTGGTGTCGTCGACGGTGGGCTCTTCGGGCGTCGGTTCGAGGTCTGTTCGTGTCTCCGTTCGTTTCGGATCGGTCGTCTCCTCGTCCTCGGCGGGCGGGGCCGAGTAGAGGATGCCGCGGCTTGCGCTGTACATCGCTTGCCACGGACTCGAGACTGTGAACCCTTAACTTCCCCCCTTATACATGTGTTGATATTAAATACCATACTAGGATCCTCGTATCGCCGAATCTATTTCTAAAGTGGAAGGTGTAGAGGCGGGTATGTCGCGCCGGCGCGATCCCATCGAACGATCGGCCGAAGAGACGGACGACCTCTACGACGTCTCGACGTGGGAGCCGCGGTCGGTAGTGGACCGGTTCTCCTACGGGCTGTACTGGGGGATCAACGCCGGTTTGCACGTCATCGTATTGCTCGTCGCGCTCGTGATCACGGTGTACCTGTTCTTCTCGCCGGCGCTCGTCGTCGCCCAGGATCCGATCGTCAGCGCCTTCTTCGCGCTCTCGATCGTCCCCGCGCTGTTGCTCGCGGGCTACATCTGGTACGCCGACATCACGACGAACGAGCCGCTGGGGCTGCTCGTGGCGACGTTCGTGCTCGCGATGCTGTTCGCGACGTTCGCGGCGGTGCTCAACACGATCGGCGGGCTGGCGTTCGACACGGCCACGATCGTCGGGGCCGCGCTGTTCTTCTACCTCATCGTCGGCCCCGTCGAGGAGACGGTGAAGCTCCTCGCGGTCCGGGTGCTCGCCTACCGGAGCAAGACGTTCGACGCCGTCATCGACGGCGCCGTCTACGGCGCCGTCGCGGGGCTCGGCTTCGCGGCGATCGAGAACGCGATGTACATCGCCAGCCACGTTGCGGAGGTCGACTCCGGTGCGAGCCTGCTGAGCGCCGCGACGGGCATCGCCACGGTGCGCGCGCTCGCCGGTCCCGGCCACGTCATCTACTCGGCGATCGCCGGCTACTACCTCGGGCTGGCGAAGTTCAACCCGCAGTACGCCGGCCCGCTGATCGTCAAGGGGTTGCTCATCGCCTCCGTGGTCCACGGCACCTACAACGTCACCGTCCAGATCGTCCCCGGCTACCTCGCGGCGACCTACCCCATCAGCGGCGACGTCGCGTTCGTCGGCTACGTCATCGCGTTCGACCTCGCGATCGGCTACTACCTCTACCGGAAGATCACCCGGTACCGCCGGACCTACCGCCGGATCAGAGCCGACGCCGACGGGGCGGACCACGCGCCCGAACTCACGGAGTTCGAGCCGTCACAGCGATAGGTCGGGAACGTAGCCCTCGAGCAGCCGCTCGACGTACTTCGCGAGCACGTCGACCTCGAGGTGGACCGGATCGCCGGGCTCCTTTGCCGAGAGCGTCGTCAGCTCGTAGGTCGTCGGGATGATGGCGACCGTTACCCGGCCCGCTCCGGCGGTGTCACCGCCGTCGTTTCGGTGCGCCTGCGGCGCACCGCCCTCGGCGAGGTCGGCCACCGTGAGACTGATGCCGTCGAGCGTGATCGAACCCTTCTCGACCACGTAACGGTCGTACCCCTCGGGAAGCTGGAACTCGAAGAACCAGTCCTCTTCGACCGATTCGATGCCGCTCACCGTCGCCACCGCGTCGACGTGGCCCTGGACGACGTGGCCGTCGAAGCGGCCGTCGGCGGGCATCGCCCGCTCGAGGTTGACCGCCTCGCCCTCCGAGAGCTCCCCGAGGTAGGTGCGCTCGACGGTTTCGCTGGCGAGAAACACCTCGAACCACGCGCCCTCCTCGAAGCGCTCGACGGTGAGGCAGGCGCCGCTGACGCTGATGCTCTGGCCGTGCTCGAGTCCCGTCGCGACCTCGTCGGCTGCGATCCGGAGGCGCAGCCCGTCCTCGGTTCGCGACCGGCCGACGATCTCGCCCGTCTCCTCGACGATCCCCGTGAACATGCTCGAGGGTCGGGCCGTCACACGCAAAGCCGTTCCGATGGCGAAACGCGTTCCAGGTTCGGTATCGGGCCGAGCCACCGCGTTTTTACCGTTGTAGGGACTACGGCGAGCAATGGCAGGCATCATCGACACGGTCAAACTCGCGGGGGTGCTCGTGCTCGCGATCCCCGCCGCGCTGGCGGGCCTCGAGTTCCTGTTCGTCCGCGGCGAGGCGCTCACCGGCGGAATACTGCTCGTGCTCGCCGTCGCGCTCGTGGCCGTCCAGCGGTACCTCACGCTGCCGGGCGACCTGCCCGGCGTTCTGGCGAAACGCGTCGCCGGCGGGGCCAGCGACGAGCCGGACGAGCGAACCGACTAACCGACCAGCGCCGTCGCCTCGAGCGACCGCGAGAGTCCCTCCAGTCGGCGCGGGCGCTCTCGCGGCTCGTCCCCCGTCTCCGAACCCTCGCCGTCGGCCGCCGGCCCGCACGCCAGCACGTCCGCGAGGCGGACCTCGTACTCGGAAGCCTCGAGACCGACCTCGAGTCGAACCACGCTTCCTCGTTCGATCGACTCTCCGCCGACCGGCCGCTCGGCCGGCTCGAGGCCGATGCCGGCGACGCGGGTCGAGATCCCCTCGTCGAAGCCGAACGCCCGAATCTCTGCCTCGAGGTCGGCTTCGACGGTTCCCACAGAGGCTGCCTCCGCGGTCAGCAGCGAGTGGGCCGACCGCAGCGCGTTCGTGAGCGCGACGTGGGCCCGGCGTTCGGGGCCGCCCTCGCCGTCGACGACGACGGTTCGGACGAGGTGGCCGTGGTAGCCGCCGGACTCGCGGGCGGTCGTCTCGAGGACGATCGGCTGGCCCGACCAGATCGGTTCGACAGCGACGGCGTCGTCGCGTCGCTCGCCGATTCCGACGGCGATCCGGGTGTCACCCGTCGGCAGCCCGCCGGCGGCGACGATCCCCGAGTCGAGTTCGCGCCGAAGTCGGCGCGGAGTCAGCGCCTCGCCGCCGACCGCTAGCGCCCCGTCGGTCGCCCGCTCGGCGTCGGTCAGGGTGGCCGCAGCGCGCCGAATCCCCGCCGCGGCGGCGGCCTGGGCGTCCTCGAGTCGGTCGACCTCGGCGCCGGTTTTCCTCGCCCGCGCCCGCTCGAGCGCGTGGGTCGATTCGAGCGACAGCCCCGCCCGCTCGAGGTAGAGCGCCGCGTCGTGGGGGATCGTCCGCGGGGCCAGCGCGGCCGCCGGCCCGGCGAGGTCCGCGAGGAGCCCCTCGACCGGGTGAACGCGATCCGACGCGATCGGGCTCGAGCGAACGTGCCACTCGCTCCCGTCGAAGGCGACGGCGTAGTACTCGCCACGGGACGGGGACGCCGAGAGACAGTACCGGATCGCCGGCTCGGAGGCGGGGCCGGCGTGGACGAACAGATCGGCGTCCCGGGACTCGAGGGCCGCACGGAGCGACCGCCGAACGTGATCCCGCTCGCCGGTCACGGCGCTTCCGCTTCGGGCTCCGTCTCGGGCTCGTCTTGGACCGGCGTCGGCGCCTGTGCCTGCTCGAGTAGCTCCTCCAAGGTGTCGTCGGTTCGGCGGTTGTGGAGCAGGACGTCGA
Organism: Natrononativus amylolyticus; assembly: GCF_024362525.1. Lineage (GTDB taxonomy): Archaea > Halobacteriota > Halobacteria > Halobacteriales > Natrialbaceae > Natrononativus > Natrononativus amylolyticus. The sequence continues at coordinate 1,301,547 of NZ_CP101458.1, forward strand.
GCGGCAGCGTGGGCGCGCCGTCGACGACGTTCTCGAGGAGGACGAGCCGTTCGCGGGCGCGGGACATGCCCACGTAGAAGACCCGCCGCTCGTTGTCGGTGAGAACGGGAACCGGCGACGTCGTCTTCGTGAACTCCTCACAACCGGGGACGTCGGTCGGGTCGTCGACGGTGGCGACCATCTGCTCGACGACCTTCTCGGTGAGGTCGGTCGCCATGAAGACGTGGTCGGCCTCGCGACCCTTCGCGGAGTGGATCGTGCCGACGCGGACGCGGTCGGTATCCATTCGCTTGTACTCGCCGATGGCGAAGTACGCCTGGATGCTCTTCTTCTGGAAGTTCGTCACCTTCCGGACCATGTCCGAGGCGGAATTCGGCCCCGGCATGAACGGGACGTGATCGTCGATGACGTCGGCGGGAACGGTGAGCTCCTCGAGGTCGTCGACCCCGGCGTCCTCCTGGAGATCGTCGATCGTATCGAAGAGGTCGCTGCGGTCGTTCGTGCCGAACGCCGACTCCATGAGCATGTCGGCGAGCCGGCGGGCCTGCAGGCCGTCGACGTCCTCGCCCTCCTCGAGGGCCTCGACGGCGCGGACGTACTGGGTCAGCCGGTCGGTCCACATCCGCTGGTCGGTGAGCGCGGTGAACGGGACGCCTTCGGTGATGAACTCGTCGATGAACTGGAACATCTGGTAGCGCGCCCGGAACAGCAGCATGATCGTCCCGTCGTCCTCGACCAGCGTGCGCCGGACCATCCGGACCAGATCGAGCATCGACGGCCCGGAGTAGGCCTCGACGGTGCCGCCCTCCTTGCGGGGTTTGAGGTCCTTGTCCTGGCGCTGGTCGATGTGGCGGATCTCCTGGTTGACCGCGTTCAGCACGTTCGAGGGCAGCCGGTAGGAGTTCGGCAGGATGATGTCCTCGTCAACCTCCTCGTCCAGCAGGAGTTTCGGATCCGCGCCCTGCCAGGAGTAGACGACCTGGTCGTCGTCGCCCGCGATCAGCACCCGCTTCATGTGGGGTTTCCACTCCTGGTAGACGTCGTACTGCAGCGTCGTGATGTCCTGGAACTCGTCGATCACCAAGTAGTCGACGTTCGGGAGCAGCGAGCGCTGCTTGACCCGCTCGAGCATGTCCGCGAAGCCGATCTTCCCCTCGCGACCCTTGTAGGCCCGCCAGCCCCGGATCGACTCGGGAACGTCGATCCGGTCGTCGTCGCTCGGCCACGTCGGCGTGTACTTGTTGCCCTCCTGGGCGTTCGGATCGATCTCGGGCGGGAGGCGGACCTCCTCTTCGTTCCACTGGAAGGGGACGTCGTACCAGTCGGCGACCTCGCGGTTGGTCCGCTGGAGCCACTGGCTCGTGGCGATGATCTTGTTTCCGATCGTCGTCGAGCGGGCGGTTCGTCGACCCGCGCCGCTGTACTCGTCCTCGAACTCGAGGCCGTACTCGTCGCAGAACTCCTCTTTGTCCTTCTCGCCGATGACGTCGCCGCGGGAGAGATCCAGCAGATCGTACGCCTTCGCGTGCATCGTACAGACGTTGCCCTGGAGCGCCCGGGGGCTCTCGTCGATCCGGTCGGCGAGTCGTTCGCGGATCTCCTGTGCCGCTGCCCGCGTGTACGAGACGACGAGGATGTCACGGAACGTGACGTCGTCCTGGTCGAGAATTTCCTCGACGTGGTCGAGAAGAGCCGTCGTCTTACCGCTCCCCGGCCCACCGAACAACCGGGTCACCTGCGTCTCCGTGGTAGCCATTATCCCTGTTCAGGGACGCGACACGCATAAGTGACGTGGGTTCTCTTCGCGGCCGCTGCCGGTGAGGACTACCGCCGTGCGGACCGGGCCGCTCTGACGTCGGCGCCGTCGCGAACCTTGTCGGGACACGCCGGACAGACTCGAGGATCGTCGATACCGGACGGTGCGAACACGCGAACGTACCGCTCCGTCACGAAGCCGCCGCAGTTCTGACAGGTCGGCATTGGACTCTCTACGCCCCAGTTAGAAATAATAACTGATATGTTTATCGACACGTCCTCGTCCGCGCCGCCGCGGACGACGACCTACCGCGGGTCCCACCCGCAGACGGAACACGAACTCGCTGCCGTGTCGTGAAGGCCACCACAGTCCGGACACTGCTTTTTGTTATAGTTTCGATCCCACCCTGGTTGCTCTACTGCGTGGCCGCGGTCCGCCAGGAACTGATCAAAAGCCTCGTCGCCGGCACCGTTGGGTGAGGATGCCATAGGAATGCTATAGCACACCACGATAATAAAGCGTTGGGTCGTGACAGTCGCTGCCACATCGCATCCGGTCGGCGAGCCGTCGCGGGTCGCCACCGGGACCCGCGGACTTTTCTCGCTCTCGACCCAATCTCTCCCCATGAGCGACCTGCGCCTCGACGCGACCCAGCTCGACCGCTACTCGAGACACGTCATCATGGACGAGGTCGGGCCGGAGGGCCAGCAGCGGCTGCTCGAGGGACGCGTGCTCGTCGTCGGCGCCGGCGGCCTCGGCTCGCCGGCGATCCAGTACCTCGCGGCGGCGGGCGTCGGAGTGGGAATCGTCGACGACGACGTCGTCGAGCGCTCGAACCTCCAGCGCCAGATCGTCCACGGCGACGACGACGTCGGCCGCCCCAAGGTCGACAGCGCCGCCGACTACGTCCGCCGGCTCAACCCCGACGTCGACGTCGACACACACGAGACGCGGCTCACGCCCGAGAACGTCGGAGAGCTGGTCGAGGGGTACGACGTCGTCCTCGACGCGAGCGACAACTTCGCCACCCGCTACCTGCTCAACGACCACTGCGTGCTCGCCGACACGCCGCTCTCTCACGGCGCGATCTACCGCTTCGAGGGACAGGTGACGACGTTCGAGAACGGCTGGCCGGGGGCCGACGACGACTCGAGCGCAGAGCGCGACCGCGCGGGGCCCTGCTACCGCTGTATCTTCCCCGAGGCGCCCGAACCCGGCACCGTCCCCGACTGCGCGACGACCGGCGTCCTCGGCGTCCTCCCCGGCACCGTCGGCTGCATCCAGGCGACGGAGGTCGTCAAGCTGCTGCTCGAGTCGGGGGACTCCCTCGAGGGACGGCTCCTCATGTACGACGCGATGGGGATGACGTTCGAGACCGTCGAGATCCGCCGGAACCCTACCTGCCCGGTGTGTGGCGACGAGCCGGCGATCGACTCCGTCGAGGACGTCTCCTACGAGGAAACCTGCTCGATCTCCGCCGACTGATCCCGCGACCTCCGGACCGCATCAGAACACCGATACGCCGGCGCGGCGAACCCGTACCGATGGCGCCGATCGCGACCCTCGAGAACGCGACGATCGAAACGAAAGAGCGCAAGATCAGGAACGTCACCGTCGAGCTCTACCACGGCTGGGTGATGATTGCGGACGGCGAGGAGATGTGGGTGCCCCGCGACCGCGTGATCGACGTCGTCGGCTGATCGACCGTCCCGATCACTCGGACACCACTGACTCGCGCTCGAACTCGCCGCGATCCGCCCGCCAGCGCCACGATCGGACGACGGGGACCGGTTCTTCAGCCGCGGTTCCCGCCGCCGGTAGCGAGACGATCACGTACGATCTGTCGGGCCAGGCCGCCGCCTCGACGTCCGTTGCCGACGGCGCGGGCGGTCCCCGCGGATGGGAGTGGTAGAAGCCGACGATCTCCTCGCCCCGACCCTCGAGTCGCTCGAAGATCGCGAGCTGTTCTTCCGGGTCGATCCGGTAGCGCGTCGCGGGCGTCTCGGCGGCGTTTTCGGCGGGGTAGACCGAGGTGACACGGCTCGTTTCGGGGCCGAACTCGCCGCCGAAGACGCCACAGACCTCGTTCGGGGTCCCGGCTCGAGCCAGCCCGACGATCCGCTCGCGAACCCCCGGCGGAAGCGCCAGACGGGGCGCGTCGTCGCTCACGCGTCGACCTCGAGGGCAGCGAGCGGGACCGCGAGTTCGGCCGGCGGCGCCGCGAACCGGTCCGGCTGCACGATCGGCGCGAGCGCCTCGAGGGTGTCCACGAGCCGCGGTCCCGGCCGGTTGAGGTAGTGGTGGCCGTCCATCGCCCAGACGCGGCCCTCGCGGACCGCCGCGAGGTCGCTCCACCCCTCCCGCCCGGTGAGGTCGGTCAGATTCTCGCGGGTCTGCTCGAGGCCGAACCCGCAGGGTGCGACCACGACGACCTCCGGATCGTACGCGCGGATCTCGGCCCACTCCCGCGGCCGCGAGCGCTCGCCGGGGTCGGCCAGCCCGTACTCCCCGCCCGCCCAGGCGACGAGTTCGGCGGTCCAGTGGCCCGCCACCATGACGGGGTCGGTCCAGTCGAGGATCGCCACCCGCGGACGTTTCGCCGAATCGATGCCGGTCGTTCGCCCGTGGACAGCATCGATCCGCGCCTCGAGTCCCCCTCGCACCTCGCGGGCGCGCTCTTCGCGTCCGACCGCCCGGCCGATCCGCTCGAGGTCGTCGAGGACGTCCGAAACGGCGTGGGGATCGGTGGTGAGCACCCGCGGGTCGGCGTCGACCTCCTCGAGCGCGTGCTCGATCGCGACCTCGTCGACCGCACAGACGTCGCACACCCCCTGGGTGACGACCAGGTCCGGCTCGAGGCGCTCGAGGAGCGGGGTGTCGACTGCGTAGACGCCGTCCCCGGAGACCGCCTCGAGCACCTGACGGTCGATCTCGGCGCTCGAGGCGGTTGCGTCGACCCGCGACCGGGTGATCGCGGGCAGTTCCTCGACGCCCGGCGGGTGGTCGCACTCGTGGGAGACGCCAACGGGCTCTACGCCGAGGGCGGCGACGAGTTCCGTCGCCGAGGGGAGCGTCGTGACGGTTCGCATGGCCGGCCGTAGGACCGCGGAGGACAAAAACGCCGCCGTCGGTTCGCCGGATCAGGGACGGTCGTGTCCGTCGCCGGGTTCGTCGGTGTTGTCCATATCGGCGGATTCGTCGGCATCGTCCGGGGCTGGCTCGTCCGCCCGGTCGAACTCCTCGGCGCGACCCGTGTCGTCGAGCGTGTCGGTTCGGCCGTCGACCCCGAACTCGTCGACTCCTTTGTCCGCCTCGAGTCCCTCGGCCTCGTCGTCAGCGAGGTCGGCGGGCCCCGGATCGGGCGTCTCGTCGATGGTCCCGTCGCCAGTCTGGATCTCGATGACGATTCCCTCCTCGGTTTCTTCGCGACCCAAGACCCGGCCGAGCGACCGTTCGGTCTCCTCGCTGACCTCCCAGAGGAACCGTGCCAGCCGGTCGGCGTCGGCGCCCAGGTCGGCCTCGAGCTGGCTCCGCGAGAGCTGGTCGATGCTGCGGGCGCCCTCCGGGTGGAGGTACTGGAACGGATGATCCGCGGGCACCTCCCGGAGATCGACGTCGAACGACCACAGGTAGGGCGCGAGCTGGAGGGCGTACCCCTGCGGCTTGGGCGCCTTCCGACCCGCGGCGGTCAGCGCGATGGTGATCGCGGTCGACTCGGCGTCCGTGTCGTAGTAGACGCCGGGGAGCTTCGGAATCGAGAATTTCATGCGGTCGGCTACAGCCCCTCGAGGGGTGAGCCTGCCCCCGGCACATCCAGCCCCGTTTTGAGGGGGGACACACCGTGTCAACGGATCGAACTGGGCTCGCCGGCGCTCCGTCGGGCGGTCCCCGGGGACGGCCCGCTACAGCCCGTAGAGGTCGCCGAACTTCTCGTCGACGTACTCGAGGAAGTACTCCGCCGTCAGCGGCTCTCCCGTCGCGACCTCGACCAGTTCCTCGGTGGGGTAGCGCTGGCCGTGGCGGTGGACGTTCTCCTCCATCCACTCGCGCAACGGCGCGAACTCGCCGCGCCGAATGAGATCGTCGACGTCCGCCTCGAGATCCTCGCGCATCGCGGCGTCGAGCTGGGCCGCCAGCACGCTGCCGACGGTGTAGTGCTGGAACGCGGCGAAGTTGTACGACCAGTGGATGTCCTGGAGTGCGCCCTCGGCGTCGGTCTCGGGGACGACGCCGAGGTAGTCCTCCATCTTCCCGGTCCAGACGTCGGGGATCTCCGACACCTCGAGGTCGCCCTCGACGAACGCCCGATCGATCTCACACCGGAGGATGATGTGGAGGTGGTAGGTGAGTTCGTCGGCTTCGACCCGGATGAGGTTCTCGGGGTAGATCCGGTTGACCGCCGCGTACGCCTCGTCGACGGTGACGTCCTCGAGTCCCGGGAAGTGCTCCTTCACCGTCGGCAGGAAGAACTCCCAGAACGGCTTCGTGCGGCCGACGTGGTTCTCCCAGAATCTGGACTGGGACTCGTGGACGCCGCTCGAGAGCGACTCGCCGAGCGGGGAGCCGTACTCCTCCTTGCGGAGGCCGAGCTGGTAGGTGGCGTGGCCGAACTCGTGGATCGTCGCGGTGAGGGCGTCGATCGGATCCTCCTCCTTGAAGCGGGTGGTGATCCGGGCGTCGTACTGCGTGCCGGACATGAAGGGGTGCGGTGCGGTGTCGAGGCGGCCGCGCTCGCGGTCGTAGCCGAGCAGGTCGACGACCTCCTCGCAGAGCGCCATCTGGTCGTCCTCGTCGTAGGTTCCCGTAAAGGGCGACGGGAGGTCGCGGCCGTTCTCCCTGATGTCGTCGATCAGCGGCACGAGGTGCTCGCGGAGGTCGTCGAAGATCCCCTCGACGGTCTCGAGAGGCAGGTGGGGCTCGCGGTCCTCGAACATCACCTCGTAGGGGTTGGCGTCCGGGGCGATGTGCTCGGCCCGCTCGATCTGGAGGTCGCGCAGGCGCTCGAGCGAGGGGGCGAACGCGTCGAAGTCGTCGTCGCCCTTCGCCTCCTTCCAGGTCTGCTGACTCTCCGACTGGTGTTCGGAGAGCTCCGAGACGAGTTCCGGCGGGACGTTCACGGACCGCTCGTAGCTCCGGCGGATCTCGCGGACGACCGCGGCCTGCTCGTCGGTCAGGTCGGCCGCCTCGCACGCCTCGAGTAACTCGCCGAACGCCTCGTCGGTCAGCAGGTCGTGGCGCGCAGCGGAGAGCGCGGCGGACTGCTTCGCGCGGGCTGGCGCGCCGCCTTCGGGCATCATCACCTGCTGGTCCCACCCCAGCACCATCCCCGCGTGGCCGAGGTAGACGATCTGTTCGTAGCGGTCGGTGAGCTCCTCGTAGGCGTCAGGCACCGACCCGGCATCGGTCTCGTCAACAGTTGCCATACATCGGTTCGAAACTGGAACGATAATGAAGGTTCGGGTGTCAGCGAGGCGGAGCAGTTCGAGACGGTAAAAAGGTGCCGAACTGACGACAGTTACTCGAGGTCGTACAGCTCGCCGTACTTCGATTTCGCGTACTCGAGGAAGTAGTCGGCCGTGTAGGACTCGCCGGTGGCCTCCTCGACGAGGTCGGGCGTCGTGTACTGCTTGCCGTGGGCGTGGACGTGCTCGCGTAGCCAGCCGTTGAGGTCATCGAACTCGCCCTCGCGGATGCGGTCATCGAGGTCGCCGAGGTCCTCTTCGGCCGCGTCGTACAGCTGCGCCGCCAGCACCGACCCCAGCGAGTACGTCGGGAAGTAGCCGAAGGAGCCGTGGCTCCAGTGGATGTCCTGGAGCGCCCCCTCCGCGTCGGTGTCGGGCCGGACGCCGAGGTACTCCTCGTACTTATCGTTCCAGGCCTGGGGGACGTCCTCGACGTCGAGATCGCCGCTTACGAGGTCGCGCTCGATTTCGAAGCGGATCACGATGTGGAGGTGGTAGGTGAGTTCGTCCGCTTCGACCCGGATGAGGTTGTCGTCGTACACCTGGTTCGCGGCCTCGTAGGCCTCCTCGGGGGAGACCTCCTCGAGGTCCGAGAAGCGCTCTCGAGCCGTGGGCAGGAAGAACTCCCAGAACGGCCGCGAGCGCCCGACGTGGTTCTCCCAGAGCCGCGACTGGGACTCGTGGACGGTGAGGTCGCGGGCCTCCCCCAGCGGGGTGCCGTAGTGGTCGTCGGGCAGCCCGAGGGTGTAGTTGGCGTGACCGAACTCGTGGATGGTCGACGTGATCGACCCCAGGAGGTCGGACTCGTCGAAGCGGGTCGTCACGCGGGCGTCGAACTGCGTCCCCGACGAGAACGGGTGCGGTGCAGTGTCGAGCCGCCCCCGGCCCCAGTCGTATCCCAGCGCGTCGAGGACGTCCCGCGCGAGGGCCTCCTGGTCGTCGTCGTCGAACTCGCCGGCGAACGCGTCCGTCGCCAGCTCCGCGTCGCTCTCCTCGATCGCTTCGATCAGCGGCACCAGCTCGTCGCGCAGCCGCTCGAGCACCCGCTCGGCGGTCTCGAGGTCGAGATAGGGTTCGTAGTCGGCGAACAGCACCGCGTACGGGTCCGCGTCGGGGTCGATGTGTTCGGCGTACTCCCGTTTGAGTTCGACCAGCGTCTCGAGGGTCGGCGCGAACGTCGAGAAGTCGTCCTCCTCGCGCGCCTCCATCCAGACGGGGTGGGCGTTGGCGGTCGTCTCGGAGATCTCCTCGACGAGTTCACCCGGAACGCTCGTCGCGCGGTCGTACTGCCGGCGCACCTCGCGGACGACGGCGGCCTGCTCGGCCGAGAGCTCGTCCCCTTCCAGCTCCTCGAGCAGTTCGCCCGTCTCCTCGGCGGTCAACAGCTCGTGGCTGAGCGACGAGAGCGTCGAGAGCTGTTTGGCGCGGGCCGGCGTGCCGTCCTCCGGCATGACGACCTCCTGGTCCCAGCGCAGGATTCCGGCGGCGTTGCCGACGTTCGAGATGCGCTCGACGCGCTCGAGAAGCTGCTCGTAGGCGTCCCCCTCCGCGGCTGCCGTCTGTTCCGTAGACATCGAATCGACGTACCGTGGGCGGACCTATCAAGCTCTTGGTTCCGGAGCCTCGGCGGTGCCTTCGAAGCGAGCGGGGCCGTCGACGGTGCCGAAACGCTATTTCCGCTCCGGACCGACTGTGGGGGTATGGGATTTTTCGAACGCGCGGGCCGGAAGGTCGAGGAGTTCAAGCAGGAGGCCACGCGGACCGCCGAGAGCGAAGCGGAGTACGAGTGTACCGCGTGTGGCGAACGGTTCTACACGGCACAGACGGCCTGTCCCGAGTGCGACAGCGACGCGATCGAACCGCTCGAGTAAGTCGGTCTCGACCCGACGATCATCCGGGCGCCGGACCCGCGACCGTCGCCGTCACGAGGCGGTACTCCATGGGAACGGCGTTTCGGCGGTCGTCGAAGTACCCCTCGATCGTCTCGAGCATCGCCTTGAGGGCCGCGTCGCGGGAGACGTATCTTGCCCCTTGCTACCACAGCACGTGCGTCGAGAGCATAACGGTACGGAGCCGTCAGCGATCGGACCGAAGGTCGGGCGAGAGGACGGCGAGTGCTACCCCAGCCAGCGCTTCGCAGCCTCGCGGTAGATCCGCTCGCAGCGCTCGAGTACTTCGAGCGAGACGCTCTCGGTTTTCGTGTGCGCCTGGCCCGGCTCGGAGGCGCCACAGATCACGCACTCGGTGCCCGCCTGCGCGAGCCAGCCGGCGTCGGTCGCGTGGGGTTTCGTGACGTGGTGGGGCGTCCCCGACTGGACCGCATCGGCGGCCTCGAGCACGGTCGCCGCGAACGCCTCGTCGGTACACTCCATCGGCGGGAGGTCCTGGTCGACCGTCCGGGTGATCCCCTCGCGCTTCTCGAGTTGCTCGAGGTCCGCGCGTTCGCCGGGAACCGTCCGCTCGTCGACGGTGATCGTACAGCGGTCGGGGACGACGTTTATCGCCGAGCCGCCCTCGATCTCGGTGACGACGACGCTCCCCGAGAGCGGCTCGTCCAGCACCTCGACGCTGGGGACCTCGAGGCCCCGGATCTCGCCGACAGCGTCTGCGGCCCGGTAGATCGCGTTCTCACCCGCCTCGGGCTCGCTGGCGTGGCTGGCCGTCCCGCGGGCGGTGATCGTACTCCCCCGGCGGCCGCGGTGGGCGACGACGACGTCCGTCACGCCGGGGCCGGAGTAGTTCGTCGAGCCCTCGGCGACGATCGCGTGCTCGGGAGCGAACCCGTTCTCGATGGCGTGGCGGGCGCCGGTCCCCCCGACCTCCTCGCCGACGAAACTGGCGAAGACGAGTTCGCCCGCGGGCTCGGCGTCGACCGAGCGCGTTCGGCCGCTCGAGGAGCGCACCTCGCTGTCGCGGAAGGCGACCGCCGCGGCCGCGACGGCGCCCTTCATGTCCGCCGCGCCGCGGCCGTAGAGGCGACCGTCGCGGGTCTCGACGACGTACTCGTCGCCGTCGACCTGCGAGGGGGCCGGCGGGACGACGTCGTGGTGGCCGACCAGCGCCAGCGACGGGCCGGAGCCCTTGCGGGCGATCACGTTGCCGACCGCGTCGCGGGTGACGTCCGCGTCGGTCTCGCGTCGCAGCCACGCCTCGAGTGCGTCGCCGGCGGCGGTCTCGTCGTCGTGGCTCGGGATCGAGACGAGTTCGCGCGCCAGCTCGAGTACTGCCATGCACCGGGGTTCGTCCTCGGGGGTGTTGGCTCCGTCGACATCGGCAGGGACGCCGGCTGCGTGTGACTCCCGCAGCCTTATACCGGCCGCTGTCGAATCCCCGGGCATGAACGTCGTGCCGGATACGAGCGTGGTCATCGACGGCCGCGTCGCTGCGGCGATCGAAGACGGGCAGTTCGAGGGAGCGACGATTTCGGTTCCCGAAGCCGTCGTCGCCGAACTCGAAGCACAGGCCAACGACGGCCACGACAGCGGCTGGGACGGCTTATCCGAGCTCAAGCGCCTCGCGGACCTCGCCGACGAGGGCGTCATCAGCCTCGAGTACGTCGGCGAGCGACCCGACGCCATCGAGCGCGGCCACGCGAGCGAGGGCGAGATCGACGCCCTCATCCGGGACCTGGCCGAGGAGCTCGACGCCACGTTCGTCACGAGCGACATCGTCCAGGCCGAAGTCGCCCAGGCGAAGGGGCTCGACGTCGAGTACGTCTCCCCCGAGGTCCGGGAGGTCGGCACGCTCGCCCTCGAGGAGTACTTCGACGACCTGACGATGAGCGTCCACCTGAAGACCGACACCGTCCCGATGGCCAAGCGGGGCGAACTCGGCGAGATGCGCTACGTGGAAATCGCCGACGAGCCGCTCTCCGAGGCGGAGGTCGACGAGCTGGCCCGCGAGGTCGTCGACGGCGCCAAGGAGGCCACCGGCGGCTTCATCGAACTCTCCGAGCCGGGGATGAAGATCGTCCAGTTCAGAGATTACCGGATCGCCATCGCCCGCCCGCCGTTTTCCGACGGGATCGAGATCACCGCCGTCAGGCCGATCGCCCAGACCGACATGGAGGACTACGAGCACGCCGACGAACTCAAAGAGCGGCTGCTCGAGCGCCAGCGCGGCGTCCTGATCTCGGGCTCGCCGGGGGCGGGGAAGTCGACGTTCGCCCAGGCGGTGGCGCGCTACCTGAGCGATCACGACTACGCCGTGAAGACGATGGAAAAGCCCCGAGACCTCCAGGTCGGCCCGGAGATCACCCAGTACACCGAGCTGGGCGGGCAGATGGAGAAGACCGCCGATGCCCTGCTGATGGTCCGGCCCGACTACACCATCTACGACGAGGTGCGAAAGACGAACGACTTCGAGGTGTTCGCGGACATGCGGCTGGCGGGCGTCGGCATGATCGGCGTCGTCCACGCCACCCGCCCGATCGACGCCCTCCAGCGGCTGATCGGCCGGGTCGAACTCGGGATGATCCCGCAGGTCGTCGACACCGTCGTCTACATCGACGCCGGGGAGGTCGCGAAGGTGTACGACGTGAAGACGGAGGTCAAGGTGCCCGCGGGCCTCACCGAGGAGGATCTCGCCCGCCCGGTGATCCAGGTCACCGAGTTCGAGACCGGCGTCCCCGAGTACGAGATCTACACGTTCAACCGCCAGGTCGTCACCGTCCCGCTGAAAGACGAGGAGGGCGGTCCCGGAAGCGAGTCCGGCGTCGACCGTATCGCCAAAGGCGAGATCGAACGCGAGATCCGTTCGATCGCCCGCGGTTACGTCGACGTCGAACTCAAAAGCCAGGATCGCGCGGTGGTCTACGTCGACGAGGACGACATCTCGACGGTGATCGGCAAGGGCGGCGGCCGGATCACCGACGTCGAGAACCGCCTGGGGATCGACATCGACGTCCGGACCCACGAGGAGAACCCCCACCACGGGACGAGCGGCGGTGAAGCCCCGTCGCGGTCGAGTAGCGGAGGGGGCCAGCCCGCCGGCCAGATCGTCACCCCCGAGATCACCTCGAGACACATCGTGATCCCCCTCGACAGCCACCACGGCGAGACCGTCGAGGTCCAGGCCGCGGGCGACTACCTCTTTACCGCGACGGTGAGCCGCGGCGGCGAGATCCAGGTCTCTCGAGGGAGCGCGATCGCGGACGAACTCGAGCGGGCGATCGACCGGAAGGATCCGGTTACCGTGGTTCCATCGTAATCACAAAGCGGCGTAGCCGTACACGAACGAAGCGGGCCCGGGCGGAACGTCAGCTCTGAGCCGAGGGGTCGCCGCCGAAGAACTCGGTATTTCGCCACCAGAACAGTCCCCAGGCGACGATGAATCCGAGCGCCATCGCGATCATGTCGGTCACGAGCGTCGGCAGCCCCGCGTCGGCGATCAACACGAGCGCCATCGAACTGCCGAGGGCCGCCCCGACCAGGACGAACGCGATATCGCCGGCGATGTGCGCCCGAGAGTGCTCCCAGTAGTGGCTGCGGTCGTCGTCGTACCAGAACCCGATGTAGACGAGCACGGGAGACATCGCCGTGATGATCGTGACTACCTGGTAGGCGTCCGGCAGCCCCAGCGGGAACAGAACGAGCCAGTTGACGAGGTTCGCGAGGATCGACGCGAGGATCAACCCGATCAGCAACCAGCCCCAGCGAGGAAGTGACTCCTTGTCCATACGCCGACTCGAGGGGCGAAAAAAATAACTGTTGCCGTTCCCGACCGACTCACTCCGCACAGCAGGCGTCCTTGTTCGCCGACTCCTCGACGCCGCCGCCGTCCGCCGTCACCGGCTCCTGAATGCGGTACAAACTCTGACGCGCGTCGGCGAAGTAGATGTTCTCGTCGACGAGTCCGATCTCGCCGAGTCGCTCCAGGGCGTACCGAACCGTCCGCGCCGAGAGCATCGACTCCTCGACGATCTGCTTCTGCGTGAGCGGCCCATCGTACTCGAGTACTTTGAAAACGAGTTTCGCACTCGGTGGCAAGTCCGAGATATCCTCCCCATCAGTCTCTACCATGTTACGAATCGAAAACCTCCAGCAGTATAAAAGTTGAGCCTTACGAGCCGACATTCTCGCACTAATATACACGCCACCAGTGCAGAAATATGTTGTTTCAGTGCCTGAAGGGCACGAACAGCGCACGTATTGACCAGTCAGTCAGGACCGGCCTCTTCGGAGGGATGGATGAACGTATGTGATTGAAATCCAATAAATCTGTGCAGTGATATGGGCGGGCGCCGGCTAGAGCTTCTCCCACGCGCTGGAGTCCTCGGCGTCGACGAGATCGTCGGGTGCGTCGTCGCCCTCGGGTGGCGACTGTTCGGCGATCTCGACCGACGGCCAGGCCGTCTCCTCCCAGGTGCCCCGCTCGCTGAAGTAGTAGACGACGTCGTCGTTGACGACGGCGAACAGCCCGCGGCGGCGGTCGTGGACGACCCGCTCGCCCGAGTCGATCGCCACGTCGACGACGTCCTCGAGGCTGTCGAGTTCGACCTGGTGGTCGCCGATCCACATCGGGATCGTTCCGTTCGAGATCCACTCGGCGTAACGGCGCTTGTGGACCGCCTGGCGGGCCTGCTCGGGGTCGACGTCCGATCGGCCGTAGACGACCGCCGCGGCCCCGAACGCGGAGACCCCCACGACGAGCAACAGCGCGACGAGCGAGACGTTCGGTCCGTCGGTCACTTCGGTGTGGACGGTTTCGGTGTGCGGATTCGAATCCTCGAGGGGGTCCTCGAGCCAGTAGGCGTCTCCGGTCGCCTCGAGCGGGCTCGTCGCCGCGAGTTCGCCGGCGTACTCGCCGGTGTCGTACTCGACGAGCACCTCGAGGGAGGCGTCGACCGTGCCGACGCCGCCGAGTTCGCGTTCGACGTCGTGTTTGCGCTCGAGAACCGCCGGCACGTCGACGTCGATCTCGGAGGTGGCGACGCCGTCTTCGACCGGCGCCGTGTGGCGGTCGACGGTCGCAGTTTCCTCCCAGAACACCGACCCGCCGCGGGTCGCCTCGAGGCGAATCCGTACCTCGTGTGTGACGTCGGCGTCGTCCGAGCCGACCGCCGTCGCCGGCGAGACGACCAGCGTCGGCGAATCGTTCAGCAGGTACACCGCGTTGTCCTCGAGTTCGGTTCCCTCCGCCCAGAGCCCGTCCTGGACGACGAGGGCGCTCGTGGACGCTTCCGTCGACACCTCTCCGCCGACCTCCTCGGGAACGGTCGTCGTCTCGGGCGTCGCGGCGACCCAGCCGGCCGCCACGACGGCGAGAACGCCCACGACGACCAGCACCAGCAGGAGCCGTCGGCCGTGGGTTGCGATCAGCAGGTCGACGCGCGGGTTCTCGGTCACGAACCGCCACCCCCGGGCACTGCGACCGGTTCGCGGCGGCTCAGGTCGTCCCACCCGCCGTCCTGGCCCCACCGAGACCACTGACCTCTCACAAGGAATACAATACACTCTGTTATCATAAAATTGTTGATTCGTTTCTAGATATCAGCGCCACCGCCGCAGTTTCCGCTCGAGTCTGACCGACCGCGGGACGTGCGAGCCGGCGCTTCGAAGCCTGAGATCGCCCGTTCCGAACAGTGCGGCGACGACACCGGTGATCGCGCCGACCAGCACCGCGTTCACGGCGCCGATCGCGACGAGCGGGTGGAGTCCGTGGAGCCACGCCAGCACCGACGGCGGCAACACCAGCAGGTACCGCGACTCCTCGACGTGGTGGACGGTCTCTCCGCTTTCCTCGGGTGCCGTGAGCGTCACCGTCGTCCCGCCGGTCGCGCGGCTGCCAACCGCGACGCGCTCCGTGGCGACCGCCGTGGCGCCGCTGGCCGGCTCGAGGACCGCGACGACGGGCACGAAGCCGGCGTTGTCGATCGCGTGCTCGAGTTCGGTCGTCTCCCCGGGTGCGACGACCTGTGGGTCCTCGGTCGGCGACGCCGTCGCCACGAGGCCGTACTCGTGAACCCCAGACGGGACGACCATCGCCGCGGTTGCGAGCGTCACGAGGACGAGCAACACGGCGACGAGGACGGTTCGGAACGCGAGCACGTTTCGCCGCGAGTCGGGCCGACGCGGGTGGCGCGTCGCCGCGCCGGATCGGTCGAGCAGCGCGCCGAAACCGAGCAGGGCGACGCCGACGCCGACGAGCAGCGCCCCGACGTTGTCGCCCTCGAGCTGGGCCGTCGTCCCGGCCGCCCCGGTCACCGAGCCGACGGCGGTTTCGACGCCGCTCTGGACGCCCATGATCGCCGTTCCGAGGTGCGGGATGGTGACGACCTCGCCGTTCACCTGGAGGGCGACGGCCACGATCTGGCCGTCGGTCACCGGCGGCTCGCCGCCGTCCTGGTCGGTAAACGGGTTCGCGTCGCCGTGGGTGACGTAGCCCTCGTCGGTCTCGGCGACGACCCGGTGAGTCGTGAGCCCGCCGTCGTGGAGGTGCGTGGCGTCGAAGACGACGACGTCGCCCGTTCCCACCTCGCCGGCGACCGCACTCGGCACCGCGACGAAGCCGTCGCCGGCGTCCATCGTCGGCTCCATACTCCCCGTCGCGACGTAGCCGAGCAGGATCGGTTGGCCGAACAACTGGCCGAGGAGCAACGAGAGCACCACGACCGCGAGGACGACGGCGCCCGCTCGCTCGAGAATCGTTCGCGCCGTCATCCGGGCGTATCCTCCCTGTCCATCGCTCGAGTGTCCCTCACCGTTTCCCACTGCCGGCGCCCGCCCGCAGCCCGACCCGCGGTCCGGTTCGATGCCGGCCGCCCCACCGCACCGGGGGCGTTTCGTCCGTTCTGGGTCGGGAACCGGTCTAAATCTTGTGGCCGTTCGCCCGAAGCGCGACCCGCGAACGCGCGCTCGAGCGGCGTTCGCGACACGAAGTCACCACCGCCAGCGCCGGCGGACGGCGCCGGCTGCGAACAGCAGGCCGAGCACCGCCGGCGGCGCGACGGCGACCCCCATCGAACTCGCCAGTTCGCGGCTGCCGGCCGACAGCAGCGGCTGCGTGACCGTCACCTCCCCCGCCTCGACGCCGCTGATCGCCACCTCGTAGGTCCCTTCCTCGGCGAGCGGTCGTTCGAACGTCACCGTTCGTTCCTCGCCCGGCTCGAGCGCGAGCGCCTGGGTCTCGAGGACGATCCCCCCGACGGCGAACTCCGCGAAGACGTCGCCCGCCTCGTCGCCGTGGTTCTCGAAGGTCGCCGTCGCCACGACGGGCTCGCCGGGTCGGACCGTCTCCGACTCGAGGGTCGCGTCGTCGACGGTGACGTTCGCGCCGCCGGTCGGTTCCGAAACCGTTACCGTCTCGGTGTGGTCGCCGATCCCCACCTCGAACGTGCCGGCGAGGTCCATCGACCGCTCGAACTCGACGGTTTCGGTTTCGCCGGGGCCGACCACCACGGTCGTCCGATCGACCACCACCCCGTCGACGGTGAGTTCGACCGGCACCACCGCGGTTCGCTCGCCGGGGTTCTCGAGCGTGGCGGTCACCGAGAGGGTGTCGCCGGCCTCGAGGTCGGTGCCCGAGAGGGTGACGGCTGGGGGCTCGAGGCTCACCTGCTCCGCCGCCCGGCTATCGCTGTCGTCGTCATCCTCTGCGTACTCGACGGTGAACGTGATCTCCTCGCGCGCGTCCGACGCCACGTGGGTGTCGACGGCGACCCCGATCGAGATCGGTTCGCCGGGGGTTGGCTCGAGGGGGCTCGAGCCGTCGACCGGCGTTCCGGATTCGTCGTAGAGGGTGAGGCCGTCGACGTCGTGCTCAAGCCAGATCCGCTCGACTGCGTCGTCGGTAGCGGTGACCGTGAACACGTCGTCCGCCGTGGTTACGGCGTCGTCGTTGAGGCGGTCGAGTTTGAGCTCGAGGTCGCCGTTTTCGGTGGTGGCGTACTGGCTTGTTGGCTCGAGAGAGATAGGGTTAGTGGTGTCAAAATTCAGTGCAATGGCAGTAGCTGGAAATATCAAAAGAGATGAAAGAACCACAACAAAAAGAAGTGTACGAATGTCCATCAGTAATCTAAAATAACTCTATGACCACCAGTTAGGTGTTAGTCGCCGTTGCCAGAGGAATCGAAATTGGCAGTAATCCTGAATTGATCAATAGAACCCAACGCATCCTCAATATCTTGATGAGTCTCAGCGTTACTGATCTTAGATGGCCTCGTGTCAAACTTAAAGCCATAGTCCTCATCATCATCTGCCGAAATATCACTCCCATCAGCGTTCATATCAATAACTTCGTTAAGAATATTTGCATCGTCGCCATCAATTTCGGTGCCATCCTGGTCTAATAGGTCTATAGAGATTGTTACTTTATTAGACCCATTATTTTCAATATTGAATACATTATCGAAATTAGTTACTGCATCTTTGTTTAAATCGTCAAAGGTGAACTCAACAATCCCATCACCATCACTAATATAATTGTCATTTCCAGAAAGGCTGAGATAAGCATCTGAATCATCCGCGACCTCAATAGTCGCGCTTCGGTCCGCCTCTACACTACTAAACGCACCCGTCCCGAGCGCGGCTCCGCCGCCAGCGACGATCGTTCCCAGTCCAAGTAACACATTGCGTCTGTTCATTCTCATGGTTATGGTCTCCGTTTGATCCACGCCGGCAACCGTATGCGATGGTTACCGGGTGTCTCTTACTCGAGTAAAAGAACGTCACCCCCTTTGTATTGATCCGCCAGAACGTCCGAACGGTCGGCCATACCATCGTTCAACCCGCCCCTGAACGGCCTCGGAAAACCGTTCACGCCGTCAAGAGACGCCTGAAACCCGAAAATCGTGTCACTGGCCACCAGCCGGCAGCGACAAAGACTATATATCACCTATTCGTATTTTCTTTCTAGATTGTTGTTCCAATGGCGACGAAAAACGAGCGTCGATCGCGGCGGGGGGAAATCTTCGACCTGCTCAGTAACCACCGTCGCCGGTACGCCATTCACTACTGCAAGCGCGAGGGCGAGGCGGTGACGCTGGGTGACCTCGCCGAACACGTCGCCGCCTGGGAACTCGATAAGGAAGTCCAGGAGTTGACCTCCGCGGAGCGCAAGCGCGTGTACACGTCGTTGCAGCAGACGCATTTGCCGACGCTCGAGCGGGCGGGGATGGTGGTTTTCGATAACCGGACGATCGAGTTGACGGAGGATGCGGACGAACTCGAGGTCTATCTGGACGTTGTCCCCGGTGATTCGGTTCCGTGGGGAGTGTACTATCTCGGGCTTTCTGCGCTCGGGTTTGTCGTGATGGGTGGGTTGTGGCTCGAGTGGATTCCAATCGGAACAGTTCCGGAAATAGGATGGGCAACAGGCCTGATCATGCTATTCGCGGCATCAGCGCTCGTTCACGTCGCACAAAATCGGCGAATGCGTCTCGGCGAAATGGAGCGACCACCGTAACTGATGGTGCAAAATCTAACAAGTATTGCAATGGTACTGATCTTGCTGGGGATAGCTGCACTAATCGCACCAACGTTTGGATTCAGCACACTAGCAAGCGACCGTGGTGTTTCCGTTTCTGTAGCAGAAAACGATCGGGCACTTGTTGCTCTGGTAGGGGAGGAATTTGAAGATTTGCCCAACAACGAATTTGTTGAAGTCGCGTCACTCGAAAATAATATGGATGAACAACTGACTGTCGACTACAGAATTTCAACAGACCATGATGAACCAATAATTTCTTTTGATGGAGATGATGGGAATGAGGTTAGTGGGACGACTGAAATCAATCAGGCGGAAGGAATTGAACTGAATTGCGGGCCGGGGAATAACGATGTTATCACATTAACCGTTAATATTGAAGAGGCATCTAACAGTTACGTAACGGTCCAAAATGCAGAAATGAAGTTGGTATTCGATTGTGATGAGGGAGAAGTATCTGAGCCGGGGACCTCAAATAGCTTGGAACGGCTTGAGGCAGAAGGAACCCGCGGGAATATCAATGAGGTAACGGTAACGTTCGAGACGAAATCTGTCGTCGAAATAACTATCGAACTGCTGAACGAAGACGAGGATGTAATAGGGAGTCGATCCCTCGAGGAGGTAGCAACTGGAGAGGAACAAATTGAAGTGATAGATATAGACCCTACAGATCCGGTTGTTATTCAGGTGACCATTCACGGGTCGGAAGACTCCGAAGAGGAATACTGTGAAGGGGTAATAGAGGATAATCAGGATCTAATTAGTCTTGCAAATGGAGGTTTCGACTGTGACTAACGTATATCGGGCGATATTCGCTCATGTGTTGATATTGAAGTAGGATTTAGAGAATTCTATTGTTAAACGTGACAGTACGTACCTAAAAGCATCTCAAGCCACTCAATGCGAACCCCTTTTGCCCACTCATAACAGACACCCGCCTATGGCGACCAATACGATCAGCGACCGACACGAGCACGTCCGCTCGATCGGCGTGACCGCGTTCGCCGCCCTCCTCGGGGTCGGCACCGCGTTCGTCTCCTCGTTTCTGACCGCGGACGCGGCGTCGTTCGACGCGGCCGCTCGAGAGACGACCGCCTACCTGATCGTCTTCGCGGTGATCGCCCTCGAGGTTCTCGTGATAAAGAACTCGGGGCTGTACACCGAAGACGAGTTCGGCATCAAGCACTACCTGTTTCTCACGTTCATGACATTCTCCCTGTGGTTCGTGACGTGGGGTATCCTGCTCACCTCCCAGGCGGGGGCGTAATCGATGGCAGACGACAGCATCGCCGTCGTCGATCTGGACCGCTGCCAGCCCGACCGGTGTAACTACGAGTGCAAGAACTACTGCCCACCGAATCGGACGGGTAAGGAGTGTATTACCCTTCGCGGCGAGGAGACCGCGGAGGGTCAGCCCGACCAGGTGCGCATCTCCGAGGAGATCTGTCTGGGCGAGACCTGCGGGATCTGCGTCGAGAAGTGCCCCTTCGACGCCATCGAGATCATCAACCTCCCCCAGGAACTCACCGAGGACCCCGCCCACCGCTACGGCGAGAACGCCTTCTCGCTGTACGGGCTGCCCGCCCCCCAGGAGGGGAAGGTAACGGGCATCCTGGGGCCGAACGGGATCGGGAAGACGACCGCGGTTCGCATCCTCGCGGGCGAACTCGAGCCCAACCTCGGCCGCTTCGAGGAGCCGCCGGGGTGGGACGAAGTCGAGGAGGCCTACCGCGGCACCGAACTCCAGGACTACATCGCCGACGTGCGCGAGGGGGCGGTGACGGTCGCCAGGAAGCCCCAGTACGTCGACCAGATTCCCGAACAGTTCGACGGCAACACCCGCGAACTGCTCGAGCGGACGAACGAACGCGACGCGCTCGAGTCGCTGGTCGAGCGGCTCTCGATCGGCCCGGTGATGGACCAGGAGATCGACAACCTCTCCGGCGGCGAACTCCAGCGGGTCGCCCTCGCCGCGACGCTCGCCCGCGACACCGACTTCTACTTCTTGGACGAGATCACTCCGTACCTCGACATCGGCCAGCGAGTCACGGCGGCCCGGCTGATCCGCGAACTCGCCGAGGAGGACGACAAGTCGATGCTGGTCGTCGAACACGACCTCGCGATCCTCGACTTACTCGCGGACACCCTCCACGTCGCCTACGGTGGGCCCGGCGCCTACGGTGTCATCACGACCCCGAAGTCCGTCCGCAACGGCATCAACGAGTATCTCAAGGGCTACCTCGAGAACGAGAACATGCGGATCCGGCCGAACCCCATCCAGTTCGAGGAACACGCGCCGCGGGCGGTCGAACGCGGCGAGACGCTCGTCGAGTACCCCGACCTGAAAAAGAGCTACGGCGAGGGCGAGTTCAGCCTCGAAGTCGAGGGCGGCGAGATTCGCAAGAACGAGGTGCTCGGAATCGTCGGCCCCAACGGGATCGGGAAGTCGACGTTCGCGAGGCTCCTGACGGGGGACCTCGAGGCCGAGGAGGGGGACGCCGACCTCGACCTCGAGATCTCCTACAAGCCCCAGTACGTCACCATCGACCAGCAGATGCGCGTCGACGTCTTCCTCTCCTCGATCACCGACCAGTTCGGCTCCTCGTACTGGAACACCGAGATCGCGGGGCCGCTCCAGCTAGAGCGGATCATGGAGCAGAACCTCGCGGACCTCTCCGGCGGGGAGCGCCAGCGGGTCGCCATCGCGGCCTGTCTCTCCGACAGCGCAGATCTCTACTTGCTCGACGAGCCCTCCGCCCACCTCGACGTCGAACAGCGGGTGCAGGCCACCCGCGCCATCCGCCGCTACGCCGAGCAGCAGGACGCGACGGTGCTGGTCATCGACCACGACATCTACATGATCGACCTGCTGGCCGACCGGCTGATGGTGTTCGACGGCGAACCCGCCGTCCACGGCCGGGCCGGCACGCCCCAGTCGATGCGCGGCGGGATGAACGACTTCCTCTCGAACCTCGAGATCACGTTCCGCCGGGACGAGCGGACCTCGCGCCCGCGGATCAACAAGCCCGACTCGCAACTCGACAGCGAGCAAAAGCGCGAGGGCGAGTACTACTACGCGCCCTGAATCGAGAGGCCGCTACGGTTTTTCCTCGAGCGACGTTCGGATCGCCACGCCGAGCAGCGTCAGCGCCAGCCCCGCCAGCATCGCGCCGACGACCGCACTCGAGACCACCACGCCCCCGGTGAGCCCGACGGCCGCACCCGCGGCCGCCACGACCGGCCCGAGAAGGGCGAGGCCGAGCGCGGCGGTCGCGAGCAGGTCGTCGGAGAGCCCGTCTTCCGGCGGCGCCGGCCGCTCGAGCGGGTCGACCAGCCGCCACTCGGGGCCGCGCTCGTCCTCGAGACGGAGGTGGTCGCTCAACGACGCCAGCATCGCGTTTCCAGCGGTTCGGACCGAGAGCGTCCACCAGTCGGTCGCGTCGTCGGCGTCCTCGCCGACGTCGGTCCGCACCAGGTACACCGACTCGCCGACCAGGTGGTCGATCGAGGAGGCGTCGTAGCCGACGTCCTCGACGATCCGCGCGAGCAGGAACTCCTGGGACCACGGGATCGGCTTCTCGAGGTCGAACGTGACCCGCTCGCCGTGTGGCAGCTCGACGGCGAGCCAGACCGTCGTCGCGTCGGTCGACTCGAGGTCGGTGACCCGCCCCTCGACGTACCCTTCCGGGGTCGTCCGGAGGTGGACGCGACCGAGTTCGTCGGCCAGTCTGTCCGCGGAATCGTCGACCGAATCGTCGTCTCCGACCGCGGGCTCGGTCCGCTCGTCGGTCGACCCCTCGCGCTCGATTTCGATCTCGATCTCACCGTCGTCGCGGTCGGTCACGGAAACACCTCCGATGGCCGGTTCGGAGCGCCGCACTGGGTGCCGGTCGTCGGCTCGCCGGCGATCGACCGCGTCGGCTGTCGGTACCGGGCGACTGCGGACGGTCGGGCTCGAGTGATCCAGATCACGGGGCGTCAGTCTCGGTGTAGGGGACCGCGCCGTTAAGTCGTTGCCGCCGGCCGCGACGACAGAGCCGAAGTCCGCCTCGCGCGGTCGGCGCGGTTCTGACGGACCGGACGGCGAATTCGACGGGCGTCGGCGCACGACCGGCGGTTCGGACTCAGCTGATCAGGCGCTGACAGCTGCCACAGAGGTTCTCCTCTTTGATGTCGACCTCGCGGACGGTCGGCGAGAAGTTCATCACGCAGCGCTGGTTGTCGCAGTGTTCCAGGCCGTAGGTGTGGCCGATCTCGTGGACGATCTCCTTGCGAACCCGATCTTCGAAGATGTCCGCCGCGCTCTTGTTCGAGAAGCCGCCGTCGGAGGAGGTCTGGAGGCGGTAGGTGGAGACGACGCTGCCGCTGCCGTCGAGGTAGGCGAGGCCGA
Source organism: Natrononativus amylolyticus (assembly GCF_024362525.1). Taxonomy (GTDB): domain Archaea; phylum Halobacteriota; class Halobacteria; order Halobacteriales; family Natrialbaceae; genus Natrononativus; species Natrononativus amylolyticus. Next base: position 1,324,579 of record NZ_CP101458.1, read on the forward strand.
AGACGTAGTTTCGCCGCCGGTAGAAGAGGTCCTGGGGGGTGATCGCGATGTTCTTGTCACCGCGGCCGACGCGTTCGGCGAGCTGGATGAACGTCTCCGCACAGTACTGGTTTCGTCCGGAGTCGTACGCGCCGTTCGGGATCGACTGGGCGTCGTTGACGGTGACGTCGCAGTCGTAGACCGATCGCAACGCGGAGGACGCCGCCCGCTTGACCTCGGCGGGCACGTTGCCGACCGGCACGATATCGACGAGCATAGCAACCTCTATGCCCGCCCTCGGCATAAACGTCCCGCCGTGGTGTACTCTCGCCGAACGCTCGAGGCAATCTGCGATTACCTGAACGGTTACGACCGGGTGGTCGAGGTCGGCGTCGGCCGCCGGTGCGACGTCGCCGCCGCGCTGGCGAAACGCGGGATTTCCGTCACCGCGACGGACGTTCACCCCCGCGAGGTACCCGACGGGGTCCGGTTCGTCGAAGACGACGTCGTCGACCCCGACCTCGAGGTGTACGCGGGCGCGGACGCGATCTTCGCGCGGAACCTGCCGCCCGAACTCCACCGGCCGACGCTCGCGGTCGCCCGTCGGGTCGACGCCGACGTCCTGTTTACCACCCTCGGCGGCGACCAGCCGGCGGTCCCCGTCCGCCGGGAAACCCTCCCGGGAGAGACCCTGTACGTCGCCGACCCGTGAGCGGATGGAGAGGATCACACGCGCTCCTCTCGAGTGCCGGGAGAACCCGGCGGACTTTACTCCCGGCGGAACCGTACCCCGCGTATGAACGTCGACGCCGTGGTTCTCGACATCGACGGAGTGCTCGTGGACGTCGCCGACTCCTACCGGCGGGCGATCCTCGAGTCCGTCGAGCACGTCTACGACCGCACGATCCGCCGCGAGGACATCCAGCGGTTCAAGGACGCGGGCGGGTTCAACAACGACTGGGAGCTGACCGACGCCGCCGCCCTCTACGTGCTCGCGACCGGCGAGGGGTACAGAGGGTCGATCGAGGAGTTCACCGACGACATCGCCACCGAGGGCGGCGGCCTCGAGGCGGCCGAGGCCGCCGTCCGCGACGCACTCGGCGCCCAGGCGGTCCAGCGGATTCGAAACCGGTGGGACCGCGAGCGGCTCCGTGACGTCTTCCAGCAGCTGTACCTCGGCGCCGACCTCTACCGGGGCCTCGAAGGCGGCGAGCCCGACCTCGAGACGCGGGGGTTCATCCACGACGAGCCGGTGATCCTCGAACCGGAAACCGTCGCGTACCTCACCGAGAACTACGCCGTCGGCGTGCTGACCGGCCGCCCCGAAGCGGAGGCCGAGATCGCCTTAGAGCGGGTCGACCTCGACGCGGTCGCCGTCGAACACCGCTTCACGATGGACGACTGGGAGGAAGGAAAGCCACACCCGCGGGCGCTGACGACGCTGGCCGAGCGGTTCGACGCCGACGCCGTCGCGTTCGTCGGCGACACCTTAGACGACGTGCGGACGGCGGTCAACGCAGCCGACGCCGACCCCGTGCGAGAGTACCGCGGGATCGGCGTCCTGACCGGCGGGCTGACCGGCGAGGCGGGCCGCCGGAAGTACGAGCGCGAGGGGGCGGCGGCCGTCCTCGAGTCGGTGAACGACCTGCCGGACCTGCTCGAGGGATAGCGGCAGCGCCGGAAAGCCGCGGATCAGTCGGTGATTCCGTCGTCCGGATCGGCGCCGCCCACCCGGCGATCTCGCCATCCGGGCCGATGCCGCCCACCTAGCGGCCTCGCCATCCGGGCCGACGCCGCCCACCCGGCGGCTGCGCCCGCCCGTTTTTTACCCGCCATCGGTGTAGCTCGCTATCACGACACATGCGCGACGGATTTACCAGAAGCGGTGACGACCTGCCCGGCGAGCCGGTTTCGCCGTGGCTCGCGACGACCCCCGACGCGGGCTACCCCGCGCTCGAGGAGACCCTCGGCGTCGACGTCGCCGTCGTCGGCGCCGGCATCGCCGGCCTCTCGGCGGCGCTGCACCTGCGCGAGCGGGGGAAGACGGTCGCGGTGCTCGAGCGCGACCGGGTCGCCGCGGGAGTCACCGGGAAGACGACGGCGAAGCTGACCAGCCAGCACGGCCTGTGCTACGACCACCTGCGACGGGAGTTCGGGCTGCGGGAGGCCCGGTGGTACGCCGCGGTGAACGAGGCGTCGATCGACGAGGTCGAGCGGCGGATCGACGAACTGGGGATCGACTGCGGCTTCGAGCGCCAGCCCTCCTACCTCTACGGCGACAGCCCCGACGAGATCGAGCGCGAAACCGACGCCGCCCGTGCGGCGGGTCTCGAGCCGTCGCTCGTCCGGTCGGTGCCGCCGTTCGAGCGGGCGAGTTCGGCGGTTCGGTTCGACGACCAGGCCTGGTTTCACCCCCGGAAGTACCTGCTCGCGGTCGCCGAGGAGCTCTACGAGGACGAGGGGGCGCGCGTCTACGAGCACACGCGGGTCACCGACGTCTCCGGGGGAACGCCCTGTCGCGTCCAGACCGAGGCGGGCGGCGTACAGGCGGAGCACGTCGTGCTCGCGACGGGCTTTCCGATCCTCGACCGGGCGGGCTACTTCACCCGGATGTACCCGAAGCGCTCCTACGTCCTGGGTGTGCGCCTCGAGGGCGAGCCGCCCGAGGGGATGTACTACCGCCCCGGCGATCCCTACCGCTCCGTGCGAACCCACCGCGACGAGAACGGCACCCTCCTGCTCGTCGGCGGCGAGAACCACAAGACCGGCCAGGGCGGCTCGACGAAGGAGCGCTACCGCCGGCTCGCCCGCTGGGCGCGCGAGCGGTTTCCGGTCGCCTCGATCGACTACCGGTGGTCGACCCAGGACTACCGGACGGCCGACCGGGTGCCGTTCGTCGGCCGCGCCGGCCCCGGCGCCGAGAACGTCTCCGTCGCCACCGGCTTTCGCGGCTGGGGGATGACCAACGGGATCGCCGCGGGGCGCCTGCTCGCCGAGCGCATCGCCGGCGACGATCCCCCCGAACTCGAGCTGTTCGACCCGCTGCGGTTCACCCCGAAGACGTCGTTCTCGAGGACCGTCACCGAGAACGCCGACGCCGCGAGCCAGTTCGCCACCGACTGGCTGCGGACGCTGCTGGGGCCGGATCTCGAGTCGGTCGACCCCGGCGAGGGACGCGTGTTCCGGGAGGGACCCCACCCGATCGCGGCCGCCCGCGACGACGACGGCGACCTCCACACCGTCTCGGCGGTCTGTACCCACACCTACTGTCTCGTCGACTGGAACGACGCCGAGTGCACCTGGGACTGCCCCTGCCACGGCTCGCGGTTCGACCCCGACGGCACGCTGCTCGAGGGACCGGCGACGGAGGACCTCCCCCGACGAGAGCCCCGGTAGCGGCTACGGCTCGCCGCCCAGCCCGGGGTACTCGACGACGATGCCGTCGACGCCCGCCCGCCGGAGCTGGTCGAACTGCACCCAGGTGTCGACCGTCCAGACGTTCACCGCCCACCCCGCCTCGCGGGCGGTCTCGAGCAGGTCGACCGCGGGGTCCGCCGCCGGCAGCGCGTCGTAGGCCTCCCCCGCGAGCGCCGTGCCGGCGATCGCGTTTCGCGGCGGGTGGATCGCCTCGCAGTCGTAGCGGCGGGCCACCTGGAGACCCGCCTCGAGATCGGTGTAACAGAGCGCCGCCGCCGGGTAGCCGGCCGCCACGTCGCGGGCGGCCGCGATCGCGCCCTCGCAGAACGACGAGAAGAGGATCTCGCCCCCGAACCCCTCACAGACCTCGACGACGCGCTCGACGAACGGCGACCAGCGCTCCCGGCGCTCGGCGCGGTCGGCCGCGGGAAGCGCCTCGCCGGGCCGGCGGTCCGCGGTACCGGGGTTCTTGAGTTCGACGTTGACCCCGATCGAGTCGGGAAGCGCGGCGAGAAACCGCTCGAGAGTGGGCACCGACGCGCCGCTCTCGAGCACCTCGCAGTCGGCCAGCGTCTCGAGGTCGGTCTCCCAGACGAGCCCCTCGCCGTCGGTGATGGGGCGGCCGTCGCGGTCGCCGTCGAGGCGGTCGTCGTGGAAGACGACCGGCGTGCCGCAGGCGGCGGGCTGGACGTCGATCTCGAGCATCTCGGTCTCCTCGCGGGCGGCGGCAAACTCGGCTGCGGCGACGGTGTTTTCGGGTGCGACGCCCGCGTAGCCGCGGTGGGCGATGACGGTCGGCTGGCTCATTACCCCGAGGAAGGGACGACCGCGAGTTGTATGTTCCCTTCTCGACGCCGCGAGAGCGCCGTGCAGGCTCAACGTTAACCCGGATTCGCGTCGACGGGGGACGTATGAGCGAGACGACTCTCGAGGAGGTCGAGGCGGCCCTCGAGCGGGCGAGCGAACTCGACGACGAGGCGGCCGCCGACCTGCTCCGGGACGCCCGCGCGAGGCTGGAGCGACTCGAGTCGGTCGACGACGAGCGCCGCGAGGCGCTCACGGATCGGATCGACCAGCGCCTCCGAGAGATCGACCAGCGGGACGCCTACGACGGCGACCTCGGCGCGGCGATGAACCCCGAGAACGACGACGCCCCCTGATCAGTCGCGGACGTCTCGGAGAGCCCGCGGGTCGGTTCCGGCGCACCAGCCGCCTGCGGGCGCGCCGGGAACTCGGTACAGCGGACCGCCTCAGTCCGACCGGGAGTACTCGTTCGCGCTCGAGTCCTCCTCCGAAGGCGCGACCGCGGCACCCTCGTAGGGTCGCAGACGGGGTCTCCAGCGCGAGACGTGCTCGCAGTAGTGGGCGTACCGCTCGCCGTAGGTTCGCTCGAGGCGCTTCTCCTCGACGCCGTTGACCAGCAGGAAAAACGCCGTCCAGAGCAGCCCCGCGTAGCCGACGACGGCCGTCGAGTCGAGCCACAACCCCGCGCCGAGAACGTAGAGGATGATGCCGACGAGCATCGGGTTTCGAAGGTGGGCGTAGATCCCCCCCGTAACCAGGCAGTCTCGACCGACGATCGGTACCGGTGCGCTCGCGCCGCTCGAGACCAGCGCGCTCAGCGCGAGGGCGTAACAGACCACACCGAGCCCCATCAGTACCGCGCCGACGGCCGACACCGGGAGCGCGCTGTCGAACAGCAGCGCGTCGAATCCGATCGGGGAGAGCGTCACCTGCGCCAGCGCGAACGGGACGACGGCGGCCAGGACGGCCGGGACGCCGACCGTGAACGCGACCACCCTCGCGACGGCGCGCACGGAGGTCATCGGCGGTGCTATCCACCCGGGAGGCATAAATGGGTGGGTGTCACCGCAGGGACAAGGCCCTTTTTCGCGGCCGGTGGACGGTGTGGCATGCACGACTACCCGCGCGGAATGGCTCACGTCGGCGTCACGGTCCCGGATATCGACGGCGCGATGGCGTGGTACGAGGACGTTCTCGGATTCGAGCCGGTGATGGGGCCGCTCGAGATCGACCACGGCGAGGAACACATCGGGCGGCTGTGTGCGGACGTGCTCGGCGAGTTCGACACCGTCAGGATCGGTCACATGGCGACCGGCAATCAGGTCGGCTTCGAACTGTTCGAGTTCGACGCCGACCGCGGCGAGGCCGACCCGGACCCGCGAGAGCCCGGCTACTTCCACGTCTGCGTGATCGACCCCGAGATCGAGGCGCTGGCCGAGGAGATCGACGCTGCCGGTGGCGAACACCACACCGAGATCTGGAGGCTGTTTCCCGACCAGGAGTACCGGATGACCTACTGCAAGGACCCCTGGGGGAACCTCCTCGAGATCTACACCCACGGTCACGAGCGGATCTACGCGAACCAGGGGGAGTACTGACGGTCGCGGGCTCGAGGAATGCGACGGGGCGGCGGCCGATACCACCGCGTTCCGCCCCATTTATTCACCCTCCATCCCGAGATACGGGTATGCGAATCGCACTGATCGGCGGAACCGGCGACATCGGGCAAGGACTCGCGCTGCGGTGGGCGTTCGATACGAACCACGAGATCCTCATCGGCTCGCGGGACCCCGAGAAGGCCCGGACGATGGCCGAGGAGTACGAGACGGAACTCGACAGCCGCGGCGTCGAGACGGCGATCAAGGGCTTCACCAACGAGATGGCCGCGGACCGGGCCGACGTCGTCGTCCTCGCCGTCCCGCCGTACCACGTCGCCGACACCGTCGAGGCGATCGCCGAAAAGCTCGACGAGGAGACGATCCTCGTCACGCCCGCGGTCGGGATGAAAGGCGACGAAGACGGCCTCCACTACCACCCGCCGTCGGCGGGCAGCGTCACCGCCCTGGTCGACCAGCGCGCCCCCGAGGGCGTGCCGGTCGTCGGCGCCTTCCAGAACCTCGCTGCCGATCGGCTCGCCAACCTCGACGTCGACCTCTCGCTCGACACGCTGCTCGTCGGCGACGATCCCGACGCGAAGGAGACGGTTCGGCTGCTCGCCGAGGGGATCGACGGGCTCCGCGCCCTCGACGCGGGGCCGATCGCCAACGCCGCCGAAGTCGAGAGCGTCACGCCGCTGGTCATCAACATCGCCAGGTACAACGACGACATGCACGACGTCGGCGTCACCTTCCACTGAGAAGGTTGAAAGTAGAAGACGTAGCGTCGGTTGCTCGCAATCAGTTATCGACCTCGAGACGGAGTACGAGGCGATCACCGCCTACTCCGGCGAGGACGGGCTGGCCCGAATCGACGACGCCGTCGACGTCCGTTGTGAACCCCGGGGGGAGAATCTGTGTTCGGAATCTGAACTGTCGCGAACGGCGTCGTTGCGTCGTTCGCTCATGTACGGACAGTACCGTATACCGGAGTACCCGACAGAACTATTTTCCAAAAACACCAGAATATAGCGAGCAGAGCCTGCACAATCAGGCCGCCGGCCGGCCGCTGCCGGGAATCGAGACGGGAAGTGAGACGAACCGTCCGACGCTACGCACCGGCCGACTCGAGCGCCTGTTCGATGTCCTCTCGCTGGGTGACGCCGACGAAGCGCTCGACGACGCCGTCGTCGTTCTCGATGATCAGCGTCGGCAGCGACCGCACCTGGTACTCGTTGGCGACGTCCTGCTGTTCGTCGACGTTCACCTTCTCGACCTCGAACCGACCGTCCCAGTCGTCCTCGAGCTCCTCGAGGATCGGATCCTGGGTCTTGCAGGGGCCACACCAGTCCGCGTAGAAATCCTTGAGCGTAACAGTCATGCCGTTCACCGGTAGTTTCCGCCGGGCGCGCATAAGGGTTTCCCACCCGTGTGCGCTTGCCGCGAGCCCGGAGCCGACCCCGGCGAGGGCGGGCGAGCGGCGTCGAAAGCTTTAGTTCGAGGGGCGCACAACGGACGGTATGGACAGAGGACAGAACACCGGTGGGCTGATGTCCAGTGCCGGACTCGTCCGGTACTTCGACGCCGAGGACTCGAACGCGATCCGTATCGACCCAAAGACGGTGATCGCGTTCGGCATCCTGATGGGCCTGCTCGTACAGCTGCTGACGTTCGTCTCGTAGAGCCGCGGTACCCGCCGGTCACGAGCCGATCCGGGTCAGACAGCCGCTGCTTTCTTTGACGTGTCGACCGAGCGCCGCGGAGCCGACGCAGCTGCCGCGAGCTTTTTCCGATACCCGCGCCATACTCGGTACATGACACTGGTTGCAGGCGTCGTCGCCGTCCAGGGGAACGTCGCCGAGCACGCGGCGGCAATCCGACGTGCGGGTGCCGATCGTGAACGGGAACTCGAGGTGCGCGAGGTTCGCGACCCCGGAATCGTCCCCGACTGCGACCTGCTCGCGATGCCCGGCGGGGAGTCGACGACCATCTCGCGGCTCCTCCACGAGGAGGGGATCGCGCCGGAGATCCGCGAGCACGTCCGGGCGGGCAAGCCGCTGCTCGCGACCTGTGCGGGGCTCATCGTCGCCGCGAGCGACGCCCGCGACGACCGGGTCGAGACGCTGGGACTCGTCGACGTCACCGTCGAGCGAAACGCCTTCGGCCGGCAGAGGGACAGTTTCGAGGCGCCACTGGAGATCGACGGGCTGGACGACCCCTTCCCCGCGGTGTTCATCCGGGCGCCGGTGATCGATTCGGTCGGCGAGGCGGCCGTCCTCGCGAGCGTCGACGGCCGCCCGGTCGCCGTCCGCGACGGCCCGGTCGTCGCGACGTCGTTTCACCCGGAGCTGACCGCCGACAGCCGCCTGCACGAACTCGCCTTCTTCGGCGCCGAACGGGCGGAAAGCGAACACGCGCTCCTCGAGTAGCGACCGCAACGCTGCGGCCGGTTACGCTCGGAGAGTATCGCAGTGTACAGACTTTTCTCGCTCGCTCACATCGGTCGATGTATGAACGCAGCCATCGATTCGGTGCGCGTCGCCGGCACGCCACAGGGACCGGTGCCGGTGCTCGTCCTCTCCGTCGACGGCGAGAGCGACGTCGTCCCCATCTTCATCGGCTTCGAGGAGGCGACGAGCATCGCCCGCGGGCTCGAGGCCGAGGACATCGGTCGACCGCTGACTCACGACCTCCTGCTCGACGTGATGGAGGAACTCGGCGGTCGGATCGACCGCGTGGTCATCAGCGAGATCGAAGAGACTGCCGAAGGTGGCACGTACATCGCCGACCTCCACGTCGAGACGCCGCGGGATTCGGTCGTGATCGACGCCCGGCCGAGCGACTCCCTCGCGCTCGCGGCCCGAACGAACGCCCCGATCGAGGTCACCGAGTCCGTCTTCGAGAGCGGCCGAGACGACAGCGAGAAGTTCGCCGAGCTAGAAGACATCCGTGACGTTCCGAGTGAGCTGTAGATGACGAACACCGACCAGACCCGCGAACCGACCGCCGACGAGACGCTCGCCGCCCTCTTCGACGTGATCGAGGACCGCAAGGAAACCCTTCCCGAGGGCTCCTACACCGCCTCGCTGTTCACCCACGAGAAGGGGGAGAACGCCGTCCTCGAGAAACTCGGCGAGGAGACCACCGAACTCGTGCTGGCTGCGAAGGACGACGACCGCGAGGAGATCGCCCACGAGAGCGCCGACATCGTCTACCACCTGCTCGTGTTGCTCTCGATGAAGGGGCTGGACCTCGAGGACCTCCGCGCGGAACTCGAGACCCGCCGGTAGACCGCTCCGACCTGGTTCTCAGGCGTTTACCAGCCCGCCGATCGCACCGGCGAGGGCGCTCTCGAGGGCCATGATCATCGCGACGACGACCGCGATGGCGAACACGCCGAGGCCCGCCAGCGGCCCGACCGGGCCGAGCGAGAGCCCGACGATACCGACGACGACCGCGAGGATCAGGCCGCCGATGATCCCGCCGAGGGCGCCGGCGAGCAGGCCGTGCCAGAATCCCCTCGCGAGCCCACCGCCGGCGATGGCGCCCGCCAGAAAGCCGCCGACGAGACCGGCGGTGAGCTGGCCGAGTCCCGGCAGGGCGATGCCGAAGATGCTGATCACCAACGCCGCCACGAAGCCGATACCGACAGCGCGCCAGTTTGTCATAGAGAACCGAACGACGCGAGCGGCTAAAAGTACACCCCACGTACGGGACGACCACTTATACGGGGCGTGCGCCTCGAAGGCGCCCGAGGCCGCTCCGAAAGTGATCGCCTCGAGAACGCCCGGACAACCGTCGCCGGCACTCGAGGACAAAGCGTGGCCTTTTATGATCCGACACCCTACCCGCAAACATGATTTTCGAAGACCTTCCGACGACGCCCACGTCGGAAGAGCTGATCGACAAGGCGTTCTCGCGAGCGGCACGGGCGGGCAACGCCCAGTGGGGGCTCGACGCCCAGCAGTCGATGCTGCAGACGGCGGCGAACATCATCTCCGACAACCTGGAGAACGTCGTCACGGCGTGGCCCGACTTCGAGTACGAAGACGAGGTCCACCCCTTCTACTACGAGCTCGCGGACGCGATCGTCGACGTCGACAGGCTCCGACAGAGCCTCTCGGAGGTGATGTGGGCCAGCCGCAAGGCCCGCGAGATCCACGAAGAGTACCAGCCGCGGCTTCGCAAGACCGACGTCGACACCGCCCGCAAGCACCGCAAGCAAGCGTTCGCCCGGCTCGCGGACATCGTCGAGCAGGTCGACGACGAACTGCTGTACATCAACCGGGCGCGCAACGACCTGCGAGACCTGCCAGAGATCGACCCCGAAGAGCCGACGATCGTCGTCGCCGGCTACCCCAACGTCGGCAAATCGTCGTTCGTCAACGACGTCACCAACGCCCGCGGGGAGACCGCCTCCTACCCGTTCACGACGAAGGGGATCGGTCTGGGCCACTTCGAACACGACCACATCCGCTACCAGATCGTCGACACGCCGGGGCTGCTCGACCGCAAACCCGACGAGCGCAACGAGATCGAATCCCAGGCCGTCAGCGCCTTAGAGCACCTCGGCGACTGCGTGCTCGTCCTGCTCGATCCGAGCGGGGAGTGTGGCTACCCGCTCGAGTCACAGCTCGAGCTTCGCGACGCGATCGAGGCCCAGTTCGAAGAGGAGCCGGTGTTCACGGTCGCGAACAAGGTCGACCGGCGCGATCGCTGGACGGCCGACGTCGACGCCGACTACGAGATGAGCGTCGAGACTGGCGAGAACGTCCAGGCGGTGCTCGAGGCGGCGGTCGAGGCGATCGACTACGAGCCCCAACTCCCCTTCGAGGGGTAGTCCCGGTCTGCCGATCGGGTGACACCGCCGGCACGGAGCCGGTGTTAGCGTTCGACCATATTGACGTACCGAATCTCGACGGTGACGTCCTCGTAGCCGTCCTGGGCGATGCGCTCGTGGAGGATGTCCGCGAGCTCCTGGTCGATCTCACCCGGCGGACCGCCAACGGTGACGATCACCCGTTCGGGACCGCGAAGCGGGTAGTCGTCGTCCATCTGGGTCTCGAGCGAGAGGAAGACGTACTCCTCGTAGGCCTCGTCCTCGAGGACGATCTGGGCCTCGTCGCGGGCGTCCTCCTCGAAGGAGGCGTTCACATAGGAGTTGTAGGTGATGCCGCCGAGAAGCACCGAGAACAGCAACACGATCAGCGCGAGGGCGACGATCCGCTTTCGAACGCGCTCCTGAGTGGGGCCGAGTTCGAACAGGTTCTCGGGACGGTAGCCGGCGTACCACAGCGTCAGCAGTCCGGCGAGGTTCACCGAGAGCACGTTGACGAAGACGAGCGCGGTCGATCCGATCGCCGCCGACGGGTTCCCCCAGGCGATGGCGATCCCCGCCGCGGCGGCCGGCGGAATCAACGCCGCGGCGATCATGACGCCGACGAGCGCGACCGAGATCCCCGTCGAGATGCTCACGATGCCGGCGACGCCGGCGCCGAGGGCGACCGCGAGCGAGAGCAGGTCGGGTGCGAGTCGCTCGGAGATCTCGTCGACCTCGGCGATGTTCAGCCCCGGCGGCACGATGTTGGTCACCCTGACCAGCCAGGCGAACACCGCCGCCGATCCGATCGCGATCACCACGCCGATGAGCTGATACTTCATGCTCTGGGTGAACAGCTCCTCGTCGTCGATCACCGAGCCGACGCTCGCGCCCAGCGCCGGCCCGATCAGCGGCGCGATCACCATCGAGCCGACGACGACCGCCGGCGAGTCGAGCAACAGCCCGGCCGTCGCGACGATCGCGCTCACGACGGTCATCGTCGTGTAGATGCCGAACGTCGGCGTCAGCGATCGGGCCTCCGCCTGGAGCTCCTGGCGCGAGATCCGGTCCGACTCGACGTCGCCGTTGTCGTACTTCTCGCGCAGGTCATCGAACTTCCGCGAGATCACCGTCTCGGCGTCGACGACGACGGTGTAGGCGTCCTCGTCGAGTCGCTCCTCGTGTAAAGAGTCGAGGACGGGCTCGACGGCGGCCGCCGGCAGCGGGAAGTACACTACGCCGGTGTACTCGCGGCCGCTGGTCTCGTCGGTGACGACGTAGTCGATGTCCTGCTCCTCGAGGCGCTCGAGGATCGTTTCGCGTGCCCCCGTCGGGATCATCAGCTGTACGAGCCGCACTGCCGGGACAGACCACGGCCACCGTTATAACTGCGGGGAAGTCGACAGCGCGGCGACGACGACCGTTCGCCGCCGCGTCCCCCGCAGCCACCTCGGCGGTCTTATTACCGCCGCCTCGCGTAGCCAACCCATGTTCGATACCCGTCCGAACCGCGACGCGGAGGTCGTTCTCGTCGGCCGCTCGAACGTCGGCAAGTCGACGCTCATGCGCGAACTCACCGGCCACAGCTTCGACACCGGCGGGAAACCGGGCGTGACCCGCGAGCCCAACCACTACGACTGGGCCGCCGAGGACTTCGTGCTCACCGATCTCCCCGGCTTCGGGTTCATGAGCGGCGTCGAGCGCGACCGCCAGGAGCAGATCAAGACCGCCATCGTCCAGTACATAGAGGAGTACGCCGACAACATCCTCGTCGCCGTCGTCGTCGTCGACGGCAAGAGCGCGGTCGACATCATCGACCGCCACTCGGGTCCCGACTCCATCCCCTACGACGTGGAGATGTTTCACTTTCTCCGGGAGCTCGAGATCCCCACGGTCGTCGCGGTCAACAAGATGGACAAGGTCGACGACCGCGACGAGCGGCTGGACGAGCTCTGCGACCGGCTCGGGCTCTACCCGCCCTGGAAGCAGTGGCGGGACACGATCGCTCCCATCACCGCCAAGCGGGGACAGATCGAGCCGCTGACCGAGGCGGTCCGGACCCACCTGCACGAGCACGGGCGGGACGACCTGTTCAAATTCTTCTAACGACCGTTTTCGCTACGGTCTGTCGCGGTTGCGCTCACGCGACCGCGATGTCTCAGCCGATCGGGTTCGGCATCTCGTCGTCCCACAGCAGTCGAAGGATTGCGTAGAGACAGGCGAACGCGAACGTGACCGCGACGACGAAGCCGATCGTTTCCATGGGGAGAACGAGACGTCTCGTCACAAATATTTGCCTATTCTGATAGACTTCTAGAACAGCAATTCTCGGTAATACGGCCGGGTAGCGGAGTCGAAACCGCTACGCGAGCCTCCGCTCCATCCGCACGCACTCGAGCACCACCCCGCCGGTCGACTCGTGATCCACCGTCTCGAGTCGGTCCCAGCCGCAGCGTTCGTAGAAGCCGACGGCGTTCTTCGAGGCGACGAGCGTGAGCCAGTCGAGCCCCGCCTCGCGGGCCGTCGCCTCGAGGTGACGGAGGAGCGCGCGGCCGATCCCCCGGCCGGCGTGGTCGGGGCGGACGTAGACGGCCTGCACCTCGCGCTCGTCGCGCTGGAGGTGGCCGAAACCGACGACCCGGCCGTCTCGCTCGGCGACGACGAAGGTCGCGTCCGGATTCCCCGTCGGATACGCCTCCGGGTCCTTCCCCGCCGCCCAGGCGTCGATCTGCTCGTCGTCGTAGGCCGTCGAACCCAGTTCGCGGATGGCGGCGACGTGGACGGTGACGAGTTCCTCGCCGTCGCCGGCTCGAGCGGGGCGGATCGTGACCATGGCGGAACGACGCGCGCGCCCCACAGGAACGTATCGGTCGGGCAGGTCGGCCCGCGGGGTTTCGAGTCCGCGTCGCTCCGCCGGTGCCCGGACGGGTCAGACCACCCGGTTGTAGAGGTCCTCGCCGTCCTCGAGTCGTCCGACGTTCTCGCGGACGATCTCGCCCACGTCGCGGTAGTAATCGCGGGTGTAGGCCGCACAGTGGGGCGTGACGATCACCTCGTCCATCCCCCACAGCGGCGACTCCTCGGGCAGCGGCTCGGTCTCGAAGACGTCCAGCGCCGCCCCCGCGAGCCGGCCGGCCTCGAGGGCGCGGGTCAGCGCGTCCTCGTCGACGACCGAACCGCGGCCGACGTTGACGAAGTAGGCGTCGTCGCGCATGGCGTCGAACGCGGCCGCGTCGAAGAGGTGGTGCGTCTCGTCGGTCAGCGGCAGCGTCGAGACGACGAACTCGGCGTCGGCGACCGCCGTCTCGAGGTCCGTGCTCGCGTACACGTCCTCGAAGCCCGGCACCGGCTCGGCCGAGCGGCGAACGCCGGTCATCCGGACGCCGAGGGAGCCGACGACGTCGGCGACCCCCTGCCCGAGCGTGCCGGTGCCGGCGACGCAAGCGGTCGACCCGGGGAGGGTAAACGCCTCGTCCCAGGCCGGGCGCTCCCAGCGGCGGTCCTGCTGGTTGGCGACGTGGCGGTGGAGCCGCCGGGAGAACGCGAGCAGGAACCCCGCGACCGTCTCGCCGATGGTCCGGTCGTGGATGCCGGTGCTGTTCGTGAGGATCACCCCCCGCTCGTCGAAGGTTTCGAACGGGAACCGGTCGACACCCGCCTGAATCGAGTGAACCCACGCGAGGTCGGCGAAGGCCTCGCGGTGTGCGAGGGTGACGACGGCGTCACAGGCGTCGATCTCGTCGTCGGAGATCACGTCGACGTCGACCGGCAGGTCGGCGAGCGAGGCGGCGAGTTCGGCCGGCGGGAACACCGCCGAAACGGAGTCGTGAACGCCGAGGCGCTGGATCGTCTGCTTCATGGCTGGCGCTACGCAGGAGTCGGTGTTGAACCTTCGCCCCGGCGGAAGGGCGGCTCGGGAAAAGGCCTCGTCACAAGGGGCTCAGTGGGGGTAACTGCTCGTCACCGCCGCCCGCTCCGGGGTACGGCCGCGGCCGGTTTCCGTCTGTCGTTTCAGGACTCCCGCCAGCCCTCGAGGTCCCGCAACTCGTCGGCGACCCGCTCGACAGCCGCCGGCTCGAGCGCACCGCGCTCGGTCAGTAGTTCGGAGACGCAGTCGGCGGGCGTCACGTCGAAGGTGGGGTTCGCGACGTCGACGGCCGCGTCGCCGTCGTACACCGCCACCCTCGATCCGGACTCGAGGGAGTACTCCGCCCGGGAGGACACCTTGTCCGTCGCGGTGACGACCGACACCGGAACCCCCTCGCGGGCGGCCGCGACCGCCAGTCCGCGGCTGCCGGTCTTGTTCACCACCCGCCCGTCGGGGAGCACGGTGTCGGCGCCGACGACGACCCGGTCGACCGCCTCGCGGGCGAGCAGGTGGGCCGCCGCCGCGTCGGTGTGCAGGGTTACCGGGACGTCGTCGGCCAGCGCTTCTGCCACGCCGACACCCTCCCGCTCCGGGCGGGATTCGGCGACGTACAGCCGGTCGAGGTCACCCTCGCGGAGCGCCTCGAGCACCGTTCCCGACCGGGAGAGCGTCATGGCGGGTCCCGAGAGTCGTTCGGCTGCCTCGCGGGCCGCCGCCTCGTCGGCCTCGAGCGCCCGCTCGATTCCGGAGGTCGCCGACTCGAGGACCGCCCCCGCGTCGGGGGCGTCACCGGCTCCCCCCTCGCCATCGGCCGCCGCCATCGCCCGGTTGACCCGGTTTCGAAGGACCGCCATCGACGGCCGGGCCTCGAGCAGCCGCTTCGCGAGGGCGGCGAGTTCGTCCCACTCGGCCTCCGGATCCCCGTCGCGCTCGCGGCACCGCCGCTCGTCGTTCCGAGGCGCCGGTGGCGCCTCGCGCTCCGCCGCGAGCAGTCCCGCCCGGTCGCGGAGTGTCTCGAGCGCCCGCACCGACAGGTACGCGGCGCCGTGGTCGTCGTCGGCGGCGATCGACCGCACCGTGGGGGCGACGCGCTCGTAGGCCTCCCAGAGCTTCGGGACGGTGTCGGACTCGGTCAGCATCGCCGGCGGTGGGGCCCACTCGAGGGCGTCGTGCTCCTCGCTCAGCGCGACCTCGCGGGAGTCGCAGTCGAACAGGTACGGGTGAACGATCCACTCGCGCTCGAGGTCCGGGTCGCTCGCGCGGACGGGCCGACTCGAGCGGACGAACTCGACGTCGCGCGAATCGCCGCGCGCCTCGACGCCGGTCTCCTCTTCGATCTCGACGCGGACCTGCTCGTCCGGGTCGCCCTCGGCGAACCCGGAGACGCCGCCCCACCGGCCCGCGTAGCTCCCGACGGCGTCGCTCCGACGCAACAGGAGCACCTCGCCGCGGTTTCGGAGGAAGGCCGTGACGACGTGCGTCTCCTCGTTTCCGTCCGGTTCGCTCGAGTCCGGTCCCGGCTCGTCCATACCGGAACGACGGCAGAGAGCCGGGAATCGTTTTCGGGCTGGCGGGCGGTCGAGGTCGCCGGTGACGGTGCCCTTTTGACCCCGCTGGCCGACCCTCGAGTATGGAGCTACACGCAGTGGCGGACCTCCCGGAGATCCGCCCCGGCGACGACCTCGCCGCGCTGATCGCAGACCGGGCCGACCTCGCCGAGGGCGACGTCGTGACCGTCGCGAGCACGGTCGTCTCGAAGGCCGAGGGCAGGGCGTTCGACCTGGCCGACTTCCCGGCGAGCCCCCGCGCCCGCGAGATCGCGGGTCGACTCGAGGAGCTCACCGGCGACGAGAAGGACCCGCGGTTTGCCCAGGCGGTCCTCGAGGAGAGCACCGAACTCCTGATGGACGCCCCGTTCCTGCTCACCGAAACCCGCTTCGGCCACGTCTGCGTGAACGCGGGGATCGACCGTTCGAACGTCCCCGACCACGACCTCCTCCTCCTGCCGACGCGGCCGACCGAGAGCGCCGAGCGGCTCCGCGGCGGGTTGCTTGCGACGGGCCTCGAGGACGTCGCCGTGATCGTCACCGACACCTGCGGGCGGCCGTTTCGCCACGGCCAGCGCGGGGTCGCCCTCGGCTGGGCCGGCATGCCCGCGAGCCGGGACTGGCGGGGCGAGCGCGACCGCGACGGCCGCGAACTCGGCGTCACCGTCCAGTCGGTGGTCGACGAACTCGCCTCCGCCGCGAACCTCGTCACCGGCGAAGGGGCCGACGGCACCCCCGCGGTCGTCGTCCGCGACTGGAGCTTCGGCGACCTCGAGGGTAGCGACCAGCTGTTCAGGGAGGTCGAGACCGATTTCGTCCGCCACGCGCTCAGGGAGTGGGAGTACGAGCCATGACGGCGTCGGACTCGTTCGCGTGGGGGGTGGAACTCACCCCGGAACACCCGCCGGACCGGCTCGCGGCGCTTGCCGCCCGCGCCGAGCACGTGGGGTACGACGTCGCGTTCGCGAGCAGCCACTACTTCAACCGCGACCCGTTCGTCACCCTCTCTCGGATGGCCGAGGCGACCGAGGAGATCGAGCTGGGACCGGGGATCGTCAACCCCTACGAGAGCCACCCGGTGACCCTCGCTGGCCGCACCGCGACCATCGACGAGGTCAGCGACGGCCGCGCCGTCTTCGGGATCGGCGCCGGCGACCGCTCGGCGCTCGCGAACCTCGGACTCGAGCACGACCGTCCCCTCCGGCGGGTGCTCGAGTCCTTCTCGGTCGCCCGCGACCTCTGGGCCGGGGAGACGGTGAGCCACGACGGGACGTTCCTCGCGCGGGACGCCTCACTCAACATGGATTCACGGGAGATCCCGGTGTACGTCGGCGCCCAGGGCCCCCACATGCTCCGGATGAGCGCGAAACACGCCGACGGCGCCCTGATCAACGCCGCCCACCCCGACGACCTCGAGTGGGCCGCCGCGCGGGTGGCGGAGGGACTCGAGGAGCGCGAGGCGCAGCGTGCGGCCCGGTCAAGCGGGGAGCACGGCCACCCCTTCGAGGCGCTCGCGTTCGCCAGCGTGAGCGTCGCCGACGACGAGGACGCGGCCCGCGAGGCCGCCCGCCCGCCGGTGGCGTTCATCGCCGGCGGGGCCGCAGAGCCGGTCCTCGAGCGCCACGACATCGACCGCGACGCCGCGAGCGCGGTGAGCGAGGCCATCGAGGGCGGAGAGCTCGGCGAGGCGTTCGAGCGCGTGACCCCCGAGATGATCGACGCCTTCGCCGTGGCGGGGACGACCGAGAGCGTCGCAGAGCGGTTCGCGGCGATGGCCGAACACGTCGACGGCATCGTCGTCGGCTCGCCGCTGGGGCCGGATCTCGAGGATGCGATCGAACGGGCGGGCGAGGCGCTCGCGTCGCTCGAGTAGAGAGAGGGAGTCCGAAAGCCGCGCGTTACTCGAGCGAGACGAGACTCGTCGCCGCACCCAGCGTGAGGTAGCCGAAGACGCCGAGGGTGAACACGATGATGATCGTGCCGACGGCGACGAGCAGCGGCGCGAGACCCTCGCCCATGGCGACGTCGGAGAAGTACTCGTTCATCTCGATGATGTTGTCCACGATGACGTTCAGCGGGACGGGTTCCATGCGCGAGGGTTCTCACCCCGAGTACTTGGCCGTGCCGATCGTCGGAGAGGAAAACGGTCTTCAGCGAACCGCCCGTAGCTGCGAGCGTGAGCGAAGATCGGACCCTCGAGGAGTTCGCATCCACGGACGAGACGTCTACGACCGGCCCCACGGACGAGAACGAGGACGGGACCGTCGAGTCGGTCGAGCCCGCGACGCCGGCCTACGGCTGGGGGTCGTACACCTGCGACGAGTGCGGAGAGACGACCGAGCGCGTCTGGTGGCACTCCGGTGGCGTCGTCTGTCCCGCGTGCAAGGAGTGGTGAAGCTGCCTCCGAAATTCGTTGTGGCGAATCCTCCAGAACCTTTATAGCCCAGTCGGGGCTTTGTAGAACTGCAATGGCGAAAGGTACGGTCGCGTTCTTTAACGACACTGGCGGTTACGGATTCATTGAGACAGACGACGCGGACGACGACGTGTTCTTCCACATGGAAGACGTCGGCGGTCCAGACCTCGAGGAGGGCCAGGAGGTGGAGTTCGACATCGAGCAGGCCGACAAGGGCCCGCGCGCAACCAACGTCGAACGCCTCTAAACCGGTTCGACGGCGGCTCGATTTTATCACAGTTACGGCCGGGAGCGGCGCCACTCGTGTGACCGACGAGCCGTTGCCGGGAGTGTGAGCTATAATGGCTCCGGCGTGGATATACGATCGTTACGTCCGAGCAGCGGGACCGATCACTCATCGAGACAAACGTTCGACGAGAACGACACAAAACATATGTCAATCAACCCCTGATGGCATACTAATGAGACGTCCGCTGAGAATGTCCCGCTACACCGGCGTCACGCAACTCAATCTATGACCGACGCCAACCCGCCATCCCAGACGAGACGAGAGTCGACGTCGGTCGATCCGCTCTCGGTCGACGAGGTGGCATCGCTCTCCGCCGCGGTCGAATCCAACGTCGCCGACGTGATCGTCGGACACGACGACGAGATCGAACACGTCGTCACGGCGGTTCTCGCACGCGGACACGTCCTCCTCGACGACGTTCCCGGAGTTGGGAAGACGATGCTCGCGCGCTCGATCGCGACCTCCGTCGACTGTACGTTCCGGCGAGTGCAGTTCACTCCCGACCTCCTCCCCTCCGACATCACCGGCGTCAACGTCTTCAACCAGAAGACCCGCGAGTTCGAGTTCCAGCCCGGTCCCGTCTTCGCCAACATGGTACTCGGCGACGAGATCAACCGCGCGCCCCCGAAGACCCAGTCGGCGCTGCTCGAGGCGATGGAAGAACAGCAGGTCACCGTCGACGGCACGACCCGGGCGCTGCCGAACCCCTTCACCGTGATCGCGACGCAGAACGCCGTCGAGCCCAACCGGACCTACGAGCTGCCGTTCGCCGAACTCGACCGGTTCATGAAGAAGCTCGAGCTGGGTTACCCCGACGTCGACGAGGAGTCGGAGATGCTCGGCCGGACCGTCGGCCACCACCCGATCGAGGATCTCGAGCCGGTGACCGACCTCGAGACGGTCGTCCGCGCCCGCGAGACCGTCGCGCAGGTGCTGGTCAAGGAGCCGATTCGCGAGTACGCGACCCGACTGGTCGGCTACACCCGCGAGAACGCCACGATCGGCGCGAGCCCCCGCGGGACGATCGCGCTCCTCCGGGCGGCGCAGGCGCGGGCCGTCCTCGACGGCCGCGACTACGTCGTCCCCGACGACGTCCAGGCGGAGGCGCCGGTCGTCCTGAGTCACCGGATCAAGACCTCCTCGAGCGGCCGCGACCACGACGGCGAAGCGGTCGTCGAGGACGCCCTGGCGCGCGTCGGAGTGGACTGAGATGCGACTGACCAGACGGGGGTGGGGCGTCGTCGGCGTCGTGGCGTTCAGTCTACTGATGGCCGCACAGTACGGCTCCCGGTCGCTGAACGCCGTCGTCGCGCCGCTGATCGTCGTCCTGCTCGCGGCGTTCATCACGGTCTACCGCGCGGAGAAGCCGCTGATCGATCGACACCCGATCGAGGACGGGT
Organism: Natrononativus amylolyticus; assembly: GCF_024362525.1. Lineage (GTDB taxonomy): Archaea > Halobacteriota > Halobacteria > Halobacteriales > Natrialbaceae > Natrononativus > Natrononativus amylolyticus. The sequence goes on from NZ_CP101458.1 coordinate 1,344,713, forward strand.
TCATCGGCGAAACCCGCCGCGTCGGGCTCCGGACCGAGGTCGCGGGCCCGACCGCCGCGGTCGTCCGCGACGCCGTCGGCGACGGGCTGACCCCGGTCGACGGCGGAAACGTCGCCGAAACCACGCTGCTCGACGGCGAGACCTACGAGTACGAGGTCCGCCTCGAGGCTCGAGGCGAACACGCGGTCGGCCCGCTGTCGGTCGCCGTCGGCGACCTCCTCGGCCTCGCGGAGACGCGGTTCGAGTACGGGCGGACGACGTCAGTCCTCGTCTACCCCCGCATCTACGACCTCCACGGCGGCGCGCGACACGACCTTCGGCTGCTGGCGGACGCGGTTCGCGACGCCGACCGCGAGGAGTTCGACCACCTCCGGGAGTACGCCCGCGGGGACTCCCTGCGGGACGTCCACTGGAAGTCCGCGGCCAAGCGCGCCGACGGCGAACTCGTCGTCAAGGAGTTCATCGCCGACGGCGCCGTCGGAAACGCCGAGGTCGCCGCCGAGTGCACCCCGGGGAAGGCCGACGAGATGGCGGCGGCCGTCGCCAGCGTCGGCACCTACCTCCTCGAACTCGACATCGCCGTCGGCGTCAGCGTTCCGGACGGCGCGCGCGCGCCGGATACGGGGCGGCGCCACCACCGCGACCTCCTCGCGCTGCTGGCCGTCGCCGGTGCGGGCGAACTCGACGACCGGACGCGCAAGGGCGCCGACGTCCTGATCCAGGCCGACGCCACCGGCGTCGTCGTCTGCGTCGACGACCACGAGATCCCGTTCGAGCGACTGTACGGCTCCAGCGAGCGACGAGCCGCCGGAGGCGACGGGCCGGGCGGCGGAGCGGAGTCGACAGCGTCCGGTGATCGGGGAACGGAGGTGCGCGCGTGAGCACGCCCTCGAGAAATCGGTCGGTGTCGGCGACCGTCGACGGCGTCGTCGGCGCCGGAACGTTCCGACTGCTGGCGCTCGGCGGCGTGCTGGTGTTGACGGCGGCGTACGTTAGCGTCCTCCAGGACGTGACGAGCACCGTCGGCGGCACCCGGTCGCTGCTGGCGATCGTCCTCTCGATGCTGATCGCGGCGACGGTGCTCGCACACACCATCCGGCCGCGCACCGCGACGGCGATCGCGATCGCGGCCGGAGCGGCCGGCTTCGCCTACTACCTGACCGTCACGGGCCCCGGCGTCGGCGTCGTCTTCTCGGCGACCGGCAAGATCGTCTCGGACACGGTCGCGCTGGCGACCGGCCTGCCGCTGCTTCGGATGGTCGAGGCCGGAATCTGGACGCTCGGGTTCGCACCCGCTCCGGTCTTTCTCTCGTGGTACCTCGCGCTGCGGGGTCGGTACGCGCTGAGCGTCGTCCCGGGCGGCGCCGCGTTGCTCTTTCTCGTGCTCACGGGCGATGCGGGCATCGGCGTCACCCTGCTCGGCACGCTCGGCGGGGTCGCCGTCGTCGGCTTCGGCGAACTCGAGCGCCGGGGGGGTTCGATCGCCCAGGCGGACCTGCTCGCGATCCTGTTCGCGCTGATGATCGTCCTCTCGATGTCCGTGACGCTCGTCCCCGGCGGGGCGGCGAGCCCGACGTACCTGATCGAGTCCGACGACGGCGACGGCACGCTCGAGGGAACGATCACCACCGCACCCGACCGATCGGGGATCAGCGGCCAGGTCGAACTCTCCCCCGAAGTGCGGTTCACCGCAGTCGCCGAGGAGGAGAGCTACTGGCGGACCGGCGTCTACGACCGGTTCACCGGCGACGAGTGGGTCCGCTCCGGTCAGGACGTCCCGTACGAGGGCGCGATGGAGCGCCCGCCCGGCGAGTACGAGACCAACCGCCAGACGATCTACGCCCAGGCCGACCTGGACGTGATGCCGGCGGCACCGCACCCGATCGCCGTCGAGGGCGACGCCGCAGCGCACACCGAAGTGAGCATGCACGGGCAGATCCGGCCGGCGACGCCCCTGATGGAAGGGGACGTCTACAACGTCGAGAGCGCCGTCGTCGAGCGCAACCCCGACGAGCTGCGCGAGGCGGGAACCGACTACCCGGAGGAGGTCACCGAACACTACCTGCAGCTTCCGGAGGGGACCTCGAGTGAGTTCGAATCGCACACCGCGGAGGTCGTCGCCGACGCCGAGAACCCCTACGAGAAGGCCGCGGCGATCGAGAGCCACCTGCGCGAGTCGAAGGGCTACTCGCTCGACGTCGACCGGCCGGGCGGCAACGTCGCCGAGGAGTTCGTCTTCGAGATGGACGAGGGCTACTGCGTCTACTTCGCGACGTCGATGGTCCAGATGCTCCGCGCCGAGGACGTCCCCGCCCGCTACGCCGTCGGCTTCTCGAGCGGCCAGCAGGTCGACGACAACGAGTGGGTCGTCCGCGGCCTCGACGCCCACGCCTGGGTCGAGGTGTACTTCCCCGACCACGGCTGGGTCGCCTTCGAGCCGACGCCGGGCGACCGCGACAACGTCCACGACGACCGCCTCGAGGACGCCCGCGAGGACGGCGAAGAGAACGTCGACGTCGAGGAAAGCGAGGACGTCCCGCCGGGCGGCCTCGAGGACGAGCCGGACAACGAGACGGAGACCCCCGACAACGACAGCGATACCCCCGACAACGACAGCGAGAACGAGACGTCTGCGCCCGGCGAGGTAAACGGCGGCGAGAACGTGACGGTGCCCGGCGAGATCCCCGGCACCGACCCGAACAATCCGGAGCCCGGCGCGAGCGAGAACGTGGGCGTGGACGATTTCGAGTTCGACGACGAGGACGAGGCGGAGCCGCCGGTCACCCCGACCGACGTCGCCATCGCGCTGGCGCTGCTCGTGGGCCTCGCCGCGAGCGCCCACCGGACCGGGCTCACCGCGCGGGCGAAACGCGAGGGGCGACTGTACTGGCACGGGTTCCGCGGCGAGCCGGCCGCCGACGCCGAGCGAGCCTACCGCAGGCTCGAGGAGTTGCTCGCCCGCCAGTACCGGCCGCGACGGCGCGGCGAGTCGACCCGGCAGTACCTCTCGGCGCTGTCGGCGTACCGCTCGCTCGACCGGCGGGCGCTGCGGGTCGGAGAGCTCTACGAGCGGGCGCGCTACGGCGCCGGCGTCGACCGCGAGGAGGCCGACGAGGCGATCGAGGCCGTCGACGCGCTCGCCCGTCGGCGGCTGCCGCTGATCGGTCGGCGCTGGCGATAATCACCGATCGCTTAAAATGAATCGACGGACGGCCTGAGGGTCCCGATAGTGTTTAATATGCCCATTTCGTACCATCGGACGTAATGTCGGAAGTCTGCTCGACGTGCGGGCTGCCCCAGGAACTCTGCGTCTGCGAGGACGTGGCCAAGGGCCAGCAGCAACTCAACATCCGCATTGACGAGCGCAGATACGGTAAGGAAGTAACGATCATCGAAGGATTCGACCCGAAGGACGTCGACCTCGACAGCCTCTCGTCGGACCTGAAATCGAAGTTCGCCTGTGGCGGCACCGTCGAGGACAGCCACATCGAACTCCAGGGCAACCACACCGGCCGCATCGAGGATTTCCTCCGGGATCGCGGCTTCAACGTCGCCTGAACCGATGATCTGAACCGCCTTCCGAACCGACCCGCATCGTTTCTCTCACCGGTGGCCTTCTTTCGGCGCTGACCGCGACCGCGGAGCGCAGCCGTCGGCGATCGACCGGACCGCGAAGGGAGCGCTCAGAACGGGGCGTCGGGGTCGTCGCCGGACTCGACCTCGCCGCCGAGAGCGAGGTCGTACCGGTCGGCCCACTCCTCGAGCCCGCCCGCCATGCTCTCGACGGTCGCGTCGGCGCTGCCCTCGTAGGAGCCGATGAGCCGGGCGGCCTGGACGCTGGCTTTGCCGTGCGGGCAGACCGTCACGACCCGGTCTGCGTCCTCGAACTCCGCGATCCTCGCGGGGAGTTGGTTGAACGGGACGTTCTCGCTGCCGGGGATGTGGCCCCGCTCGAAGCTCGCCGAGTCGCGGATGTCGACGATGCGGACGTCAGCCCCGGACTCGAGGAGGTCGGAGACGTCGTCGGTGGAGATCTCGCCGTCCATGGGCGCGAGGTTGGGACGCGAGGCGAATAAGATCATCGGGAGCCGGCGCGCTCGCCGAATCAGAGCAACCCGTCTTCCGTCGCCAACAGCAGTCCGTTGATCGTCGCGTCGTTGGCCGACCCCTCGCGGGCGACCTCGAGGGCGTCCTCGACCGGCACCGTCCGGACCTCGATGAACTCGTTGGTGTCGAGGGCGCGCTCGCCCGGTTCGAGGCCGTCGGCGTACACCACGGCCCGCTCGTGGCGAAGCACGCCGGTCGCGACCCAGTACTCCTGTAGAACGGCGAGGTTCGACGGGGCGAAGCCGGTTTCCTCCTCGAGTTCGCGGGCGGCGGCCTCGGTGTAGGACTCGCCGTCCTCGACGATCCCCGCCGGGAGCTCGAGGTGGGTTTCGCGGATCGCGGGCCGGTACTGTTCGACGAACAACAGCTCGTCGTCGGTTCGCGCGACGATCACGACCGCCGGCGGCAGTTCGGCCCAGTAGTAGCGCTTCTCGCTTCCATCAGGTTGTTCGACCAGGTCGTAGCCGCCGTCGTACCAGCCGGTTTCGTACTCGGTGACGGAGTCGCGAACCGGCCACTCGTCTGTGTCAGTCATCTGTCTCGGGCGTCTCTGTGAGTTCGAGTCGGTAGTAGCTGCCGTCTCGTTCGACCAGAACCGTGTCGCCGTCGACGGCCTCCGCGTTCCAGATCTCGAGTTCGCTGAACTCGTCGAACGGCGTGTGCGTGAACGATTCCTTGAGTCCGAACGGCCCCTCCTCGTACGGGTCCGAGGTGCCCTCCTCGAGCGCCTGGGTCGTGTACGGGAACCGGTTCTCCGAGAGGTTCGCCGCGTCGAGCGATTCCACGCCCTCGTCGGGAGCGTCGACCTCGGTGGCGACGACGTAGTGGGTGTCGCCGCCGCCGAGCAGCGACGGCAGCGCCCCGAGCGCGAGCAGCGCGACCAGGGGGACGATCAGGATCAGCAAATACCGCTTTCGCATCGTGTGTCACTCGGGACCGGGTGCGGATACGCGTTTCGCGTGCCGACCGCGGCGCCCGCGACTCGAACCGTTACAACAGCTCCCGGTACAGCCGACCGAACGCCTGCCGGCGCAGTGTCGCGACGGCGGCGTCCTCCCGCTCGTGAAACGTCGCGGCGACCGCCGCCCCGTCGGGACCGGCGTGCCAGGCGACGTTCTCGACGTTCTCGTTGCCGATCTCGGTCACGTCGCCGTTGTACCCCTCGAGCCAGCGCTCGTACTCGTCTCGGGTGCCGACGCGGACCGCAAGCAGGCTCGCGAACAGGGCGTCGTGTGCCGTTTCGACGACGTCGTCCGAGACGCGCGCTGCGTACTCCTCCCGGTCGAGCGCCATCGCCCGCGCCGTCTCGCGGACGACGGTCTGGGCCGCAGGCGCCAGCGACTCGTACCGGTCGACCGCCTCCGCCGGAGCGTCGAACGCGAACGTTCCAACCGTGTGCATACTCGGTCGGTCGGCCGGCGAGTAGTTACGCGTTTTCGTTGTCGGTCGCGCTGTCGCGGTCGTCGTCTCCCTCCTCGCCGGCGTGCATCCGCCGGGTGAGTTCCTGGGCCTCCTCGAGAACGCGGGCGGTCTCGGCGGTCATCGACTCTCGGCCCGCCCCGCGGCTCTGTCTGGCGAGTTCGGCCTCGAGCGACGGCGATGCCCCCTCGGCGGTCGTCGGTCCCGTCGTCTCGATCTCGGGGGCGTGCTCGCGGACGACGGCCGCGAGCTCCTCGGGCCCGTGGTCGGCCCACTCCGGGGCGTGCGTCTCGAGCCACGCCTCGTGATCCGAGCGGCCGAGCGAAGCGGTGACCGCGAGGTGGTTGGCGAGGTGAACGGCGTCGGCCTGTTCGGCGTCACAGACCGGGCAGGCGTATCCCATACCCGGTGGTACGCCCGCCAGCGATAAAACAGCCACGTCGGCCAGCTGAAAAAGCGGTTGAACATTCAGGCCCCAATCCCTCGTTCCACCGCACTCGTATTTTCGTCGTGAAAGATCCCTCCGAGGTCGTCGGACGGCCGTCCGCGCGGACGAACGCGTCGCTGACGCCGTTTCCGGTGCTTGCGGTGCCCGTGCGACGGCACATCCTCGAGGCGCTCGTGGCGGCCGACGGGGCGCTCGAGCGAGACGAACTCGCCCGTGCGCTCGCCGCAGAAGTCGCCGACGGACCGTCGCGGCGGGAACGTCGCGTGGCACTCACACACGTTCACCTTCCCGCGCTCGCCGATGCGGGGCTGCTCGAGTGGGATCGGCGCGCAGCGACGGTCGTCGCCACCGAGCGAGGGCGAGCGGTGGCGACCGGCGACGGGAGCGCGGACGTCACCCCAGCGGGCGGATCATGACGATCGCGTCCTCCCCGTCGTCGTAGTACCGGGGGACCCGCCGCAGCGGTTCGAACCCGAACCCGCGGTAGAGACGCTTCGCGCCGTGGTTGCTGTCGCGCACCTCGAGTTTGACCGAGCGCGCGCCGCGGCTCGCGAGCACCTCGAGTGCGCGCGCGAGAAGCGTCGAACCGACGCCGGCACCCCGTCGGCTCGGGTGGACGGCGATGTCCTTGACGTGGCCGATGTCGCGGCCGTAGTTCGACGTCACGTCGGCGACGACGTAGCCCGCGATCTTCCCGCCGGGTTCCGTCGCGACCAGAAAGCCGGGTTCGTGGAGGAACTGCTCGAACGCGTCGTACGGCCAGGGCTGGGGAAACGACGCGTTTTCGATCCGGACGACCGCAAGGAGATCGGCGCGCTCGGTTCGCCGGACCGTGAGCTCGTCGCCCGGTTCGGTCGCGGGGGTGGTCACGCGTACTCCTACCACGGTAAGGCATAAAAGCGATGCGTCGGCCGCCCGCCGACGTTACACCCGCTCGAGGCGGGTGATCTCCTCGTCGGACCAGTCGTAGAAGTGACGGTCGGTCGTCTCGAGGACGGTCACACACTCGTTGTACCGGGCGCGGGCGTCGTCTGCGAGCGGGTCGTCGGGGTTGTTCTCGATCCACTCGCGCAGTTCCGCGAGCGCCCGCGGCGAGTAGGTGTCCATCCGGTCCTGGTGTTTGAGGATCTCGACCTTCCGGCCCTCCTGGCGCAGGGTGCGGGTGAGCGCCCAGAACGCGACGCCCCAGAACGCGAGCAGCGTGAAGGTGAGCACCCCGAGGACTTCCGCGGTGAGCGCCATCAGTCGTCACCTCCCGGCACTTCGGCCGTCTCCGGGCGGCCGCCCCGTCCCTCGAGCACCGACATGACCGCGTAGCCGATGATCGGGAACAACACGATGACGAGCATCCCGCCGATCATCTCGGGGCTGCCGAAGTTCTCGACGGCGAAGTACGCCATGATGAAGATCATCACGGCGGGGATCACGAACTTGATCACGGGGTCCCACCACTTGCCGACGTAGACGCCGGCGTTCTGGTTGACCGCGAGCAGGCGGAGCCGTTCGGGGCCGAGCGCCCAGCCGATGACGCCGATGATCGCGAGCGTTGCGAGGGGGAGCCCCCAGTTCCCGAAGACGAAGTCCAGGTAGTCGAGAATGTCCACGGAGTAGGCGCTGGGGATGCCGAGCAGCCAGATGCCGCCACAGACCCCGAGAACGGTCTGGGTGCGGGTAAAGCGCGTCTCCTCGGCCAGCGTCGTGACGCTCACCTCGGTGATCAACAGCCCGGAGGTGAACGCCGCGAGGAAGAAGCCCACGAAGAAGAGGATCGCGACGATGCCGCCGAAGGGGATCTCCGGGAACACTTGCACGAGCGAGACGAACGCGAGGCCGGCGCCGGCGTCGGGTTCGACGCCGACGGCGAAGACGATCGGGAAGATCGCCAGCGCCGCCAGGATGCCGATGCTCGACTCGCCGATGGCGGTGAACACGCCGCCGCCGAGGGGGACGTCGTCGTACTCGCGGAGGTAGCTCCCGACGGTGAGGGCGATCCCCCAGCCCAGGCCGGTCGAGAACAGCGCCTGGCCGAGCGCCGCGATCCAGGTCTGGCTGTAGCCGAGGTACTCCCACTCGATGCCGAAGGTGAACGCGATCCCCTCGGTCGCGCCGGGGAGCGTGAGCCCCCGGATCGTCATGATGACGAGGGCGACGATCAGCGCGGGCACCGCGTAGACGACGACCCGCTCGACGCCCCGGCGAATGCCGAGGATGAGGATCGCCGCGATCGACCCCATCACGACCGTGTGAAGCCCGATCATCAGCGCCGAGTTGGCGAAGAGGTCGTTCATGAACGGCTCGGCCTCGAAGCCGGTTGCGGTGAACGAGAACAGCAGCGAGTGAGCCGCGTAGTACAGCGTCCACGCGATGACCGGCGAGTAATATGACATCAGCGCGATGTTCACCAGCAGGACGACCACGCCGAGGCCGACCAGCCCACCGGGACCGAGGACGTCACGGAACGCGCCGATGACGCCCTTGCCCGTGTACCGACCGAGGGCGACCTCGGCCATCAGTCCCGGCACCGCGAGCAGGAACAACAGGACGAGGAAGGCGACGACGAACGCGCCGCCGCCGTTGTCGCCCATCACGTACGGGAACCGCCAGATGTTCCCCGCGCCCACCATGGCGCCGATCATCGCCATCAAGAACCCGAACCGAGAGCCCCACTCGGCTCGAGCCGTCTTCGCCGGTGTCTCTGTCATCGTCGATCCATACAACCAGTCGACATCCAACGTGGTATACGTTACCGTATGTGATTCAGTGATGATCTGTTAAGATATGGTTACTGCGGCGTCCGCACCGGGCGTGTGGACCGAGTCGGCGGATCAGGCGGTCGGAATCGACTCGATGTCGAACGCCTCGGTTCGCTCTTTGAGTTCGTCGAGGGCGTCCTGTTCTTCGCGCAGGTTCTCCTCGAGCAGATCCGCCGCCTCGTCCAGTCCCAGCTGGTCGGCCAGCGGGATGAGGTTGCCGTAGGCGGCGATCTCGTAGTGTTCGGTCTTCTCGGCGGCGGCCATGTTGTGGTAGTCGAGGACGTCCTGGTCGGGATCACTGTCGAGGAATCCCTCGTACTCCTCGATCAACCCCTTGATCCCCTCGCACTCCTCCTTTTCCGGCGGTTCACCGAACAGGTCGAACACCTCCTCGAGGCGATCGATGTGCCCCTGTGTTTCCTCCCTGTGGTCGGCGAACGCCTGCGCGATCTCCTCGCGCTCGGTGTGCTCCTCGAGGGTCTCGAGGGCGTCGAGGAGTTCGTGTTCCGCGTGGTAGATGTCTTCGAGGCCGTGCTCGAACAGGTCCTGAATCGTGTCTGTGCTCATCGAAACCACCGTCAGTCGCTTCGCCCGTCAGCGACAAACAGGATCGGCCTGCGACGGCAGGCGCGGCTTCGTCGGGTGGTTTCGGCCGCTACTCGAGGGCCCCGTCGACCCTGTCGGCGTGTTGCTGGAGGTCTGCGGCCAGCTTGCGGGCCTGGGTGGGAGTCAGCCGAAACTCCTCCATGTGGGCGGGCAGGTTCGTCTCCGTCATGTTGTCGAGTTCACACTGGAGGCGCACGCAGTCGGGGTCCTCGGGGTCGGCCGTCGCGTTGAGGACGCCCTCGGCTTCCTCCTCGAAGTCGTGTCCCGTCGCGACGGCGTCGACGAGATCGAGGGTCGTGTACGCGTTGACGCGAAGCAGTCGATCTGTCATTGCCCGAGACAGGCCGCGGAGACACTTGAGCGCCGCGACTTTCGAACGCGCCGGGTCGGCGGGTCCGAACCCGGTTCAGTCGTCCGACGCGATCGGCGTGCCGTCCGCTCTCGCGGGTGCCGGACTCTCCTCGAGGGCGTCGTCCTCGGCGTAGGGGTACCAGGTCCGCTTCGTGTTGTGCATGTACGGGTCCTCGTAGCTCGTCTCCTCGGGTTCGACCAGTTCGGCCAGTTCCTCGTCGTCGCGGGCAGCGACGAACTCCCGGAAGCTCTCGCCGCCCGAGCGGGCCTCGGTGAAGTTCTCGAGCAGGTTGGCGATGGCGCCGGGTACCTCGTCGACGGGAACGCGCTCTGTCACCCAGGAGGCGAACTGCGGGTTCTCACCGAGGCCGCCGCCGAGGCCGATGTCCAGCGCCTCGACTGGCTCGCCGTCCTTGCGCGTCTTCATCCCGCGAAGCGAGACGTCGGCGATCTGGGGCTGGGCGCAGGAGGCCGTACAGCCCGAGAGGTGGATGTGGAAGTCCTCGACGCCCTCGGGGAGGGGAACGTTCTCGACGAGCCACCGCGAGAAGCGCACCTGGCGGTTCTTCGTCTCGACGATCGAGAGCGAGCAGAACTCGGTGCCGGTGCAGGCGATCGACCCGCGCTGGAACGGATGCGGATCGGGACTGTGTCGGTCGAAGACGTCGTGAGCGAGTAAGTCCTCGACCGCGTCCTCGGGGACGTCGGTCAGGATAACGTTCTGGCGCTGGGTGAGGCGCACCTCGCCGGAACCGTACTCCTCGGCCAGGTCGGCGATCTCGAGGGTCTCCTCGGCGCCGATGCGGCCGACGAGTACGTTCAGCCCGACGTAGTAGTCCCCGTCCGCCTGCTCGTGGACGCCGACGTGGTCGCCCCTGCCGTCGCCGCCCGCGTTGTAGCTGTACTCGGACCGGAGGTCCTCCCCCGCCGTCTCGAGGTCGAAGTCGACGTACCCCTGAAGGACCTCGCGAACCTTCTCCGGCCCCCACTCGTCGACGAGGAACTTGATCCGGGCGTTGTAGCGGTTCTCGCGGTCGCCGTGATCCCGAAACAGCGCCGAGACGCCGGCGGCGACGTCGGCGGCTCGCTCGGGGGTGACGAAGACGTCGACGTTCCGGGCGAAGCGCGGTTCGTTGCGGGCGAGGCCGCCGCCGACGCGGACGTTGTAGCCCGTCACCCGCTCGCCGTCGACCTCCTTCTCGGCGGGTTCGAACGCCAGGTCGTTGATGTCGCCCTGACCGCAGCCCTCCTCACAGCCCGTCACCGACACCTTCCACTTCCGGGGCAGGTTCGAGTGCGCCTCGTTTCGCTTGAACCGATCGTGAAGCTCGTGGGCCAGCGAGAGCGCGTCGACGTGCTCGTGTCTGTCCTTGCCGGCGACCGGACAGCCGACGATGTTCCGCCAGGAGTCACCACACGCTTGCACCGTCGACAGCCCCACCGACTCGAGACGGTCGAAGATCTCGGGGACGTCCTCGAGTCGGATCCAGTGGAGCTGGATCGCCTGGCGGGTCGTCACGTCGATCCAGCCGTTTCCGAACTCGGGGTTTTCGGCGGGGCCGGTCGAGAACTCCGCCGCGAGTTCGCCGATCGCCCGGAGCTGGCCCGGCTCGAGGACGCCGTTCGGCGGACCGATCCGCATCATGAAGTAGCTCTCCTGGCCGGCGCGCTGGTGGTACAGCCCGTACCACTTGAAGCGCTCGAACCAGGCGTCGCGCTCGTCCGCCGGGATCGACTCCCAGCCGCGCGCCGCGAAGCGTTCGATCTCGGCGCGGATGTCGGTCCCGTAGAGGTCGTCCTTCCATCGTTCGACGTCGCTTGGCATGCTGTCCGCCGCTACGGACGACACCCATAAACAGCCGCGCGTCGCGTCAGTTCTCCCCTCCTCTCTCCCCTGCCGGCCGTATTTGCCACCCCCGACCGCGGGCGTCTCGAACCGGCCGCTCGAGCGTCGACTGGACCCCTGACGGCCCGTACGGGCTGAACGCGCCGTCGACGATCCGGCCGACCGGCAGCCGGTCGATCGAACCGCTGTCACCGCAGTCGAGACACCGACCGACGGCGCCGGCGACGACGGTCGAGCCGTCCGCACCGACGTCGTAGAACCCCTCGAGCAGGACGTGCGCGGGCGCACACTCACAGAATCGGCCACTCGAGAGCGTCCAGACGTCGCTCACCGCGACCTCTCGGCTGTCGTCGACGCTGATCCAGGCTCCGTCGTCGAGCGTTCGCAGTGCGATCGCCATGCCCTCTCTTCGGGAGCGACCACCCTCCGTCCGTCGACCCGTGCAATCGTTAACCGATCTCGAGACGCGAGCGCAACGGGAAACCGACAGACTGCGTTCGATTCTTCCGAGAGGTCGCGTCGAAGATACCGGCAATCGGTTCCTGTAGGCTCGAGAGCGGGTAGCGATTGCTTCCGTAGCGTCGCTTATGCGGCTCTCGGCGAAAGGAGGGGACGACCATGACCGACTCGACACGACCCCGCCGTGGGTCACGACAGCACGCCTCCGCGGACGTCGCCCCCGAACTGTACGGAGGCGAGCGCGAGCGATGACCGAGCGAGCGGAGCGCCTCGAGTGCGACGAGAAGCGAGACGACGCCCATCTCAGGGACGTCGACGTCGGCGCCGGCTGCACCGAGATCTGGGAGCACCTCGCCGAGACGCGCGAGGAGTGAGCGAGGTCCCGTGAGAGGGCTTTTAGCGAGCGAGCACCCTTACTATAACCAATGAGTGAAGACCCCGACGACCGCACTCGGGACGACGGCCGGGATCGCTCGATCCCGACCGACCGCGAGTCCCCCATCGGCGCGCCGGTGATTCGGGGCGACGAGTCGGTGACCGGCCGTCACGCCCGCGATGCGGTCCAGTTCGATCCCGACGATCCGGAGAGCCTGGCGGAAGCGGCCGAAACCGTCCGCCAGTTCGCCGTCGGGACGGCCGACGACAACCTCTACATGCTCCGCGGCGCCGCCGCGTGTGCGGCGCTCGTCCGCGGCGAGGGCTCCTACAAGGCCGCCGCACGGCGCGCGAGTCGAAGCGCCGACGGCGCGCCGGCCGACGAGGTGACGGTCTCGTTCATCCGCAAGTGGGCGCGAGTCCACGACCTGCCCCGGTCCGTGCGCCGACAGGTCGCACTCGGCCACATCGCACCCTCGGCGGCGAAACACATCGCCCGCGTCGCCGGAACGACGCGGCTCCTGTTGGCCTGGGCGACGCTGGACAACGACCTCACCGTCCGGGAGGTCCAGCGAACCGCGAGCGCCGTCAACGACGGGGTTCCGATCGAGCACGCACTCGCCGAACAGGGCGTCAGGCTCGGCGAACTCCAGCTCACCCTCCCGAAGACGGCCTACCGCGACCTGCGCCGGGAGGCCTCCCTCGAGGGCGTCGAGCCCGGCGAGGTCGTCGCCACAGCCCTCGAGCAGTACTTCGAGTGACGGGTTAGGATGCGAGGAACGTCTCGACCGCCCGGGCGAGCGCGTCGCGCGCCGTCCGCACCTCTGCCCACTCGATCGACTCCTCGGGGAAGTGTGCCTGCTCGATGTTTCCGGGGCCGAACAGCACCGTCGGAATCCCCGCAGCGACGTAGTGGCGGCTGTCCGCGCCGTAGGTCGCCCCCCGGGGCGCCGTCTCCTCGAGGCCGACCGCCTCCATGCCGTCCTGGACCGCCGCCACGACGGGTTCGTCGGGGTCGGTTTCGGCGGCTTCGAACTGGATCGAGAAGCGCTCGAACGCCGGCGGGGTGGCCGCGAGCCACTCGTCGTCGGCGACGACCGACTCGAGGCGGCGTTCGAACTCCCGCTCGACGGCCGCGACGGTTTCACCGGGCGCGACGCCGATCCGAATCTCGGCGACGAGTTCGTCCGGCACCGACGAGGCCCACCGGCCCGCCTCGACGGTCCCGACGTTCACCGGCCAGGGGTTCGGAAACGTCTCGTACAGCGGGTGTGTGACCCGGTCGGCACGCTCGCTCTCGAGGTCCAGAAACGCCCGTCGAATCCGATCGAAGTGCGGGAGCACCGACTCCCCGCGCCAGCGAGTCGCCGCGTGGGCCGCCCGTCCCTCGAGTCGCAGCCGTTTCATCACACTCCCCTCCGTCGCGGTCACCGGGCGCAGCGAGGTCGGTTCGGCGACGATCGCTCCGTCGCGCTCGAACGGATAGGGGTTCGAGAGCGCTGCCGCGGCCGCACCGATACCGCCCTCCTCCTCGCCCGCGACGCTCTCGACGACGAGTCGGCCATCGACACCGGCGTCGCCGTCGGCTACCTGCCGGGCTGCGAACACACACGCCGCCAGCCCGGATTTCATGTCCGCGGCACCGCGGGCGGTCAACCGCGTCTCCGTGTCGTTCCACCGCGGTTCGAACGGATCCCCGCTCCAGCCCCGGCCGGCCGGAACGACGTCGACGTGCCCGTTCAACACCAGCGTTCGTCCGGCGTCGGGATCGCCGAACTCGAGGACGCCGCCGACGCTCGGCCGGTTCGCCGTCTCGATCGCCGCGGGGTCGTCGGGAAACGAGGGATGGCCGGCCAGCTCTTCGGGGTCGGCCTCCCACTCGTAGGTCTCGAAGCCGAACGCCTCGAGCCTGTCACGAACCCACGTCTGCGCCTCGGCCTCGGAGCCGGCCGTGGTCTCGAATCGACAGAGCCGTTCGAGGAACGTCCGCAGTTCGTCGTCGCGCGAACCTGCAGTTCTCGGCGGTGTCATACCCCGTACTCTCGAGCGCCGGTACTAAAACACGCTGAAGAAAGAAACGTTTAACCGCCGCTCCCCGAAAGATGGTACCACGGGGCCGGTAGCTCAGTTTGGCAGAGCGTCTGGCTTTTAACCAGACGGTCGCGTGTTCAAATCGCGCCCGGCCCGCTTTTGCCACGAGCAAACTCGCGAGTGGCAAAACGGCCACGAGCGATTTGAACACAGGGAACAGCTTTGCTGCGACCGTGTGTTCAAATCGCGCCCGGTCCGCTTCTGCACCACGAACAACTCGTGAGCGGTGCATCACGGAACCGGCTGGATTCGAACTAGACTGAGGGTCTGCGCGAAGCACAGGTTCTCGGGCGTCGTTCACAATCGCGCCCGGTTAAGGAACGGACGTGACGAGCGAAGCGGCCAGCGTTCTCGAGAGGGCGTGCGAAAGCGGTCGCTCACGGACGACGAGAACGAAGCGAGAATACCACAATCAGCGAGCAGTCAGCCGCGAACCGGCATGAACGCCAGTCCGGCGATCAGAGAGACGGTCACCAGCGACAGGACGACGACCCACCAGAGGCCGTGGATCTGGTCGTTGTACTCCTCGATCTCAGCGTGCTGCTGTTCGAAGCTCTCGATGTCTTCGGTCAAGTACACCACGTCTTCGGACGGGAAGTAGACGCCGAACTCCTCGCCGTCGATCGCGACGGTCTGGCCGTTCTCGAGTTCGTGTTCGGTGACCTCCTCACCCTCGTACTCGATCGTGACCGTATCGGCGGAGAGGTCGACCACCTGTCCCTCGACGACCGCTTCGGTTTCGTCGTCGTAGAACTCGATCGAGTCACCGACCTCGTAGGTCTGGCCCTCGATCTCGTCGAACTCCTCGATCGGGATCGCGGTGAGCGTGCCGTCGTCGTCCTCGACGATGACGTACTGGCCGTCCTCGAACTCCTCGATCTGGTACTCGTCCTCGTCGTAGTCCTCGAGGAGCGTGAACGTCTCGGGCTGGGCTTCCTCGTCCTCCTCGGGCACCTCGGCGTCGTCCTCGGCCTCGTCAGCCTCGTCGCCGTTCTCGTCTTCGGCCTCATCGCCCCCGGCGTCCTCGTCGTCGGCTTCGTCGCCGTTCTCATCGGCGTCGTCACCGTTCTCGTCTTCAGCCTCGTCGGCGTCGTCACCCTCGGCCTCTTCGTCGTCGGCTTCGTCGCCGTTGTCGTCCTCGTCGGCTTCGTCTTCAGCCTCCTCCGGATCGTTGATCATCACCGTATACTCGTCGCCGTCCTCCTCGAGCTGGACCGTATCGCCGTCGCTCCACTCGACCTCGAGGATCGCCGACTCGTTGACGTGCTCGAGCGTGCCGGTATCACCGGTTAGCTCGGAGACGTTGTACGTGCGGTCGTTCACGGTGAAATCGTCGCCGACCTCGAGTTGGTGGTCGGCGTCCGCCTCGTCGATCGTCACGGTCGGAGACTCTGCGGTCGCGATGACACCGTACGCACCCGCAGCAACGACCAGGAACAGGACGATGTAGATGGCCCCTGCTCGAAATTGCATGTGTGAGGCGTAGTCCGCCCGTCGTATAACGGTTACTAAGTTCTCGAGGAGGGACTCGACGCGGCGCTACCGCTCAGGGGGACGTAAGGAAAGCCAAGGGCCGGATTTGAACCGGCGATGGGCGGCTCTGCAGGCCGCTGCGTTCGGCCGGACTCTGCCACCTTGGCGCGACTTATCGTAGTCACTGCTGTCGTTTAAGCATAGCGGTACGGCCTCGAACGAACGCGTAACACCCGTTCTGTCGGGCAGTGTGCGTCGATCGAGATCGTGTCCAAAGAGCGGATACGTTCTTCGAGCGTGCGGGGGGAGCGCGTGTGTTGTCACTCTTCGGTGGGTAGTGTGTGTGTGTGTATGGGTGTGTATGGGTGTGGGTGTGAGCCTTGGGTGGTGCGGTGGCTCACGAGTGTAGTGGATGTAGTATGAGTGGTCGGCGGCGAACCAGGTCTCCCAGAGGGTCTCCCACTCCAGTACTCACTGGTACGCAGGCGAGCTTAACGTCCGTGTTCGGGATGGGTACGGGTGGAACCTCGCCGCTGTGGCCGCCTTAACGCCGATCGACGGAATCGAACCGTCCGCGGGCCAGTATCGGTGGTCTCCGACCGTGTGTATGTGTAGTCCAGTTTGCGTCTGGACCCGTTCGTGGGTCCATTCCAATCCGTTATGCGGCCTCGACTGGTGTCGAGGATATGAGTGTGTGGCTTGGTCTGTTAGTGCTCGCGGGCTCAACGCCTCGTTGCCTTGGCGCGTACACCCCGAGTCTATCGAACTCGTCTTCTACGAGTGACCTCGGTGGTATCTCTTTTTCAAGTGGGTTTCGAGCTTAGATGCGTTCAGCTCTTACCCCGTGGTGCGTAGCTGCCCGGCACGTGCTCTTTCGAACAACCGGTACACCAGTGGCACCCATTCGTAGTTCCTCTCGTACTATACGAACGTTCTCGTCAGATACCTTACACCCCCAATAGATAGCAGCCGACCTGTCTCACGACGGTCTAAACCCAGCTCACGACCTCCTTTAATAGGCGAACAACCTCACCCTTGCCCGCTTCTGCACGGGCAGGATGGAGGGAACCGACATCGAGGTAGCAAGCCACCCGGTCGATATGTGCTCTTGCGGGTGACGACTCTGTTATCCCTAAGGTAGCTTTTCTGTCAGCAATTGCCCGCATCAAGCAGGCTAATTGGTTCGCTAGACCACGCTTTCGCGTCAGCGTCCGTCGTTGTGCCGGACACTGTCAGGCTTCCGTATGCTCTTGCGCTCTTACTCGGGTCTCCGACCCGAGTGAGGAAACCTTGGGGCGCGCTCGATATCTTTTCAAGCGCGTACCGCCCCAGTCAAACTGCCCGGCTACCGGTGTCCTCCTCCCGGAGTGAGAGTCACAGTCACCATCGGGTAGTATTTCAGTGATGCCTCGGTGGCCCGCTGGCGCGGGTACCTGTGTAACGGCTCCTACCTATGCTGCACAATGGCGACCATGTCTCAGCGACAGCCTGCAGTAAAGCTCTATAGGGTCTTCGCTTCCCCTTGGGGGTCTCCAGACTCCGCACTGGAATGTACAGTTCACCGGGCCCAACGTTGGGACAGTGGCGCTCTCGTTGATCCATTCATGCAAGCCGCTACTAAAGCGGCAAGGTACTACGCTACCTTAAGAGGGTCATAGTTACCCCCGCCGTTAACGGGTCCTTCGTCCCCTTGTAAGGGGTGTTCAGATACCCGCACTGGGCAGGATTCAGTGACCGTACGAGTCCTTACGGATTTGCGGTCACCTATGTTGTTACTAGACAGTCGGAGCGCCCGAGTCACTGCGACCTGCCTCTTTCCGAGGCAGGCATCCCTTATTGCGAACGTACGGGACTAACTTGCCGAATTCCCTAACGTCGGTTGTTCCCGACAGCCTTGGCTTTCGCCGCCATGAGTACCTGTGTCGGATCTCGGTACGGACAGTATGCTCGTCTTTTCACGGGCTCTGGATTGGCCCAGCTTGCGATATCCCGACATTCGACCGCTTCCTGCCATTACGGCTTCCACGGTCTTCGACGGTTCTACCGGGCGATGGCCCGGCCTGGGTGGCTCCAAAGCGTCGACTTTTAGTGCATACTGGCACAGGAATATTAACCTGTTTCCCTTTTGTCTCGTTCGAATTACGGCGAGACTTAGGACCGGCTAACCCTCAGCTGATCAGCATTGCTGAGGAACCCTTACTCGTTCGGCCGTCGGGGCTCTCACCCGACTAACGCTGCTACTATGACCAGAATTATCGTTACCGCACGGTCCACACGAATTCTCATCCGTGCTTCCACCCGAACGGAATGCCAACCTACGGGATCACCGTGTAAACGGTGCCGCCAGGTCTCGGTGATGGACTTGAGCCCCGATCATTTTCAGCGCCGCAAACCTCGGCCGGTAAGCTGTTACGCTTTTCTTAGAGGGTAGCTGCTTCTAAGCTCACCTCCCGGCTGTCTAGGGCTTGCGACAACTTTCAATCGCACTTAGTCCATACTTGGGGACCTTAACCCAGCTCTGGGTTGTCTCCCTCACGGTACACAGGCTTACCCCGCGCACCGGACTCCCCGCGTCGAACGGCGTTCGTACGTTCGGAGTTGGACAGGGGGGCGCACTCCTCTCGGAGTGCGGTCCCCCAATCCGTCGCTCTACCGCACGAACTACCTCAGCGGAGGTCATGCTTCGACATGTTTCGGTTGGAACCAGCTGTTTCCGAACTCGATGGGCCTTTCACCCCTAGACATAGGTCACGCGAGGGTATTGTAGGACACCAACGCTAACGGGCCTCCACGCACCTTTCGGTGCGCTTCACCCTGCCCATGCCTAGATCGTCCGGTTTCGGGTCGTGCCCATTTGACTCCCCGCGCTTGAACACGGTGACCCTGGTCGTAAGACTGCGGTCATATCGGTTTCCCTACGCCTTCCCCGATGATCGGGTTAGACTCGTCAAACAGGCACACTCTCTGGTTCGTTTTTCAAAACGTACGACGGAACACCGGCTTCCTCTCCGTCTTACTACGGGTTTGCACCCGATTCATTCTGGAGAGGACCTTGTATGCCCCGTCGCTCTATCGCCAACTGATTTCACGCCCTATTGCACCTCCCTTTTGGGGGTACTTTTCAGCGTTCGCTCACGCTACTTGTTCGCTATCGGTCTCAAGGAGTGTTTAGTCTTCGCGGTCGATGCCCGCGATCTTTTCGAGGGATATCCAACCCCCGATACTCTGGAGCTGACTCGTCCGTTACTTCTCGACAATACGGGACTGTCACCCTGTCTCGTGCTCCGTTCCAGAAGACTTCTCGTCGAGGTTCGCGGAGTGATCGTCAGTCCGAACACCACATTGCCCGTGAGGGCTTCGGTTTGGACTGTGTCGTCTTCATTCGCCATTACTAACGACATCGCGTTTGCTTTCTTTTCCTGCCGGTACTGAGATGTTTCAATTCCCGGCGTTCCCCATTGCGCGAAGCAATTGCGGTGGGGATTCCCATTCGGAGATCTCAAGTTCTTTCCCTCCATGCGGGTCCCTTGAGCTTATCGCAGCTTGGCACGTCCTTCTTCAGCTCTTGAGCCGAGCGATCCACCAGCTGGCACAGTAGCCACGTTCTTCGGATCGGTAATGTGACCCGGGAACGGGTCCAGTGGACGCCTGGACTACACGTACACACGGTCTCATCTGCACGCCGGTAGACGGCCGGCCTGCATTGACCCTTCCCAGTCACACTTGCGCGGACTGGTGCATCGGTTAGTCGGATTTGATCTGAATCGCGCCACCCGTATAAGGGGAGCGATTCCGATCGCCTCCAAGACATGGACCCACAGGGATTCGAACCCTGGGCATCCTCCTTGCAAAGGAGGCACTCTACCACTGAGCTATGGGCCCACCCCGCCTCTCGCGGGGTGTCAAGAGCCATGATAGTTCTGAGGTGCTCGCTCGGCCGACGCGGCGTCGGTGTCGAACGGACCGAATAGGTTTCGATGGGCCACTCCGTCGGAGTGGTCCCGGTCTGTGGAGGTGATCCAGCCGCAGATTCCCCTACGGCTACCTTGTTACGACTTAAGCCCCCTTGCGAAGCCCAGATTCGACCGGCGTTGCGCCGGCCTCATCCGGACCTCACTCGGGTGCTTTGACGGGCGGTGTGTGCAAGGAGCAGGGACGTATTCACCGCGCCCTTCTGAGGCGCGATTACTACCGAATCCAGCTTCATGTGGGTGAGTTTCAACCCACAATCCGAACTACGATCGAGTTTCGGAGATTAGCGCCTCCTCTCGGAGTGGCATCCCACTGTCTCGACCATTGTAGCCCGCGTGTAGCCCAGCACATTCGGGGCATACTGACCTACCGTTGCCCGTTCCTTCCTCCAGTTTGGCACTGGCAGTCCGCCTAATGTACCCAACCACCACAAGGGTGTTGCTGGCAATTAGGCGCGCGGGTCTCGCTCGTTGCCTGACTTAACAGGACGCCTCACGGTACGAGCTGACGGCGGCCATGCACCTCCTCTCAATGGCTCCACTAAGCTCATCACACTGAGCTTCACTGCACATTGTCGGTGCTGGTGAGATGTCCGGCGTTGAGTCCAATTAAACCGCAGGCTCCTCCGGTTGTAGTGCTCCCCCGCCAATTCCTTTAAGTTTCATCCTTGCGGACGTACTTCCCAGGCGGTCTGCTTCACGGCTTCCCTACGGCACACCACAGGCTCGTAGCCTGTGGCACACCTAGCAGACATCGTTTACGGCTAGGACTACCCGGGTATCTAATCCGGTTCGTGACCCTAGCTTTCGTCCCTCACCGTCGGATCCGTCCTCCAGAGGCGCTTTCGCCACCGGCGGTCCGTCCAGGATTACGGGATTTCACTCCTACCCCAGACGTACCCCTCTGGTCTTCCGGTCCCAAGCCAGGCAGTTTCCACCGGACGCCTCCCCGTTAAGCGGGGAGATTTCCCGATGGACTTACCTGGCCGGCTACGGACGCTTTAGGCCCAATAATAGCGGTCATCACTCGAGCTGCCGGTATTACCGCGGCGGCTGGCACCGGTCTTGCCCAGCTCTTATTCCACCACCACCTTACGGTGGTGAAAAGCGAGGACGATATGCCCTCGCACTTGGAGTCCCCTTATCGCACTGTCGTGCAGTGTAAAGGTTTCGCGCCTGCTGCGCCCCGTAGGGCCCGGAATCTTGTCTCAGATTCCGTCTCCGGGCTCTCACTCTCATGACCCGTACCGATTATCGGCACGGTGGGCCGTTACCCCACCGTCTACCTAATCGGCCGCAGCCACATCCTCTGGCGCCGGAGCATTTCGAGCTCGCGCCAGTTCCAGGCAGCGAGCCGTATGCGCCATTAGCCTCAGTTTCCCGAGGGTATTGCGCTCCAGAGGGTAGTTTGACCACGTGTTACTGAGCTATTCGCCACGAGTCTGAACTCGTACGACTAGCATGGCTAAATCGGACTCCAATAGCAATGACCTCCGGCAGGATCAACCGGAATGCTATTCCCCCGTGAAGGGGAAGGTTGGCGGAGAATCTCGCTTGATTCTCACACGTAACTTGGTCCGTTCGATGACGACGATCGGGTCGACCGATCGAGCGTCACCGAACTATCATGGCTCACATCAGATCTCATCTTGACGGCGGACCGCAGGGGTGAGATCCTCATCTCCTTCCGATTAATTCGTAGTCCCGGGTGAATACTTAACCCCTTCGTCTCGGATCCAGCGGGGCAGAGTCTCCCATGCATGGATTGGTTATCGCGTTGTCTTCTCGCGCCGCGGACGGAGTAATCAACTGTTAACCAGTGGTCTCTCTCGTGTTACCGCCTCCGCGTTCTCCCCAGTGTGTCAGGAGTTAGGGTGATCCGCGAGTCCGCCCGGTTCGCTCGAGACCCGCCCGGTCGACAACCATTAGCGAGCGGCGCCCCTCGAGTCGCTCATGAACCAACAGCAGTTCGTCCAGCTGGCGATCCTCGCCTTCTGTCTCGTGATCGCGAGCTTCGTCGTACTCGGGACGAGCCGACTCCTCTTCGGCTACCGGACCGCCCAGTTGCTCGCGGCCCCCGTCGGGCTCCTGGGGTTCGGACTCGTCGTTTTCCTCTTTCTCCGGGCGACGGGAGCCGCCCTCGGCGTCGCCCCGATCGAGGAATGAGCGGACAGAAACGGTTTTTCGAGGGCCGACCCAATCGGGAGTCATGACACCAGAGGTACGGCCGATCGCGGATCTCGGACCGGGCGATCGCGCGGCGTTCTTCGAGCGCGACGCCGGAATCGACGAGGTGCGTGCCGACGTTCGAGACATCGTTTCTCGCGTACGCGAGGAGGGCGACGTCGCCGTCCGCGAGTTCTCCCGCGAGTTCGACGGCGTTGAGGTCGGAAACCTCGAGATCACCGACGAGTGCGAGCGTGCGTACGAGGGACTCGAGGCCGACCTGCGCGAGGCGATCGAGACCGCCGCGGCGAACGTCAGGGAGTTTCACGAGGCCCAGGTGCCCGAAGACTGGCGACGCGAGTTCAGCGATGGCCGCGAACTCGGGCGGCGGTTCCGCCCGATCGACCGCGTCGGGGTCTACGTTCCCGGCGGGACGGCGGCGTACCCCTCGAGTGCGATCATGGGCGTAGTTCCGGCGGTCGTCGCCGGAGTCGAGCACGTCGCCGTCGTGACGCCGCCAGCCGACGAGGTGAACCCGGCGACGCTCGCGGCGATCCACGCCGCGGGCGCGGACGCGGTGTACGGCGTCGGCGGCGCCCAGGCGATCGCGGGACTCGCCTACGGAACGGAGACCATCACGCGCGTGCGAAAGATCGTCGGCCCCGGCAACCGGTGGGTGACGGCCGCCAAGGCTGAGGTTCGCGGTGACGTCGAGATCGACTTCCTCGCGGGTCCGAGCGAGGTGGTCGTGGTCGCCGATGGGACGGCCGATGCGGAGGTCGTCGCCGCCGAACTGGTCGCCCAGGCCGAACACGACGAGAACGCGTCGGTCGTCGCCGTCACCGACGACGAGGGGCTCGCGACGGCGGTCGCCGAGGCGGTCGATCGCCAGGCCGGCGAGCGCGAGCGCGAGGACGTGATCCGGGCGGCGCTCGCGAACGAGGCGAGCGGCGTGTTGCTCGCCCGGTCGATGAGCGAGGCGATCCTCTTCACCGAGGCGTACGCCCCCGAACACCTCGCGATCGTCGCCGAGGATGACGAGTCGGTTCTCGAGCGGATCGACAGCGCGGGCAGCGTCTTTCTCGGGCCGTCCACGCCGGTTGCCGCGGGCGACTACGCGAGCGGGACCAACCACGTGTTGCCGACCAACGGCGGCGCCCGCGTCACCGGGGGGCTGTCGGTCGAGACGTTCCTCCGGTCGACGACGGTTCAGCGGCTCTCGAGTGGGGGGCTCGCGGATCTCGCGGACACCGTGACGAGCCTCGCCGAGGCGGAGGGCCTCGAGGCCCACGCCGAGAGCGTCCGGGTTCGGTTCGACGAGTAGGCGGGACCATCCCGATTTTCGTATCAAGCAGACACGCACTGTCTTTAAGAGGCTGCGTGAATGAATGGCATTCGAAATGACCCCGGGCAAGGTCAACCCAACCGACCCACGAGTGCTCGAGCGCAACTACGACTACGCACAGAAGAACCTGAAAATTCTCTCGATGTGGTACGAGTGCGACCTCGAGCGAATGATCGAACTACTGGCCGAGAACGACATCGCGCTCTCGGCGAACGACGAGCGGATGTTCGGCGGCTACTATCGGTCGGTCCAGCAGACTGCGTCGGCCTGACGCCGGTCGCGAGGGACACTCGACCGCAACAGGAGCAGGGCTTTTTATCGCGCAATCGAGGCGTGTGAGCGGGCGTCAAGGTTAACACGTTCGCGCGGAAAGGAAGGGGTATGAGCACGGACAGCGCCGAGACGAACGACACCCGTCCACAGATCGAGGTCACGGAGACGGCAGCCGAGCGGGCGCTCGCGCTGCTGGACGAGGAGGGAATGGAGACGACCCGAGCGGGGCTTCGCCTGTTCGTCCAGCAGGGCGGTTGTGCGGGGCTTTCCTACGGGATGCGCTTCGACGGAGAGCCCGAAGAGGACGACACGGTGTACAACCATCACGACCTCCGGGTGTTCGTCGATCCGGCGAGCCTGAAGTACATCGAAGGAAGCGTCCTGGACTACGAAAGCGGGCTGCAGGCCGAGGGGTTCCACGTCGAAAACCCCAACGTCGTCAGCGAGTGTGGCTGTGGCGAATCGTTCCGGACCTGAGTCTCAATTACAACAGACCGTATCAGTCCTCGAGTCTGAACGCGACGGTGACTTCCGCCTGATACTCGCGGTCGTCGGCCGTCGCGACCTCGACGCCGAGTTCGTCGACTTCGACCCAGTGAACGTTGTCGAGGGTCTCCTCTGCGCGGTCGATGGCGTCGTCCGCCGCGGCGTCGAAACTCTCCGAGCTCGTCCCGATCAGCGTGATCTTTTTGAAGACCATGGCGGCACCTACTACCCCACAGACGAACTTAAACGTACGCGAGGGGGAGACTGCTGTCAGTTCTCCGCGAGCATCGCCGTCGAGTGAACGTTTTTGGTGGTCCCTGTTCCACGTCAAGGCATGGTCGACGGCAACACAGAGCCGCCAGCAGTCGACGAACTGACACCACCGGATCGGACGCTGATGGGACCGGGACCGAGCGACGTGAACCCGCGCGTGCTCCGGGCGATGAGCACGCCGCTCGTAGGCCACCTCGACCCCTCGTTCATCGAGATCATGGACGAGGTCCAGGAACTCCTGCGGTACACGTTCCGGACCGACAACCAGTGGACGGTCCCGGTTTCGGGAACCGGCTCCGCGGCGATGGAGGCGGCGATCGGCAACGTCGTCGAACCCGGCGACACGATGCTCGTACCGACGAACGGCTACTTCGGCGGTCGGATGGCGTCGATGGCCCGCCGCGCCGGCGGCGAGGTCGTCGAGGTCGACGCGCCGTGGGGCGAGCCGCTCGAGCCCGCGGCCGTCTCCGACGCGCTGGCCGAACACGACCCCGACGTCTTCGGCTTCGTCCACGCCGAGACGAGCACGGGGGTCCTCCAGCCGAACGTTCCGGAGCTCACGGCGGCGGCCCACGACCACGACGCGCTCGTAATCGCCGACACCGTCACCTCGATCGGCGGCGTCGAACTCCGCGTCGACGAGTGGGACATCGACGTCGCCTACGCCGGCCCCCAGAAGTGTCTCTCCTGTCCGCCGGGGGCGAGTCCGCTCACGCTCTCGGATACGGCGATGGAGAAGGTCCTCTCGCGCGACGAGGACCCTCGCTCGTGGTACCTCGACCTCACCTTACTCGAGGGCTACTGGGGCGACGACCGGTCGTACCACCACACGGCACCGATCACGAACGTGTACGCCATCCGAGAGGCGCTGCGACTGGTCGCCGAAGAAGGAATCGAGCAGCGGTGGGAACGCCACCGCCACCTGGCGGGTGCACTGAAAGCCGGTGTCGAGGGAATGGGCCTCGAGATGAACGCCCCCGACGAGTACTGGCTCCCCAGTCTGAACGCCGTGCGGGTTCCGGAGGGCGTCGACGACGGCGAGGTCTGTGCCGAACTGCTCGAGCGCTACGACCTCGAGATCGCCGGCGGCCTCGGCGACCTCTCCGGCGAGATCTTCAGGATCGGCTGTATGGGTCACTCCGCTCGCCCGCAGAACGTCGCCTACGTGGTGACGGCGCTGGGCGACGTCCTCGAGGACTTCGGCGCGGACGTCGACCCGGGCGCGGGCGTCGCGGGGATGCGGCGGGCGCTCGGCGAGTAAGCGTTCGGACCGGCGAAAATCGGAGACGGGTGACGGGTCACCCGGCGGTCGTGGTGACGGGAACTACGCGGAGGCGTTCGGGCCCGACGGGGCGTGTTCGACCTGGTACTCGTCGCCGTCGACGACGATGATCGCCCACTCGTAGTCGGGATCGGTTCGCTCGAGTCGACGCTCGAGGTCGTCTGCGTCCTCCGGCTGGGCGACGAAACAGCGGAACTCGCCCGGGCCGCTCGGCGGGTCTCGCGTCTCGAGGACGGTATTTACGTGAACGACTTTCCATCCGCGCTCGGCGCGGAACTCCGGACCCGATCCTTCGACGGAGTAGCCCAGTTCGGCGAAGATCGACCTGGCCTGTTCGACGAGCCGCATGTTAACAGGACCCATTCGGGTTAGACGTACACCGCCGGCCATCATAAGCGTTGTTACGTCACAAGAAAGTGCCGCTATCTTTTAGACGTTTTTTGCGCGCCTCGGTCGATGGCACTCGAGTTTTTGCGTTCGATTCCGAGTTAGTTGACGACCTTTCGGTTTTCACCGGCCGTCCCGGGATCTCTCGCGGCGGCGTCGAGACCTGCGGTTCACTCGTGGGCGGCGTCCCACTCCGTCGGCTTGCGGAAGTTGCCACACCGGTTGCACTGGATCCGTCCCATCGAGTCCATCGCGTTGTCGAAGCTCTCGCAGTTCGCACAGAACCAGCCGTATCGGCGCTCGCCCTCGAGGGACTCGTAGGCGACCAGAAACGGCGCCTTCGAACCCCTGTCTCCCTCCGTTTCCGAGACGTACACCGTCCGGCCGTCGTCCGTGGACATGGTTTCCATGCTCGTTCGTAGACCCGCGCGGATTAAAGCCGTGTCTCTCCCTCGCAGAACCTGGAGCCGCGTTCCGGAATCGACGCACTGATGCGCTCGCTGTCGGTATACCCGACGAATGCCCCTCCGTCTGCTGCAGTACTCCGACGTCGAGAACGCCTGCGACGATCCCCCGCGGATCGGCCGGCTCGCGGCGCTGCTTCGTACCTACAGCGACGACGAAACGCTTCTCGTCGGAACCGGCGACAACACCGCTCCGGGCGTGCTCCCGCTGGTCACCGAGGGCAGGCAGGTGCTCGAGTTCTACGACGCCGTCGAACCCGACGTCGCGACGTTCGGCAACCACGACTTCGACTTCGGTCCCGAGGCCGCCCTCGAGGTCGTCCGCGAGTCCCCGCACCGGTGGCTGAGCGCGAACGTCCGGCGAAACGGCGGCGTCTTCGGCGCGGAGGCCGGCGTCGAGCCCTGGACGATCCTCGAGCGCGCGGACACGCGGGTCGGGTTCACCGGCGTGACGACCGCACGGACGGGCTCGCTGAACCCGATGGCGACCGGCCTCGAGTTCCGGGAGCCGATCCCGGCGGCCAGGGACGCGGTCGACGCCCTCCGTGCGGCCGGCGTCGACTGCGTCGTGGTCTGTTCGCACCTGGGGTCGCGCGACGACGAACTGGCCCGCGCCGTCGACGCGGACGTCATCCTGGGCGGTCACGTCGCCAGTTCGCGGATCGAACGGATCGACGGAACCCTCGTGACCCGGCCCGGTGACGGGGGTCACGCCGTCGTCGAAGTAACGATCGACGCCGAGCCGACCGCGACGCTCCGGTCCGCGACGGAGGTGGCGCCGGCGCCCGACGTCGTCTCCGCCTTCGAACGGCTGGTCGAAACGACCGGACTGGACGACGTCGTCGCCCGCGTCGACGAACCGCTCGAGCGCACCGAGGAGACCCTGTTCGGCGGCGAGAGTCCGGTCGGAAACTTCGTCGCCGACGCCTACCGCTGGCAGACCGGCGCCGACGTCGCCCTCCAGAACAGCGGCGGAATCCGGTCGGGCTCGCCCCTCGAGGGCGAGGTGACCGTCGCGGACTGCATCAGTCTGGTGCCGTTCGACGAGCCCCTGACCGTCGCGGAACTCGACGGGGAGACCCTCGAGGCCGTCGTGAGCGACGCCGCGGGGCTCGACCTCAGCTTCGCCGAGGACGACTGGTGGCACGCCCACGTCAGCGGGATGGCCCTCGAGTGGAACCCCGCGGATCACGCGGTCGACCTCCGGCGCGTCGGCGGCGAGCCGTTCGACCCCGACGGAACGTACACCCTCGCCACGTCTGACTACCTGTTTCACACCACCGACGAGTTCCCCGCGCTCG
Source organism: Natrononativus amylolyticus (assembly GCF_024362525.1). GTDB lineage: Archaea > Halobacteriota > Halobacteria > Halobacteriales > Natrialbaceae > Natrononativus > Natrononativus amylolyticus. Next base: position 1,372,589 of record NZ_CP101458.1, read on the forward strand.
GGCCCGACCACCGGCGAGAACAGACGGCGGCGAGCCAGTACGAGGTCCTCGCGGCGTACGCGCGGGAGTTCGGAATCGAGCCCGGAGTGGATGGGCGGGTGCGACGCGTCGACTGAAAAGTTTACCCGCCCGGACCTCGTTCGCTTCCGTGATGACGCTGGTCGTGGTCCCCGTCAGATATCCGTTAACGAAGCACTCGCGCCAGACGCTCGAGCGCGCGGTCGCTCTCTCTCGCGAACAGGACGCCTCTCTCACCGTCTTACACGTAAACCTCTACCAGAACGGGACGAACGTGACCCGGACGGACCTCAAAGACGAGGTCGAACGGCAGTTCGGGAACGTCTCGAACGTTCGGTACGTGGTCAGGAAGGGATTTCTCGTCGAAGAGAGCATTCTCGACGAGGTGGCCGCCGAGAGGGCGGACGTCGTCGTTATCGGACACCGACAGGCGAGTCGCTGGCGGCGCGTCCTGCGTCGGTTCACCGACAACCCCGACATCGACCGCTACCTCCGAACGCACCTCGACTGCGAGGTGATCACCGTCGAGAGCGCGAGCGCCTGACGCCGGTTACTCGAGGGGGTCGCGGTCGGTCGGCGACGGCCGGCGGCTGTCGGCCCCGTCGCCGACGTCGACGCGGGCGACGCCGCTGGTCTCGTCGAAGACGTGGTGGGTGTGGGGGTAGGCGAACTCGACTCCTTCTGACTCGAAGCGGCGGCGGATCTCGGCCTGGACGTTCGAGCGGGTGATCGCGAGTTTGTACGGGTGTTTCACCCAGAAGCGAACCGAGAGGCGGACGCCGTGGTCGGCGTACTCGACGATGTCACAGACCGGCGCGGCGCCGTACCTCGCGCTCCCGATCCGGATGTCCGGCCCGCCGGAGATGACGGTGTCGACGGAGCGGGCCGCCCGCGCAGTCAGCCGGCGGGCGGTCTCGAGGTCGCTCTCGTAGGTGATCTCGAAGTCGACGGAGACCCGCGTGCGCTCGTCCTCGGCGGAGTAGTTGATGACGTCGCGGGCGTGGATCTCGGAGTTCGGTATGACGATGAACGTGTTCTCGAGGGTGAAGATCTTCGTGTAGCGGATCGTGATGTCCTCGACGAACCCGCGGTGGCCCTCGTCGGTGATCTCGATCATGTCGCCGATCTCGTAGGGGCGGTCCGCGAGGATGAACAGGCCGTTGATGAGGCTCCCGATCAGCGGCGCGAGAACGACGGCGACGATCGCGGAGATGACGGTCACCGAGAGGAGGATTTCGAACCCGCTGATCCCGCCGAGAATGCTGATCGCGATCACGACGGTGACGACGAGAACGGAGATACGGACCCCGCGGAGAACCGTTCGCGTGACGCTGGGACGGCCGATTCGACGGGCGACCGTCCGACCCGCGAACCGGACGACGAGTTTCGAGAGGTACCAGCCGACGACGAGCACGACGAGCGCGAGCGCGACGTCGACGGCCAGATCCGGCACCCCGCCGGGGAGGACGCCGTCGAGGGCGGCCGCCGCCTCGCTCTCGTTTCCGGTCCCGCTCGAGCCGTCCTGTGGGCTCTCCTCGTCGATCGTCTCCGCCGCCGACAGGACAGCGCCGCGCATGCAGTGACTCTCATGGCGACACTGGTTAAGGGTTCTGACCGTCGTGAGCCGGTCGACGTCGGAGACAACTGGATTTCGAAAACGGGTGTTACTCAATCCATAATAAATCCTTTAGTGGTCGGGCGCGTGAGAGCAGCTATGGCCTCTGACGAACTGCGCTCGAGCGTCGAACGGGTCGGCGACCGGTTCAACCTCGGCGAGTACGAGATCGACGCCTACCTCACCGTCCTCGAGCACGGACAGCTGACCGCGAGCGAGATCGCGGACCGAACGGACATCCCGCAGCCGCGAGTGTACGACACGGTTCGCAGCCTCAGCGACCGCGGGCTCGTCGAACTGCGCGAGTCCCGGCCCATGAAGATCGTGGCGATCGATCCCGCGGAGGCGTTCGAGAACGTCCAGTCGTCGCTCGAGGCGCTGATCGACGACCTCGAGTCCCGGTACACCGCCCCCGCCCGCGACACGGAGGCGGTGTCGCTGGTCAAGTCCCGCTCGACGATCCTCCGCTACCTCGAGGAGGTGATCGACGACGCCGAGTACGAACTGGCGCTCTCGCTCACGCCCGATCTCCTGACGCGGTTCGAGGACAAGCTCCGGACGGTGACGGACGCCGGCGTCAGCGTCGACCTGATCGTCACTCCCGCCGCCGAAGCGCCCGATCCGGAGCGGTTTGACTACCTCGAGGTGGCGACCACCGCCCGGGCCCGCCGCGGGATCACCACGCCGGTGATCGCCGTCGCGGACGGCAACTACTCGATCTACGCGACCCAGGACGCCCTGCGCGACGACCAGGACCGCTACGGCGTCATCTTCAACCGGTCTGCGCTCGGCTTTCTGGTCTCGGGCTTTTTCGGCACCGTGCTCTGGACGACCGCCGAGCGGACCCTCGGGGAAAACGGCGAGAGCCGCCCGTATCCGCGCCGGTACGCCTCGATTCGCCGGTGCGTGAAGGACCTGATAGACGCCGGCGGGGAGTTCTACGCGACGATCGACGGCCGCGACGTCGAGGTCGGGGGCCAGCGGATCGTTCGCGGCCGGGTCGTCGACGTCTCCTTCGAGATGACCGAGGAGGTCGCCGGGCTCACGATCGAGACCGCAGACGGCGAGGAGGTCACCGTCGGCGGCCGCGTGGCCGCACTCGAGGACATCGAGGCCCACCAGATACTGATCGGCGAGCACGAGCCGCCGGCCATCGAGCGGTAACGGGCGTCGCCGCTCCGACGGACGCCGGGGAACTCGGTCGCCGTCCGTAGACGACCGACCGCCACGATCGGAGCGGAGCAGCGTTTCTCTCGGGGCCACCGGTGGAGCCTCACGTCTACAGGAGTTCTCGCCGCCGTCACCGACTCGCCGTCACGGAGCGGACGCCTCGAGGCGGTCGTGGCTTCGAGACGACACTCGAGCGGTGGACGGTGAGGTCGACGTCGCTTCGCCACCTCCGACACACTCCGTTACCCGATCTATTGCCACGATAACGGTATTCGGCGGTGGAAGCCGCGGAAATTGACAATCTTTCGAATGGATTTGTCCGAGAACGGAGGGGTGCCGGCATTAGAATTAAGGCAGCGGGTGTGGCGAGTTTAGAAAATGGGTCGCGAACGCTGCAATTCTGGAGGGCGCGACGGCGTCTCCCGGCGACGGTTCATCGCAGCAGCCTCGACCGCATCCGCCGGGACGGCCGCCATCGCCGGCTGTCTCGGTCGGGGTGCGGAGGAGGGGTCGGTCGTCGCCTACGGCGACACCGATTTTCAGGACATCATGGACCCCGACGGAGAGTTGCATCAGGCGCTCTGGGACGCCGGCCTCGACGAGGACATCACCGTCGAGGTTCGCACCGGGCCGGACGAAACCGAGCAGCGCCGGTCTGCCGCACAGTCGGCGCTACAGGCGGGACGTCCCCAGCCCGACCTGTTCATGATGGACAGCGGGTGGACGATCCCGTTCATCCTGCGCGAGCAGACGAGCAACCTCGAGGACCGTCTCTCGAGTGAGACGCTCGGTCTGATCGAGAACGACTACCTCGAGGCGGCGGTCGAGACCGCTCGTCACCCGGAAACCGGGGAACTGCACGCGCTGCCGCTGTTTCCGGATTTCGGCACGATGCAGTACCGCAAGGATCTCGTCGAGGACGCCGGGTACGACACCGACGACTGGGACACCGAGGCGCTGTCGTGGCAGGAGTTCTCCGAAATCGCGGCCGACGTCCGGGACCAGTCCGACGCCGACATGGGGTTTACGACGCAGGCCGCCGCCTACGAGGGGCTCGCCTGCTGTACGTTCAACGAGGTAATGAGCACCTTCGGCGGCGCGTACTTCGGCGGACTGGACACCCTGTTCGAGGCCGGCGAGCGCGAGATCACGGTCGACGAGGAACCGGTCGTAGACGCGATCCGGATGATGCGGACGTTCATCCGCGGGCAGGACGACGAGTACGCCCTCGACGGCTACGAGCAGATCGCTCCGACGGCGATCGTCCAGTACACCGAGGAGGACGCCCGGGGCCCCTTCGCGAACGGGAACGTCGTGATGCATCGAAACTGGCCGTACTCGATCGCGATCGCCCACGACGAAGGGATGGGTGACGAGGTCGGGATGATGCCGATGCCGTACGGCGTCGAGGAAGACGACGCCGAGTACGACGGTCTCGGCGGCACGGCAGCGGCCCTCGGTGGCTGGCACCTCACCCTGAATCCGGCGAGCGAGAACGCGGAGGAGGCGATTCAGGTGATGGACGCCTTCGCGACCGAGGAGGTCATGCTCACGATCTTCGAAATTCAGGGCTGGATACCGCCGATCGTCGAGTTGCTCGACGATCTCGACCCCGAAGAGAGCGGGCCGGTCGCCAACTACGCCGAGACGATCCAGATCGCGGGCGAAAACGCGGTTCCCCGGCCGGTGACCGACATCTGGCCGGAGCAGGCGGCGCACATCTTCGGAGAGGTGAACCGGGCCTACCGCGGCGTGAAGTCCCCCGAGGAAGCGATGGGGGACCTGAAGGAACGACTCGAGATGAGCGAAGCGGACGTGAGGGGACAAGATGGCAACTGATACCGATACCGGAATCGGCGACGAATCGCCCGAGCGCGAGCGGTCAGGAAACGCCGTCGTCAACTGGATGGAGGGGCTCAGCGAGGCGGCGTACGCCTATCTCCTGTTGATTCCGGCGTTCGCCCTGCTCGTGTTCATCGCCTTTTACCCGCTGATCATGACGTTCGTCATGTCCCTCCGGGAGGATCGGACCCGCGGCGCCGACCCGCTCGGAGGGTTCGTCGGCCTCGAGAACTACGTCAACGTCCTCACGGGCGACGTCAGGCTGGCCCAGCAGTTCATGGACGTCTCGCTGTCGGCGTCGTTCCCGTTCGTCGAGTTCGGCGTCCCGCTGCTCCAGCAGGCGCTGTTCGTCACGCTCGGATTCGCCGTGATCAGCATCTTCTTCGAGACGGTGTTCGGCTTCGGCCAGGCGCTCATCCTCGATCAGGAGTTCCGGGGCCGGCGCTGGGTGCGCGTCGCGATCATCCTGCCGTGGGCCGTTCCGATCGTCATCCAGGGGATGATCTTCTACCTGATGTTCCAGCCGGAGGTCGGCTTCGGAACCGACCTGATGCAGTCGCTCGGACTGTTCGGACCGAACCCGCTCGCCGACAGCGGGGACGCGTTCGTCATCGTCCTCGTCGCCGACATCTGGAAGTCGACGGCGTTCATGGCGCTGTTGATCCTCGCCGGACTCCAGAGCGTCGACCGCAGCCTGTACGACGTGGCCCGGGTCGCCGGCGCCTCGCCCTGGCAGCGGTTCAAGATGATCACGCTGCCGCTGATCCTGCCGGCGCTGCTCGTCGCGATGCTGTTTCGCACGATGGACGCGATGCGCGTCTACGGGTTGATCGAGTCGAGCGTCGGCTGTACGACCGTCCCGTCGCTGACGTGTATGGTCGTCGAGGCGATGTTCGGCGGCACTCGCATCTTCGCGACGGCCGCCGCCGTCGCGTTCATGACGGCTCTGGTCATCGGCCTGTTCATCGCGGTGTACATCGTCCTCTTCCGCGATACGGAGGCTGGTTTCTACTGATGAGACCCAACGATCACGAGACGACTCGAGGCACCGACGCCGACAGAGACGCCAGCGGCCAGACCCGAACGCACGCCCCCGTTACCGACGGCGGGGCGGCGCTCGGGGGGTCCGGCGACGCCGAACTCAAGCGCGGACCGCTTCAGCGGTGGGTCGGCCGGTCGATCCAGAACCCCGAGCGCGTCTACAAGGCGATGTTCTACACCGCCGCGATCTTCTTCCTCTTTACGACGCTGTTCCCGTTCTACTGGCTGCTGATGGTCGCGTTGACTCCCGAGGGACAGCTACAGGACATCGTGTTCACCCCGAACGGGTTCAACCCCGGCGCGTTCGTCGAGGTGTTCGAGATGCTGCCGTTCCACTGGTACATGTTCAACAGCTTCGTCATCGCGACGGCCTCGACGGCCCTCGTGTTGATCGTCGCGAGCCTCGCGGGCTACGCGTTCGGCCGCCTCGAGTTCCCGGGGAAGACGCCGATGATGCTGCTCGTGCTGGTCGTCTCGTTCTTCCCACCGGCGGCGTTTTTCATCCCGCTGAACGACCTGTTCAACACGCCGGTCACGGCGTTAGAGCCGATCATGAGCGACGGCACGCTCTACAACACGCCGGGGGCGATGGTGATCCCGATCTCGGCGATCTTCATGCCGCTCTCGATTTTCATCCTGACGACGTTCTACGCACAGATTCCCGACGGGCTAGAAGACGCCGCCCGGGTCGAAGGGACGACCCGCCTGGGCGCGCTGTTCCGGGTCATCATCCCGCTGTCGGCTCCCGGCGTCGCGACCGCCGGCGTGTTGACGTTCATCGCGGTCTACAACGAGTTCTTCTTCTCGTTCCTGATGACCGACGGCCAGCCGGAGAACTGGGCGCCGATCCTCGAGGGAATCCTCGGCTACCAGGGGCAGTACGAGATCCTGTTCAACCTGATGGCCGCCGCGAGCATCATCGGCGTCCTCCCGGTCGCGATCATCGTGATCGTCGCCCAGGAGAAAATCGTCAGCGGACTCACCGCAGGAGCACTCAAGGAGTAAGATACAATGGCACGAGTACGACTCGAACACGTCACGAAGCGCTACGAAGACGTCGTCGCGGTCGACGACATGAACCTAGACATCAGAGACGGGGAGTTCGTCTGCCTCGTCGGCCCCTCCGGCTGTGGGAAGTCGACGACGATGGAGACCATCGCCGGCCTGACCCAGCCCACCGAAGGCAAGGTCTACATCGGTGACGACGACGTCACCACCCTCGCACCGAAAGATCGGGGCGTCGCGATGGTCTTCCAGAACATCGCGCTGTTCCCGCACATGGACGTCTTCGACAACATTTCCTTCGGCCTTCGGCTCCGCAAGTACGACGACGAGGAGATCGAACGGCGCGTCGACCAGGCGGCCGACATCGTCCAGCTCGAGGGAATGCTCGAGCGGATGCCCGACGAGATGTCCGGCGGCCAGCGCCAGCGGGTCGCGATCGCCCGCGCGATCGTCCGCAACCCGGACGTCTTCCTGATGGACGAGCCGCTGGCGAACCTCGACGCCAAGCTCCGGGTTCACATGCGGACGGAGCTCCAGCGCCTCCACAAGGAACTCGACACCACGATCGTCTACGTCACCCACGACCAGGCCGAAGCGATGACGATGTCCGACCGGATCGCCGTGATCAACGCCGGAAAACTCCAGCAGATCGACCCGCCGCTGGTCTGTTACAACGAGCCGGCGAACCTGTTCGTCGCCGGCTTCATCGGCTCGCCGTCGATGAACTTCCTCGAGGGGGAGCTGACCGAGACCGGGCTCAGAACGGACCACTTCGGCCTCGAGTTCGAGACCGACTCGATCGCCGGGGTGCAGGTCGGCGACCGCGTTACCATGGGGATACGGCCCGAGGACGTCTACCTCACCGAGCGCGGCCAGGACGTCGCCACCCCGACGGAGCCGATCGACGTCACGACGGACGTCCTCGAGCCGATGGGCGACGAGGTTTTCGTCTACCTCCAGTTCGACGAGACGGCAGAGCGGACGATGGCCGAAGAGGAGGGAGTCGCGACGGCGTCGAATCAGCTGTTGATGAGCGTCAGCCCCGACACGCGGATCGAGGAGGACGAGGACGTCGACGTCGTCCTCGACCGCTCGCGGATCCACCTGTTCGACACCGCCTCGGGGAACGCACTCTCCCACGGAATCGACGACCTCACCGACGCGGGTGGCGAAACGACGGCCCGGGAGGCCGAATCGGACAGCTGACCATGGACGGAACGATCGCGCTGGCGTACTTCGGCGGGCTGTTCGCCCTCTTTTTCTTCTGGCTCTACGGCATCGTCTCGTTCGTCTTCGATCTGAAGAACAGGATCGTTCCCGGGCTCGTCCAGTACCGCCGGGGTAGAAAGCGACTCGCGGAGAAAGAGAACCGTGAACAGGAACGCACCGAGGAGGAACGGCAGCTGTACTGATCGTCGCGGCCCCGTCTCGAGCGCCGCGGGAGGGGACCCGTGACGGCGGATCGCACGGCCGTCCGAACCGGCATCGTCGGGCTCGGAAACATCGGCCAGTACCACGCCGATCGGCTGCTCGACCTCGGCGTCTCGCTCGTCGGGGGAATGGACGTCTCCGCCGACGCGCGCAGACGCTTCACTCAGCGCTACGACGTCGACGTCTACGACGACCACCAGGAGCTGTACGACTCCGTCGACGCCGTCGTCGTCACGACGCCGAACAAGTACCACGAGCCGTACGCGGTCGACGCCCTCGAGCGGGACCTGCACGTTTTACTGGAGAAGCCCCTCGCACACACGCTCGAGAGCGCCGAGCGAATCGCGTCGGCCGCAGCCGACTCCGACGGCGTCTGCATGGTCGGCTTCAACAACCGGTTCGCCAACGCCGTCCAGATCGTCAAAAACCGGATCGACCGCGGCGACCTCGGCGAGGTCACTCACCTCGAGGCGAACTACGTGCGTCGGCGAGGGGTTCCCGGCCGGGGCTCGTGGTTCACCCGTCGCGCCGTCGCCGGCGGCGGCGCGCTGATCGACCTCGGCGTTCACGCGATCGATCTCTCGCTGTACCTCCTCGAGTACCCCTCGATTCGCGAGGTCACGGGCGTCACCCGGACGGAGTTCGGCTCGCGGGAGGACTACGCCTACCTCGAGATGTGGGGCGAGGACGCGGGCCCCGGCGCGTTCGACGTCGACGACTCCGCGAGCGCCTTCATCAGGTGTGCGTCGGGTAAAACCGTCTCCCTCGAGGTCGCGTGGGCGACGAACCGTCCGGCGAACCACGAGTTCGTCGTCCGCGGAACCGAAGCCGCCGCCCGGTTCGACCTGCTCGAGGAGGACCTCTCGTTTCACGCCGCGAACAAGGTCGGGCCGGACCACCTCGAGGACACGAGCGTGACGACCGCCCAGAACGACACCCACGCCGACGAGCAGCGGGCGTTCTTCGACGCGATCGCCGCCGACGCGGACCTCGGCGAGAGCGTCGCGCAGGCGCTGGCGGTCCAGCGGATCGTCGACGGGATCTACCGCTCGAGCGAGGCGGGCCGAACCGTCGAAATCGGCGAGTCGAACGGATAGCGTTGCGGGTAGCCACCCCTTTTATCCCGTCCCCTGCCGTTGGTTTGCCCGTATGAAAATCGGCGTTCACACACCGCCGCTGGCGGACGAATCGCTCGAGGGTGCACTGTCGTATCTCAGCGAGATCGGTGTCGGCGCGATCGAACCCGGCGTCGGCGGGTTCCCCGGTGACGACCACCTCGTCCGCGAGAACGTGCTGGACGACGAGGACGCCCAGACGGCGATCTGCGACCTCCTCGCGGAGTACGACGTGGAGATCAGCGCGCTGGCGACGCACAACAACCCACTCCACCCCGACGACCGACGGGCGAGCGAAGCCGACACGGAACTTCGAGAGGCGATCCGGCTGGCCGACCAGCTCGACGTCGGCGTCGTCACCTGCTTTTCGGGCCTCCCCGCCGGCGGCCCGAACGACGAGGTCCCGAACTGGATCACCGCGCCGTGGCCCACCGAACACGCCGACGCCCTCGAGTATCAGTGGGAGGTCGCCGAGGAGTACTGGCGCGAGATCGCCGCGCACGCCGACGAGCACGGCGTCGACGTCGCGATCGAGATGCACCCGAACATGCTGGTGTACGAGCCCCACGGGATGGCCCGGTTGCGGGAGGCGACGGGCGAGCGGATCGGGGCGAACTTCGACCCCTCGCACCTCTACTGGCAGGGAATCTCGGTCACGGACGCGATCAGGTACCTGGGCGAGCGCGACGCGATCCACCACTTCCACGCCAAGGACACCCGTATTTACGACGAACAGGCCCGCGAGAAGGGCGTTCTCGACACGACCGCCTACGACGACGAGCCCAACCGCTCCTGGCTGTTCCGGTCGGTCGGCTACGGCCACGGCGAATCCCACTGGAAGGACGTCGTCTCGACGCTCCGGATGGTCGGCTACGACGGCACTCTCTCGATCGAACACGAAGACTCGCTGACCAGCTCCCGGGAGGGTCTCGAGAAAGCGGTCGAACTGCTCGAGCGAGCGATATTCGAGGAGACGCCGGGGGAGGCCTACTGGGCGGAGTGACAGTCAGTTCGCCGCGCTGTTGACCGAGCCGTTTGAGGGTGAGAGATCCGTCAGTTCGACCGAGCCGTCGCTGTGAACGACGACCTCGTATCCCTCGTACTCGAGGGTGACGCGGCCGCCGACGCGGTCGCCGCTTCGTTGGGTCGGTTCGAACAGTTCGTCGAGCGCCTCCGGGTTGACGGCTGTGTAGAGGGGGGCGTACTCCGGCGGTTCGACGTCGGTCGCGTCAATGCCTTCGTGAGCCGCGATCGCCTCGATGATCGCCTGACTGGGCGGCGTCTCCGTCGATGAGGACTCTTCTGACATCGTCGTGGGTCGCGCTACAGTGGAGGGAAGTATAAGCGTAGCGACTTTATTATGGACATCTGTAGGATATATAATCCGCTTCCGTGACGCCCTCTCTACTCTATTGGAAATTTCCAAAGATTATTAGGAGTGTGTTACTCGCCGGTCGAGGCCGCCCACTGCCAGCCACCGACGTCGTTTGCGGTCTCGTGATCCGCGAGTTTCGCTCTGTACCAGTCGTATCCCTCGCGCCAGTCGATCAGGAGGTCCTTCGTGAGAAACGAGGCGGCGATCGTTCGGACCCGGTTGTGGACCCAGGCTTCCTCGAGCAACTGTCGCATTCCGGCGTCGGCGATGGGGTAGCCGGTTTCGCCGGCGTTCCAGGCCTCGAGCTCCGCGTCGTCGTCTCGCCACTCGATTCCGCGGTCGTACTCGGAGAGATTCTGCGCCACGGCCGACGGGGCAAAGCGTTCGGCCCTACGACGGTTGGCGCGGGGGAAACCCCCAACGACCGCGCCGGTCAGCGACTCCCGGTCGTGCCATCGTCCTCGAGCTGTGAACCGATGTAGAGCTGGAGGGTCCTGACGATGCCGTGGATGGAGTAGTTCACCCCGACGTAGACGCTGATCGCGGCGAGGGCGATGCCGGCGGCGACGTCGGAGAACCAGTGAATTCCCAGGTACATCGTCGAGACGACGACGCTGATCGCGATGAAACCGGAGACGGGAACCCAGAGCGGGTACTGCTTCCGGGAGAGAATCGCGAGGAAGAACGTCGTCATCGCCATCGAGGTGTGCAAGGACGGGAAGACGTTGGTGCTCTCGTTGACCGTGTAGGTCAGATAGCCGGATTCGGGGAACGCGCTGTAGAGGACGTCCTCGAACAGCAGCGTATCGAAGTTACGCGGACCGAACGCGATGAACAGCACGTAGCAGACGAGGCCGATGCCGTAGTTGACCGTGTACGCGAGGATCAGCGTCGAGAGCTCGTCCATCTCCTCGAGTGCGAAGTAGGCGACGAACGGGAACAACAGCAAGAAGGCGTAGCCGTAGATGTAGATGAAGACGAAAAACGACGTGAGTTCGGGCGTCTGGAACGACTGAAGCACGGCGACGGGGCTCTGGCCGAACAGCGTTCGCTCGAACTCGAAGAGCAGCCCCGTGATCCGGATGCCGATGACGCGCTCGGAGAGGCGCGGCAGGACGTCGGCGGTCCCCCAGCGCAGGACGAGAACGCTCGCGAGCACGGCGAGCGGGAGCGCGGCGACCTCGAGGCGCCATCTGAAGTCACGGAACGCGGCGACGAGGCGGCGGGGGCCGACGATGACGAGCGCCGCCGTAACGAGCATCGTCAGGACGATGGCGGCGAGCTCGAGGGCGACGCTGAGGAGTGCCATAGTCGGGGGATACGACGGCCGATGGTTTAATATGAATCGGTTAATCGGACGCGGGGCGATCCCGACCTCAGGCTATCAGCTCCCCGTCGTCGTACCGGTAGCCGACCTCCTCGAACAGCTCGCGCGCCTCGTCCCGGTCGAGTTCGCCGTCGGTTCCCGGGAACGTCGGAACCCCCCGGCTCGTCTGCCGATCCCAGTCGTCGGGGTGGATACCGACGAGCGAGCTGTGTGACGCCGCCGGTTCGGCGTGACCGTCGAAGAACTCCGAGACCACGTGGTCTCGGTCGATGAGCTGCGAGAGAACCTGCCTGAACCGCAGGTTCGTGAGCTCCGGATGGCGAAGGTTGTACCCGATCACGTAGAACGAGCGTGACGTACCGCGAACGAGCGAGAGTTCGTCCCGTTCGTCCACCTCCGCTCTGTTCTCCGAGCGCAGCTCGCTCGCGATGAGGTCGATATCGCCGTCCGCGAGCGCTTCGACCGCCGCTCCGGCGTTCGGCGAGATCCGAAACTCGATCCCGTCGTACTGGGAGAACCCCTCGAAAACGGACGGCAGCTCGTCGTCGTCGAGCGTTCGGAACACGTGCTCTTCGAACGGCTCGAGCCGGAGGTGTTCGTCGCTCGAGTCGGCGAAGGCGAACAGCCCCGAGCCGACCGGCTCCTCGTTGTCCCAGGCGAGCGCTTCGGTTCGGTGGTCGCCGATGACCTCCGCGGTCGCCTCCCAGACGTGTTCGGGAAGTAGCGGGATCGAAAACACCCGGCGGGCGACCTCGCGGGAGACGTCCTCGAACCAGAAGCGAACGCGCTCCGAGTCGAGGGCGGCGACGTCGTCGACGAGCGTCTGTCGACCCCGGTACCGGGGGGCAGGGACCCCGCCTTCGACCTCGCCGAGCGACGTGTCCGCGAGAAAGCGGTAGGTGAACGCGACGTCGTCGGCGTCGAGCGGTTCGTCGTCGTGCCAGGTGAGCCCGTCGCGGAGCGTGACGGTCGCGTACACGCGTCCGTTGTCGTCCTCCCACTCGATCTCCTCGGCCAGCCAGAGGAGTTCGTCGCCGTCGACGCGCCTGACCAGCGGATCGTAGAGGAGTCCCAGCTGGGTGCTGACGTCCCGGAGATCGACGACGATCGGGTTCAGACGGCTGGCGACTTGCTGGCCGAACAGCCCGACGCGGAGCGCGCCATCTCGCGGACCGTCCTCGGGCTCCCGTCCCAGCAACTCGACGTAGTCGAGCAAGGTTCGGGGCGGCCGGTCCACGGCAACCGCCTGGTTCGTGGCCCCGACGTGGTCCGGAAACGCGACGGTCGTGTACGGCGCCGTCTCGAGGAGGTGCTCGAACAGCTCCTCGAACGTCGTCTCGCGGGTACCGCCCTCCTCGCTTCGCTGGCGCTCGAGGTACTCGTCGGCGGTGACGTCGGAGAAGCTAAACGGATTCTGCCAGCCCTGTTCGCTCACGAACCGCGAGTGGAGCAACGATCGCAGCGCGTCTAGTTCGTCGAAGCCGGGGTGGCGGGCGATAAACAGGTCGTAGTCGCGGTCGATGAGCACTTCGCGGTAGAGCTCCGCCTCGCCGACCGGTTCGCGGACGACGTCGATGCCGGCGTCGGCGAGGTTGTCCGCGAACTTACTCGAGATCTTGGTCGCGACGGGGTCGTCGTCGGAGGGAAGGGTCTTGATCGTCAGCGAGACCTGTTCGGGTGAGGTGTCCTCCGCTCGCGACCAGAACCGCTCCGAACAGCCCGCGAGCGCGCTCGCGGTAGCCACTCCGAGTCCGCCGAGTAGCCGCCGTCGGGTCGGCGACGGAGCGACATCATCCATGTCCTGAGGGTTAGCCACCATGGCGTATAGGACTTACTCTCGGGGAGATAGCTTCGCGACCGGCCGGCGAATCGGTCGGTATCCGCCCGGACGGGACCTCGAGAGCGCCCGTCCTGAACCGGGCAAACGACGCATCAGTCACCGATTACTGATATTCACGAACTCATTACTGTCTTTTATGAGATCGTATTCTGGCCATAACAATACCCGAATCGGCGATACCAGCGAGTGTGGTCAGCGTTCACACCGGACGGAAGCGACGTGGTCTGGCGGCGTGGACGCCCACGGATGAACACCAATGAAACTCGCACTCATCGGATTCGGACAGGCAGGCGGGAAGGTAGTCGACGAGTTCCTCGCGTACGACGCGTCGATCGATAACGGTTTCGTGGAGGGGGCGATCGCCGTCAACTCCGCGACGGCAGACCTCGCGGGTCTCGAGCGGGTCCCCGAGGAGAACCGCGTGCTCATCGGCCAGTCCCGCGTGAAGGGCCACGGCGTCGGTGCCGACAACGAACTCGGCGCCGCCGTCGCAGAGGAGGACATCGACGAGATCCAGGCCGCGGTCGACCGCGTCCCGGTTCACGATCTCGACGCGTTTCTCGTGGTCGCCGGAATGGGCGGTGGCACCGGCTCGGGCGGCGCCCCCGTCCTCGCGAAGCACCTGAAGCGGATCTACACCGAACCGGTGTACGGACTGGGTATCCTCCCCGGCACGGACGAGGGGGGAATCTACACGCTGAACGCCGCGCGGTCGTTCCAGACGTTCGTCCACGAGGTGGACAACCTGCTGGTCTTCGACAACGACTCCTGGCGACAGACCGGCGAGTCGGTCGGGAGCGGCTACAGCCGGATCAACCGGGAGATCGTCGAGCGGTTCGGCCTGCTGTTCGCCGCCGGCGAGGTCGGCGCCGACGACACCGTCGCCGAGAGCGTCGTCGACTCCTCGGAGATCATCAACACCCTCTCGGGCGGCGGCATCTCGACGATCGGCCACGCGAGCGAGGACGTCGAAACCGACTCCGGCGGTCTCCTCTCGCGATTCGGCGGCGGCGAGGACTCGAGCAACGAGATTTCGGCGACGAATCGCATGACGAGTCTCGTCCGGAAGGCGACGCTCGGGCGGCTCACGCTCCCGTGTGCGGTCTCGAGCACCGACCGCGCGCTGGTCGTCGCGACCGGCTCGCCGACCCACCTCAACCGCAAGGGCGTCGAGCGCGGCCGGTCGTGGCTCGAGGAGGAGACCGGCTCGATGGAGGTCCGCGGCGGCGACTACCCCCTGCCCGGCGCCGGTGAGGTCGGCAGCATCGTCCTCCTCTCGGGGGTCACCGACGTCCCGCGGGTCAAACAGCTCCAGGGGATCGCGATCGAGGCCCAGGAGACCGGCGAGGCCATCCGCGCACGCAGCCAGAACGACTTCGCGAGCCTGCTGGACACCGGTAACGAGATCGACGCGCTCTTCTGAGGCCGCCGGACACTCGAAGATCGGTCGCTTGATCCCGGTCGTCTTCGGTAGCAACGACCGCACCGTCGCGTATACAACGTTAAGAGCGTTGACTGTGTATTTCGCGTGAACGGCGGACGCGGCGGTCGAGCGACCGAGGTCGCTGACGATCGACTTCGGTCGACTCGAGGCGTCCGCCCCCAACACATTCATGACAGATCGAACGATCCACCTGCCCGTCGCTGCACAGCCGAGCGTCGACTCGCTGGTCGACCTCGCCCGTCTCGGAGAGGCTCGCGGTTACGGCCGCGCCTGGCTCCCCGAAACGTGGGGGCGGGACTTCGTCACCGTACTGACGAGCATCGCCCGCGAGACGGACGAGATCGGGATCGGACCGAGCATCGCCAACGTCTACTCCCGCTCGCCGACCCTGCTCGGCCAGACGGCGACGACCCTCCAGGAGGTTTCCGACGGCCGCCTCCGCGTCGGCATCGGCCCGAGCGGTCCCGCGGTGATCGAGGGCTGGCACGGCGTCGAGTTCGACCGCCCGCTGCGGCGCACCCGCGAGTACATCGAGATCATGCGGACCGTGATGGCCGGGGAGACGCTGAACTACGACGGCGACGTCTTCTCGCTGGCTGGCTTCCGCCTGCGGTGTGATCCGCCCGAGACGCCGGTTCCGATCGACGCAGCCGGCATGGGTCCGAAATCCGTCGAACTCGCCGGTCGGTTCGCCGACGGCTGGCACGCCATCGTCTTCACCCCCGACGGCCTCGAGGAGCGCCTCGAGGACCTAGAGCGCGGGATCGAACTCGGCGGCCGCGACCCGGCGGACGTCCGGACCACGCTCTCGCTGACCGCGTGTGCGCTCGAGGACGGCGAGCGGGCGCGCGACCTCGCTCGCCAGCACCTCGCGTTCTACGTAGGCGCGATGGGCACCTACTACCGGGAGTCGCTCTCGAGACAGGGCTACCAGGACGAAGCCCACGACATCGCGGCGGCCTGGGCCAGCGGCAACCACGGGGAGGCGCTCTCGCACATCTCCGACGAACTGCTCGACGACCTCGGGGCGGCCGGGACGCCCGAGCGCGCCCGCGAGGAACTCCGGAAGTTCGAGGTGCTCGAGGGGGTCGACGAAATCGCGATCGGCTTCCCCAGGGGGGCGACGACGGAGGAGATCGAAGCGACGATCGAGACCCTCGCGCCCGAGGCTTGAACGGTCGGCGGGCGCGGGCGAGCGGATCGAGAGAGTGAGGTGACTCGAGCGCGAGCCACCGGTATGACCGCGGACCCGATTCCGGTAGGGACCGGCACGCCCGAGGGCCACAACACGGCCTACCTTCTCGCGGACCACGACGCGCTCGTCGATCCCGGCCCGCCGACTGCCGACGCCCGGCGGGACCTGCTGGCGGGCCTCGAGCGGCGCGAGTACGACGTCCGCGACCTCGAGTCCGTCCTCGTCACCCACTGGCACGCCGACCACGCGGGCCTCGCACCCGAACTGGCGGCGGCGGCAGAGGCGACGATCGCGATGGGTGCGGCGGACGCGCCGCTGGTCGCCGAGTACGCCACAGAACGCGAGCGCCGGCTCGAGCGCGACGCCGAGACGATGGCTCGCTGGGGCGTTCCGCCAGCGGTCGTGGAGGCGGTCGTCGCCGGCGACGAGCCGTCGCCGATGCCGGATTCGGTTCCCGTCGACGCGCTGGCCGACGGCGAGACGATCGCGGGACTCGAGGTGGTCGCGACGCCCGGGCACACCCTCGGTCACGTCGCGTTCGCCTCGGCGTCCGACCTGCTCGTCGGCGACGCGGCGCTGCCGACGTACACCCCGAACGTCGGCGGCAGCGACACCAGGACGAGCGACCCGCTCGCGGACTACGAGCGGACCCTCGAGCGCCTCGACTCCCGCGCGGAGACGCTGCGGCCGGGCCACGGGACGGCACTCGAGGCCGACCGCATCGCGGAGATCCGAAGCCACAACCGCGAGCGCACCGATCGGATTCGGGAGGCGCTCGAGGAGCGCGGCGCAGCGACCCCGTGGGAACTCGCGGGCGACCTGTTCGGCGATCTCGAGGGCGTCCACGCCAAGTTCGGGGCCGGCGAGGCGGCGGCGCACCTGGCGGCGCTCGAGCGGGAGGGAGCGGCGGAGAGTCGCCTCGAGGACGGGGGTCGGGTGTACGACGCCCGGTAGCGCTCGTCGAGAGGCGGGATTCGCTCCGGCCGTTGCTTCAGGGCGCTACTCGGGCGGCCGCGCTCTCATTCGGACGTCGGCTGCGGGCTGGAGCGTCGCGCCGGGCGCCAGTTCGGGCTCCGGATCGGACAGGAGATCGAACTCGAGGCGCCGGAGCACCGTCGGGAGCACCAGTTTTAGCTCCATTCGCGCGAAGCGCATCCCGATGCAGTGGCGCGGGCCGCCGCCGAACGGGAAGTAGGCGTACTCGGGCAGTTCCTCCCCGAACTCGTCGGTCCACCGCTCCGGTCGGAACGCCGTCGGATCGTCGTAGAAGCGCTCGTCCCGGTGGATCCGAAACTGCGGCAGCGTGACGTTGGTTCCCTCGGGGATCAGGTAGCCGTCCAGATCGATGTCTTCGACGGCCGTCCGGAAGACGGCGAACGCCGGCGGATACAGACGCACGGCCTCGGTCAGCACCCGGTCGGTGTACACGAGGTTCGGAACGTCCGCCGGAGTCGGGTCGTCGCCGCCGAGAACGTCCGTCCACTCCCGCCGGAGGCGCTCACACACATCGGGATGTTGGGCCAACAGGAGCGTGGTGTACGTGAGCGCGAGCGACGTCGTCTCGTGGCCCGCAAAGAGGAACGTGAGCAATTGGTCCCGTAGCTCCCGCTCTGAGTGGCGGTAGCCGTCGGGACCGTCGGCGACCAGCAGCAGCGAGAGGAGGTCGTCGCGCTCCTCGAGGTCGTCCGCCCCGCGTCGTTCGCTCACCACCTCGTCGATCAGGTTCTCGAAGGCGGTCACGCTGCGGTCGTACCGACGCTGGCTGGGGGTCGGCACCCACGACGGGAGAAAGAACTTGGACAGCGAGCGCGGATCTCCGCGCTCGTTGATGGCGTTCGCGACGTCCGTGACCGCCTCCCCCCGCCCGTCGACGTCGAGGTCGAACAGCGTTCGCGCGAGGATCTCCACCGTCAGCTCCGAGAGCCGGTCGTTGACCGCGATCTCGTCGCTCGTCGCCCAGCGGTCGGCGTGTTCGGCCGCTACCCCGACCATCGTCTCCCCGTACCGCTCGATCCGCTCGAGCGTGAACGCGTTCTGGAGTAGGGTTCGCTGGGCGCTCCACTGCTCGCCCTCGGTGAACAGCACCCCCTCCGGGGCGAACTCGTTGCCGCCGAACGCCTCGAACTGGAACTTCCGGACCAGATCAGAGTCGGTAACCAGCAATCGCTCGACCTGCTCGGGGTGGAACACCATCGTGAAAGGGAGGCCCCCGACCTCGTACCGGACCACGTCGCCGTAGGTCGCTATGCGGTCGAAAAACCCGATGGGGTCTCGAGCGAGCTGGAGCGTATTGCCCAGAAGCGGCAGCCCGTCCGGACCCGGGGGCGCTACGGCCGCCCCGTCCGCCGCTGATGACTCCTCGGTAGTCATGACGGGCGAACGTACGAGTTCCGCTGAGAAACGGTTTCAGTCGAAGCACCTAGCGACTTTATGTACTCCGTCCGAAACGATTCAGCAGCGAGCCGATAGCGAACTCGAGCATGAAGTACTGTACCCTGCACCTCCGACAGCCCGACCGGCTGCTCCATCCGATGCAGCGGTTCATCCGAAACGAGGACGTCGTGTCGTACGAGGAGTTACTCGCGTGGAGCGTCCGGCCGGGTGAGCCGACCGAGTACGAGCTGTTCTACGCCGAGGTCGCCGACGCGGATCGGTACCTGGCGGCGGTCGAGGGCGTGGAGTCGATCCGATGGTACAGGCACTCTCGAGTGGGCGACGACTCGCTCTACGTCTTCGCCTGTCAGGAGACGCGAGAAGACGACGTCGCGTTTCGACGCGCGTTCGGGCGGCTGGAACTCATCGTCGTTCCGCCGATCGTCTACGACGAGGACGCGGCGATGACGCTGACGGTCGTCGGGCAGGAGGCGGACCTCGGGGCGCTCGTCGAGAGCCTTCCCGCGGACGTCGAGGTCACGGTCGAGGAGGTCGGAACGTACGACCACCCCCACGCGACGATCGTCGGCGGGCTAACCGACCGACAGCTCGAGGCGGTCGAGGCCGCCACGAGACTCGGCTACTACGACGTCCCCAGGACGGCGTCGCTCGCGGCGGTCGCAGGCGCGCTCGACTGCGCGGAGAGTACGGCCTCCACCCTGCTCAGAAAGGCGGAGTCGAGCGTCATGTCACACGTCGTGGGCCGGTAACTCGAGACGCCGCCCCACTGGCTCACTCGAGGGGCAGCCCCGTCGTCTCGATCCCCTCGCGCCGTCCGTCGAGTACCTCGAAGCGCTCCCCCCGACGACTCTCGAGCCAGTAGAGTAGCCGCTCGGCCCACCCGAGTTTTCGCGCCTTGATCGGGTCGACGGCGGGGTCGTCGAAGTCCCAGCCGACGAAGACGAGTTCGGCGGCGCCCAGGTGGTCCGCCAGGAACGCCGCCCGGTCGCCGTCGGTGAACCCCCCGACGTTTCGGACCGGTCCCGCGGGTGCGGCCTGGGTCGTCGGGAGGACGAACTCGTCCCGACACCGCGGGACGACCTCCCGAACGGCGGGCACGTTGTCCCCGTGTGCGGCGACGGCGACCGGAACTTCGCGCTCGGTCAGCGCGACGGCCGTCTCGGGGTTCTTGTCGAGGTCGGTCACCAGACAGTCGACGACTACGCCGCCGTCGGCGAGGACGTCCGCAGCCGTCGAGGCCGCGAACACGACGTCCGCCGCGCTCGCGCGCTCGAGCGCTCGTGCGGAGTCGATCGACGGGCCGGCGCCCGCAACCGCGACGCGTGCGCCGCGAGCCGACGAGAGGCGGTCGAGATCGAACGGAGCCGTCAGCTCGGCCAGCACGTCCCGTGCCCGCTCGTCTGCGCCACGTTCGAAGCCGAAGTCGCGCAGGATCTCTTCGTAGACCGGTTCCCACTCCTCGAACTCCATGCTCGTCACTAGGCGGCGTAACACCACAATAATTCCGCGATGTGGACCGGGAGTGCCTCCGAAGTACCCCTACCCGGGAGGCGCCCCGGCGTCCACTCCTCTCTTGCGAAGCCTCCGCCATAAGCTTTCTCTTACCGTACCGATTCTGCAAGCGCGTCACGGATCGTGGACAGGCCGCCGCGTTCTCGCTCGAGACGCCTCCAAACGATCGAAATTGCCGAATCGCTTCCGAGCAAGAGTATCTCGTTAGTTGGTAACTCGACACACACCGCGCCGTGTTCGGTTGCGACGGCCTCGAGCCGGGTACGGTCGGCCTCGGAGAGCCCCTCGACGACGAACGCCTGGTGGACCCAGTCGCCGGCCAGTTCGGGATCGACGTCGGCGTCGGCGAGGCGGGCCCGGAGTTCGCGGGTCGAACCCGCCTCGAGTCGGGAGACGTCGACGCCGTCCGCGCTGTAGCGCTCGCGGTCGGTGAACGCCGCGCCGATCAGCGCCGCGTCGCGGGTTTCGGCGACGTCGTGGGTGCGGATCACGTGCGCGCCGCGTTCGACGGCCATCGAGGTCGCCGCGAGGCTCACCGGTAGCCGCTCGTCGGTCTCGCGGCCGGCGATCTCCCCCAGGAAGTTCTTCCGGTTGATCGAGACCAGGATCGGTTTCCCGAGCGCGCGAAACTCCCGCAGCCTGTGAAACGTGTCGCGGTCGTTCTCGAGCGTCTGGGACTCGCTCCACCCGCCGAAGGCGGGGTCGACGATCGTCTTCTCGGTGAGTCCGTTCTGTTTCAGCGCCTCGTACACCATGTCGACGTACTCGGCCGACTCGGCCCACTCGGGGGACTTCCGGGCGGCCCAGTCGGTCTCCTCGACGGCTCCCGGCCGCTCAAGGTCCGGCGGACTCGCCATCTTGACTACCGCCGCGTCGTGGTCCTCACAGACGGTCGGCATCTCCGGGTCCGCGAAGCCGCAGATGTCGTTGACCACGTCGAACCCGCTCGAGAGCGCCTCGTCTGCGACCCCGGCGTACCGGGTCTCGATCGAGAACACCGCCTCGCCGGACACCCGATCGATGGTTTCCAGGGCCACGTGCAGGCGCTCGAGTTCCGCTTCCGCGGTGAGCACGTCGAAGCGCTTGTTGGCGGACTCGAGGCCGATGTCGACGATGTCGGCGCCCTCCCCGATGAGTTCGCGATCCACGTACCGGGCGGCGTCCGCCGGATCGTCGAAGACGCTCGGGTTGTACGGGGACTCCTCGCTGACGTTCAACACGCCCATGATCCGAGGCGGGTGGCCGTCGCCGATCTCGAGGCCCCCCGCGTCGACGCTGTTCATACCCGGACTCGGGAGGGCAGCTAAAAAGAGGCCGCGGTTCTGACGGCGGCGATCGACGGAGTGGCGACGAATCCGCCGAACAGGCACTTTTTGTCCGCCCGCGCGAAACGACTCGGTATGGGCAAAGTCAGCATCGGGATGCTGGGCTGGCGCTTCGACGAGGACGACATCCTCGACGAGAACGGCGAGTTCCGTCCGCTCGAGGAGATGCCGAAAAACGACCGCGAGCGGTTGATTCGCCTCCAGAGCACCCTCTACAACGCGCCGTGTAACGCCTGCTGGCTGATCCACGGCGACGCGAATCTCGAGGAGTGTAACACCGCCCGCTACGTCTACGGCGAACCGCTCTCGGAGGTCGTCCTCTGTGAGGAACACGAACCCGACTTCGTCTACTGGTTCCGCCGCGACGGCGGCGGCGAGTACCAGGGCGAAGAGGAGTTCGAGGACCGGTTCTACGAGTGGTTCCTCGAGGGCGGGCGCGCACCGGAGGGCTACGAGGGGATGGAGTACGTCTCCACGGATCCCGACGACCTCCCGAAGCCGCCGAAGCCGGACCCCGACGAATACGAGGAACTGATGGACGACGACGTTTCCGACCGCGTCGGCCTCACGGAGGAGGAGATCCGCGACAGCGGCGTCGACCTCGGCTCGGAGTATCCGTCGAAATGACCCACGGTGGCGACCGCGGCTCGCCCGCGGCGGGATCGGCGTCCCGACGAGCGCCCCCCGCCGTCGCCGTCGTCGACGCGCAGACGCCGGGTAACGTCGGCACCATCGCGCGGGCAATGAAGAACTTCGGCTTCGAGGACCTGTTGCTCGTCGATCCACCGGCGCTCGATCCAGACGGCGAGGCCTACGGCTTCGCCGGCCACGCCAGAGACGATATCCTGCCGAACGCGACCGAGATCACGTTCGACGAACTCGTCTCGGAGTACCACACGATCGGCTGTACCGCGGTGACCAACGAGGACGACCGGAACCACATCCGATTTCCGTTCTCCACCCCCGCGGAGCTCGCCGAGCGGCTGCCGACCGTCGAGGCCCCGACCGCGCTCGTCTTCGGCCGCGAACGCGTCGGGCTCACGAACGAGGAACTCGAGCGGATCGACGAGATCTGTTCGATCCCCGCTAACGCCGACTACCCCGTCCTCAATCTCGGGCAGGCGGCGACGATCACCCTCTACGAACTCCGCTCGCTGACCCTCGCGCCTCACGAAACCCAGCTTCCCGATATCGAGCGGGTCCGGGCACCGGAGCCGCTGCTCGAGCGCTGTTACGATCAGTGGGAGCGGCTGCTGGTCGAACTCAACCACCCCGAAGAGAAGCGCGAGAAGACGATGCGGATGATCCGTCGGGTGTACGGCCGGGCCGACCCGACCGAGCGCGAGGTCAACACCTTTCTGGGACTGTTGCGCCGAGCGACCGATCGACCCGAGCGCCGAACGGAGTAACCCGGGTTATGTTCCGTTTCAGGCCCGCTTCTGTATCTCTTCGCGGAGCAGCCGACTGACGAGGTCGCCGTCGGCCTTCCCGCGCAGGGCACCCATGCACTCGCCCATCAGCCCCGAGAACGCCTGCATCCCTTCCTGCTCGACCTGGTCTTCGTTTCGCTCGACGACCTCGACGACCGCCTCGCGGACCTCGTCCTCGCCGGCCGATCCGAGTCCGGCGGCCTCGGCGGCTTCCTCGGCCGAGCGGTCCGGCTCGCGGGCCAGCGCCGAGAGCAGGTCCGGGACGCCCTCCCGGGCGAGATCGCCGCCTTCGGCCATGCCGAACACCTGTTCGAAGTGGTGACGAGCGAGGTTCGCGACGGGCACGCCGTCCCGGCGCAGCTCCGTGACCGTCGACTCGAGGGTCGTCGCCGCGAGCGTCGGGTCGACGCCGTCGGCCACGACGGCTTCGAAGACCGGCATCCGCCTGCCGTAGGCGACCTGCTCCGCCAAGCCGGCGTCGATGTCGTACTCCGCCTGGTAGCGCTCGACCTTCTCGGTGAGCAGTTCGGGTTCGGGAACCTCGCTCGGATCGAGGGAAACCGGCGGCACGTCCGTCTCGGGGTACATCCGCGCGGCGCCCGGCAGCGGGCGCAGGTACCGGGTGCTGCCGTCCTCGTTCGCGCCGCGAGTCTCCTCGGGAACGCCCTCGAGTGCCGTCTCGGCGCGGGCGGCAACGGCCTCGATGGCGGATTCCGCGACTTCGGTCTCGGCCGCGACGATGGCGACGGCGTCCTCCTCGCCAGCGTCCACCGATTCCCGTAGCGCCGCGACCTCCTCCTCGGTGACGCCGTAGGCCGGCAGTTCGTCCGTGTGGAAGATGCCGCCCGCACCGTGGCGCTTGGCGTGATCGGAGAGCTCGGTGCCCAGCCGGCGGTCGGGGGCGATTTCGCGGCCGACGAGGCCGTCGAAGCCGGAGAGGGGGACGGCCGTCACCGAACCGCCGGAGTTCAACGCCCCGGCGATCACGCCGCTGTCGGTCTCCGCGAAGACGTCGGTGACGTCGGCGGGTTCGCCGACGGCGGCGTCGCGGGCCTCGAGTTCCGCCGCAATCTGGACGAGTTCGGCCTGTCGACCCACCTCGGTCCGGACGATGTCGTCGATGTCGTCCAGGCTCTGGACGCCCTTGATCTCGACGCGGGCGCCGTCGGCGATGGAGACGTTGACGTCCTGGCGGATGGTTCCCAGGCCGCGCTTTACCTTCCCCGTCGAGCGAAGCAGCATCCCGATCCGCTCGGCGGCCTCGCGGGCCTGCTCGGGCGAGCCGATGTCCGGGGCCGTGCCGATCTCGACCAGTGGAATCCCCAGCCTGTCGAGGCTGTAGACCACGCCGTCGTCCGTTTCCTCGACCCGCTGGGCGCTCTCCTCCTCGAGCATCATGTCCTCGATGCCGACGGCTCCCTCGCTCGTCTCGATCGCACCGCCGGTCGCCACGAGCGAGGAGCGCTGGAAGCCCGAGGTGTTCGAGCCGTCGACGACGATCTTTCGCATGACGTGGGCCTGGTCGACCGGCTCCATGTCCATCAGCTGGGCGACCTCGAGCACCGTCTCGACCGCCTCCTCGTCGATACGGTGGGGGGGTTCGTCGTCCTCCTCGACGAGGCAGGTCGAGTCGTAGGCGAGGTAGGTGAACTCGCGGTCGACTTTGCTCTCCTCGACGGCGGCCTCGTCGAGTTCGCCCAGCTCGCTCCGGGTGGGGTGGAGGTAGCGGGTGAACTCGCGAACCGACGCCTCCGGCTCGCGCAGTTCGGTCGGACAGGCACAGAACAGCTTCGCCGCCGTGTCGAGTTGCTGGTGGATCTCCAGCCCGGCGACGAGCCCGAGTTCGTCGTAGTCGTACTCGGTCTCGGTCATTGTCGACCCCTCGGGGACGGAGGGGTAAAAAACCGTCCAGTTGCCGCTCGGACGGCGGTTCGGGTCGGGCCGCCGACCGCTGACGCGGACTCCCGTCGTCAGGTCCGGCGGAGCCGCGACCCGCCACGCCGCTGTGGCGATCGTCGGCACGGCAGACCGTCTCAGTCGTCGGCCGCCGGCTCGTCGGGAGGCGGTGAGCGCGACTCGCGCCTCGAGTCGACCGACGAGCCGGCGGCCGCGGCGACCGCTTCGAGCACGTCCGCCGGCTCGGCCTCGAGCGCGCGCGATCGCAACGTCTCGTAGCGACGGCGCGCCGCCTCGCCGGCGAAGTTCCGGTCCTCGAGCGGATGGCGTTCGACGGCCACGAGCGCGTCGACGTCGGCGACCGTCTCCAGCAGCAACTGGTTGCCGGCGGCGAGTTCGAGGTCCGCCAGGACGACGACATCGGCTTCGCGGATTCGGTCCGCGGCGGCGTCTCGAGCGCCAGCCGAGAGCGGGGCGAACGGCTCGACCGTGAGACACTCGCGATCGCACCGCAGGGCGGCCGTGGCGACGCTTCCGCCGTCCGGGACGGGGCCGGCGGAGGCGTCGACGCCGCCGGCCGAGAGCCGCGAGAGGACCGCGGCGGCCGTCGACCCCGACCCCAGGACGTGAACCCGGTCGGGAAGCGCTCGTCCCTCCGGACGGGGGAGCGCGGTGACCGACACCGTCCCCGTCACGGGATCGTCGGTCACCGCTGCGGCCGCGTCGAACGCCGTCTCGAGCGCCCCGGGGGTGAGCACGTCCTCGGGCGCTCCGTCGGCGGCGACGCGGCCGCCGGCGAGCAACACCAGCCGGTCGCAGTAGCGCGCCGCGAGGTTCAGGTCGTGGATCGCGGCGACGGCGGTCCGGCCGTCGTCGACGAGGTCGTCGACGAGTTCGAGGGTCTCGATCTGGTGGTTGACGTCGAGGCTGGCCGTCGGCTCGTCGAGCAGGAGGACGGGTGTCTCCTGGGCGATCGCGCGCGCCAGCAACACCCGCTGTCGCTCGCCGCCGCTGATCTCGTCGATTCCCCGGTCCGCGAAGGTCGACGTTCTGGTGCGCTCGAGCGCCCGGTCGACCTGCGCCCGGTCGCGGTTGGTGGGCGGTGCGAACCGCGAGCGGTGAGGGTGACGCCCCATCTCCACGACGTCGCGGACGGGGAAGGAAAACGAGAGCGCGGTGTCCTGTGGCACGACGGCGACCAGGCGGCTCGAGCCCGCGGCGGACAGGCCGTGGACGTCGGCGCCGTCGACCGCGACGGTCCCCGAGGCGGGCTCGAGGGCCGCGCTGATCGTCCGCAGCAGGGTCGTCTTCCCGGCGCCGTTGGGGCCGATGAGGCCGACGAACTCGCCTGCGTCGGCGGTCATCGAGACGTCCTCGAGGACCGAGACGTCGCCGAACGAGTGGGAGACGCGGTCGACGTCGATCGTGGCTTCGTCGGAGCGGACGGGGTCGCTCACAGCGCGTACACCTCCCGGCGGGTGAGCAAGAAGAGGAAGAACGGGGCGCCGACGGCGGCGGTCACGATGCCGACGGGCACTTCGGCGGGGCCCGCTCGAGCCACCGTATCCGTTACGACGAGAAACGACGCCCCGGCGAGCGCGCTCGTCGGCAGCAGGATGCGGTGGTCGGGGCCGACGATCAGGCGCATGATGTGGGGGACGACGAGGCCGACGAAGCCGATGACGCCGGCGACGGCGACCCCCGCCGCGGTGATGACGCTCGCGAGCGAGAGCAGGAGCAGTTTCGTCCGCTCGACCTCCACACCGAGGTGGTGGGCGTCCTCCTCGCCGAGCAGGAGGACGTTCATCTCGCGGGTGAACGCGCCGAGGACGAGCACGCCGGCGAGCGCGACCGGGAGCGCGAAGCCGACGTCGCTCCACGTGCTGTTGTGGAGGTGGCCCATCAGCCAGATCACGGCCTGGCGCAGGCTCTCGCCGCTGTGGACGAGCACGTAGGAGATGAACGCCCCCAGGAACGCCTGGACTGCGATCCCGGCGAGCAACAGCGTGGCGACGGGGGTGCGCCCGCCCTCGGTCGCGATGGCGTAGACGAGAAAGGCGGTGGCGAGCGCACCGACGAACGCCGCCAGGTGGAGACCGCCGACCGGGACGAGGGCGGGAAAGGCGATGGCGACGACCGCGCCCGCGGCCGCCCCGGAGGAGACGCCGATGATCGACGGATCGGCGAGCGGGTTTCGGAAGAACCCCTGCATCACGGTTCCCGCCGCCGCGAGCGCGAAGCCGACCGTCGCCGCGAGCGCGATCCGTGGGAGGCGGACGTCGGCGACGATGATCTGGTGGGTTCCGGGTACCTCGAAGCCGAAGACGGGCGCGTACTCGAGCCCCGGCGCCGGCACCGTCCAGCCGACGCCGGGGAGCGTCGCGGACTCGAGGGCGATCCCCGAGGGGACGACGACGACGTTCAACGTCGCCTTCGACACCGTGAGCGGATCGATCCTGACCGGGCCGAGAGCGGCGCTCCCGATTGCGACGGCGACGAGGAGTGCGACGAGCCCCCCCGTCCAGGCGAGTACTCGGCCCGGTCGTTCCATACTACACAAGCTCGCTTGCATTAGACAAATATTTGTTGGAGTGTGACGCACGGTTCGACTGATGCGAACTTTACTGATCGTACTTGTTGCGACGCTCACCGCACTCGCGATGGTCGCACCCGCGGCCGCCGCCCCCGCCGGTCAGGCGGCCGTCCAGGACGACGCGACGTGTGAGTACCCGCTCGAGCTACCCGACGCCTCGGGCGAGGAGATCACCCTCGAAGACGAACCGGAAGCGGTCGTCGCGCTGTACCCCGGTGACGCGCGCCTCGCGTACGACATCGGCGCCGAGGAGGCCGTCGTCGGGATGCCGATCGGCGAGTACACCGACGCTCTCGACGCGGGCGACCGAACCGACATCAGCCAGGACGACGGGACGACCCCCGACATCGAGACGATCGTCGACCTCGAGCCCGACGTCGTGCTGGCCGCGGACATCGTCCTTACCCAGGAGGGGCTGCTCGAGCAGCTCCGCGACGCCGGACTCACCGTCTACGTCTTCGACACCGCGACGACGCTCGACGACGTGAAAGAGAACGCCCACGTCGCGGGGCAGCTCACCGGCGAGTGCGAGAGCGCGGCCGACACGGTCGACCGGATGGACGAGCGCCTGGCGGCGATCGACGACGCCCTCGAGGACGAGGATCGCCCGCTCGCCTTCTACGAGATGGGCGAGGGGTACACGGCCGGTGCCGGCAGCTTCCAGCACGACGTGCTGACGACCGCTGGCGTCGAGAACCTCGGCGAGCGGGCCGGCATCGAGGGCTGGGGCCAGGCGAGCGAGGAGGTCGTCCTCGAGGAGGATCCCGAGTGGATCATCTACCCCGACCACGGGGCGGAGCCCGACTTGGCCGAGAGCGCGCAGTCGACGACCGCCTACGAGGAGGACAACCTCCTCGGCATCGACGGTAACACGATGAGTCAGGGCGGACCGAGCGTGATCGAGGTCGTCGAAACGATCGTCGAGGCGGTCCACCCCGAGGCGCACGCGGAGCTCGAAGCGGCCGACGACGGCTCTGACGATACGAGCGCCGATGATGTCGACGAGGGGGCAGACGATACTGCGACCGACGCCGACGCTGGCGACGACCCCGCGGACGATGCGGCTGACGACGACTCGATCCCCGGCTTCGGCGTTCCCGTCGCCGTCGCCGCCGTGGTCGCCCTGCTCGGGTTCGTCGTCCGCCGACGGTAGCGACCGCGGGGTCGAACGGAGCGACGCGACCGCGGCCCGTTTTGAAAAGCGTTTACTCGCCCGCCCACACAGCACACCTCATGGTCGAGAACGTCATCTGGCCCGCCTATCTCGATGCGGCGCTCTCGCGAGCCGACGGGCGGCGGGTTCCCGAGGAGCTGGCAGTCGAAGAGCCGACGGTGGACGAGATCGCGAAGGCCGTCCAGCAGATCGGCTACGACGCCGTGGTCGAACGCGACAAGGCTTACTCTCGAGAGTCCTGGCTCCAGCGCGGGCGGGTCGTCGTCCGCGGCGCCGAGGACTCGACGAAGAACGACCTCGTCCAGGCGGTGGCGGCCTACGTCGTCGCGATGCGCGAATGAGTATGCGCCGCGTCGGTCATGTCACGCGGACGGCCCAAGGGCTCGCGATCCTTCGGGCGCCGGACGACGACGTGGTCGACATCGGGACGATGGTGCTGAACGATTCGCTCGAGACCGTCGGCCGCGTCGTCGACGTCTTCGGCCCGGTCGAGCGGCCGTACCTCGCGGTGACGCCCGAGGATAGCGTTCACACGCCCGCGCTCGTGGGGTCGACGCTGTACGCACGATAACGCTGTACGCGACCGGGCGGAGACGGGAAACGAAACCGGTCGCTGAACGGAATCGGTACGAAAATTCCGTTCACGTAGACCATAGCTGAATATCACGTTCAGTACAGGTGAAGTAGGTATCGTGTAGTCCGAACTCCATCAGAGCTATATCTTTCAACGTAGAATGACGAACTGTGATTGAAATACTCGTACTTATTTTAGTAGTTATTGCGGCAGTAGCCGTTTTTTTCAATTCCTGTCTGGGGAACGTATTGGGCATCAAAGAGGCACGATAATGACCGTTTTCTTGAACGTTTGATTGACCGCTGAAGATTGAACCGATGGTCCATTCGCAGCCACACTTTGCAACCCAGTTCACTGAAGTCAGGACGCACCCGTATGACAGCGCCTCGAGACGGAAACACCAATACGGCAGGCACGCGAAGCCGGCGGCATGAACGATCGCGCGCGGGTTCTCGCCGCCGTCGGGGTGACGGTGCTGTTGTTTCTCGGGGTTCAACTGGGTGCGCTGGCGCTGATCGAGCCGTTTCACGACGCCGACCGCCAGGCCGTCGAGAACCCCGAGGACCCGACGAACAGCGTGGTCTACTTCGTGGCGATTCTCCTCGCGACGGGCTTTATGCTCGCCGCGTTCAAGTACGACGTCCAGTGGCTCATCCGCGGGCTGATCATCGGGGTGAGCGTGTTTCTGGCGTGGTTCGTCTTCGCCGAGATCCTGCCGCCGCTGATCGTCGTCGGCGGACTGAACGCCCTCGCGCTCGGGGGCGCCCTGCTCGTCGGTCTCGGGCTGCTCGTCTATCCGGAGTGGTACGTCATCGACACCGCCGGGGTGGTGATGGGCGCCGGCGCGGCCGGCCTGTTCGGCATCAGCTTCGGGCTCCTCCCCGCGCTCGTCCTGCTGGTGGTGCTCGCCGTCTACGACGCCATCAGCGTCTACAAGACCAAGCACATGCTCAGCCTCGCCGAGGGCGTCATGGACCTCAAGATCCCGGTCGTCCTCGTGGTTCCGACGACGCTCTCTTACTCCTACCTCGAGGCGATGGACGCCGACCCCGACGCCGAACGCGAGGGCGGGATCGAATCGCCGGAGGACGCCGGCCTCGAGGGTGGACAGCGCGACGCCCTGTTCATCGGCCTCGGCGACGCGGTGATCCCGACGATCCTCGTCGCCAGCGCCGCCTACTTCGTCGACGCGGGAACGCTCGACGTTCCCGGCATCGTCCTCAACGTCCCGGCCCTCGGCGCGCTGCTGGGAACGATCGCCGGCCTGCTCGTCCTGATGCACATGGTCCTCAAGGGACGCCCGCACGCGGGGCTGCCGCTGCTCAACGGCGGTGCGATCGCCGGCTACCTGCTCGGGGCGCTCGCCAGCGGCGTCTCGCTGACCGGCGCGATCGGCCTGTAACCGGGCTCGAGTCACTTCGGAACCGGTCGAGACGCCGCCAGGTCTCGTCCGGCATTGGTCGCGCGGCGGTCGACGGTGGAAGCTTCAGGGGGCTGCTCCGTGTGCGAAGACTATGCGATCCGAGCGGACCGGCTGGCGTCACGCGGCGTTCCGGTGGGTGGTAATCGACGGCAACCGGCTGATCGTCGCCGGCGCGTTGCTCGGCGCGATACTGCTGGTGTTGGGCGCCCTGCTCGCCGTAAACCTGTTCCCTCGAGAGCCCGGTGAGCCGCTGTATCTGCTGATAAGCGCGTTCCTGGGCGGGAACCTCACGCTCATCACGGTGGTCATCGCGATCAACCAGCTGGTGTTCTCGCGGGAACTCGGCTCGCCGGGAAGCCTCGAGCAGCGAACCCGAAACGCCGTCGAGTACCGCGATCAGGTCCAGGAGGTGATGGATCAGGCGGTGAGCCCGGTGATGCCGGGGTCGTTCCTGCTCGTGCTTCACGAGAACCTCGGAAAGCGAGCCCAGGCGCTGCGAGAGACGATCACGGACCCCGCCGGAGACGAGTTCTCCGCGGCGGTCGACGAACTCGTCGGCGCGCTCCGCGAAGACGTTCGAACCGTCACGACGGCGCTCGACACCGCCGGTGCGGACGAACAGATCTTCGGTGCGATCGCCGCGACGCTGGGGACGACGCAGGCCGAACAGCTGTACGATCTCTCGCGGGTCGAAATCGAGTACGACGACCGACTCTCCGACGATCAGCGCGATCTGTTCGCGTCGATCCGCGAGCACCTGCTCCACATCGACGTCGCTCGGAAGTACTTCCGGACGGTCTACATCACCAAAGAGCTCTCTTTTCTCTCGCGGGTGCTCCTGATCGTCGGCCTGCCGGCGCAGTTCTTCCTCGCGGCGACGCTCGCGGTGTACGACCTCGCGGCGATCGAGGCGCTGGCGCCGCTTACGATCGTCGGGGCGACGCTCGTCGCGATGGTCGCCTGCTTCGCGCCGCTTTCGATCCTGGCGTCGTTCGTCCTCCGGCTCTCGTGGGTCGCCCAGCGAAACGCGACCGTCATGCCGTTCGCCGCCTCGGAGAAGGACTACACGCTGTTCTCGAGCGAAGAGTGAGACGCCGGAAATCGTCACGCCGCGACCCTCGGACGATCGTCTCAGTCGTCGTGCTCGAGGCCGCCGATCATCGCGTCGACCCGCTCGTCCTCGTCGGGGAGGTCGGCGGGATAGACGCCGACGATGACGAAGTGGTCGCCACCGTGGTCGGGCTGGGCGATGTCCAGCAGGATGTCCAGTTCTGCGTCCGACAGGAGCGTCGCCGACCCCTCGTGGGTTTCGACGGAGACGGACTGACCGAGGCCGCTGACGGCGCGCTTGCCGAGCAGCCGGTCGATCGAGAGCCCGTCGTACTGGTCCTGGACGAGTTCGACGATCTGTTCGCTGTCCATCTCGGCGAGCGGGTTGAACTGCTGGTCCGCGACGCTAACCCGCGGGGAGGTGATGACGGAGAAGACGCCCGCCTCGAGCTCGCCGAGGCCGGGGACGTCGACCGAACGGGTGTACTCGGTGAGGTAGTTCGTCACTTCGACGGTTTCGCCGGCGAACTCCTCAGACTCTTCGATCGAGGTGGTCTCCTGGTGGGTGTAACCGGCGTCGCTCGCGACCTCGTCGTCGACGGTCGCCGGGGACGCAGAAAACGTCGTCGCCTCCTCGAGGTAATCCTCGAGCGCCGCAGTCACACAGCCCGCCGTGAGGGCGAGACCGGTCGCGCTGGCTCCGGCAAGGTACGCTCGTCGTCGCATGTCTCTCACTAGCTACACACCGAACGATAAAACTCGTGATGATTCTCACCGCGTGGCAGATCGGTTCAGCGACCCGAGGGCAGCCGGTGGGTCGGCCCCTCGTCGGTGTCCTGTATCTCGACGCCCAGCGCCTCGAGTTCGTCCCGAAGCTCGTCCGCCCGCTCGTAGTTTCCGGCCGCTCGCTCGCGCTCGCGCACCTCGAGGACGAGGTCGACGACGTCGCCCGCCAGTTCGGCCTCTCCCTCGGTGTCGCCGCCGAAGGAAAGTCCCAGGACGCCGCCGAGTTCCTCGAGCGTGTCGACCGCGCGTCTGAGCCCGCGGTAGTCGTACGCGGGGCGGTCGGTTCCCGTCCCGTCTGCGCTCTCGAGGTGCCGGTTGATCGCCGTCGCGACCGAGAGCAGCGCCGACTGCGCCTCCCGCGTGTTGAAATCGTCGTTCATCGCCGCCGCGAACGCCGCTCGCGCGTCGTCGACAGCCCCGCGAAGCGCCACGTCGTCGACCTTCGTGCCGGCGGCCGGCGAGTCGACGGCCGCGACGGCGGCCTCGTGGGCGCGCTCGAGGCGGTCCCACCGCTCCTCGGCTTCGGCGATCGTCTCGTCGCTGTACAGCTGTGCGCTGTTGTACGACCCCGCCGTGAGGAAGGTCCTGAGGACGTTCGTCCCCCATCGCTCGACGGCCTCCTCGACGGTGACGAAGTTGCCCAGGCTCGAGGACATCTTCTCCTCGCCCATCTGGAACAGCTCGCAGTGGAGCCAGTAGTTCGCAAAGCGCCGTCCGGTCGCGGCCTCCGACTGGGCGACCTCGTTTTCGTGGTGTGGAAAGACGAGGTCGCGGCCGCCGACGTGGACGTCGAGGGTCTCGCCGAGGTGGGTCATGCTCATCGCCGAGCACTCGATGTGCCAGCCCGGACGGCCCTCGCCCCACGGTGAGTCCCACGTGAGCGCGGTTTCGCAGGCGCGGTCGGCCGGCGCCGCGCCCTCGTGGCGGTGCTCCTCGATCGCCGACGGGTCGACCCCGTCTGCCTTCCAGAGCGCGAAGTCGGCCGGGTTGCGCTTCTCGGAGCGCTCGTCGGGGTCGCCCTGGGATTCGATCTCCTCGAGGTTCTGGTTCGACAGCTTGCCGTACTCGGGGAAGGCGGTGACGTCGAAGTAGACCGAGCCGTTCGACTCGTAGGCGTACCCCTTCTCGAGCAGCGTCTCGATCAGGTCGATTATCTCGGGGGCGTGTTCGGAGACTCGCGGGTAGACCTCCGCCCGGAGGAGGTTGAGCGCGCGCATGTCCGCGAGCGTGCGGGCGACGTAGGTTTCGGCGACTGCCGCCTCGTCGCCGCCGAGGTCGTCCTCGCCGACGCGGGCGACGATCTTCTCGTTGACGTCGGTGAAGTTCTCGACGTGACGGACGCCGTAGCCCTCGTGGGCGAGCCAGCGGTGCATCACGTCGACGTGGACCCACGAGCGGGCGTGGCCGAGGTGGGGCGGATCCGAAACCGTCAGACCACAGTAGTAGAGGAGAACGTTCTCTGGATCCTGTGGCTCGAACGGCTCCTTCTCGCCCGTCAACGTGTTCGTCACGTGCAGGGTCATTACCCCACCCTACCCCCGGCCGAAAGTTAAACCGTGTGATGGCTCGCTACGGCGTCCTCGAGGACGCCGCCGGCGAGGCCACGCTCGACGGCCCGGACCGCGTTGGCCCCGGCGAGGCGCTCGACGACGACCACCAGCGAGTCGGCGCCGACCCCCGCGGCGGCGACGTCGATGTCGGCGAGATCGAGCGAACCGAGGACGTCCGCGAGCGCCGCCGCCTCGAGGTCGCCGGTCGCGAGAATGCCCGTGTAGCCGCCGCCGGTGGCGCCGAAGGCGGCGTCCCCGACGACGAGCAGCGCGTCCTCGGTCTCCGACACCGGCTCGAGTCCGCTCTGCATCGTCACCCGTGCGTCCCTGGCCGGGGGCTCGTAGGCCGGCAACTCGTCGGCGTACCGCCGGAGCGCCGTCGCGACCGCGTCGGGATCGCCGTCGACCTCGAGAAACCGGGCGGCGGCGGTGTAGTTCACGACCCCCGCCCGGAGTGCGGCGACGAGAAACGGGTGGGAATCGGCGGCGCGGCGGGTCTCGGCGGCGAGTGACATACCGCCGAGAGTGTGAGGAACCGACATAAATTCGGGGGTCGGTTCACAGGGAGTGACACTGTCGGACAGAACGCGGCGAGAAGTCGGTCGCGGGTCGTCGCTGTCGTCGCGGAGACTGCCACACTCGAGCGGCCGCCCTTCGAGTCGTGTTGTCCGACAGCCTGAGAACCGGCCGCGGCGGACCGCGGCGTTTTTGCCTCGAGCACTCGAGTCGGTTCGTATGGATCCCGAAGCCGTCGAGCGACTCATCGAGGAGGGTATCGAGGGAGCGAGCGCGGACGTCTCCCGCGCCCGCGGTAAGCACGACGACGACCACCTGGCGGCGACCGTCGTCTCGCCCACCTTCGAGGGCGTTCCCCTGGTCGTCCAGCACCAGCAGGTGTACGACGCCCTCGGCGAGCACATGACGACCGACATTCACGCCCTCGAGCTGTCGACGTACACGCCCGAGGAGTACGAGGAGTGAGACGGTCTGCTGTCCCGAGTACCGAGTTCTCGGTACACCCGCAGGGCGGCCCGCGGCGTGCGCCGGAACTGCCGTACAGGAGTCCGGCTGACGGGACGAGCGTGGCCCGTCGACGTCGAGTTCGGACGACGGAACCGCACCTTTTTCCTCCGCTCCTGAGACGGATCTGATATGGAATCGCTACATCCGCGCATCCGGCTGCTCTGGATCGCACAGGCGGTGCTCGCCGCGGTCGTTCTCGGCGTCGTGCTGGCGGCGCTCGACCGGTGGGTCGTCGCCGTCCCCGCGGCGGCGCAGGCGGGCGTCGGCCTCGCCGTCGTGATTCTGGGCGCCGTTTACGCGGTCCGGCTCTACCAGCTCTGGCGCTTCGAACTGCAGGACGACGCCCTCTACCTCGAGCGCGGCGTCGTCACCTTCGTCGAAACGTCGGTGCCGTTCGTTCGGGTTCAACACGTCGACACCCAGTTCGGACCGGTCGAGCGGGCCCTCGGGCTCTCGAGCGTCGTCGTCTACACGGCGGGCTCGCGAAACGCCGACGTCCGCGTGCCGGGGCTAACGCCGAAACGCGCACGAGCCCTCCAGGATACGCTCAGGGAACTCGCCGTCGAGAGCGAGGCCGACGACGCGGTATGAGCGGGAACCGGCTCCACCCGCTGTCGGCCGTGGTGAACGCGCTCGGGTACGCCATCCAGATCGGCGGGATCCTGTTCTTCCTCGTGATGATCCTCTCGGGGATCACCGGGGTCGTCGATTCGGCGTGGACGACCGTCGTGTTTCCGGTCGGCCTCGTTCTCGGGGCCGCGTACGGACTCGCGTACTACTACCGCTTCGAGTACGAACTCACCGGAGACACGTTCGACGTCGCCTCCGGGGTGTTCTCCCGGCGCGATCGGGAGATTCCGTTTCGTCGGATTCAGAACGTCGACGTCCGCCAGGGAGTCTTTCACCGGCTGTTCGGCCTCGCGGTCGTCTCGATCGAAACCGCCGGCGGCGGGGACACCGAAGCCGCACTCCGGTTCGTCTCCCAGTCCGAAGCGACCCGCTTACAGCGCGAAATCCGGCGACGAACCGCCGAAAAAGCGGCCCGCGACGACCGGGGAGCGGCTGACGCGAACGCCGAACCGACGGCCGAGACGGAGGCACCCTCGCGCGACGGCCTCGACGACGTCTTCGAGACCGATCGTGGGGCGTCCGGACGGCCCCCCGCCACGCTCGAGTCGACGACGCCGACGTCGGGGGTGTCTCCGGGGACCGATCGGCCGACGCTGCTGTTCGACCTCCGGTCACGGGAGCTGCTCCTGTACGCGTTCACCACGTTCCGGCCGGCGGCCGCCGCCGGGCTGGTGTTCTTCGCGTTCCTGTTTACCGACCCGCTGCTCGAGTACCTCCTCGCCGTCTCCCAGCCGGTCGGCGGTCCGGCGGACCTCGAGACGGGGACGACGGGGAACTACGCGGTGTTCACTGCGATCTCCTTTCTCAACGCGGTGGGCGTCACCTACCTCTTCAGCGTCATCTACTCCTTCGGGGCGTACTACGGCTTCCGGCTGGGGCGGGCCGGCGAGGACTTCGTCTACGAGCGCGGGCTACTCCAGCGCTACAGCGGGAGCATCCCCGCCGAGAAGGTGCAGTCGGTGACGGTGACGGACAACCCGCTCCAGCGGCTGATCGGCTACGCCGGCCTCTGGGTCGAGACGGCGGGCTACGGCCCCGAGAGCAGCGGCGGCAGCCAGTCGGCGGTCCCCCTCGCGCGGAGCGGACGGGCGTACCGCTTCGCAGAGCGGCTCATGGACGTCGAAACGCCCCGGTTCCGGAGCCCGCCGACGCTCGCTCGACGGCGCTACCTCGGTCGGTACTCGATCCTCGCCGGCGCCGTCGTCGCGCTCGCGTTCGCGCTCTCGACGGTGACCGCACTCGAGCGGTGGTACCTCGCGAGCGTCGTCTTCCTCGCGGTGGCGCCGGCGGCCCACCTGCGCTACGTCAACCTGGGGTACTACGTCGGCGACGATCACCTGGTGATCCGTCGGGGGTTCTGGCGCCGGCGGACGACGGTGATCCCCTACTACCGGCTCCAGACCGTGTCGACGCGGCGGTCGATCTTCCAGCGCCGGCTGGGGCTCGCGTCGGTGGTCGTCGACACCGCGAGTTCGCGCACGCTGTTCTGGACGACGCCGACAATTTACGACGTCGACCTCGAGACCGCGAGAGCCGTCCACGGCGACGCCCGCGGCAGTCTCCAGGAGACGATGGCCGAGCGGCGACGGGGTGCCGACGGCGACGGCGGCGGGGTTTCGGTGGCTTTTACCTGACCGGCCGTGACCCCACGCCTATGGCAGACGAGTTCCGCACCGAATCGGACAGCTTGGGCGAGATGCAGGTGCCCGCCGACGCCTACTGGGGGGCCCAGACCCAGCGCGCCGTCGAGAACTTCCCCATCTCGGGGATCACGTTCGGCCGCCGGTTCGTCCGGGCGCTCGGCGTCGTAAAAAAGGCCGCCGCGCAGGCCAACCGCGACCTGGATCTCGTCGCCGCCGAGGAGGCGGAGGCGATCATCGAGGCCGCAGACGAGGTCATCGCCGGGAAACACGACGACCAGTTCCCCGTCGATGTCTTCCAGACGGGCTCGGGCACCTCCTCGAACATGAACGCCAACGAGGTCATCGCCAACCGCGCCGCAGAGATCTACGGCGCCGAGGTCGGCGAGCGAGCGATCCACCCCAACGACCACGTCAACTTCGGCCAGTCGTCGAACGACGTGATCCCGACGGCGATGCACGTCGCGAGCCTCGAGGCGATCGAGAAGGACGTCATTCCGGCCCTCGACACCCTCCGGGGCGCGCTCGAGGAGAAAGAGGCGGAGTTCGACGACGTCGTGAAGACCGGACGAACCCACCTCCAGGACGCGACTCCGGTGACGCTCGGCCAGGAGTTCGGCGGCTACCGCACCCAGGTCGAGAAGGGGCTCGCCCGCGTCGACAAGGTGCGCGAACACCTCGCGGAGCTCGCGCTGGGCGGCACCGCGGTCGGCACCGGCCTCAACACTCACCCCGAGTTCCCCGGCCGCGCCGCCGAGTACATCACCAAGGAGACCGGCGTCCAGTTCCGCGAGGCCGACGACCACTTCGAGGCCCAGGCGGCCCACGACGCCATGTCGGAGGCCCATGGCGCCCTGCGCGTGGTGGCGGGCTCGCTCAACAAGATCGCCAACGACCTCCGTCTGCTCGCCTCCGGCCCGCGAAACGGCCTCGGCGAGCTCGAACAGCCCGAGAACCAGCCCGGCTCCTCGATCATGCCCGGCAAGATCAACCCCGTCGTCGCCGAAGCGGTCAACCAGATCCACAAGCAGGTGATCGGCAACGACGCGGCGGTTTCGGCGGCCGCCGCCGACGGCCAGCTCGACCTCAACCTCTACAAACCAGTGCTGGCACACAACTTCCTCGAGTCCGCCGAGATCATCGCGAACGGGAGTGCGGTGTTCGCAGAGCGCTTCGTCCGCCCGCTCGAGGCCAATCGCGACCACTGCGAGCGACAGGTCGAACAGTCGATGGCGCTCGCCACCTCGCTGAACGTCCACATCGGCTACGACAAGGCCAGCGAGGTCGCGAAGACGGCGCTCAAGGAGGCCAAGACGGTTCGGGAGGTCGCCCTCGAGAAGGGGTATCTCACCGAGGCGGAGGCCGACGAGGTGCTCGATCCCGTCAAGATGACCGAACGCGGCATTCTCGGGCGGGAAGAGTAGTCGGACTCGGCCCTCGCCAGACCACCACGAACGCACCCTGTCGCCGTCGATCTGACAGCATCCGTAGGACTCGAGCCGGCGTACTCCGTTCTCTCGAACAGTCTTTTGTTCGTAGACGTCGACCGTAAACCGGTCGATAGGGGCCGTATCACCGGAGATATCGGCGGAATAAAAGAACCCAAGCAGTTTTGACGGATGATCGCGTGGGTTGAACCATGTACACCTGTCGTAGCTGCAACCAGTCGTTTCAGACTGAGCTTGCACTCGAGTTACACCGGGACACGTGCAAGGACGGGCAACTGATCTGTCGGGTCTGCGGCGACCGCTTCCGGGAGCGGGAGGCGACCCGCGACGGCTGGCACTATGCCTGCCCCAGCGACGACTGTGACGGCGAGGGGCTGACCGAGGATCTCGTCGACCTCCGCGAGGTCCGGACGGCGACGCACTGACTCGACGGACGGGTCGAAACCCACACGCGGCACCGCAATCCGATCTTTTATTCTCGCGCCTTCCGTCTCGAGCGACATGGAACGGCTCAACCCGCGAGTTCGCGTCGTCTGGTTGCTCGTCGCCGGTCTCCGCGCGGCGATGCTCGGGGGGCTTCTCGTGGGTGGTGCGGCGACGGTGTACCTGACCGGTATCTGGGAGAACGCCCCGCAGCTGCTCGTCTGGGGCGCCCTCGGCGTCGCCGTCGCGCTGGGGATCGTCCGGCTCGCAATCGCGTGGCGGCGCTACGGCGTCTGGCGGTTCGAAGTCCAGGACGACGCCCTCTACATCGAGCGCGGCGTCTTCACCCGCGTCAAGACCGTCGTCCCCTACGTTCGGGTCCAGCACGTCGACACCCGGCGGGCGCCGCTCGAGCGGGCGGTTGATCTGGCGACCGTCGTGGTCTACACGGCGGGCTCGCGAAGCGCCGACGTCGCGATTCCGGGGCTGACGCCCGAGCGAGCGGAGGAACTTCGCGAGGAACTCCGTCGGCTCGCGATCGAGAGCGAGGGTGAGGACGCGGTATGAGCACGCTTCACCCCGCGTCGGTTCCCTACCGATCGATCTCGCGCAGCATCAATACGGGATTTCTGTTCTTTCTGGTCGGCGTGTTCGCTTCGCCCGGCGGCGCGGGTACGAACATCCTGGTCATCGGCGGGATGGTCGCCGTCGGGATCGCACTCGGCGTCGTCTACGAGATCGCCTACTACAAGCGGTTTCGCTACGAGCTCACGGGCGACACGTTCGACGTCGCCTCGGGCGTGCTCTCCCGGCGCGACCGGGAGGTTCCGCTCAGACGGATCCAGAACGTCGACGTGGGCCAGAACGTCCTCCAGCGGGCGCTCGGCATCGCCGCGGTCGACGTCGAAACCGCCGGCGGCGGCCAGACTGAAGTCACTCTCAGATACGTCGGCGAGGACGAGGCGCGGCGCCTCCAGCGGCGGCTCCGACGCGGGGAGGCGACGGACGAGGCCGAGGGCGACGCCGAAGACGAGGACGAGGAGCTGCTGTTCGAGCTCCAGCGCAACGAACTGGCCGTCCTGAGCGTGTTCACGATCGACCCCGGCGCGAGCTTGCTCGGGGGGATCTTGCTGTCGTTCGCCAGCGGGTTCGATCCCTCGACGCTGATCCCGATCGACGTCCTCGAGAGCGACCTCCCCGGAACGGGACTGATCGCCATCGCCTGGGCGCTTCTCCTGTTCGCGCTCGCGGCGTGGGTGCTCAGCGCGGCGCTGACGTTCAGCCGGTACTACGGCTTCCGACTCACGCGCGTCGACGACGAACTGCACTACGAGCGCGGGTTGCTCCAGCGCTACAGCGGAACGATCCCGCTCGACAAGGTCCAGACGCTCACCATCAAGGAGTCGGTTCCCTACCGGTGGGTCGGCTACGGCTCGCTCGCGGTCGAAACCGCTGGCTACGCCCCGGGCCAGTCCGGCTCTCGAGGCGCCGAGTCGGCGGTTCCAATCGCCGCACGCGACCGGGTCTTCGCGCTCGCCCGGTCGCTCGAGCCCTTCGGCGAGACGGATCTCGAGACGCCGCCGGCGCGGGCTCGCGAGCGGTACGCCGTCCGGTACGTCGCCGTCCTGTGTCTGATCATGGGCGTCGGGTACGTTCTCGCGGCGACTACCGCCGTCGTGCAGGACTGGTACGCGTTCGCCGTCCTCCTGTTCGCCGTCCCCCTCGCGGCCCATCTGAAGTGGCGAAACCGCGGCTATCACACCGGCGATCAGTACCTCACGACTCGCACCGGGTTCTGGCGTCGCACGACGAAGGTCGTCCCCTACTACCGCGTCCAGTCGGTGATCTACCACCAGACGGTCTTTCAACGCCGTCGCCGGCTCGCCAGCGTGACCGCCGACACCGCGAGTTCGGCCTCGTTTTTCGGCCGGGCGGCGACGGCGTACGACGTCGACGCAGAGGACGCCCTCGAGCTACAGCGAACCGTCGAGGCGCGGCTCCAGCAACGACTCCAGGAGCGAAAGCGCCAGCGAACGGTCGGCCGCTGGTTCGAAGAGGTGGCCAGCGAGGACGATAGAGACGATCCGGGGGTCGGCCGCTCCTCCGAGGACTCCACGTAGCTGCTCTTCTAACCGACGGACCCACGTGGACGACGCAGTCTCATCCCCGTCGCTCGTCACCTCCGACACTCGAGGGACGCGAGCGCCGAGACGCGCTCTCCGTGGCGCTGCAGAAGTCGATTTCCGCACTCCTGAATTCGATCGCCCGCTACCCCCGATAGGCGGAATTTCGTATATCGTGATATGGTTTGTACGTCGCGTGGGCGCCACTGTCACCTATCAGATAATGGATCTAACGTTCGACGAGGTCAGTGTGAGCACAGAAAACCGACGGTAAGCGTCGTTACAGCAGCGAGTAGATGTTCGCCTCGTAGACGGACCGAACCTGGTCGCCCCAGTTGTGGGTGTACGTGTCGATGACGTCGCTCGCGACGTCCCCGCGAAGGT
This sequence comes from Natrononativus amylolyticus, assembly GCF_024362525.1. Taxonomy (GTDB): domain Archaea; phylum Halobacteriota; class Halobacteria; order Halobacteriales; family Natrialbaceae; genus Natrononativus; species Natrononativus amylolyticus. The sequence goes on from NZ_CP101458.1 coordinate 1,414,385, forward strand.
ACTTCACGACCCCTCTATCACCCGTTCGGTCGCGGAGGTGCGTCGTGAAGAAGTGCCGGAAGTAGTGCGGGGTGACGTTTTCTGCGGCGCCGCCTCCCGTCCGGTACCAGCCGCGTTCGCGGGCATGTCGCTCGACGATGTAGCGAACGTCCGAGGGCTCGAGGCGCCGCCCCCACGCGTCGCCCGTGTCGAGAAACAGCGGCTCAGCCGGCGAGACCGCGTCGGGACGGATCGCGAGCCACGGCTCGAGCGCTCGTCGTAGCTCCGCGTCGACGGGGATCACCGTCTCGCGCTTTCGCTTGTTCGACGCCGTCCGCTCCTCGCCGTTGACGACGACGCCGCGAGCGGGTTCAGCGGAGACGTACAGCGAGTCGGGTCGGGCGTCTAAGTGGACACGCGGCGTCCAGTCGATTTCGACGGTCGTGACGTCCGTGTGCAGATCCCGGAGATCCAGGTTACACAGCTCGCCGACGCGCATTCCCGTCTTGAGAAGCGTGAGGATCACGGCGCGCTCGAGGGGGTGGTCGATCTCCCCGACGAACGAGCGCATCTCCGCGACCGAGAGGTCGCGCCTCGTCGGGTTCGTATCGATGGATTCGTTCATCTCCTCAGTGACGAGCGCCATCGGATTCGATTCGAACACCCCTACGCGGTTCATGTAGTCGTAAAACCGGTGGGCGTAGGAGGCGTACGTCGCGACCGTACTCGGCTCGTGTCTGCCGCGAAGCGAGTGCACCCAGGCCATACACTCCCGCCGACCGGCGTTCTCGGGCGAAACGGGCGAACCGGTGTGGTCGGCGAGAAACGCCTCGAACTGCCGCAGGACGCGCTCGTAGGCCTCGAGCGTTCGCTCGCTCTTGCCGTGGTAGCGCTGATCGTCGAGGAAGTACGCGATCGGGTCCTCGACGACCTCCGGAGTCTCGGCGTCAGTCGCCATCGCCCCTCCCGACGACGGTGTACCCGCCGTGGCGGCCGCTGTAGCGAACCTCGTTTTCGGCCTGGAGTTTCTCGAGCGCCTCGTCGAGTCGCGACTCGATGTCCTCGCTGACCGCGTCCAGCAGCTCCTCCCACGAGTACGTATCAGACTCGAGTAACGAGAGGACCCGTGTTTCGAGCGCGTTACCCCTAGGGGTTGCGTCCTCAGAACGGGGTTCCTCTCGATCGGACTCGAACCCTCGTCTGCCGGCCTGTACCATCGATCTGACGAACTCGCTCTGGCTCATCCCCAGAGTATCGGCGTGTTCCTTCCACTCTTCTTTCTGATAGGTGGGGACGTACGTCTTGACCGCGACGTTGGACGTGTCCGCGGAATCGGCCATACGCGAGTCTCTCACCCCAGCACCTTCACTGTATCCCCTGTGTCCGGATAAGGGACTTTATCTTCAGCAGTGACTCCAGTAATACGTGATTGTTGGGCACTCAATTTCGTATATCGACTCAATTTAGTCCTGTGATTTCACATCTCTGTTACAGGTGTCTGGTCCCCTCTGTTGGGATATCGTTCGATCCGTGGTACACCAACATCGGTTCCAGAACCCCGTGATCGGTAACTCGTGGCTCCGAAATTCGCCGTCAGAGACTGCATTTTATCTGGTACATTCGCCAGGGTTGGCGCAAGTCGCGTCGTTTTCGGCGACGTCCCTATCCGGTTCGGAGACACCAACGCGCAAGTTGACCGTCCGACTGCTATCGAACGCTGGCAGTGCGGAGAGGCGGTGCTATGACGAGCACAGTCGCGCTTTCAGGGCGTGACGGCTGACCGGATTCTCGAGCGCACACGACCTCTCGAGCGGATCAGCGCGGAACCGTCGCGGAGGTCGTTCGAAATTCCCGTTCGCCGATCGGCTGCAGGTCCGTTCTCGAAGGCTCCAAGACGGAAGAAAAGAGAGGCGGACGATCCGACAGCGGTGTTGGTCGGCCGCGATTGATGGGCGAGCAGCGGTGCTGACGGTGTCTCGAGGGCAGGGCGTACACCTTCGAGTCGCCTCCGTTGTACCGCACGTATGCACGCCGTACGCGATCGTAGTCGAAGCGAACGCGTCGACCGCGAACGCCCCGTGAGCGCCCCGGTGTGGCCACACCATTGTCACCCGGTATTACTACCCATATTGGTCCGCGAGTGATCGAGGCGCTACTGACAAACTCCATAATGATATACCCAATTCGGCACCGCCGTCCGGTACGATCGACGAACCAGTCGGAAATCGGCACGTAACAATGGTCGTGGTCGTCACACCGGTGGACATGACGGACGCGAACCAGCACTCGGTCGTCTACGTCGGCTGCACTGCTCCCGCCAGAGACGTCCTCGAGACGCTGCTCGAGCGCGACGTTCCGATCACCGGCGTCGTCACGATCGGGCCGGAGATGGCGCGGGCGAACGCAGTTTCGGGGTATGCGTCGCTCGCGCCGGTCGCGGACGAACACGGACTCCCGGTGTACCGACCGGAGTCGTACTCGATGACCGGCGAGGCGGACCTCGAGCGGTTCCAGGCGTTCGATCCGGACCTGCTCGTCGTCAACGGCTGGCAGCGCCTCGTCCCGGAGGCGATCCTCGAGACGGCCACGTACGGCGCGCTGGGAAACCACGGCAGCGCGTTCGGACTGCCGGAGGGGCGGGGGCGCTCGCCGCTTAACTGGTCGCTCATCGAGGACCGCGACCGGTTTCTCCTCTCGGTGATCGCACTCGATCCGGGCGCGGATTCGGGCGACGTGGTGACGACGCGAAAGTTCGACATCACCGAGTACGACACCATCGAGACGCTCTACTACAAGGTGACGATGCTGCTCAAGGAGATGCTGCTCGAGGTGATCGAACCGATACTCGCCGAGGAGCAGCGTCGGGAGCCACAGCGCGGCGACCCGACGTACTATCCGAAGCGGACGCCCGAGGACGGAGCGATCCACTGGGGCGACGGGACCGACCGGGTGTACAACCTCGTCCGTGCGGTCGCCGATCCGTACCCGGGCGCGTTCACGTTTTACGAAGACGAGCGGGTGATGATCTGGGAGGCGATTCCGTTCTCGAGCGACATCGCACCGACGGCCGACCCCGGAACCGTCGTCGACGTCTTCTGGACCGGGGAGTTCGTCGTCGCCACCGCCGACGGCACGGTGCTGGTCAGGGAGTGGGAGGCCGACCGCTTTACCCCGGAGGCCGGTCAGGTCCTCGAGTCGACGGGCGAAAACGGCCGGATAGACGGCACAGAGCAGCGACACAACCTCTCGAGTACGCCGACCGACGGCGCCGAATCGGAGCCGGAGGTCGAAGCGGATGCCTGAACTCTCGGTTCCGCGGCGACTCGACTACAGCTTCGACGCGTACGAGCGGTTGCTGCAGTCGCTGCTGGACGACGGGTTCTCGTTCACCCGGTTCTCGACGATCGGACGCGACGAGATCGCGCTTCGCCACGACGTCGACCTCTCGCCGCGAACCGCACTCCAGATGGCCAGACTCGAGGCGGACCTCGGCGTGACGTCGACGTACTGTTTTCTCCTGACCACGCCGGTCTACAACTTACTCGAGGTCGACAACGTACGGGCGCTCACGGAGATCGACGCGCTCGGCCACGAGGTGGCGTTACACTTCAACACCCACCACTACTGGTCGTCCGAGCCCGACGTCGACGAGCTCACGACGATGGTTCGCGCGGAGTGTGACGTGATCGGCCAGCTCGTCGGCCGGACGGTCGACATCGTCTCGTTTCACCGGCCGCCGGAGTGGGTGCTCGGCGTCGCGTTCGACGGCTTCGAGAACACCTACCAGCCGGCGTTTTTCACCGAGCCGGTCTACCGGTCGGATTCGAACCAGAAGTGGCGAGACGAACCGCCGTTTCCGAACGGCCGGCCCGACCGCCTCCAGTTGCTCGTCCACCCGGGGTTGTGGGAGTCGTCGGCCCGCGAAATGCCGGAGATCCTCGAGACGATCGCCCTCGAGCGCCACGGCCACGTCGACACGTATCTCGGACCGCTCGGGACCTGATCACCGGGGGACTGACAGCGCGGTCTCCGATTCGACGCCGGTCAGCGCCGACTTGACGGCGGCGGTCGTCTCCGTCGTCTCGGCCGCGTTCTCCATCAACACCGTCTCGCTCGGGAACAACCGCTCGCCGAGTACCAGTCCGTGTTCGCCGGCCGTCGAGCCGGTAACCGTCAGGTAGACGCCGAGTCCGGTGTCGGCGATCGCCGCCTCCTCCTCGACTCCCGTCTCGGGGTACCGGAACTCGACTCCCTCGAGCGCCCGCGTTCCGAGCACGGCCTGGACGAGTCGCTCGTAGCGCGGGACGATACAGAGCTCGCCCTCGTAGGACTCGAGAAACGCGGGATCGACCGTCGCCGTGTGCGAGGCGACCGCCGGCGTCGCCATCAACGTGTGATACACCGTATCGCCGAGGCCCGTGACGACCCGGACGTCGGTGTCCGCCGGGTCGATTCGGGCGTTGACGTCGGCGATCCGCTCGAGGGGCTCCGGTCGCAGCTCGACGACCTCCTCGAGAACGAGATCGGCGCTGTCGAAGCCGAGCGCGAACTCGTGGGTTCGAAGCGCCCGGAACGGCTCCTCCCGGCCAACGAGCTGGAGACTGGTGCCGTCGGGGACGCCCTCGAGCCCTTCGAGCGGAATCGTAACGCTGTCGAAGACGATCCGGCGGGGCTTCCCCGCTCGGTCGTCGCGCACCAGGGTGTACTCCGGCGCGGTCGGCTCGTCGACGGCGCTGTACGTCGCGAGGCGGCGGTAGACGTCTCCGTCCGCCGACTCCAGTGATCCCTTCGTGACCGCCTTCTCGTGGCGAAGCGTCGAGCTGACGTCGTCGGCCAGCTCCGTGACGCCGAGTCGGCGCGCGAGCCGGTCGAGCACCGACTCGAGCGGCCGTCCTTTCCGCGGGATCGCAACCGGAATCGTCTCGCCCATCGCCCGGTGGTCGGGTACCGAGGGGTAAACGAGTTGCGCTTCGATGGACGGATACGGACACTCCTGTCCAGTCGTGGACAGCAAAAACGACCGCGGCGACGACGGGACTCAGTTCGAGAACATCGAGCCGAGCTCCGAGCGCCACTCGGTGATCTCCGCGACGTCCGCCGAAACCGCCTCGAGCTCCGACTCGACGTCCTCGACGGTCTCCTCGAGGTCGGAGAGTTCGTCTACGGTTTCCTCGACGTCGTCCTCGAGGGCGTCCAGGCTCGCGTCGTGTTCGTGGACGTCCTCGAGGAGGTCCGTGACGAGTTCGTCGGTCGCCTCGAGGTCGGACGCGAGGTCGGCCCGCTCGTCGTCGGCCGCCTCGACCTCCGTCTGGGTCCGCTCGAGGCGGTCGTCCACCGCCGCGAGCTCCGCCTCGAACGCCTCGAGTTCGGCTTCGAACCCGCGGATCAGCTGCCTGCCGGTGCCCTCCTCGTCGAGGAACTCCTCGAGGGCGCCCGTGTAGGCGGCGACCTCCTCGACGCGCGACTGGAGGTGGTCGACCTTCGCGATGTCGGGGCCGGCGGGCTCGAGGTCGAGTTCCGAGCGCAGCACCGCCAGGTCCGACTCCTCGAGTTCGCCCGCTCGGATTTCGGCGGCGAGGCGCGCGCCGACCGGCTCCGCCGGCTCCGCCTGTTCTACCGGCTCCGGCGTCGCCTCCCGGTCGGAGTCGGACGGCTCGTCGTCGGCACCCTCGCCGGCAGCATCCGACTCGTCCTCCACTTCGGGATCGGCCTCATCCGCAGCGTCGGCCGCCCGTTCCTCGGCGTCGGCGTCGGTCTCGGACTCGTCGGCGCCCTCGTTCTCGAGCGCCGTCTCCGGTTCGCCGTCGTCCACCGGGTCGTCGTCGGCCGACGACTCGAGAGCGAGCGGTTCGTCGTCGGCGTCCTCCTCGCCCTCGGCCTCGTCGGGGGCCGCCGCGGCCTCGAGGTCGAGTTCGATCGCCGGCTCGTCGTCGTCCAGTTCTGCGTCGGCGACGTCCTCGGGGTCGGGAATCTCGTCCTCGCCGAAGCCGAGGTCGATATCCGGTGTGTCGTCTTCCGGGTCGTCCTCGTCGTCGGCTGCGACGGGTTCCGTATCGACGTCGCCGAGGTCGAGGTTGAGGTCGGGCTCCGATTCGTCTTCGTCCGCCTCCGGCGGAGCCGGCGCCGCGATCGCGGCCTCCTCGTCGTCGTCCTCGAGGCCGGGGACGGCGTCGGCCTCGCCGCTCAGCATGTCCTTGACGACCTGGTTTCGGTCCTCCGAGATGATGTCGTCGATCATCGTATCGTCGACCTCGGCGGTCTCGGCGTCGTCCCCGGCGGGTTCGTCGTCCGCGTCGTCGGTCGGACCGTCGACCGCGAGCGCCGGCTCCGAGAGGAACTGGTCGACGTCCGTCTCGTCGTCGAGTCGGATCCCGTACACCGTCACGAACGACTCGTCGGGGTCGGCGACGCCGGAGAACTCGACGCGATGGTCCTGAAACGCCGTCCAGTCGTCGCTGTGGTACTCCGGGTGGAACCCGACGCTGTCCATCGGGAACGACGGTGGGATCTGTTCGGAGAGTCGGAACGGAACCGGTTCGTCCCGGTCGCACTCGATCTCGAACCGAATCGCTGGCACGGGGAACTCGTCGGCGGTGAACCGCTTTCGCACGGTCACCCCGTCGGCACTGACCTCGACAACCTCGTCCGTATCGGCGGTGCTGCTCATGGGTCGAACGTTACGAGAGAATTACCATAAAGGAAGCGGGCAGTATCAGATCTGGTATTTAGCGGCCGAGATCGACGCGATCGCCGATCTCGACGAGTTCGAGCCGCCGAGGGTACTCGAAGCTCCGGGCGTGGTGGTGAAGCACCTTCGGATCGGACGTCAGCCCGCGCCACATGTCCCAGTGAGAGGGGAGGAGGGCCTCGAGTCGGAGCGCTTCGGCGACTTCGACGATCTGATTCTCGTCGTTGTACCAGCGGGTGCGCTTCGGCTCCCCGGTTTCTTTCTCCGGCACGCGACCGACGGTGCCGAACGCCAGCGCGCCGAGGTCGATGTCGTACTGTTCGCCGATCCGGTCGAACTCGTCGGTCGGTTTCGTATCGCCGCCGTGGAAGAAGGTTCCGGCGTCGTGTTCGACGACGTAGCTCACGGGGTGGCTCGCGTCGGGGTCGTTCGCCGGCTCGACGTGGACCGTGAACTCGCCGATCTCGAGCGTGTCGCCCTCGGTCACCTCCTCGAACTGGTCGTCGGAGACCGCCCACTCGTCGGTCCAGTTCTCCGCCTCGCGGGCGACCGCGAGGCTGTCGTCGGGTGCGTACAGCGTCGCGCCCGTGTTCTCGAGGATCGGCGCCTGGCTGGGGCCGTGGACGTGGTCGGTGTGCTCGTGGGTCGCGAGCAGGGCGTCGGCCTCCCGAACGTCCTCGGGGTCGAACGGCACCGGGATCATCCGAACGGTCCGGGGTGGGTCACCGAGCCCGAGGTAAGGGTCGACGAAGATCGTCGTTCCCTCGCTCCCCTTTAAAACGAAGCCGTTGCAGCCGAGGTACCAGACGCCGACGCCGTCGGGGTGGGCGTCTTCGATGTCGCGGACGAGCCAGTCGCCCCAGTCGCTGGTGGACATACCCGAACCACGTTCGGGTATCGGCGTAAGTGTTGTCTTCGGCCGGGTCGGACTCGAGTCCTCGCCGTCAGTCACCCGCCCCGTCTCTCGCCTGCAGAACGTTCATCCACTTCACTGTGACAGTCACCAACGATGCGACGACCGACACCCGACAGGCGAACCGTTCTGCAGACGCTCGGTATCGCGACCGGGGCGGCGGCGCTCGGATCAACGCTCCCCGGCGTCTCGGCCGACGACTACGACGAAGCGAACGCCACACAGATGAGCTACGACCTTCCCGACCTCCCCTACGAGTACGACGCACTCGAGCCGCACATCGACGAACGCATCATGGAACTCCACCACGGCGCCCACCACCAGGCGTACGTCGACGGCGCGAACGAGGCCCTCGAGACGGTCGATGAGATGCGCGCCGAGAGCGACTTCGAGGGCGTCCGGGCGGCCAAACGTGACTTCTCGTTCAACCTCTCCGGGCACGTCAACCACGTCGTCTTCTGGGACGGAATGAGTCCGGACGGCGGCGGCGACCCCGACGGCGAACTGCTGGAGGCGATCGAGGCCGACTTCGGCTCGGTCGAGGCGTTCCGCGCGGAGTTCACCGCCGCGGCCGAGAACGTTGAGGGCGACGGCTGGGCGATGCTGTTCTACGAGCCGCTCGCGGACGGCCTCGTGATCGGCCAGCTCGAGGGTCAGAACGACCTCGCTCACCAGGGGTCGGTGCCGCTTCTGGCGCTCGACGTCTGGGAGCACGCCTACTACCTCCAGTACGAGAACGACCGGGCGGCCTACGTCGAGGCGTGGTGGAGCGTCGTCGACTGGGACGAAGTCGCCTGTCGGTACGAGGCGATCACGTCGGAGCGAGCGCACGCGGCGATCGAGACGTAGAACGGCTCGGGCGGAGAACCGGGGGCGCTACCAGGTGCCGTGGAACGTGTCGAAGGAGAGATTCTCGAGCGGCTCGTTGCCCACCGCGATCTCGTACTCGCCGGGGGTGAGCATCGGCTTGTGAAAGCGCGGGCCGTCGTCGGTCGTGATCCGCGGACAGCCGGTGTTGACGAAGGCGTCCATGTCGAAGTTCCGCAGGCGGTCGGGGGTGACCTCGTCCATCGTGATGAGGTAGGCGTCGTCGTTGTCCGCCAGGATCTCCTGGGCGGTCTCCCAGCGCCCCTGACCGATCTTGGTACAGAAGATGACGCCCCACTTCTCGGCGTCCATCGCGCGGTGGACCGCACCGTAGCGCTGTTTCATGAACTTCTCGGTGTCCGCCACCGTCACGACGTTGTTGACGGGGTCGGCGATCACGACGTGCTTCTCTGGGTGTTCCATCGCCAGCCCGAGCGGGTGGAACTTCCCGCCGCCGACGTACAGCACCTGGTCGGCGGGGACGTCCGCGCTGGCGTAGTTACAGCCCAGAACCTGGCCCTCGTGGGTGAGTCGGTCGTCGCCGCGGCGGCTGTATACCTCGTAGCCCCGGTCCTCTAAGAACGCAGTCATCTCCTCGTAGCGGTTCATGTGCTGGGCGGTCGTGACGAGGCCGACGCCTTCCGTTTCTTCCGGTGGCTCGAGCGTCTCCAGGGCCTCTTCCATGATCGGCGTCACCTCGACGTTCGAGAACAGCGGGACGTAGATCACCTTGTCCGTGTTCTTCATCGGCGAGTGGCCGAAGTGGACGAAGACGTCGGTGCGCTTCATCAGGTAGGTGTCGAGGTCGCAGGCCCCGTAGCAGGGCTGGCCCGAGAGCATGAACGTCACCTCGTCGCCGGAGAGCGCCCGCAGGTCGTCGGCCACCTTCGGACCGCGACGTTTCAGCCCCTCGGGGAACTGCAAGCCGACCGTCGTCGCGTCGCGCTCGTCGATCGCCTCGACGATCCGCTCGAGTTCGTAATCCCACTCGCGATCGTGTTTGAGGCTCATTCCGGTGTTCCGGAGGTCTCCGTCGCTGTACTCCGACTCCTGGCTCATTACCCGTCGTTACGGCCACGGACGTATAACGGCGGCGCTTTCTGCCCCTCCGGATCCGGCAGGTTGAAACCGCACGCCTCCCAACGACGAGTATGAGCATCGAAACGAGCCGCACGGAGGAACTCGGTCGGGAACTGGGCGAGGCGATCACCGAACTACCGGCCTACCGCGAGTTCGAGGCCGCCCAGACGGCCGTCGAGAACTCCGAGGAGGCCCAGGCGAAGATCGACGAGTTCGAGCGCATCCGCCAGGAGTTCATGCTCGCCCGCCAGTCCGGAACCGCCACCCAGGAGGACCTCCAGACGCTCCAGCGGACCCAGGATGAGCTCCACTCGATCCCCGTCATGGCGGAGTTCCTCGAGGCCAAGAGCCGGCTCTCGGGCCGACTCGAGGAGGTCAACAAGGCGATCTCCGAGCCGCTCGCGGTCGACTTCGGCGGCGAGGCCGGCGGCTGCTGTCAGGACTGAGGTTCTTTTCGAGCTACTGCGGCCCGACGTGTTCGATCGGGTGTCGAGCCGGCCGCTCGAGCAGCGCCTCGAGTTGCTCCCCACAGGAGGTGCCGCTCGCGAGCACCGTTTCCGCATCGGCGAACGAGTCGGCGAGGGGCTCGCCGACGTCCACGCTCAGTTCGTAGTAGGCGCGCTTGTAGCCGAAGCTGCCGGCCATCCCGCAGCACTCGACGTCTGACGTGCGAACGTCGTAGCCCAGACGCTCCAAGACGGCGACCGCGTAGGCGTCGGTTCCCAGCGTCCGGCCCTGGCAGTGGCCGTGGTAGGCGACCGCCTCCCCGTCGCCCGCACGCAGCGCGTCGGCGTCGGCGCCGTTCTCGAGCAGCCCGTAGACGTACTCCATGACGTCGTAGCTCGACTCCCGGAGCCGACGTGCGGACGCTGCGGGGAGCAGGCGCTCGTACTCGCGGTGGATCATCGCGTGGTCCGACGGCTCTATCACGACGACATCGCGGCCGGCGTCGACGTGTTCGGCGAGGCTCCCGTACACGTCGCTCGCGCGAGCGCGCGCCGTGTCGACCATTCCCTGGGACAGCGGTGCCCGCCCGCTCTCGCCGACCGGCGGCACCCGGACGGCGACCCCCAGCGACTCGAGGGCCCGAACCGTCGCCTTCCCCCGCTCGGGCGAGAGGTAGTTCGTGTACGTGTCGGGGTAGACGACGGCCTCGCGCGTCGCGTCCGCGGGGGCGACCCGGGAGCCGCCACGGGCGTCGAACCAGTCGATCAGCGTCCGGCGGGCGAACGTCGGCAGTTCCCGGCGTCGGTCGATCCCGACCGCGCGCTCGAGGACTGCGCGAACCGGGCGACTCGAGGCCAGCCGGTTCGAGACGGGCGCGGTCGCCGAGCCGACCCGCGCGAGGCTCTCGAAGTTGCCGAACAGCCGCTTCTGGAGCGTGAATCCGGGCGCTTCTTCGTCCGGCAGGAGGCCGTCGACGAGGTGGTCGAACCGGTCCGGGTCCTGCCCACGATTCAGGCGGTCGCGGACGACGGTGTTGATCCACGGGATGTCGATCTCGACCGGGCAGGCGTTCACACAGCGGGTACAGCCGGTACAGAGGTCGTTGAACTCCGCGACGCTCTCCGCGCCGTGAACTCCCGCCTCCCAGCCGGTGGCGATCCCGCCGGTGTACGTCTCGCCGCCGAAGGCGTGGCCGCCGACGGACTGGAAGTTCGCACACGAGTTCGCACACGCGCCACAGCGGATGCAGTACAGCGTCTCCCGGAGTTCGTCGTCCTCCCGGAGATCGAATCGGCCGTTGTCGAGCAGGACGAGGTGGAACTCGCGGTCGCCCCCGCCGAGTTCGTCGCTCTCGAAGTCGAGGGTCGGGCTCTCGGTCGGCGGGGAGAGCATGGAGACGTACTGGGCGATCGGCTGCCCGGTCGCCGCGCGCGCGATGAGTTGCACGAACGGCTCGAGTTCCGCCACCGACGGGAGCAGCTTCTCGACGCCCGCGACCGCGACGTGGGTGTCGGGCGTGACCGCGCTCTTTCGGGCGTTGCCCTCGTTGGTGACGAGGACGATCGTCCCCGACTCGGCGAGCACGAAGTTCGCGCCGGTCATCCCCATGTCGGCCTCGCGGATCCGCTCGCCGAGGTAGTCTCGCGCGAAGCGGGTCAGTTCCTCTGCGGTCTCGAGCGGTTCCTCGGGCTCGAAGTGGCCGTTGAACAGCGCCGCGATCTCCGCGCGAGACTTGTGCATCGCCGGCCCGACGAGGTGACTCGGCGCCTCGTCTGCGACCTGGAGGACGAACTCGCCGAGATCCGTCTCCCAGACGTCGATCTCGCGGGACTCGAGGTGGTCGTTGACCTCGATCTCCTCGGTGGTCATCGACTTGCTCTTGACGACGGAGTCGACGCCGCGGTCCGCGGCGACGGACTCGACGTACGCGTTCGCGTCGGCCGCGTCGGCGGCCAGGTACACCGTTCCGCCGTTGTCCTCGACCGCCTCGGTGACGCGGTCGATCAGCTCGGGGAGTTGGGCGATCGCGTCCTCCTTGATCCCCCGCGCCTCCGAGCGGAGTTCGTCGTAGGCCGGAAACGAGTCGATCGCGTCGTAGCGCTTCTCGTTGAGCAGGGAGGCGTTCGCCGAGACCGCGGGGCCCTCGGTCTCGAGGATCGCTCGAATCCGCTCGGCGCGGCTCTCGTCTGCGTTCCGGCTCATCGGTCGGTCACCACGACGACGTGGACCTCGCGGGGGCCGTGGACCCCCTCGACCAGTTCGCCCATGTCGGCGGTCGCGCTCACGCCGGTCGCGAACACGACGCTGTCGGTTCCGTCGGCGAACTCACCGGCGAGCCGGTCGAACGCGCCGCCGAGGTCGTCGTAGACGTCGCTCTCGGCGACGACGGCGACGTGTTTCGGCGGGTAGAGGCTCACGGGTTCCTCGCCCGCCGACGTCGACGGGATCGCGAGCGTTCCGTACTCCGCGATCGCGAACCGGGCCGGCGTCACGCCCGTTCTCGCCGACGCGAGCGAGTCGGGGGTCGGATCGGTGTCGACGGCCGTCGCCTCGAGCGCGCCCGGCGCGAACGGGAGCGGGGCGCCGACCGCGGGTTCGTCGATCACCCGCGCGACGTGGTCGGGGAGATCCGCGGCGGTCGCGGACGACGTGGTGACCGCGAGCGACTCGAGGGCCTCGGTCAATCGCTGTCGTGTCTGGCTGCCCATCTAGTACGGTGTTTGTGAGTCACACACCATACGTCCATCGTCGGGCGGTAGCGCTTGCCACCAGCCGCCCGCCGACCGCCGGCCGAAAGTACGTCGACGTAGAACGGTCCGTTCGCGGCGTGTCCTCGAGTGACATAGATTTACGTAGTGTTCGTGCTTCGGTTGGCGTGTCGCATGAGAAGAACTCACACGACGCGCCGACCGCTTCGACGAGTCCGGCCGAGTGCGGGCCGGGAGGAACGACCGTGACCGAACTGACGGACGAGGAACTCGAGTACCCCGCCGAATCGTGGACCGGATTCTTCAGGAACCACTTCGGGCCGTCGATGCTGTGGGCGCTGATCAGCATCGGCGGGAGCCACATCATCCTCGCACCCACGCTGGGAGGCTTCTTCGGCATCTTCGCGGTGTGGATCTTCCTGTTGATCTACGTCGCGAAGTACGGCGGCTGGGAACTGGGCATCCGGTACACCTACGGCGTCGGCGGCAACCCCGTCGAAGCCTACGGCGACCTCCCCGGACCGAAGAACTGGGCGATGTGGATCTCCGTGTTCATTTTTACCGTTCTCTACACGGGGATTACGGCCGCCGTCGGCTTCGGAACGGCCGCACTCGCAGCGGCGCTGACGCCGCTGGAGCCGCTGTCGGCGTACGTGATCCTGCTCGCCATCGCCGTCGTGCTCGTGCTGTTCTCGCGGTACGGCCTGCTCGAGAACATCCTCAAGGTGTTCACCGCGATTCTCGGCGGACTCATCGTCCTCGGCGTGCTGTTCGGGCCGCCGTCGACCGACGTGATCGCCGAGACTGCGACGGGGCTGCCCGAGGGGACCTCGCTCGCGCTGTTCGTCGGACTGTTCGCCGCCGCCGCCGGCTTCGCGCCAACTGGCCACAGCACCAGCATCCTGATCGGTAGCTGGTCGATGGCCAAGGACGAAGGGGCCCAGGCGCTTCGCAAGAAGGGAGTCGATCCCGACAACGAGCGCTACCACGACTACATCGCGGCCTGGATCAAGACCGGGCGCCGGGACTTCAACATCGGCTACGCGTTCAGTCTCGTGATCATGCTCAGCATGGTCGTTCTCGCGGCGAACGTCCTGTATCCGAACCCGCCGACCGACGAGAACCTCGCGTTCGTCCTCGGCGAGATCCTCAGCGACTCGTTCGGTCCGTGGTCGTTCTGGGCGATGCTCCTCTGCGCCTTCGCCGCGCTGTACTCGACGGTGATCACGCTCCTCGACGGCGCCTCGCGGGCGACGGCGGACATCCTGCCGCTGGCGCTCGAGAACGACGACCTCGACGGCGAGCGCATCCGCCGGTTCGTCGTCGTCGGAATAGGCATCGGGAGTCTGATCCCGATCGCCGTCATCGGCACCCTGCCGGTGACGCTCATCCTCTGGATCTCGGTGATCCTCGTCATCTTCGAGGTGTTCTTCTACCCGGCGAACTGGTACGTCGTCGAGCGCCGCCTTCCCGAGGCGTTTCGGCCGTCGACGACGTGGAAGCTCTACTACGTGGTCACGATCGTTCTGGTCGTGATCTTCGCGATTATGGGCGCAGCCGAGGAGCTCGGAATCCTCGGCGCGTGAGCGCGGGGGCGACTCGAGTCTCCCGCGGAACGTCCATCTCGACATATAATGCACCGAGTTGTTCGTCCGAAAAGTCATGTTCCTGGAGTGTAAACGGAGGGGGTGATGACTGCGGACTCGAACCCCGACGGGACCCTGTTCGACCTCTACCGCCGCTATATCGGCGAACCGGAGAACCGGACGGACGTCTACGGCGGATTCGGACTGTTCGTCGGTGGAATCGCCCTCGCGCTCCTCGCGTTGACGCTGTTCGTCGTGGCGAATCGGTACGAGACGACCGCCGGGTCGCCCTACTGGTCGTGGGCGCAGGCTGCCTACGCGCTGGGAATGCTCTCCCTCCCGGTCACGATGATCGGCGTCGTCACCCTCCTGCCTGCAGAGCGTCGCGTTCGCGGCGTCTCCGCGGCCGGCGTCGCCGTGACCGTCGGCGCCGTCGTCGGCTTCGTCGCGGCGTACCCCTCGAACTGGAACAACTACGGCGCCGACTACACCCTCGCGGTCGTCGGCGGCTACGCCCTCGGACTTGCAGCCGTCACCGCCGCGACCGGCGCCGCCCTCATCGCTCACTACCTCGATATGGCGCGGGCGGTCGAGGCGGTGCCCGCCGAGGAGGAGGCTGCGGCCGAATCCTACTCCGACGAGGAGATCCGCGACGACATCGACGCCGCGATGGAGGGCGTCGAACTCTCGTGGGGCGGCGTCGAGAAGACCGAGCACAAGCGGCTGAGCTTCTCCGAACACCAGTTCGACGACGCCGACGTCAACGTCGAGGCGAAGACCACCCGCTCGAGCGGCGTCGACGCGCAGGTCGCCGGCCTCAAGGGATTGAAAGGCGGCGACACGAAGACGGCGACCTCGAGTTCGACCGTCGACGATCAGACGGCGAAACTGAAGGAACTCAGAGAAAAACAGCGCCTCGAGGAGGTCGCGACAGCTGATTCCGGAGGATTCGTCGCCAGCGCCAGGGTCCGCCTGAACGGCGTCGTAGAGGGGGTCCGAGCGGCGCTCAACCGACGGTAATTCGTCCGGTCGTTCGGGACATCATATATAGACAGTCCTATTTTTCACATAGTTTTATAATCCGGTAGATACCTTGCCCGAATATGGCTAAGGGCCTAGACGTCGGCACGATGAACATCCTGTCGGCACAACAGGACGGTAACGACACGGTATTCGTCCAGCAACGAAACTCATTCGTCGAGATCGAGTACTCGGATATGGCGGAGCAGATGCTCTCGCGGAGCGAAGTCCTCCACATTCGGAAGGACGACAAGGTGTACGTCGTCGGCGACGACGCGCTGAACTTCGCGAACATCTTCAACAAGGAGACCCGCCGCCCGATGAAACACGGGATCCTCTCGGCCGACGAGAAGAGCGCGATCCCGATGATGAAGCTCATCATCGAGCAGGTCGTCGGCGAACCCGCCTATCCGGACGAGAAGCTGTACTTCTCGACGCCCGCGGACCCGATCGACGACGATCTCTCGACGCTGTACCACCAGAAGACGATCGAGTCGTTCCTGAACGATATGGGCTACGACGCAGAACCCATCAACGAGGGGATGTCCGTCGTCTACTCCGAACTCGCGGACAACAACTTCACCGGACTCGGCATCAGCTTCGGTGCGGGGATGACGAACGTCTGTCTCTCCTACTACGCGGTGCCGGTCATGAAGTTCTCCGTCGCCCGCGGCGGCGACTGGGTCGACGAGCAGGCCGCCCGCGCGACGGGCACGCCCGTCGACAAGGTCACCTCGATCAAGGAGAACGACTTCGAACTCGACTTCACGACGGACGTCGGCGGCGTCGAAGGGGCGCTGTCGATCTACTACGAGAACTTACTCGACTACGTCATCGAGAACATCGTCGCGGAGGTCGACGAGGAGGACGTCGAGGAGGGTCTCGACGTGCCCGTCGTCGTCACCGGCGGCACCTCGAGCCCCAGCGGCTTCGAGGCGCTGTTCCGCGACCACCTGGAGGACGCGAACATTCCGTTCTCGATCAGCGGCGTCTCCCACGCCGGCGAGCCGCTGTACAGCGTCGCCCGGGGTGGCCTCGTCGCCGCCCGCTCGGACGAGGACGTCGAACACGAAGAAGAGGACGTCGAAGCGGCCGCCGCCGAGTAACCGAGCCGAACCCGCTTTTTTGCGTCGACGCCGACGGAGCCGCAGGCTCGAGTTACCGCTCGTAGAACCGCTCGAGCGCGTCCCGCCAGGACTCGAGTCTCGGCCGGTCGCTCTCGTGGTCGACGGGGACGTCCGCGAAGCCACAGCGACCGCAGGCGATCGTTTCGACCTCGCCCAGCTCGAGTCGCTCGAGCGCGGAGCCACAGCGCGGGCAGTCGTCCATAGTGGTATCTGTCATCGAGCGTTCTTAACTGTATGCGGTTGCGTCACCGACGGGCGCGGTCGTCGTCCACTCGCTCGCTTTCGGGCCCTCGGCCGAGGGAGAATTACTACTAAGCATTTGCTAAAGCTTTTGTATGCGGCATGTGTATGGGTTCGTAATGAGCGCGACTCTCCCCCCGAACGTGGACCGAACGATCGAACGCTGTCGGCCCGAAGACGTCACGCCGGTCCGACTCGAGGCCGACGCCCTGGAGTCGACGGCGCCGGAGTACCTGCGGGATTTAAAGCGCGAGCTGAACCGCAACGGGCTGTTCCCCGCCGGGCTGACCGTCGACGCCTGCTTCGACGAGGACTGCTCGCTCGACACCCAGCGCGAGGTCGACCGGATCCGGTCGTACGTGCGCGCGGGTGCGTTCCTCGGCGTCGGTTCGGTGACCGTCGAGGCCGAGGAGGTGGCGAACCCCGAGAAGGTCCGTCCCGCGCTGGCGGCCTGCGCCGAGCGGGCCGACCGCGAGGGGCTCGCCCTCGAACTCGACGCACCCATTAGTCTCGAGTCCTGAACCACCCTCGATGCCGTCACGGCGCACGATCGCCCGCCGCCTCGAGTCAGTCCGCGACTTCTCCGACCCGTCGGTTTCCTTAGAGCAGTATCTCACGCCGCCGGAGATCGCGGCTCACGTCTGTCACCTCGCCGCGATCCAGGGCGACCTCGAGCGCGTGGTCGATCTCGGCACGGGCACCGGAATGCTGGCGATCGGCGCCGCCCTCGCCGGCTCGACGTCGGTCGTCGGGGTCGACGTCGACGCGGACGCGCTCGCGCTGGCGCGGGAGAACGAACGCGCCGTCCTCGAGCGTCCCGAGATCGGCTGGCTCCGGGGAGACGCCACCCGGCTGCCGCTCTGTCCGGCGGACGGGATCACCGTGCTCTCGAATCCGCCGTTCGGCGCCCAGCGGGGCAACGAGGGCGCCGACCGGGCGTTCCTCGAGACAGCCGCCCGGGTCGCGACCGTCTCTTATACGATCCACAACGAGGGGAGCCAGGCGTTTCTCGAGTCCTTCGCGGCCGACCACGGCGGGGAGGTGACCCACGCCTTCCGCGCGGCGTTCCCGATCGAACGGCGCTTCGAGTTCCACACCGACGACTCCCGGACGCTCGCGGCCGAGGTCTTTCGCATCGAGTGGTCCGGCGATCGGCCGACGTAGCGGAGCCGTGGCGACTCATCTCCCATTGCTGTTCACCGGGTGAACAGCCGTCAGGGGGCGACAGATTTTCACGGGATAAGACGATGCAGGCCGCCATCTAACAGTTCACCCATCCTTCCGCGTCGAGCTGCCCGGTGTGTCGACCCACCGATGGGGCAGACGAAACGGAGGGTCGAAACCACGAAGAGGAAGCCATGAAACCGCCGATTCACACCGATGTAGCGGCCAGAGAACCGTTTCCCGACCAGCTAACACGGCGATCCGACCGGGGCTCATGAGTCGAACGACCCTCACTACTCGAGACGGAGCCACGGCCTCGCTTCCGGCGGCGGCCCTCGAGTCGTTTAGCGAGCAGCTACGGGGCTCACTCCTCACGCCCGAAGACCCGGGCTACGAAGAATCGACGCGCACCTGGAACGGGATGATCGAGAAGACGCCCGCCCTCGTCGTCCGGCCGACGGGAACGGCCGACGTCGTAGCCGCCGTGAACTTCGCCCGCGAACACGACCTCTTGCTTTCGGTCAAGGGAGGCGGCCACAACATCGCCGGGACGGCGCTGGCCGACGGCGGGCTTACCGTCGACCTCTCCGGACTCCGCGGCGTCGTCGTCGATCCCGACGAGCGAACGGCCATCGCCCAGGGGGGCTGTCAGCTCGGCGACCTCGACCGGGAGACGCAGCTCCACGGGCTTGCGACCTCCTGTGGCTTCGTCTCGGAGGTCGGGCTGGCGGGGCTGACCCTCGGTGGCGGCTTCGGCTATCTGACCCGCCGGTTCGGCTGGACGGTCGACGACCTCCTCGCGGTCGAGATCGTTACCGCCGACGGCGAGGTCCGCCGCGCCAGCCGCGAGGAGCACCCCGATCTCTTCTGGGCGGTTCGCGGTGCCGGTCACAACTTCGGCGTCGTCACCTCGTTTACGTTCCGACTCCACGAGGTCGGGCCGACCGTCTACGGCGGGCTCATCGCCTGGCCGTTCGAGCGGGCCGCGGAGATCCTCGCGGCCTATCGAGAGCTCACCGCCACCGCGCCCAGGGAGCTCACGGCGTTTCTGCTCATGCGCCGGGCACCGCCGGCCCCGTTCGTCCCTGAAGCGTGGCACGGCAGGCGGATCTGTGCGATGGCAGTTTGCTACAGCGGCGACCTGGCCGCCGTCGACGAGGCGCTGGCACCGATTCGGGCGCTTCCCGACCCCATCGTCGACGTGCTTCGAGAGCAGTCCTACACCGAGATCCAGTCCTACCTCGATGCGACCCAGCCGAAGGGGAACCACTACTACTGGAAGACCGAGTTCGCCGCCGAACTCGAGGACGACCTGCTGGCGACGATGCGGGAGTTAGCCGCGGACAACCCTATCCCGGGCGGCCAGTTGCTCTTCGCACACGTCGGCGGGGCGCTCAACGAGCGCGACGCCGACGATGGGTCCGTCGGCAACCGAGACGCCCGATTCGTCTACGGCGCAGCGGGCATGTGGGAGCCGGACGACCCGGACGGCGAACGGTACCGCGAGTGGGTTCGCGATGCGTGGAAGGGGTTCCATCCCTTCTCGACGGGTAACTACATCAACTTTCAGACCGCCGACGAGAGCCGGGGGCGAATCGAAGAGACGTACGGACGCAACTACGACCGACTCCTCGAGGCCAAGGGGCGATACGACCCGGCCAACGTGTTCCGGGTGAATCGGAACCTCCAGCCGACGTGAGCCGGTGCGGAGACGGTTCACCCTGACCCTCGACGCGGGGTCGAACGCGACACGGGCCGCTGTCCCCTCACCGCGACGATCAGTCGTAGCTCTCCGCGCTCGCAACCTCGACTCGCGTGCCGTCGTGGATCGCGTAGATCGCGTCGTCGTCGTACTCGAGTGTCAGCCCGTTCGCGTCGACGCTCTCGTTTTCGGCGGGTAGATCGACCATCGCCTCCTCGCCGTCGGCCGATGTGACCGCGAGGCGGAACTCACCTCCCTCGGAGTGTACCGTCACGTTTCGATCGGCGATCGTCGGATCGGCCTGCGATGCCTCGGACTCGTAGGCGAGCGACCGGTCGCCGTCGCCGACCCGTAGCCACACCTGGTAGACCGAGCTGTTGCCGGTCGCGGACCAGCCCTCGCGGTCGACGTGAACCGCCTCCCGCCAGCCGGGGCCGCCGACGTAGACGGTCGCGTCGCCGCTGTGTGCGAGCCGACTCGTCGTCGTCGCCTCCATCCAGATGTTTCGGTCGGCGCTCGAGACGATGACGCCGCTGGACTCGAGGCTCGTCGCGTTCTCGAACGGGCCGGCCTCGATGACCGGGACGAGCTGGTTCTCGGTGCCGTCCGTGTACTCGACGGTGTAGTCGCCGGCGGTAACCGCGCGCTCGGAGGTGTGCTCGCCGTCGACGACGAACAGGTTGACCGGAATCGCCGGTCCGGAGATCAGCGCGACGACGAGGACCACGACGACCAGCGCCGACGCCCGCCGGCCGGGCCACCGGTTGCTCGAGGCGGCGCGCGACCGGCGCGTGCCGCCGGCGATCGCCGCGATCCGTTCGAAGCGATCCCCGTCGGCGTCCCCGCCAGCGCCGGCGGCACCGAGCGAGAGCGAGCGCGTCGAGGGGAGCGGGCGGGGACGCCGAACCGTCCCCGATCCAGCGTCGGCGGGGTATCCGCGAATGCGCTCGAGCCACCGGCCGGGTCGGGGCGGACCGAGCGGCCGGTCCGACGCCGTTACCGCGAGCGTGAGCACCACCGCGAGGGCCGTGACGACGACGACGCCGGGACCCTGCAGGAGGATGTAGACGTTCTCGCCGCCGAACCAGTAGATCGCCCACAGCGACTTCGAGAACGCAAAGAAGAGCAGCGCGATCCACAGCGCCAGCGGGTCGGGGCGGTAGCCGCGGCGGTGGAAGACGACCGCGGCGAGGACGAACCCGAACAGGAAGCCGATCGCGTGTCCCTGGATGGCGATCGTCGCCCACGACGGCGGTCCCGGCGGGCTCGCGGTCGCCTCGTAGAACCGGATCGGCTGCTCGAGGGCGCGGTAGATCGTGAGGATCGTTCCGTGGGCGCCGAGCGTCGCGAGAACGGTCACGATCGGGTAGCGCACGATGGCGAACCCGGCGAACGCGAACACCACCCCGGAGAAGCCGATGACGGGGCCGACGGCGAACAGGCTGGTGAGCAGCCCGACCGCGATGACGACCAGCGGAAAGACAACCAGCGCCCGCACCCACGGGTTCGTCCGCCAGGACGGCGCCGATTCCCGCGACCGGGGGTAGTGACCCCACGCGTACTCGGCGATCGGTGCGACGACGAGTGCGCCGGTCAGGTTACCGATCAGGTGCCCCGAGTCGGCGTGGGAGAACGACGACGTCGCCATCCCGAGCGGCGAGAAGTACGACCAGGCCCGGTAGGGAATCGTGACCGGGTTCCGGAAGTCCGTGATGCCGTCCTGGACGAACAGGTAGACACAGAGGACGAAGGTACAGACGACGAGCGTTCCCCACGGCACGCCCCAGACGAGACGCGCCCGGAGCACGTCCCGCCAGCGCCGACTCGAGCGGTCGACGAGCCTGATCGCGCCGACCGACACGAGGACGGTCGCCACGATCACCAGCGCGAGCCCGCCAGTGAGCGACAGCATGGTACGACCTACTCGCGGGATGGCATAGGGTTTACCAAAGGGAGCGACGACGCGGGCCTCGAGGGACGTCCGCGGTCTCTCGCCGGCCTCGAGGGGCGGCTTCGAAAGGTACAAGCGGCCGACGGACCCACGGAGATGTATGGAGCTGCGGGTCACCGAGAGTAGCGATGACGAGCTATCGATCGAAATCAGCGGCGAGGATCACACGTTCATGAACGTGCTCAAGGGCTCGCTGCTCGAACACGAGAACGTCGCCGCGGCGACGTACGACATGAACCCAGAGCAGTCGGGTGGGCAAACCGACCCGATCCTGACGATCAAAACCGAAGGCGGCGTCGCCCCGCTCGACGCCCTCGAGGAGGCCGCGATCAGCGTCCGCGAGAAGACGACCGCGTTCCGCGAGGCGTTCGAGGCGGCGGCCTAACAGGCGACGTAGTAGACGAACACGGACCCGTCCTCGCCGACGTGAACGTCGAGTCCCTCTGTCTGTCCCTCACCCGTGAGCAGCGACCGGTGTTCTTCGAGTAGCTCGTCGGCGAGGAACGCGGCGAGCGCGTCCTCGTCCTCGTACTCCTCGATTACCCCCGCGTCCGTCCGGACGTCGACCCCGGCAGCCCCGTCCGAACACGCGGGATCGAACTCGCCGAGGGGCGGCCGGTCCGCCGGCTCCGTCCCCTCGTCGTGGGCGATCACCAGCTGGCGGTTGCGGTACTCGGCGAACGCCGCGAGCCCGTCGTCGTAGCTCCGTGCCGAGACCTCCGCGGTCGTTCGCTCGGCCTCGAGGCGGTCGTGGACCGCCAGCTCCGTCGCTTCGAGGTCGATTCCCGACGCCTCCGTTCCCTCGCCGGGGGCGTCTGGCGGCGTCGGTGTGCCGACGCCCGGCAACACCGACAGCGGGACGAGTCCGGTCGCGAACAGGCCGACGACGACCACCAGAACGAGGATGACGGGCGAGTACGGTCTCGCTACCTCGAGCCAGCCCGGCACCTCGAGGTCGGTGTCGAGGTCCTCGTAGCGCTGCTCGCGTTTCTCGAGGTCGGGATTGCCGCAGCGAGAGCAGGGCGGGGAGTTCTTGACGTGCTGGCGGCCGCAGTTCGGACAGACCCAGATGTAGGCGGGTGCGGTGTCGACGGTCCCCGCCTCGCCGTCGGCGAGGCGTTCGAACCGCTCGTTCCCGCAGGTTTCACACGGCGGGTCGTTCCCCTCGTGGGTCCGACCGCACTGGGTACACCGCCAGGTCACTGCTAGAACCGGGCGACCGAGCGGCTATAAGCGTACCTCAATTCGTCCGCCCGCTCCGGGGACAGCCATACTCGAGCGACCGATCGTCGGATCGTCTTGTCCGACAGTGTCAGCCGTCGGCCGCGTCGGACTCCCACCCCTCGGTGAAGATCCGGTCGCCGTCGAACCCCGCCTCCGCGAGCAGTTCCTGCGTCTCGACGACCATCTCCGGAACGCCGCAGACGTAGGCGTCGGCCGCCGCGGGATCCTCGATCGGTTCGAGCGTCCCGGGGAGGTGGTCCTGGACGTGGCCGGTTCGGCCGCCCCAGTCGTTCTCGGCGTCAGAGAGGACGTACTCGACCGAGACGGTCGCGTTGCTCGCCCGGAGCTGCTCGAGGCTCTCCCTGAAGATGAGGTGTTCCTGATCCCGTTCGCCGAACACCAGGCGGGCGTTCCCCTCCCCGTCGCGGGCGTACTGGGTGAGCATCGGATACAGCGGCGTGATCCCGGTTCCCGTCGCGATGAAGACCGCATCTCTGGTGGGGTCTCTGAGGTGGAGGTTGCCGTCGACGGGCTCGAGTTCGATCTCGTCGCCGGGGCTCCGCTCGTGCATGTAGACCGAGGCGGTGCCGTCGTCGTAGCGCTTGATCGCGAGCACCAGATTGTTCGTCCCCGGTTGCGCGATCGCCGTGTAGGGTCGGGTCACTTCCTCCCCGTCGCTCTCGAAGTGAATCGTCGTGTGCTGGCCCGGCTCGTACTCGAAGGTGTGACCGTCGACGACGAGCCGGAACAGCTTCACGTCGGGAGTCATCCGGTGGACGTCGGTGAGCGTGGCGGAAAGGGTCACACTCGAGCGCTCACCGGACAGCGAGATAGACGTGGGGCCGGCAGCTTCCTGTTCCGGTCGACTCGCGTGACCCGTCCGGTCGGCGACGGCGGCCGGCGGCTCGACGGAGGTACTAACGGCGTACCGGGACGTCTCGCTCCGCGAGGTAGGACTTGACGTCCGCGATCGAGTACTCGTCGAAGTGGAAGATCGAGGCCGCGAGACCGGCGTCGGCCTCGGCCTCGGTGAACACCTCGTACATGTCCTCGGGGCCGCCACAGCCCGAGGAGGCGATGACGGGCGTCTCCACGGCGTCACAGACGGCTTTCGTGAGGGGGACGTCGTAGCCGTCCTTGGTGCCGTCCTTGTCGATGGAGTTGACGAACAGTTCCCCCGCGCCGCGGGATTCGGCCTCCGTGGCCCACTCGAGGACGTCGATTCCGGTTCCCTCACGACCGCCCTTCTTGGTACACTCGAACCAGCAGGACTCGCCGTCGACCTCGACGTAGTGTTCCCCGCCCTCGTCGAACCGCCGTTTCGCGTCGACGCTGATCACGATACACTGGCTGCCAAAGGCGCGGGCACCCTCGGTGATGAGTTCGGGACGCTCGAGCGCGCCGGTGGTGATCGAGACTTTGTCCGCACCCGCCCGCAGGGTCTCCTTGATGTCGTCGGTGGTTCGAATGCCGCCACCGACGGTCAGCGGGATGAACACCTCGTCGGCGACCCGCGAGACGACGTCGAGCATCGTCTCCCGGCCCTCTGCGCTCGCGGTGATGTCGAGGAAGACGAACTCGTCGGCGCCGGCCTCGTTGTACTCGCGGGCCATCTCGACGGGGTCGCCGGTGTACTCGAGGTCCTCGAAGTGGACGCCCGTGTACACCGCCGGGTTCCCGTCGTCGTCGATATCGACGTCGATACACGGGATGATGCGCTTTGTGAGCCCCATGTTGTGTCTGTCTCGAGGGAGGGGGCGCGGGTAGTAAAGGAGTCCGAATCCGACGACAGCCCTGTCGGAAACCGCACGCTTTTACCGCCGATCGTGGTAGCGCGGGCTACCCGTGCCCGTCCACACGAGAGAGACTATCCCGGTACGTTTACCATGGCTCTGAGACAGTCCGTAGTATGAACTACCGCGAAGAGTTCTGGGGGATCTACCGCGAAGCGATCCCGATCCTGTTGCTCGCACTCGGCGGCGGTCTCTTCGCCGGGCTGGTTCTCGAGGGGCTGTTAGAGAGCGTCGAGCGCTTTCCCGGCCTGCTCGTGATGGTGCCGGTGTTCCTCGCCACCCGCGGTAACGTCTACGGCGCGCTCGGCGGGCGGATCTCGAGCGGGCTCCACCAAGGGCTGATCGAGCCGCGTTTCGAGTGGAACGAGCGGCTGGTCAACGCGGTCGCCGCCTCGTTCGTCAACGGCATCACCATCTCGATCGTCATCGGCTTCCTCTCCTGGGGTGCGCTCCAGCTCCTCGACCGGAGTTCGGCGCACCTGTTCGAGCTCGTCGGGATCATGCTGCTCGCCGGGACGCTGACGTCGGTCGTGATGATCGTCGGCCTGCTCGCGTTGATCTTCGCGGGCTACAAGCTCGGCTACGACCCGGACAACCTGGTCGGCCCGATCGTCACCACGCTGGGCGACATCTTCGGGATGCTGTTCCTGTTGATCGCCGTCCTCACGGTCGAGGTGATCGTCTGATGCAGGTACCGCAGGGCTCGCTCGGAACCTGGTCGGCAAAACGCATCGTCGCGAACATGCTCCCCCTGCTGGTGGTGCTCTCGATCATCGTCCTCTGGGCGGGACTCACGCTCGAGGACGCAGAGGAGATGCTCAACGAGTACGGGCTGCTCGCGGTGATGGTGCCGGCGATGGTCGACATGGGCGGCAACCTGGGGGCGATCCTGAGCTCGCGGCTCACGACGCGACTCCACCTAGGGATGACCGACTTCGACCGCCGCGACCAGGCGCTGTGGGGGAACGTGCTGGCGATCCTGGCGCTCGCGTTCACGATCTTTACCGCCCTCGCCCTCGGTACCTGGGCGCTCGGCCAGGTCATCGGCGGCGCGCTCGCGCTGTCGACGCTGCTCGTGATCTCGCTCGTCAGCGGGATGTCGATCGCCGTCATCGCGATCGTCTTCAGCTTCTCGGCGACGTACGCCTCTTACCGCCTCGGGATCGATCCCGACGACACGACGATCCCCATCGTGACCAACGTCGTGGACGTCTTCGGGATGGTCATCTTCATCGGGATCTCCGCCTGGATGCTCGGCTTCTGACCGACACGCCGCCGCGGGTAGGAGGGCTTAAGTTCTCGACTCCGGAACCACCACGTATGGCAGACGACACCGAACCCGCCCAGGACCACGACTCGGCCGCAGACGTCGGACACGACCTCGAGGCCGAGCGGACGACCGCCCCGATGAGCGAGTACACGACCCGCGACGTCGGCATCGGCGCCGTCGTCACCCTCGTGGGACTGCTGATCGCCTTCGGTATTCCGCTGCTGGCGTTCTAAAAAGGGAGAGTCGCGTTAGAAGACGTACTCGTCGTCGTGGCCCATCATTCCGTCGTCTTCGAGGCCGGGCTCTTCTTCGTCCATCGGGCCGCTCGTCTTGTACGCCTTGATCCCCGTCGACAGGAGATCTTCGATCGCCTCCTCTCGGTTGACGAACTCGCCGCGCTCGACCATCTGGGCGATCTGCATCTCGAGGTGCTCGGGTATCGTGATCTCTACTTTCGGCATCTGATTCGGCTTTCGGCGAGGGGGTATTTAAGTTTGACGGGCGCGAACACGCCCGGAAACGGCGCGTCGTGTCCCGAAAAAGCGACGACCGCTCGAGGGTGTCGCCGGGATGGAGGCGGGAGTGTCGAACCGCGGGCGTTACTTGTTGCCCATCACGGAGTCGATCGCGTTTCGCAGCGTCGTGCCTGGCTGGGTCAGCATGCGGATCTGGCGCTGCATCCGACGCTGGTTGAAGTAGCTCGCGAACGCGAGGATCGTCGGCGGCCAGAGGCCGACGAACAGCCCCCGCTGGCGGTCACCGCGGACGAAGAAGTAGTACCACGAGAGGCCGACGGACGCCGCCGCGGCGAGCACCGCCGGGCCCAGTGCTTCCTGTCCCATTTGCTGTGCCTGTTTGGGCATCTGCTCTTCCTGTTGGGTTTGCTTTATCGCCATGCGATCCACTCGACTACGAGACGCTACTTCCGTATGGCGAGCGTTTCGATCGGTAGCTCGATGTTACCCCTCGTCCGAACCGTTCCGGACCGTTTCGATCCGCTCGCGGTCCGGGAAATCGCACCGTACCCGGATCGAACGGACCGACCGTAAAGAGCGCCACCGCGGACGAGAGCGGTACACATACGGTCGCGCGGGTCCGACCGTCGAGCATGAAGGACGTCACGGACCTCTACCGGGAGTTCGGCGACGACCGGCTGCCGCCGGGCCAGCGCGAAACCTCGAAGTTCCCCGTCCTCTCGAAGAGCGGCACGCCGGCGTGGGACCCCGAGACGTGGGAGTTTACCGTCACCGGCGCCGTCGAGGAGGAGCTCTCGTTCACTTGGGAGGAGTTCCGAGCGCTTCCGAGCGAAACGCAGCGACAGGACTTTCACTGCGTCACCGGCTGGAGCAAGTTCGACTGCGCGTTCACGGGCGTGCCGTTTCCCGAACTCGCCGAGCGGGCCGGCGTCGCAGACGACGCGGTCCACGTCATGTTCTCCGCGCTCGACGACTACACGACCGACCTGCCGCTCGAGGACTGCCTGCGTGAGGAGGTGCTGTTCGCGTGGGCGTTCGACGGCGAGGCGCTCGCGCGCGAACACGGCGGCCCGCTTCGGGTCGTCACGCCCCACAGGTACGCCTACAAGGGCGCGAAGTGGGTCGACGGCGTCGAGTTCCTCACCGAACCCGAACTCGGCTACTGGGAGCGCCGCGGCTACTCGGAGACCGCCGATCCCTGGCGCGAGGAACGATATAGTTAGGCTGAAGACCGCCCCGTCCCGAACTGTGTTCGATGGAGCGATCGTCGGGCGGTCGAGGGGAGACGGCGAACGTATCGGTCAGCGGCGCCGACCTGGTCGGCCGGAGTTGCGAACTCGAGGACGTCTCCTTCGGCGCCGTCCTCGAGGCCGCCGGCGGCTCGCGCGTGCAGTGGACCACCCCCGACGGCCTCGAGATCGTCGGCTGCGGCGCCGCCGCCAGCTTCGACGCGACGGGGCCGGCGCGCTGTCGTCGGGTCCGCGAGGCAGCTCGCCGGACCTTCGCGGACGTCGACCACGACGGCCCTCGCGTCGCCCGCCCGCGGGCGTTCGGCGGCCTCGCCTTTCACGACGGCCACGAACCCGTCCCGCCCTGGGGCGGCTTCGACGCCGCGTCGTTCGTCGTCCCGAGCGCCCTCGTCGTCCGCGACGATTCGAGCACCTGGCTGACGGTCGTCGGCGACGAGAGCGACGTCGACGACCGCACTGAGCGATGGCGGGATCGGCTGGCCGCGCTGCCGGCGATGCGCCCGAGCGGCTCCCGCCCGGGCGTCGTCGCGACCCGACGGACGACGAGCCGCGAGGAGTGGGCCGACCAGGTGGAGACCGCCCTCGAGCGCATCGCCGGCGGCGACCTCGAGAAGGTCGTTCTCGCGCAGGCGCTGTCGGTCGACCTCGAGGAGACACTCGACGTGCCGGCGACGCTCGAGCGGCTCCGCCGGCACTACCCCAACTGCTACCGGTTCCTGCTCGATCACAGCGCCGGCGGCACGTTCTTCGGGACGCCGCCCGAGCGCCTCGTCGCGAAACGCGGCGGTCGGGTCGAGACGGAGGCGCTCGCGGGCTCGGTTCCCCGCGGCGAGACCCCCGAGGCCGACGACGAGTACGTCGAGCGGATGGTCGACAGCGAGAAGTTCCAGCGCGAGCACGGCCTCGTCGTCGACTCGATCCGCCGCCAGCTGGAGTCGTTCGACGCGACGGTCACCGTCGCCGAGCAGACGATCCGCCGGCTGGCGACGATCCAGCACCTCCGGACGCCGATCGAGGCGGAACTCGAGCGCGAGACCCACGTGCTCGAACTCGTGGAGGCGCTCCACCCGACGCCAGCCGTCGGCGGCGTGCCGCCGCAGGCCGCCTGGGAGACGATCCGGAGCGTCGAGACGTTCGACCGCGGCTGGTACGCCGCGCCGGTCGGCTGGTTCGACGCCGCGGGCGACGGCGAGTTCGCCGTCGGCATCCGCTCGGGCGTCGCGACCGGCGACCGGGTGACGCTGTTCGCCGGCAACGGTATCGTCGCCGACAGCGACCCCACAGAGGAGTGGGAGGAGGTACAGCTGAAGTTCCGGCCGATCCTCGACGAGCTATGACGGTTCCGAACCGGGCGACGCTGTGGGGTCGGATCCTCGCCGACGAACTCTCGAAGGGCGGGCTCGAGGCGGTCTGTCTCGCCCCGGGGAGCCGATCGACGCCGCTTTCGGTCGCGTTCGCCCGTCACCCGGACATCCGGGTCTTTTCACACCTCGACGAGCGCTCGGCGGCGTACTTCGCGCTCGGCCGGGCGCGACGGACCGGGGAGCCGACGGCGCTCGTCTGCACCTCGGGGACGGCCGCAGCGAACTTTCACCCGGCCGTACTGGAGGCCGACCGCGGGCGGGTTCCCCTGCTCGTGCTCACCGCCGACCGGCCGCCCGAACTGCGCGACAGCGGCGCGAACCAGACCGTCGACCAGGTGAAGCTGTACGGAGGGACGGTCCGGTGGTACGCCGACCTGCCGGAGCCCGAGGCCGACGAGCGGAAGGTCAGGTCGTTGCGAACGACGGCCGCCCGCGCGCTGGCCGAGACGACGGGGACGCCGGCGGGGCCGGTTCACCTCAACTGCCCGTTCCGCAAGCCCCTCGAGCCGACCCCCGTACCCGGCGACGTCCCCGAGGCGTTCCGCGAGACGCTCGCCGGTGAGGGGCGGGAGGGACCGTTCGTCGAGACGGCGGCGGGCCGGTCGGTGGTCGACAAGGGGATTCGAGCGCGGCTCTCGAGGGTGCTCGAGGGCGCCGAGCGGCCGCTGCTGGTCGCCGGCCCGGCGGACCCGGCTGGCGAGCGTCCCGACCCCGAGCGCGTGGGTGCACTCGCGCGCGCGGTGGACGCGCCGGTACTGGCCGACCCGCTGTCGGAACTCCGGTTCGGCCCGCACGTCGGGGACGAGGGGGTCGTCTGCGGCGGGTACGACGCCTACGTCGGGACCCTTCCGGAGCCGGACGTCGTCCTGCGGTGGGGGGCGTCCCCGACCTCGAAACCCCTGCGCCAGGCCCTGCGGGACGCCGACTGTCGCCAGTTCCTGCTCGATCCCGCCGGGCAGTGGCGCGAGGCGACGTTTACCGCGACGGACCTGCTCGCGGCCGACCCCGGCCCGCTGCTCGAGGCCCTCGCCGCCGACCTGGCGGGCGCGACGGGGGGCGACGGGGAGTGGCTCGAGCGGGTTCGCGACGCCGAGGCGCGCCACTGGGAGCGCCGCGACGGGGCGCTCGAACCGGCGGCCCTCGAGTCCGACCCCTTCGAGGGGTCGGTGCTCGCCACCGCGTTCGAGGCGGCGCCCGATCCGGCGACGATCTTCGTCTCGAACAGCATGCCGATCCGGGACGCGGATCGGTTCGCCCGGCCCCGGTCGGCCGCGCTGTCGGTTCTGGCGAACCGCGGGACGAGCGGGATCGACGGAATCGTCAGCACGGCCCTGGGCGCGGGGAGTGCGACGGACGATCCGCTCGTCCTCGTCACCGGCGACCTCGCCTACTACCACGACATGAACGGGCTGCTCGCGCTCGAGCGCTGCGGGGTCGACGCGACGGTCGTCCTGATCAACAACGACGGCGGCGGCATCTTCCACATGCTCCCCATCGAGGACCACGATCCCCCCTTCACCGGCCAGTTCAAGACGCCCCACGGGCTCGACTTCGAGCCGACCGGGGCGCTGTACGACCTCGAGTTCGAGCGGGTCGACCGCTCCGACTTCGAAGCCGCCTACCGCGACTCCGTGGGGCGGGCGGGGACGCAAGTGCTCGAGGTGAGGTTCGACGCCGAATCCAGTCACCGCGTACGCGAGGGGTTCGTCCACGAAGACGTCGACCCCGACGCCTGACAGGCGCATCGGCCGGCGACGGAAACCGTTCGGATTGCTGAGATACGATGACTTTTGAGGCGACCGCGTGAGCCTCGAGTATGGATCTCGCAATCGTCGATACGCTCGCGCTGACGATGCGCAACGACGGACTCGGAGCGCTCGAGAACGCCACGATCGGCGTCGAGGACGGAGAGATCGCGTACGTCGGCACCGCCGAGTCGTTCGACGGCGACCCCGACCGTACCGTCGACGGCGCCGGGACGCTGACGCTACCGGGGCTGGTGAACGTCCACGCGCACACGGGGTTGACGCTGCTTCGCGGCGGCGCCCAGGACGTCCCCGAGATCGAGTGGATGAACCGCGCGCTCGGCCCGCTCGCCGAGACGATGGGCGACGACGACCACGTCGCGGGCGCCAGACTCGGCGTCCTCGAGGCGCTGCTCTCGGGGGTGACCACGATGGGTGAGTACGCGGCGAACGTCTCCCGGCTCGTCGAGGAGGTGTACGAGCCGATGGGCGTCCGGGTCGTCGCGACGGAGACGATCAACGCGGTCGCGGAGTCGACGGGCGACCTCGGTCCGGACGACCCGTATCCGCTCGATCCGGTGAAGGGGGAGGACGCACTCGAGCGAAACGAGGCGCTGTTCGAGGAGTACGCCGACCACGATCGGGTGTCCGCCATGTACGGCCCGCAGGCGCTCGACATGGTGTCGCCGGAGCTGCTCGCGGAGATCCGCAGCCGCGCCGAACGCCACGACCGGGGCGTCCACATGCACGTCGCCCAGGGCGACCGCGAACGCCGCCAGATCGAGGCCCGCTACGGCGACGGCGAGACGACCGTGAGCGTCCTCGAGGAGCTGGGGCTCGTCTCCGATCGGCTGCTGGCGGCTCACCTCCACGGGGCGAGCGCGGCCGAGCGCCGGCGGCTGGCCGACGCGGGGGTTCGGATGGCCGCCTGCCCGAGTTCGATCGCGGCCATCGACGGGATCACGCCGCCGCTGTGTGCGTTCCGCGAGGCCGGCGGCACCGTCGGAATCGGAACCGACCAGGCGCCCGGCCCGGGCGGCCACGACTTCCTGCGCGAACTGCGGACGACGGCGCTGCTCTCGAAGACCGACCGGGCCGATCCGACGGCGTTCCCCGCCCGGGAGGCGCTTCGCGTCGCGACGATCGAGGGCGCGCGGGCGCTCGGAATCGACGACGAAGTCGGCTCGCTCGAGGTCGGCAAACGGGCGGACGTCGCGGTGCTCGACCTCGAGACGCCGTCGACGGCGCCCGTCGTCTCCGAGCCGTTGCGGACGGCGATTCCGAACGTTGTCTACGGCGCGAACGCGGGCCTCGTCGGGACGGTGCTGGTCGGCGGAGACGTCGTCGTCGAGGACGGAGCCGTGACGACGGTCGACGAGGAGGGCGTTCTCGAGAAAGCGACCGCGCGGGCAGAGGCGGTGTTCTCGAGGGCGGCCGCGGACTGGCGGGCAGCCGACTCCCGACTCGTCGACCGGCAATAGTCGGGTTCTGTGAGTATCTTCTAAATTTATATTCAGTATTTGTGGGTATTGGAGTCATGCAAGATCAACGCTTAAATAAAGGTTCGTGGTACACCCGAGGTGCTATGGTTCGAAAAACCCGCCGCCGTTTCCTCGGAATGGCAGGAGCGACTGCGCTGACCGTTGCCGTTGCCGGTTGCGGTGACAACGGCGACGACGACGTCGTAGACGACGACGGAATGGACGACGGTGTGGATGACGACGGTATGGACGATGATGGCGTCGACGACGACGGCATGGACGACGACGAAGACGACGGCGTCGGTGAAGACGACGAAGACAACGGCATGGACGACGACGAAGACGACGGCGTCGGCGAAGACGACGAAGACAACGGCATGGACGACGACGAAGACGACGGCGTCGGCGAAGACGACGAAGACGACGGCCTCGACGACGACGACGAGGACAACGTCACCGACGACGAAGACAACGGCATGGACGACGACGAAGACGACGACGGCGTCTAATCGGTAGCCAGCCGTCCACGCGTACCGTGATTTTTTCGCGCAACCGACCGACCAGCGGTGCCGACGGGAACCTATTTGAGCGTCAGGTCCGGAGCCTCGAGCATGGTCTCTGACCTCTTCGACCCCGACCGGTGGGAGCCGGTCGAGGGGTTCGACTTTCGCGATCTCACCTACCACCGGGCGGTCGATTCGGGTACCGTCAGGATCGCATTCGACCGGCCGGCGGTTCGCAACGCGTTCCGGCCCGGAACGGTAGACGAACTGTACGACGCGCTCGACCACGCGAAACGCCAGACCGACGTCGGCTGCGTGTTGCTGACCGGCAACGGCCCCTCACCGAAAGACGGCGGCTGGGCGTTCTGTTCGGGCGGCGACCAGTCGATCCGGGGCGAAGCAGGTTACGAGTACGAGGGGAACGAGGAACGCGCCTCGGAAGCCGGACGGCTCCACATCCTCGAGGTCCAGCGGCTCATCCGTCACATCCCGAAGATCGTGGTCTGCGTGGTACCGGGGTGGGCCGTCGGCGGCGGCCACTCGCTGCACGTGGTCTGTGATCTCACGCTCGCGAGCGAGGAGCACGCGAAGTTCCTCCAGACCGACCCCGACGTGGGCAGCTACGACGCCGGCTTCGGCTCGGCCTACCTCGCCCGCCAGATCGGCCAGAAGAAAGCGAGGGAGGTGTTCTTCCTCGGGAAGACCTACTCCGCCGCGGAAGCCGCGGAGATGGGCATGGTCAACGAGGTCGTCCCCCACGACGACCTCGAGGAGGTCGCCCTCGAGTGGGGCCACGAGATCAACGCGAAGAGCCCGAACGCGATGCGGATGCTCAAGTACGCGTTCAACATGGCCGACGACGGCTTCGTCGGCCAGCAGGTGTTCGCCGGCGAGGCCACCCGGCTGGGCTACATGACCGACGAGGCCCAGGAGGGTCGGGACGCGTTCAACGAGGGGCGCGAGCCGGACTTCTCGGAGTACCCCTGGCACTACTGATACTGTCGGACAGAACTACTCGAAGATCGATCGCTCGAACTCGGCCGTCTTCAGTGATGACGGCCGAACTATCGCGATCGACTTCTCATTGACTTCTATCCGACAGTACGACGACCCAGAGCGCGCTCGGGCCGAGTCGTTCCCGGCGAACGAACTGTTGATCTCGGCAGTGTAATGCCAACGTTGACACTCCCCCGTGTTGGAGACTCGAGTAATGACGACGGCAGAGGTCTCACGGACGAGGGCGTGGCTCATGGCCGCGCGGCCGCAGACGCTGCCCGCAGCCGCGGCGCCCGTCATCGTCGGCACGGGGCTCGCGGTCCACGAGGGGGTACTCGCGCCGCTGCCGGCGCTGATGGCGTTCGTCGGCGCCGCACTGATTCAGATCGGGACCAACTTCGCGAACGACTACTACGACGCGGTGAAGGGGGCGGATACCGACGACCGGGAGGGCTTCACTCGAGTCACCCAGTCCGGACTCATTCCGCCCGAACGGGTCAAACTCGCCACGATCGTCACCTTCGGACTGGCGATCCTCTCGGGCACGTATCTGGTCTACGTCGGCGGCGTCCCGATCCTCGTGATCGGGCTCGTGAGCGTTCTCTGTGGCTGGGCCTACACCGGCGGCCCCTACCCGCTGGGCTATCACGGACTGGGCGATCCCTTCGTCTTCGTCTTCTTCGGCATCGTCGCCGTGATGGGCACGTTCTACGTCCAGGCGGCGTCGGTTCTCGCGGAGCCACTCACGACGACGGTTCCGCCCGGGACCGTCACGCTCGAGGCGTTCGCCGCGAGTCTCCCGGTCGCCGGACTCTCGACCGCAATCCTCGTCGTGAACAACGTGCGCGATCGGGAAACCGACGCCCGGACGGGCAAACACACCCTCGCGGTTCGCCTCGGCTACCGGGCGAGTCGCCTCGAGTTTACCGCCCTGCTCGTGCTCGCGTATTGCACGCCGGCGTGGTTCTGGCTCGCGACCGACGCCGGGCCGGCGGTCCTCCTCCCGCTGCTCTCGCTGCCGTACGCCGCGTTGATCGCACGCACCGTCTGGACGCGCACCGACGGCGCCGCGTTGAACCCGGCACTCGAGCAGACCGGCAAGCTGCTGGCACTGTTCGCGGTGCTGTTCGCACTCGGGCTGGTGGTGTGATGGGCCGAGATCCAAACTCCGACTCGAGCGCGGACGTCGACCGCGACGCGCTCGAGTTCGAGTACCGGTCGTTCAGCCTGCCGCTGTGTCGGCCCCTCGAGACTGCCCACGGGACGATCGACGGGCGCGACGGCGTGCTCGTTCGCGTCACCAACCGCAACGACGGGACGGCGGGGGTGGGGGAGGCGACGCCGCTCGCCGGCTGGACGGAGTCGCTCGCCGACTGCGAGGGCGCCCTCGAGCGAGCGGCCGCCGCGATCGGCGACGGCGGCGGGCCGGAGGCGGCGCTCGCGGCAGTCGACGGGGCTGTCTCGGCACGCCACGCCGTCTCCCTGGCGTTTGCGGACTTCGCGGCAAAACGGGAGGCCAAACCGCTGTACCGCCTGCTCGGACAGCCGATGCGGGTGGGGCGGGTTCCGGTGAACGCGACCGTCAGCGACGGGACACCCGAGGAGAGCGCGGCCGACGCCGCCGCGGCCGTCGGGCGCGGCTTCGACTGCTGTAAGCTCAAAGTCGGCGTCCGTGACCTCGAGACCGACCTCGAGCGCGTCCGTCGGGTTCGCGAGGCGGTGGGGCCGACCGTCGAGCTTCGCGCCGACGCCAACGGCGCGTGGACCATCGACCAGGCGGAGACCGCCGTCGAGGCGTTCGCCAACCCCGACTGCCGCGTCTCGGTGCTCGAACAACCGCTTCCCGCCGGGGCGCTCGAGGGCCACGCCGCCCTCCGGGGCCGCGGCGTTTCGATCGCCCTCGACGAGGGGTTGCTCGAGCACGGCGTCGACGAGATCTGCCGCGTCGGGGCGGCCGACGCCGTCGTGTTGAAACCGATGGCCCTCGGCGGGGTCGACGTCGCCCGGGAGGTCGCCGCCTGGGTCGTCGAGTTCGACCTCGAGCCGATCGTGACGACGACGATCGATGGCGTCGTCGCCCGGACCGGAGCGGTCCACCTGGCGGCGGCGATTCCGGACGTTCCCGCCTGCGGACTGGCGACGGGCAGCCTGCTCGCCGCGGACCTCGGTCGGGACCCCGTGCTGTTCGAGAAGGGGGCCGCGGTCGTCCCACAAGCGAAGGGTCTTGGCGTTTCGGACGTGTGGAACGGGTAATGCGAGCGCCGGTCGACTGGCCGACTGCGGACCTGCTGACGCACCGATCGCGGGCGACTCCCGAGCGAACGGCGATCGTCGACGCCGACACGGACGACGCGTGGACGTGCCGCGAGTTCAGCCGGCGAGCCGACGACGCGGCGATCGGCCTCGAGCGCCGGGGGGCCGACGGGCGGGTCGGGTTCTTACTCGAGGCCGGCCTCGAGTTCGCGGCCGCCTTCTTCGGCGCGATGCGGCTCGGAACGACCGTCGTACCGCTCAACCTCGCCGAGACCGCGAGCGAGCTCGAGGCGAAGGTGGACGGGCTCGACCTCGACGGACTCGTCTGCGAGCCCGACACGGAGGGGCTCGCGGTCGACCTCGCGAACGGTGCCACGCTCGAACGCGCCCCCGTCCTCTCGACGGGCGAGCCGAGCGCCGACGCCGTCGAGTCGCTGTACGGAGCGGTGAGCGGCCGGGGGGTGTCGCCGGTCGCCCTCGAGCGCGGGGACACCCAGCTGATCCTGTTTACCTCCGGCACCTCGGGCGAGCCGAAGGCCGTCCGCCTGACCGTTGGCAACCTGGTCGCCAGCGCGACCGCCTCGGCGTTTCGTCTCGGCGTCCTCCCCGAGGACCGCTGGCTCTGCTGTCTCCCGATGTACCACATGGGCGGGCTCGCGCCGGTTGTCCGAAGCGCCCTCTACGGGACGACCGCCGTCGTCCAGCGGGAGTTCGACGCCGAGGCGACCGCGCGCGTTCTCGACGAGTACGAGGTTACGGGCGTCTCGCTCGTCCCGACGATGCTGAAACGCCTGCTCGAGGCCGGCTGGTCGGCCCCCGTTCGCCTCCGGTTCGTCCTGCTGGGCGGCGCGCCCGCCTCGAGCGACCTGCTGGACCGCTGTCGCCGCCGCGGCGTCCCGGCGCACCCGACGTACGGGATGACGGAGACGGCCTCCCAGATTGCGACGGCGACGCCCGCGCAGGCGGCGACCCACGAGGGAACCGTGGGCCAGCCGCTCGTGTGTACCGACGTCACCGTCGTGGGCGAGGACGGGACGCCCGTCGGAGCCGGCGAGACGGGCGAACTCGTCGTCTCGGGGCCGACGGTGACGCCGGGGTACCTCGAGGCCGACCGGACGGAGGCGGCGTTCGGCGAGTACGGCCTCCACACCGGCGACGTCGGCTACCGGGACGCGGACGGCAGGCTGTGGGTGTTGAACCGCCGCTCGGACCGGATCATCACCGGCGGCGAGAACGTCGATCCGGGCGAGGTCGTCGACGTCCTGCGGAGTCACCCGCTCGTCGAGGCGGCCGCAGTCGTCGGGCTCCCCGACGACGAGTGGGGCGAGCGCGTCGCCGCGCTGGTCGTTCTCGAGGCAGGTACCGGAGACGAATCGCCGGCGCTGGAGGCGCTCCGGGATCACTGGCGCGAGCGGCTGGCGGGGTTCAAGCGGCCGAAGACGATTGCCGTCGCCGAGGGCCTCCCGCGAACCGCGTCGGGGACGGTCGACCGCGAGGCGGTCCGTGACGTCCTCCGGGAGCGGGGCATCGACGCGGGGACGCTCGGATAGGTCGCGTCCGGGACGACCCGCAGCAGGTTGAAACCCCTGGAACACCATACTCGAGTCGTGTGCACCCTTACGCTCGCCTGGCAGGTCTTCGAGGACGCACCGGTCGCGGTCGCGGCCAACCGTGACGAGGCGCTCGACCGACCCGCCGGCCCGCCCGACGTCTACCGCGCCTCGCCGCTCGTGATCGCGCCACACGACGTCGAGGCCGGCGGCACCTGGATCGGCGTGAACGAACACGGCGTGTTCGCGGGCATCACGAACCGCTGGACCGAGCGCGACCTCGCCGGGGAGCGCTCGCGCGGCCTGCTCGTCGCCGACGTTCTCGAGACGACGTCCGCGGCCGACGCCGCGGCTCACGTCGAGCGGACGACGAGCGAGCACGAGTACGAGGGGTTCAACCTCGTGGTCGCCGACGCCGAGGACGCGATTCACCTGGGGTGGGACGGATCGCTGTCACGGACCGCGTTCGATCCCGGCGTCCACGTCGTCGTCAACGTCGGCTTCGACGAGACGTTCGCGCTGCCGGCGGAGCGTCGCGACCTCGGCGAACGACAGGCCGAGAGCGCGCGGGCGGTCCGGGAGGCGCTCGAGCCCCGCGACGACGAGCGCGTCGAGGGGTGGCTCGAGCGCGCGGGGACCGTCCTCGGCGATCACGAGTACGGCGTCTGCATCCACGGCGACGGCTACGGGACGCGGTCGTCGTCGCTGCTCGCGGTCGGCGAGCGGACCCGCTACGAGTTCGCCGACGGTCCGCCCTGTCGCACCGCCTACGAGCCGGTCGGGATCGAAGGGCAGTTTTAAGCGGATTGCGGTACGTTATCCGGGTATGGACGCACTCCTGCCAGGAGCGAGTAGCACGGTCGAGAGGTGGTCGCCGTGAGCGCCTCACCCCCTGTCGCCGAGTCGGAACTTACCGAGGACGAGCTGGCGGGTCTCGAACTCGTTCGCGAGACGGGCGGGATTCACCAGAGCGACTTCTGGAAGGAACTCGACGTCTCCTCGCGCAAGGGAAGCCGGATCGTCGAGTCGCTCGTCGAGAAGCAACTCGTCAACCGCGAGCAGGCGGTGTACCAGGGTCACAACACCTACTACATCTCGCCGACGGCTCGCGATCTCGATTTCACGCTGCTGATGGCCGGGGACATGCTCTCGCCGTTTATCGGCGAGGAGGAGGTCGACCCCAACAGCGACGCCTTCTCCCAGTGGATCATGAACCTGGCCTACCAGGAGTAACGGCGGTTCACAGTTCGATTTTCGGCGGACGGGTACTCGCTACTCGAGCGCGCTCGCCGCCCGGACGATCGCCTCCTCGCCGAAGGCAGGGCCGATGAACTGCAGTCCGACGGGGAGGCCGTCGGTCTCGCCGGCGGGAACCGAGATCGCCGGCAGGTCGGCGAGGTTCACCGGCACCGTGTTGGCGTCTGCGAGGTACATTTTGAGGGGGTCCTCGAGGCTCTCGCCGAGTTCGAACGGCGGTACGGGCATCGTCGGCGACGCGAGGACGTCGACCTCGGACAGCGCTTCGTCGAAGTCCTGTTTCACCCACGCGCGGGCGTCCTGGGCCTTCTTGTAGTACTTGTCGTGGTAGCCCGCCGAGAGCGCGTAGGTTCCGAGCAGGATGCGCCGTTTGACCTCGTCGCCGAACCCCTCCTCACGAGTGCGCCCGAACGCGTCGTTCCAGTTGCCGCCAGCCTCCTCGGCGGTGTGACCGTAGCGAACCCCGTCGAACCGGGCGAGGTTCGAGGAGGCTTCCGACATCGCGATCACGTAGTAGGCCTCGACGGCGTGTCCGACGGAGGGGAGACTGACCTCGTGATGTTCGGCGCCCTGGGACTCGAGGTCGGCGACGGCGTCCCAGAACGTTTCGACGACGCCCTCGTCGGCGCCGGAGAGCAGTTCGGTCGGAACGCCGATCCGCAGCCCGTCGACGTCGCCGTCGGCCGCGGCGGCGTACTCGGCGTCGTCGACCGCCTCTCGAGACGTGCCGTCACGGTCGTCGCTGCCGGCGATCACCTCGAGCAGTTCGGCGGCCTCCTCGACGGTGGGCGCGAGCGGGCCGATCTGTTCCAAGCTGTTGGCGTAGGCGACGAGTCCGTACCGGGAGACCAGCCCGTACGTTGGCTTGATGCCGACCACGCCACAGAACGCGGCGGGACAGCGGATCGAGCCGCCGGTGTCCGAGCCGAGCGCCAGGTCGGCCTCGCCGGCGGCGACGGCCGCCGCGGAGCCACCGGACGACCCGCCGGGAACTCGCCCCGGGGCGGCCGGGTTGTCGACCGGACCGAAGTGGGAGGTCTCGTTGGTCGTCCCCATCCCGAACTCGTCCATGTTGGCCTTCCCGACGATGGTCGCCCCGGCGTCTTTGAGGCGCTCGACGACGGTCGCGTCGTACGGCGGGACGTACTCGGCGAGCATCTTCGAGCCGCAGGTCGTCCGGACGCCGGCCGTCGAGATGTTGTCCTTGACCGCGACGGTTCGTCCCGCGAGCGGTCCGTCGTCGTCGCCCTCGATCGTCTCCTCGGTGATGAAGATGTTCGCCGACATGGTCAGGACACGTTCGGCCCTTTGAAGTAGCCGTCCTCGGTCTCCGGGGCGTTTCGCAGCGCCTCGTCGAGACACGGTCGCGTCTCGTCCGGACGCATCACGTTCACCAGGTCGACCTCGCGGTCGACCGCCGGCACCTCGTCTAGCGTCTCGAAGTACTCGAGGATGTCCGCGAACTGGGCGGCGAACCGGTCGACCTCCTCCTCGGTGAGGTCGACCCGGGCCAGCGCCGCGACGTGGCGGACTTCCTCGGGGTTGACGGCGTCGTCGCTCATATGCTCTCCCACCGGCCTGCGGGGAGTAAGGGTTTCGATACCGTCGGCGGAGCCGAACTGCCGATATCCACGAACGGGGGATATACAGCTTCTACGCACGTTTCAGAAGTTCGTATCGTCTGTAAGGCACAGTATTTAAGTGCAGTTCTGCCGTGTGTAGAAACACGCTAGAGTTTTCCGGCGCACCCCACGCACCAGACCCATGACAGATTCCCCCATCCGAACTCGGACGAGCCAGCGGCGCACCACAGAGGCGGTGGAGTCGTCCGAGTCGAGCGAGCGGTCGACGGTTCGTTGTCCGGAGTGTGACGGCCGGTTGGTAAACGACGCAGAGCACGGAGAAACCGTCTGTGAGGACTGCGGGCTCGTCGTCGACGAGGGCGAGATCGACCGCGGGCCGGAGTGGCGCGCGTTCGATTCGGCCGAGAAGGACGAGAAGAGCCGCGTCGGCGCCCCCACCACGAACATGATGCACGATCAGGGGCTCTCGACGAACATCGGCTGGCAGGACAAAGACGCCTACGGCAAGGCGTTGAGTTCGCGCCAGCGACAGAAGATGCAGCGTCTCCGCACCTGGAACGAGCGCTTTCGCACCCGCGACAGCAAAGAGCGCAACCTCAAGCAGGCCCTCGGCGAGATCGACCGCATGGCCAGCGCCCTGGGACTGCCCAAGAACGTCCGCGAGACCGCGAGCGTGATCTACCGCCGGGCGCTCGAGGACGACCTCCTGCCGGGGCGGTCGATCGAGGGCGTCGCGACGGCGTCGCTGTACGCCGCCGCCCGCCAGGCCGGCACCCCCCGCAGCTTAGACGAGATCGCCGCCGTCAGCCGCGTCGAGAAGGACGAGATCGCCCGCACCTACCGCTACGTGATCCGCGAACTCGGCCTCGAGGTCAAACCGGCCGACCCCGAGAGCTACGTCCCGCGCTTCGCGAGCGACCTCGACCTCTCCGACGAGACCGAGCGGCGGGCACGCGGCCTGTTGAAGACGGCCAAGGAGACCGGCGTTCACTCGGGTAAATCTCCCGTCGGGCTGGCCGCGGCGGCCGTCTACGCCGCGGCGCTGCTCACCAACGAGAAGGTCACCCAGAACGACGTCAGCGAGGTCGCCAACATCTCCGAAGTGACGATCCGCAACCGGTATCACGAACTGCTCGAGGCCGAGGAAGGCGCACTCGCCTGAGACGCCGCTGTATCGAGTTCCTGGCGCAGCCAGAGGGCGGTATAGGCGCAGCATAACCAAGCCCTACGTTCTCGATTTCGAGCATATGGAATGCGACAACTGTGCCGGGACGGACGGGATCGCGTACACGCTCACGACCTACGTCGAACACGATCCGGACGAGCGGATCGACCTCCACTTCTGCTCGACGAACTGCCTCCGAGTCTGGACCTGACTACCGGGGACGCGTCTCGAGCAGCGACTCGACGTACCGGGTGACGTGGTCGTCCATCCGGCGTTTGTACCCCGCCTGTCGGGCCAGCCGATCCAGTTCGCGGGCGACCAGGCTGCCGTACTGGACGGCCTTTTTCTCTCGCATCGCGACCGGCTCGGGCAGGTACTCCGTCGCAACCTCCCGGAGCGCTCGCTTTCGACGGGTTTCGTCGGCGAGCAGCGCCGTCGGCAGGCGAAGCGCCGCCGTCACCACCGCGTCGTGAAGCAGCGGGGCGACGGGGTCGACGCCGCCCGCCTCGACGGCCAGCACGTCCCTCGGTAGCTGTTCGGGGAGGGTTCGAATCTGCTCGCGGACCGCCCCGCGAACGGTGTCGGCTTCGACGCGGTGGTCGAGGTGGACCACCTTCTCGTAGCCGCCGAACAGTTCGTCGGCGCCCTGGCCGACCGCGAGCCGATCGAAGCCGTCGGCGGCGACGGCCTCGCTGACGAGATACAGCGGGAGCGCGATCTGGACGTCCATCGCGTTCGTCCGGCCGATCGCCCGGGCGACCGCGGGGGCCGCGCGCTCGAGGTCTGCCGGCTCGAGGTCGACGACGGTGAGCTCGCGGCCCATCGCCTCGGCGGCGGAGCGGGCGGCCTCGACGTCGTGACTGTCGGGGAAGCCGACGACGTACAGCGGCGCGTCGAGCAGTTCGCCCACCAGCGCCGAGTCGACGCCGCCGGAGAAGGCGACGGCGACGTCGCCGCCGTCGCGGGTCGCGTCGACCGCCGTTCGGATCGCGCCGTC
This sequence comes from Natrononativus amylolyticus, assembly GCF_024362525.1. Classification (GTDB taxonomy): domain Archaea; phylum Halobacteriota; class Halobacteria; order Halobacteriales; family Natrialbaceae; genus Natrononativus; species Natrononativus amylolyticus. The sequence continues at coordinate 1,456,764 of NZ_CP101458.1, forward strand.
GACGGCCTCGAGGGCCGCGTCCCGGTCCGCTTCCGGCTCGGGGTCGGGAAGATGCCAGCGCTTCGCCGTCCCCGCTGCGTCGCGAACGGCGCCGGCGGGGAACGGGGACGGGTTCTCGAGGGCGGTCGGACGAAACGCCCACTCGACACCTGCGGCCTCCCGGTCGACGAACAGCGGAACCCGCCCGAGAACGTCGCGGACGAGCCGCCCGTCGAGTTCGCCGGCGAAACCCGCCGTTCCGGGAAATGGGTCGCCGGTTTCGAGCGCCCGACGGACGACCGTCTCGTCAGCCCCGCGGAGCGTCATCCGAGCAGCTCCGCGAGCCGGCTCTTCACGCGGCGTTTCGCGCCGCCGGCGGCCTGCCGGAAGCTGATCCGCCAGGGCGTGCGTTTGCCCTCGACGGAGGTCTCGCCGGCGGCGATCGCCTCGAGGATGGCGTCTGCGCTGCGTTCGGTCGCGCCGACGCGGGTGACCGCCTGACCGACCATCTCGCTGATGTGGGCGTCACTTCCCGCGGTCATCGGCAGGTCGTGAGCGCGGGCGAAGCGCTCGGCCTGGCGGTTGGCCCGGCCGGTGAGCAACCGGGAGTTGTACACTTCGATCGCGTCGGCCTCGGCGAGCTGTTCGCGGGTGATCCGGGTCATCACGCCGTGGCGCGACTCCTGGAACGGGTGGGGAACGACGGCGATGCCGCCCTGGGCTCGGATCGCTTCCAGGGTCGACTCGTAGGAGAGTCCCGGCGGAACCGCCTCCTCGACGCCGAGACCGAGGACGTGGCCGGCCTTGCTCGAGATCTCGATCCCCGGAACGCCGACCAGCCCGTAGTCGGATGCTCGCTCGACGAGCTCGAGGCTCGCGTCGATCTCGTCGTGATCGGTGATGGCGACCGCGTCGAGGCCGACGGCCGCGGCCTGTTCGAGGATGAGTTCGACCGGGTCGCGGCCGTCGTAGGAGAGCGACGAGTGGACGTGGAGTTCGACCGACAGCACGGGCTCTCCTTCGATCGGCCGGATAAAAAGGGCCTCGATACCGCGCCCGTGAGCAGGTCCTGACGGTCGCTCTGGAAGACCCGTTGAACTGTACACCGGAGCGGATTATATTTCAGATATTATGTGGTCCAATATATTGGTGTCCGGCGCGGCGACTGCACTGATGGCTGCACGGCATACTTCCAGAACGCACAGCGAACAGAGCCGCCGAACCCTCCTGCGGAGACTCGGTCTCACCGGTGTCGGGCTGGCTACCGTTGCGACGGCCGCCTCCGCCGCCGGGGACGACTCGAGCGGGGCGGACGATTCGCTCGGAGGCGATGACTCGGCTGAACAGGACGGCTCGAGCGAGACCGATACGTCAGACTCGACGGACGCCGAGACGCCGACCGAGATCGACTCGTGTACGGTGATCGACGAACCCGGCGAGTACGAACTCGTCGCCGACCTCGCGCCGGTCGAACTCGAGCAGCCGGGCTGTATCGTCATCGACGCCGACGACGTCACGCTTCGAGGGAACGGACACACGATCGACCTGAGCGACACCGCCTACGAGGGAGACTTCCGGTACCCCGACCCCAGTTGCATCGTCGTCAACCCGTGGGATCGGGGAGACGAGATGGTCTGGGAGACCGCGGTCGAAAACGTCGAGGTCCGCGGCGCCCGCGCGGGAATCCTCTCGAGGTTGAACAACGGCGGGAGCTACACCGGAATCACCGCGGTCGATAACGTCGACGGTTTCAGGTTCTACGTCGACGGCGGGCTGCTCGAGGACTGCGTTCTCGCGGACAACTACCGGGGAATCGTCCTGGACGGAAATCCGGACATCTGGGGCGGATCGAACGCGTCGATCACCGGCTGTACGCTGCAGCGAAACGAGAACGCGGGTCTCCGGGTAGGCCACGAGGGTAGCGCCGACGTGACGGCCAGTCGCATCGTCGAGAACGGCGTCGGAATCTCGCTGTCTGCCTTCAACGCGGGAGCCACCGTCGAGGGGAGCCACATCTGTCGCAACGATGAGTACGGCGTCGAGGCTGGATCTGACCCGGGGTACGAAGACGAGTGGGAGCCGGAACCGCCGAGACAGGCCGAGGTTCTGGCGACCGGAAACTACTGGGGTGCGGCCACCGGTCCCGCCAGTTTCGGTGACCCCGACGAGGCCTTCACCGACCCCGAGACCAGTCGACCGGCCGACGGCGACGGCGACGCCATCTCGGAGGGGCTCGAGGACGGCGTGAGCAACGTCCGGTTCGATCCGTTCGCGGAATCGCCGATCGGAGGCGTCGGCGCCCAGCGGTAGTATTCGAACCCCGTCCTACTCGAGGCTCACCCACTCGCCGCGCTCGTCGCTCGCTGCGATCGCCGCGAGGATCCGCTGGGCAGCGAGGCCGTCCTCGAAGCTGGGCTCGAACTCGCCGTCCGACTCGACAGCCGAGAGGAACTCGTAGTTCTCGTGGACGAACGTGTGCTCCCAGCCGATGACGTGCCCCGGCGGCCACCAGTGGTCGACGTAGGGGTCGTTCTCGTCGGTGACGAGGATCGTCTCGTAGCCCCGGTCGCCCTCCCGGAGGAGTTCGAGTTCGTTCAGGCGCTCGAGCGAAAAGCGCAGGCTCCCCTCCGATCCCTGGATCTCGATCGTGTGGTCGTTCTTGTGTCCCGTGGCGAAGCGGGAGGCCTCGAGCGTGCCGATCGCACCGCTCTCGAGTTCGATCTGGGCGGTGTAGGCGTCGTCGACGGTGACGGGGCGGGTCTCGTCTCCCCCTTCGACGGGGCGCTCGTCGACGAACGTCTTCAGCTGGCCGCTGACGCGGTCGACCTCGCCGGCGAGAAAGCGCACGAGGTCGACGGTGTGCGCGCCGAGGTCGCCGAGTGCGCCCGAGCCGGCCATCTCCTCATCGTTTCGCCAGGACCACGGCGCCTCGGGGTCGACGAGCCAGTCCTGCAGGTAGCGGCCCCGGACGTGGTGGATCTCGCCGAGTTCGCCCCGCTCGAGCAGTTCCTTCGCGTACTGGATCGCGGGGACGAACCGGTAGTTGAACGCACAGCCGCTGGGAACGTCGGCGCTCCGTGCGGCCGCGGCCATCTCTTCGGCCGACTCGAGCGTCGGCGCGAGCGGCTTCTCGCAGAAGACCGGCGTGCCGGCCTCGAGGGCGGCGATCGAGGGTTCTGCGTGGACGTGGTTCGGTCCGAGGTTGTAGAAGGCGTCGACGTCGTCGATCACGTCGCGCCAGTCGGTCGCCGTCGACTCGAACCCGAGCCGGTCGGCGGCCTCGGCCAGCGCCTCCTCGTCCCGGCCGACGAGGACGCTCCGTTCGACCGCGGGCGCGTCCGGGAAGAACATCGGGAGCCGGGCGAGCGCGTTCGCGTGGGCTTTGCCCATGAAGCGATACCCCAGTACACCGACGTCGAGGGTCATACGGGGACGTTCACCCGGACGGTAGTTAGCGTTTGGTGGTTCGGCGTCTAGAAGGACAGGTGGTAGTCACCGCCTGGCGTCTCGAGTACGCCAGCCCTACGGGCTGTACGTCGATCATAGCTACGTAGCGGCTGCTGGTACCGGCCGGTAGACAGGTCGGATTCGCCGGCGGCGGCCGGAGTAAAGCCCTCTCTACCGTATTCCCGACGGCGGACCGAGCCTCACCCCCTTCAATCCATGTCAACGCAGCGAACGTCGATTCGAAACCGCGTTCTGGTTATCGTCACACTGTGTACTCTCCTCACCGGCCCGGTCGCCGTGGTGTCGGCGTCCGGCGGGGCGCTCGCCGACGACGCGAACGCGACGGAAGAGCCGTACCTCGAGGACGTGCCCGAGGAGGGCGACGAGTACTTCGAGATGGAAGATCCAGACGGCGAGTGGATCAGCTACCTCAACCCGCGGGACTGGTACCGCGACCCGATGGCCGGCGACGGCTCCGGGAAGATCTGCGTCACCCTGCTGAACGAAGAGGGCGAGTTCATCGTCGGCGAGACCGTCCCCGAGACGACCGCCACGATCGACACCGGCGACCCCCTCGACTGGCACCCCGACGCGAACCCGGTGGTCGTCGAGTTCCCGCTGACGGAGCACTACGACCGGCCGCTGGACGCCGACCAGTTCGGGACGACCGACGACAGTCCCCAGGGTGACGGCTCCCTCGATTCACACTGCGTCGAGTGGCACGGCCTCGAGGACGACGCCACGATCGAGTACACCGACGTCGAGATAGCGGGCGAGCACGCCGACAGAATCGAGGTCGTCGGCTACGTCCAGCAGGCCAACGAGGCGTGGGACACCGACGTCGATCCGCTCGAGGACGCGGTTCCCTACGAGGAAGTCGGCGGCTGGAGCTACCAGACGGAGGACTCGCACGGACAGGTCGTGGTCGTCCTGCAGCTACAGTCGGGTGACGGCGACCGGTCACAGCCCGCGGGCGAAACGAGTTTCGCCGATCGAATGCCGGGTTTCGGCCCGCTCGCTGCACTCGCCGCGGTGGGAGTCGCGCTGATCGGCGCACTCGCCCGGCGCCGTCGCTGAGTCGCCAGCGTCCGCGAAAACGAGCGACGCCGTCGCGGCCGGATCAGTCGTCCGCCGGTGCGGGCGCGCCGCGCTCGACGTCGATCTCGCCCGCGTCGAGGTCTTCCTCGACGTTTCGGGCGGCTTCGACCATGTTCGCCATCTTGCCGTAGGCGACCTCCCGCGGCAGGAGCTTCAGTCCGCAGTCCGGCGAGACGACGAGCTGTTCGGGCGGGACGACCTCGAGCCCTTTCTTGATGTTCCGCTCGATCTGCTCGACGGACTCGACCTCGGCGACGTGGGCGTCGGTGACGCCGAGCGCGAGGTCCTTGGTGAACGCGGGGTCTGTGAACACGTCGAGCTGGTCGTAGTCGCCGTTGGCGAGTTCGAGGTCGAACTCGTCGACGGGGAACTCGAGGATCTCGGGGTAGATCCGGGAGTAGTCGCCGTAGCAGACGTGGAGCCCGACGCGGACCTCTTCCGGAATATCGTCGACGATGCGCTCGAGACAGCCGCCGACGATGGCGTGGTCGTCGGGGGTGGTCGCGAGGGCGGGTTCGTCGATCTGGATGTAGCGCGCGCCGGCCTCGACGAGCTTCTCGATCTCCTCGTTGACCAGGTCGGCGAGGTCGTAGGCGAGCGCCTCGGTGTCCTCGTAGGCCTCGTTGAACGACCAGTTCGCGAGCGTGTACGGACCCGTAATGGGGACCTTGACCGGCCGGTCGCTCGCCTCGGCGGTGAACTCGTACTCCTCGACGAGCCACGTTTCGTCGTAGGCGACTTCGCTCACGACGCTGGGTTTGTCGAAGTAGTTGTGTCCCCACACCTTCACCGGGCCGTTGAACTCGTAGCCGTCGATCCGGTGGGCGAAGTACTCGACCATCTCCGTTCGGCGCATCTCGCCGTCGACGACCACGTCGAGGCCGGCGCGTTCGTGTTCGGCCGTGATGAGCCTCGAGGCGTCGTCCGTCGCCTCCCGCCAATCGCCCTCGTCGAACTCGTGGTCGGGGTCCTCGTACAGCTCCTTCGCCCGGTTGAGCCACTTGGGTTTGGGGTAGGAGCCGACGACGGTCGTCAGCAGGAAGTGCTCGTTCTCGTGATCGGCGGGTCGGAACTGGTCTTTGTTCTCGTTCGTCATACGGTGTTCACCTCGGTGAGCGCCGCGGCGTCGGCGAGCGCCTCGAGTTTGGCCTCGAACTTGCTGTACGGCAGGTAGAACGTCTCGGTGTTGGTCGTCAGGTAGGCAGTGTCGAACTCGGCGGCCGGCAGCTGGTCGAACACCCAGTCGGCGCGGTCGCGGATCGCCTCCGGATCCTCGACCAGCGTGTTCTGACCGTCGGCCAGTCCGAGCGCGATGTCGCCCTTCGTGCCGTACTCCTGGATGTTGTACAGGTTCTCGTCCTGGTTCGCGACGAAGTCGAAGCCGACCGCCTCGAACGCGGCGTCGAGCAGGTGGGCGTACACCTTCTCCTCTATGGCGCCCCAGTAGGTGTGGACGACCACGTCGGCGTCCGTGGCGGCCGCGACGGCGTCGATCGCCTCGCTGGCGCGCTCGTCGAGTCCGTCTCCCGGCGGGCTCTCGACCAGCGAGGGCTCGAGGAGGAACAGCGTCTCGTGGTCCGGGAAGGCCTCGAGTTCGCCCGCGAGGAACTCCGCGATCGCCGCGAGGAAGTCGGCTTCGTCGCCGTAGTGCTCGTCGGTCGCCAGATCCGCGAGCGAGTACGGGCCGGGAAGCACCGCCTGGAGGGGTGCGTCGGATCCAGCGGCGGCCGTCTCGAGTTCCCGCGCGACGTCACCCGAAAAGTCGAGGTCGCCGGAGACGACCGGCTCCCGGTAGAAGTTGTTGTTGTCGTAGTACCGGACGATGCCGCGGGTCTCGACGGCGTCGTGGACGGCCAGCGGGTGTGCGAGCATGTCGTCCCAGCGAAGCTGGCCCTCGGCGATTCGGTCGAGGCCGACCGCGTGCTGAGTGTCGATCACCTCGGCGCGCGCCTCGTCGTAGACGCCGGTGATCGCCTCGCCCTCGTCGCCGCTGACGAGATCGTGTTTCTGGTGGCCTTTCAGGCCCGAAAGATCGTCTTTTGCCCAGTCCGGAAGCGGGAACAGCCCGGGCGTGGTCGAAACGTACTCGGTCATGCGTACGCCGGGCTAGGCTATGCCGACGCTTAATATTTACCATATCCAGAAATGCATTACAGTAATCCCTATCGGGCCGATTCGAGCCGCCAGGTAGAAGCGAGTCGCCGGTCGGACCGTCTATCGCTGCCGTTCGGCGTCGGCCCGTTCTTCCATCATGTTCGCGGCCGTCTCCGCCCACCCACCCCAGCGGAAGCCGACCCCGACGACGACGGCCCAGCAGACGTACGACAACACGATTCCCGCGTAGACGCCGGGCAGACCGTAGCCCAGTACGATTCCTGCGACGTAGGAGACGCCGAGCATGACCGCGAACGCGCCGACGAACCGGGCGTAAAACGGCGTTCTGGTGTCGCCGGCACCTCGCAGCGCGCCGGCGAGCGGGAAGAAGATCCCGAAGAAGAGCATCGAGACGCCAAACACGCGGGTGAACTCCGCCGCGTAGCCGATCGTCGTCGGGTCCTGCGTGAAGATCCGCGCCAGGGGGTCGGCGGCGACGAACAGGACGACGCCACAGAACCCTAGAGTGATGACCCCGAGTGCGAGGATGGCGTGACCGGCGAACCGCGCCCCGTCGGGATCCCCCTCGCCCAGCGTCTGTCCGACGATGATGCTCGAGGCGGTGCCGAACGAGCGGTACAGCGGCCCGGTGAGTTGCTGGTAGATCCGCCGGCCGATGTGGTAGGCCGCGTTCACCTCGGTACCGAACAACAACAGGAGAGCGTTGAACGGGAAGTTCGCTACCGACGTGCTCATCCCCTCGGCGAAGTTCGGGACGCTCACTGCGACGAGTTGGCGAGCGATCGTGGCGTCGGTCGAGGGGACCAGCGACGGTCGCGTTCGCTCGTGGGCGATCGCGCCAACGATGGCGACGGCTTCGAACGTTCGGCTCACGGCGGTCGCGATTCCGACACCGACGATGCCCAGCCCCGGGGCGATCCAGATCCCCAGCCCCAGAACGACGGTCAGCACGATGTTGAGCGCGTTCGCGCCGCCGTTGACGACCATCGGGGTCCGCGTATCCCCGGTTCCCTGTAGCGAACGGGCACCGACGATGCCGACGATCCGCATCGGTGCGGCGGCGAAGACGAGCGTCAGGTAGAGCCCACCCAGCCGAACGACCTCCGACTCCGCTCCGAGGGCAGCGATGAGTAGCGGACCGGCCAGCAGCCCGAGGAGGACGAACGGAATCCCACAGCAGAAACCGATCGCCAGCGCCTGCGTGATGGCTGCATCGCGGGTTCGCTCCGCACCGCGACCGGTGTCCTGGCTCGAGAGCGCGATCGCACCCGTGCCGAGGCCGAGACCGACCCGCAGCGGGATCTGGGCGTAGAGATCGGCGAGACCGACCGCGGCGACCGCTGCCGGCGAGAACAGTCCGGTAACGACGATATCGACGGTCCGCATCAGCGTGTTGAGCGTCTGCTGGACGGCGATCGGCCAGCCGAGCGAGACCGTCCGCCGCCAGATACCGAGCAGCTGCCCTCGAGAACCGGTCATCCGTCTCCTCGGATGGATAGCATGGATAACAGGGTACCGGAAGGAGTGGTTGTTTCCTGTTGCCAGTACCGCCATCGGGGGAGACCCCGTCGTTAGCGGAACAACTCGAGGATCGTCAGCGTCTCGAAGGGAAACGACTCGTCGGCGACGGCGGCCGCGCTGAACCCCGCTTCGCCCGCGCGGTCGACGACGGTTTCGACGCCGGTGAGGCTGCTCACCAGCAGGAGGACGACGCCGTCGGGGGCGAGGACCCGGCCGACGGTCTCGAGGAACGGCTCGATCACCGCGCGGCCGTCCTCGCCGCCCGAGAGCGCCCGCTCCATCCAGTCGTCCCACTCGTGGTCGGGGTCGGTCGGCAGGTACGGCGGGTTGAAGACGACGGCGTCGAAGCTGTCATCGGCGAACGGCGAGACGAGATCGGCACGAACCGCCTCGAGGCCGCGGTCGCGCGCCTGCTGGGTCGCATGAGGGTTGACGTCCGCGGCGACGACGCGGGCGGCCGTTTCGCTCGCGATCCGCTCTGCGACGTAGCCCGACCCGGTGCCGACCTCGAGGACGGTCTCTCGTCCTGCTAGCCGATCGCAGGCGGTCTCCGCGAGCAGCCGGGAGTCCTCGGCGGGCTGGTAGACGTCGGTTTCGAGCCCGCGGCGTTCTGCGAGGTCCATCTACTCGTCCTCCGGGGTTGCGCCGGGCATCTCGGTTTCGGTCTCGTCCGCGTCGGCCGCGCTCGCCCGCCGGTCCGGCGGGGAGCCGTCCCGGATGCGAACCCCCTCCGTCTCCGGTCGACCCGAGAGTTCGCGCTGGGGGTACGGGATCTTGATCGCCCCGTCGTCGAAGGCGGATTTGACGGCGTGAATCGCCGCGGTCCGCGCGTTCGTCTCCCGGCGCGCGCTCGGCTTGTCGATCCAGAACCGAAGCCCCAGAACCACCGCCGAATCGCCGAACTCCTTCGTCACGACCTGTGGGGACGGAACGGCCATCGGTTCGTCGAGATCCTCGATGCACTCGAGCGCGAGGTCGCCGGCTTCCTCGAGGTCCGTCTCGTAGTCGACGCCGACGTCGATCTCGACGCGCAGGCGTCCGCGCCGCGAGCGGTTGGTGACGACGCTCGAGCCGATGACGTCGTTCGGGATCATGATGTACTCGCCGTCGAACGACTGGATGCGGGTGTTGAAGACGGAGATATCGGTGACGATCCCCTCCTCGTCTTCGACCTCGATCCAGTCGCCGATCTCGAACGGCCGCGAGAACATCAGGACGAAGCCCGCGATCACCGACCCCAGCGTCTGATTGGCGGCCATCCCGAGGACGATCCCGAGGAAGCCGGCGCCGACGAGCAATCCGCCGAGGTCGTCGACCCAGATGCCGAGGATGACGAACAGCGCGACGAACCAGATCAGCACCTGCGAGAGCCGGTGGGAGATCTCGAGCTGGTGGTCGGTCACCGCCGACGAGGAGCTGAGGACGTCGTGCAGGATCCGCTGGACGACGCGGGTGACGATGTACGTGCTCACGACGATGACGAACGAGAAGATCACCAGCGCGATGGTCTCGCCGCCGAGTTCCTGGTCGGCGTACAGTTCCTGCACCTCACCGGTCTGACCCCACACGCCGAGGATGACGGCGATCGAGAACAGGGCCGTCGCGAGCAGCCCGACCGTCGTCACGATGTCGGCGTACAGCGGGCGCGTTCGCTCGTTGAGCCACCGCTGGAGGTCCCGGTAAGAGAGCAACGCGAACAGCAACACGCCGACCGCCGCGATCGTCACGGCGAGTCGCTGGTTCGTCGCCGGGAACCGTTCGGCCAGCCAGTCGAGTCCGATCAGTACCTCGTACATCTGTCTCGGCTCCTCACCGTATCACTGCCTCGAGCGTCCCGTACTTTTCGGTCCCGGTTTCCACTCGCGGACCGCCGATCCGTCTCGAGTCCGCCGCCCATCCGCTCATCCGTCCTCCGGACGCCCGACGTCGGCGGCGAGCCCGGCGAGCGCCGCGAACTCTCGCGGGCTAACGGCACCGGCGCGTTTTCTCAGGAGGTCGTCGTCCGCAGCGTCGACGACGGCGTCGGGGTCTTCGAGCCCCGAGATGTGAGCCGTGTTCCGGATCGCGTTGCGCATCGTCTTGCGCCGCTGGGTGAACAGCGCCTTGACGAACCGGAGGAAGAACGCCTCGTCGTCGACCTCGTAGTCGGGGTCGCGCGGGATCGCCCGGACGACCGCGCTCCGTACCGCCGGCGGCGGCGAGAACGCTTCCTTCGGGATCGACTCGACGATCTCGACGTCCGCGTAGTGCTGGGTCGACACCGACAGCCGCCCGTACTCGGGGGTACCGGGCTCGGCGACCATTCGCTCGGCGAACTCCTGCTGGAACATCAACACGAGCGGGCGCTTTTCCGGGAGCAAGCGAAAGGTGATCTCGCTCGAGACGCCGTACGGAAGGTTCGAGACGGAGGCCGTAAAGTCGGGGAGGTCGACCTCGAGGGCGTCGCCCTCGAGCACCGTCAGTCGTCCGTCGTCGATCTCCTCGACGAACTCCTCGCGGAGGAACTCGGCGAGGACGGCGTCGCGCTCGACGACAGTCACCCGGTCGCCCACCGCGAGCAGTCGGTCGGTCAGCGCACCGGTTCCGCCGCCGATCTCGAGCAGGTGGCTCGAGTCGGCGTCGCTTTCCGTAAGGTAGGTCGGCAGTCGGTCGAGGACCCGATCGTCGACCAGAAAGTGTTGATCGCGGTCCGGATCGCCCCGCACGCCGGCGCGGGCGATCAGCCCGTCTGGATCTCTCATTGCCGCGGGTTCGGCCGCGAGGAGTGTAAACGCACCGCCTCGGCACCGCGGGGTGTCTGTGGCGGCGCGCCGCGTCCGTCGGCCGACCCGGCGTCAGGCCTGCTGATCGCGCCGCCCGACGAACGTCCGGTACTTCAGGTCGTCGTCGCGGAGTTCCTCGAGGATGCGCTGGACGAGCACGTCGTCGGGGTCGTGCAGTCCCGAGACGCGCTCCTCGAGCTCCTCGAAGCTCTCGAAGGGCTTGCGCTTTCGTTCGTCGAGGATGCCGTTTCGCAGCTTCTTGCCGATCCCGGGGAGGAGGTTGAGCTGGTGGAGCCGGAGGGTGATCGGCTGGGCCTCGTTGTAGAAGTCGACGAACCGCTCCTCGTCCTCTTCGACCAGGTCGCCCACGACGTACTCGAGTTCCGACTGGGCGCCCGACGTGAGGCCCTCGTAGGCGACGGTGTGGCACTCGTCGACGACGTCTCGCTCGTCGGCCGGGTCGACGACGACGCGGTTGCCGATCGTCACCCGCTCGTCGGGATCGAAGGCGATCTCGTAGAGCTGGAAGTCCTCGAGACCGAGCGCGTAGCCGGCCGGGGATTTCTGGTACTGCGGCCGGCCGTCGTCCGACAGCCCGTGGGGCAAGTAATCCAGCACGACCGCGCGGCGAACAGTCGTCTCGTCGGTGTCGACGTCACTCATTGTTTCTGGGTACGGTAACGGCGTACTTAAAGAGTCTGCCCGCTCTCAGGCGTACTGCGAGACGACGTTGAGGATCTCGTCCAGTTCCTCACCCGAGAGGGTGTAGCGCTGCTGGGCGTACACCGACCGGAGTTCGTCTCTGTCCTGGGGGAGGAGGTTCGTGATCTTGTAGGCGGTCGGCTCGTCGACTTTCTCGAGTTCCTGCAAGTCGTCGACGAGCGCCTGTGCGTCCTCGGGGTCGAGGACGGTAAACCGGTTGACGTGCTCGATCGCACGCGCGAGCTCGTAGCGCAGCTCTCGCTCCTCGTCGAGCGCGCGCTCGGCCTCGATGTCGGCGAGCAGTTCCTTCGTCTCCGAGACCGTCAGGAACTCCTCGTCGACGATCTCTTTGAAGATCGTCATCCTACCGGTCCAGGTTCGATTTCTCGTTCTGGCCGCGCAGGTGGGCCGCGGTCACGATCAGCGTCTTCTCCTTGCCGCGGTCGCTGATGGCGACCTTGAACGCGTCGCCCTGTTTCCCGACGACTTCGCCGGTCTGACCGTCGAATCGCGGGTGGTAGCGTCCCTTGGGGACGCTCGGGTCGATCTTGAGGTGGACTTTCTGTCCGACGTCGTACTCCTGAATCGCGCGCTGCGGCGGGGAGGTCCCGCGCTCTCGAGGTTTGTTCGCGAGCTTTTTGCGGGTTCCCTGACGAGGTCCGTTCGAGTTCGGCATAGTCGTACGACGCAGTTGTTCGGTGACGGTTATAAAACGCACGTCTTGTCTCTCCGCCTGCTGACTGCGACACAGTCGCAATCGGTTCGGCGTGTTCGTCTGCGTCGAACCAGCGGGGTGAGTACGGTGCTACTCGAATGGATGTGGGTTATTCGCCATCGTCTCTGGACGTGTCCCTGATGAAATAATCGATTGAAGGGCTCGCTGATCTGGACAGTTCACGAGTAGAATCAGCATCGTGCGCGGGGAAGTCAGTCGGGATGACTGGCTATAGATCGAGTGGGTAGATCAATCCTGATTGACTTCGATCATTTCGTCAGAGCACTGTTCAGGCTGGGTGCCGACAAGGTGTTCATGGAATCCGTTCGGGTCGAGTCGAATCCGCACAGACAAACAGTCCGGATACTCGTGCTGGGCGGGATCTGTCGTGAGCCAGTCGGAGTCACCTTCGACGCGAGAAGAAACGCTCCACTGCCCCTTCTCATCCGGCCACGTCCGTTCGGGAACGATCCCTCCCATCTCTCTTTCCGATTCATCGTACGCTTCGATCTCGAACGTGTCGTCGAGGACGGTCTCTTCTTCCCACTCTACCTGCATGTCGACCGTCAGTGGGTTGTCGTAACGACTCCCAATATCGACAATCCCGAGGAACGTCTCGTCATCCGAGTCACTTCCACCAGTGAGACGACTGGTACAACCAGCTAATCCCACGGGCATTGCCGCCAAAACCGTGCGACGCGGCACGCTTGAGCTATTATTATCATCCATGTGATCAAAAGTTGGTGATCTGCTACTTTATAACTCCTCCGCTTACCCTTGGGTTGAGGGAGATGTAGAAGGGACCGTCTCGATCCTCAATCTCTTCGGCCGATCTCCAGGGGTGCTCCTCGGCCGTGACTTTCAGGAAGTTTTCCGATCGGTTGAGATAGTCCATATATTCATCAGTACCGGGCTGCGGTTTGTCATCCGTCTCTGGGCAAGGCTCTCCTGGTTCACACCCACCCCCACCGTTGGGGTCGGCATCGACTTGATTCCAGAAGGAAATCTCGGGGAAGCCCCCGCCCATATCTTGACCGGTCTTCTGTGTTGCGTGGATATGAGCTGTTGTTTCACCTTCGAAAGATTCCATCGTGAAGCGGCAGAAGTTCGATGCTTCGCATGGTAAATCGCTTGTGTACGTCCACCCAAACGTCTGGGTGTTGCCATCATCACTCTGCTCGCTTCCTGCCATTGAAGCTAATGCAACCGCAGCCGAGAATCCGAAGCTCAATTTTGACGACGCGAGCCCTAGTGCGAGGCTTACTGCCGTGAAGGCTAAGTCTTCGAACGGATGGTCATCATCGTCTGGCTCGTATGGCCAGACTCCCAACCTCCCTGGCTGATTGACGGCGATTATGTTCGCCGAGCCGGAATCTTGATTCTGGAGTTCGATATTTTGCCCCGCTATGTTCGGATATTACCTACGTCACAGACGGGAAGGCAAACGTAACCTACCTCCACGTTGTCGCCCCGAGTATGGACGACCACGACAGCGAGTACCGGATCGAGACCCGGTCGATTCACGCCGGCCAGGAACCAGACGAGGAAACGGGCGCGCTGATGACCCCCATCCACGCCAACTCGACGTACGAACAGGACGCCCCCGGCGACCACCGGGGCTACGAGTACTCGAGGACCGGCAACCCCACCCGAACCGACCTCGAGGCGAACCTCGCCTCCCTCGAGAACGCCGAGTACGGCCGCTGTTTCTCGAGCGGTATGGGCTCGATCAACACCGTCTGTAACCTCCTCGAGTCCGGTGATCACGTCGTCACGGGCAACGATGTCTACGGCGGCACCCACCGCATCTTCACCCAGGTGTACGAACAGTACGACGTCGAGTTCACGTTCGTCGATATGACCGACCTCGAGGCGATCGAGGCGGCCTTTCGAGATAATACGAAACTGCTCTGGCTCGAGACGCCCACGAACCCACTGATGTCGATCGTCGACATCGAGGGGGCGGCCGAGATCGCCCACGCGCACGACGCGATCTGTGCCATCGACAATACGTTCGCGACGCCGTACCTCCAGCGGCCGCTCGACCTCGGCGCGGACGTCGTGAGCCACTCGCTGACGAAGTACCTCGGTGGCCACTCCGACGTCGTCGGCGGCGCCCTGCTGACCAACGACGAGGAACTGGACGAGCGCTTCGGCTTCTACCAGAACTCGGTGGGTGCGACGCCCGGCCCCTTCGACTGCTTCCTCGTCCTCCGGGGCACGAAGACCCTCCCCGTCCGGATGGACCGCCACTGCGAGAACGCCCGCGCGATCGCGACCTGGCTCGACGATCACCGCGACGTCGAGCGGGTGTACTACCCCGGCCTCGAGTCACATTCGGGCCACGAAATCGCCGCCGAGCAGATGGACGACTTCGGCGGGATGTTGAGCTTCGAACTCGACGGTACGCTCGAGCAGGCGTCCACCGTGGTCGAAGAGACTGACGTGTTCACGCTCGCGGAGAGTCTCGGCGGCGTCGAGAGCCTGATCGAACAGCCGGCGCCGATGACCCACGCCGCGATCCCCCGCGAGGAGCGCATCGAGGCGGGACTCACCGACAGCCTCATCCGGGTCAGCGTCGGCATCGAGCACCGGGACGATCTGATCGGCGACCTCGAGCGAGCGATCGACGCGGCACTCGCGTGAGTCGGCCGGCACTACGAGAGTGACGTCCCGTCCTCGTCTTCTTCGGCCACCTCGAGGTACTTCTCCACGAGTTCGAAGTACGTCGACGCCGAGACGTCTCCCTGCCGCTCGTCGTACTCGAGGAGTTTCGCGTCGTGGAGCATCGGGAGATCGTTGTGGTGCAACCGGATCGAAACGCGTTCGATCCGTTCTTCGGGGACGTTGTCGGGCGGATCGTTCGTTTCGCGGGCGACGATCGCGACAGCCAGTTCGCGAACGTCGACGTGGTCCCGGTCACGAAGCTCGTAGAGCACGTACCGGCGTCGCCTCTGCGCGAGCAGGCCGAACAGCTCGTCGAGTGAGAGTGGACCCGAATCGCTGTCAGTGTGAATCATCGGTAGTGTTCTCGTCCCGGTCGACAGGACTCGTCGTTTTCGAGCGAGTGTTGTACCCGTCAACGATAAACCTTGACGGTAGGTTCCGCAATGGTGGGAGTCAGCACTGCCGCTGGGGTGTGCGATGACAGTAGATTCCGCGGTGGCGGTCGGGTCGGCGGTGACGGTGGACGCCGCCGATATCACTGTGTCGGCTCGATGAGCAGTGATCCGTCTCGTTCGATCGAGACGCGGCAGTCCGCGACGGTGATTTCGATCGGTCCGTCGATTTCGATCGATTCGTCGCACCGCGCCGCGTACAGCGCTTCGATGAGTTCCGGATCCGTTTGTGAATACAGCGGCGTCATCTCCAGGGGATCGATCCCCGAGATTCGCGCTACTGCCGAAATGATATCGACACTCACCGATTCGGTCATCGGAGGGTGCAGGACGTACGATCCCGTCCCCGGATCGTACTCGAGGCTTGGGTTAGCTGTATCGGGAGTCATCGTTTGAAGCCGTACCCCGGATCGAGCGGCCACAATTTCTCACTCTCCGTCGTTCTGTGTCCGACAGCCGCCGTCCGAGTACACCACGTGGTTCCCTTCGTTCGTGTTTATAGCTACCTCTGACATCGATGGTGTCCCCCGAAACACTCCCAATGGAGACAGAAGTTTGACGTCCGGGGTCTATCTCACTTCTGAGATCGAACCCATCAGTGAAACTCGCGGCTCAGTCGCTCGTTCCGGCGACGGGCCGGGACTCCGCGAGGTGTCGTTCGTACAGGGAACTCGCCCAGTCGATCGCGTTCGGATCGTCCGTCTCCACGAAGACGCGTGCGATGCCGTTCTCGTCGTGTGCCGCCATCCCGATTCTGTCGTCGAAGAGAAACAGTTCGAACGGCACGTCCGGGTGGACGTGGACGTGAAACCGACCGGTCTCGAACGCCTCGAGCGCCTCGCGTTCGTACTCCTCGAGAACGATGTCGATGATCTCCTCGTCGAACACGGCTTCGATCTCCATGCCGTCGAGCATCTCGCGATGGGCGACGTCGACGTAGAACGGAGAGATAACGGTCGAGAGGATACCCAGCGTGTCCGAGCTTTGGATCAGTTCGATGATTCGCCGAACGGAGAAGTGTGGCTGACGGGGCTGGGGCAGGATCACGTCGGCCTCGCTGAAGTGCTGGACCGGAACGTCGTCGACGTCGACCAGGTTTAAAAACGGCTCGAGTGAGAGCGCGGAGCCGACGCGGTTCCTGTACGCCTGCGTCTCGTCGGCGACGAACTCCCCGACACCGGTGAGTTCGTACTTCCCGTTCGACTGCTGGAGCAGGTTGAGTTCCAGCAGGGTGTTCGTCGCCCGGTGAACCGTCGACCGCGAGATGTCGAGCGAGTCCTCCAGGTCGCCGGCGTCGGCCGGCGCCGACCGAAGCTCCGCGAGGAGCGCAGCCCTCCGTACCGACTCCATGAGAACCTCGTGAGTGGAGGCGTTCGGGCCGACAGCCATTTCGGGTTCCGATTCGTGGTCAGGCATGATTTCTGTCGTGTGCTATACCGGAACGACTACTTCAGCCCCTCGCTGGCGAGGTGATACTCGAAGACGGTTTCAAATCCGTTCAGATACGCGGGGACGTCGACCGTCTCTATCTCGGGGGCGAGTCGCTTCGCAACCCTGTACTCGTGGTGCCACTGCCTGAAGAACCGCGACACGACGTCGTGTTCTTCGATCGCCTGTGAGACGACGGCGACGTGCTCCTCGGACGGGTCTCGCTGAATCGCTCGAAGGTCGTCGATCGACACCAGATCGCGCTCCAGCGCCGAGATGACGACAGCGGAACTGCAGTCCCCCTCCGTGAGTTCCCGCCGCCAGGTCGTGATCCAGTTACCGATGCGAGCCAACCGCTGGGCGTGGGTTACCAGCCGTCGCAGGGTCGAGAGATCGCTCCTGTCGAACGCCGGCGCGAAGAGGAGGTCGATATCGGCGTAGACGAACACCATCATGTTGTTGACGTCGTAGCGACAGAGTTCGTATTCGGAGACGAGGTCGAGGTGCTGGTTCGCGAGCGCGGAGTACTCGATCGCGGTGACGACCTGTTTCAGGTCGAACGACAGTATCTCGTCGAACTCCGAGAGACGTGGACTCCCCCCGATCGTTTCGGAAAACGCCGCCCAGGTCTCTTGGAGGAACGCGAGCAACTCCGGTCGGACGCCGTCGCGATCCAGGTTCGCCGTCTGGTGGTCGAACGGGATTTTCGCCGCCTCCTCGAGCGTCTCGCGGTCGCCGTCCCGTTCGGCGACGTCGTCGACGACCGCGACGAAGATGGAGGCGAACAGTTTGGCATCATGAGTCTGTCGAACGTGGAGCGGTTCGACGCAAGAGAGCCTGAACTCGGGAAACAATCGAGAGAGCCACCGCCAGAGGTACCTGTCTCGGCCGTCGACGATTCGGTCGTAGTCGTCGACCAGTGAGACGACCGAATCGGGGAGTTCTCGTTCACGAACAGCTAGGGATGGGTCCTCGTCGACGTCGGACCACCGACCCTCGTAACTCATCGAATAGCCCACGATTGGCGAGACGCAAATTTAGGTGTATCGCCGCGTCGACCCGCAGCACCCGTATCAGGTTCCGGCCCCCTCTCGAGACGGGTGTCAAGAAACTCGCACATCTGCTTCTCCAAGACTCGCAATCCCGTGTTCCGAGACGAAACGCCCGTCGCGCAGTGCTATCCGACACGGACGAAGAATCGACGGATTCTCGCGGTACGGACGGGCAAACCGCCCGTTCGGCGGAAAACTAGATTCGACCGACGTTCTCGACGCCGACGCTTTCGACGCCCTCTACCTCCGAGAACGTCTCCTCGACGCCCTCGGTTCCGCCGGAGCCGTCGGGGACGATCACGGTCGGGTAGAGCGCGACGAGACCGAACGCGACGTTCTCGCGCTCGACGCCGTTGATCTTCGCACCCTCGGGGAGCGCGCTCTCGAGACGCTCCTGGAGTTCATCCAGGTCGACGTCCGGACTCTGCGGCATGACCTTGATTTTGGCAGCTACTTTTCCCATGGTTATGGACCGGTGAACCCACAGTCGGGACACTCATAGAGGTTGCTCTGCTTGCGACACTTCGCACAGCGGTAGATCTGTTTCCCGCAGTCGGGACACTTGAACGCGGCCGCGTTCGTCCCCGCGATGTTGATCCCGCAGGAGATGCAGGAACGCGAGCCGTGGTCGTCCGTCGTACTCATACACCCACGTTCCGTCCGGGCGCTTTTAACCGTTGTCTTTCCAGGGTCGACAGTGCACCCGTCTCGCACACCCCACGTCGTCGAGTGTACTCAGGGACCGCCGTCGTCGAGGTCGATCCCCTGTTCGTCGGCGAGTTCGTCCGCCCGCTCGGTGATTCGATCCAGCGCCCGGTGCTGCCCCGGCTGGCCGTACACTTCGTCGAGGATCGGCTCGCCCGACCCGGAGACGCGGTCGTCGTTCCCGGTCGGTTTCGAGGAGTCGCGATCGGTCCGATCGCTCGAGTCGGTGTCTCCCTCGGCTCCTACCAGTCGGCGAACGATCCGCCCCAAGCGTTCGATCACGGGTTGCTCACCCGAAGTTACGTCGGATCGAGTATAGTTGTTGTCACCGCGGCGTCATCCGAACAGCAACGGCCCGATCAGGACCCCCATCAGGTGAACGCGACGGGCGCGCAGCCGAACCGGGACCATCCCGACCGCAGCGGCAACGGCGAAGACGACGATTCCGAGGGGACCCGTAAACAGGTACGAGAGGACGAGCAGGAGTCCGAGTACGACCGCGGAGATCTTCCAGTAGGCGACCCTTCCGACGAGTGTGAGATACCGATCCCCGACGAGGATCACGAGGACGAAGCCGACGACGCCGGCGAGAACCACGCTCGAGACGAGAACGGGTAGCTCGAGCGGCGCGTTCGCGCTCTCGAAGGCGACCATCACGCCCGTTCGCGGCTGACCGATGGCGACGAGCGCGAACAGCGCGAAGATGGTGTTCGCCGTATCGACCCCGCTCGTCGCGACGATGTAGCTCCGGTTGTCGGGACCGACCGAGCCGGTCGGGATGAACAGCAGCACCGCCACGGCGGCGATCGCCGCCGAGATCCCGGGAATGTAGCCGACGACGGCGCCCGCGAGCGCACCGGCGACCGCCGTCGCGAGCAACAGCGGGCGCGACATCCTGATCGTACCGCCCTCCTGGGGCGGCACGCCGCCGCCGCGGATCGCGTCGACGAGGACGGGAGCGCCGAACAGCCCCGCGAACAGCGGCGCGAGCATCCCGCCTGCCTCGAGCGGCGCGTCCGGCGAGAGATCGAGGGTGAGCGAGCCCAGCACGGCGGCGAGCCCGAACGAGAGCAGGCCGGCGAACCGGCGCTCCCAGGTGTACTCGGAGGCGACGAGGCCGAGCACGACCAGCGCAAGGACCACCGAGAGATTCGACCTGATCGTCGGGTACGCGGCCGTTACCGCCCACGTGATCGGAATCGCGAGCGGAACTGCGGCGACCACCGCCAGGATACTCCCGACCGCCGAGAGGCGGATCGCCTCGTGACCGCGGCCCTCGAGAACCAGCTGGTGGCCGGGCAGGGCGGTGACTGCCATCTCCGCGTCTGGAACCCCGAGCGCCATCGCCGGAACGGCGTTCAGGAAGGTGTGAACGACGCCCGCAGAGAGCATGGCGACGCCGACGAACAGCGGCGGGCCGGGAACGGCGGGGGCGACCCCCGCCAGCAACAGCGCGAAATTGTTCGCGTGGAGGCCGGGAACCAACCCGCTCAGCGAACCCAGCGCCGCCCCGGCGGCGACCCAGGCCAGGAGGTGCAGGGAAAACGCGGGATCGGCGGCGAACTCGAGGGCGGAGACGACCATCGAGGGGTCTGGCCGCCCCATCCGACTTCAACGTTCGCTCGAGGGGGAGTCCGTTTTCGAGCGTCGCCTGAGGGGAGTTCGTTTTCGAGCCGCGCTCGAGAGTGGCCGTTTGAGCCGTGCTCGAGATGAGTGCTCCGTCCACCGCCGAGAGCCGGTGCTCGAGACGCGGCGTCGAAAGAACGGAAGATGTGTCGAAATCGTCGCGTTGCGGCTCAGCCGAAGAGTTCGCCGAGGCCCTCGCCGCCGGCGCTGTCGTCCTCGTCGTCCTCGTCGTCGTCCGTCGTGTCCGGAACGTCGCTGGTTTCTTCGGCTTCCTCCTCGCCCTCGTCACCGCCCGCGGCTGCGCCGCCTGCGGCGGCACCGGCAGCGGGGACGGCGGCGGCCTCGGAGACCGCCTCGTCGATGTCGACGTCCTCGAGCGCGGCGACGAGCGCCTTGACGCGGGACTCCTCGACGTCGACGCCGGCGGCCTCGAGGACGCCGGTCAGGTTGTCTTCGTTGATCTCTTCGTCCGTCTCGTTCAGGATGAGTGCTGCGTATACGTATTCCATTGTTGTCTACCTCGATTAGCCGAACATCGCACCGAGACCTGCCGCGCCGTCTTCGTCGTCTTCGTCGTCTTCGTCGTCGTCCGCGTCGGCTGCGTCGGTCTCGTCTTCGTCAGTCGATTCGTCCGCGTCGGGCTCGGCTGCGGGGGCAGCGGGCGCCTCGACGCCCTGGAGTTCTTCCGGGAGTGCCTCCTCGTCGTCGATTTGAGCGGCGAGCGCACGGAGCTGTGCGTCGGCCCTGCTGACGAGGTCGGGCATGAGCTCTTCGTCCTCGATGGCGGCCTGCAGGCCGAGGCTCTTGGCCTCGCCCGTGGCCTTCGCGATGAGCGTCGGCATCGTCGCCGCGGTCGGGAAGCTCGCGTTGACGGCGAGGTTCCGGGCGCGTGCGGCGGCCGTCGCCACGTCGCTCTCGTAGGCCTCGACGTCGATGTCGAGGTCCGCGGGGTCGAAGAGGACGCCCTCGGAGTACACCGCGCGGAGGTCGAGTCCGACCTCCTTCGGCTCGATGCCGAGCTCGTTGAGGACGTTCGCCAGGTCCTGGGAGACTTCCTCGCCGGCGTCTAACACCTGCGAATCCTCCATGACCTGAATCGAGCCGTCCTCGATCCGGGCGTTGGCGCCGATCTGCTGGAGTTCGCCGACGAACGGCCCCGGGTCGACGCCCGTGTCCCCTTCGGGGATCACGATGTCGTTGGGGGCGATTTCGCCCGCGCCGATCGGAGCCGGCGTCTTCGACGCCTCGAGTTCCTTGTACAGCGCGAACGGGTTGTCGTTCGTGGCGATGATGCCGACCTGTCCCTCGACTTCCTCGACGAGGTCGTCGAGGCCGGCGTCGGAGAGCGCGCGAACCTGCAGCGTGTTGCGGCTCACGCGCAAGCGAGCGATGTCGTGGAGCTCGCGGCGCATGTCCTGGAGCTGCTTGCTCGGAATGCCGGTGATACCGACGATGCCGATGCTCTCGTACTCCTCGATGAGGGCCTCGAGTTCGCCGACCTCCTCCTTTTTCCACTGGGGAAGGTTCTCGGTCTTGCGTTCTGCTTCGGCGCTCATCTCAGGCCACCTCCACGGACGGGCCCATCGTCGTCTTCACGTAGACGGAGTCGATGTTCTGTGGCCCTTTTTCCAGGTCCGCGTGCAGACGGCGGAGGATGACGTCGATGTTGTCGGCGATCTCCTCCGCGTTCATGTCTTCGGCGCCCACGCGCGTGTGGAACGTCCGACGGTCGCGCGAGCGGATCTGCACGGTGTTCTTGAGTCTGTTGACGGTCTCGACGACGTCGTCGTCGGGACTGAGGGGGTCCGGCATCTTCCCCCGGGGACCGAGAATGGTACCCAGGTGCCGGGCGATATCTTGCATCATCGCCTCCTCGGCGATGAAGAAGTCCGTCTCGTCTGCGAGGTCTTTGGCCTCGTCGTCGTCCAGATCGGCCACGTCACTGCTCGAGAGCACCTGGTCCGCGACCTCTTCGGCGCGGACGGCGGTTTCTCCCTCTGCAATGACGATAATCTGTGTCTCCTGGCCGGTTCCGGACGGCAGGACGACGGACTCGTCGACACGGTTCGACGGTTCGTTGAGGTCGAGATCGCGCAGGTTGATCGCGAGGTCCACCGTCTCGGTAAAGTTCCGTTCGGGCGCGTCCTCGAGTGCGCGAGTGACCGCTGTTTCGATTTCCGAATCTGCCATCGTTCACCTCCGTAGTACGCAGGGTTGCTCCTACGGGTCAGTGAAACAGGCATCCGCCTGTCTCCTTTGAACGGAGTGTCATGGCGAACTTAAACCCGTCGAAGCAGTCGCTCGTGTGTCAGTCGGTTTCCCGGTCGGACGCCAGTTGCGCATTTTCTGGCCGACCGTGCAGTTGTCCACCTCCGGACGGCCACGACGCTCGAGGCGTTCGAACTCTCGCTGTAGACCGTACTCTCGAGCGGAAAGGGCGTACCCGAAGCGGCACCCTCTCGAGTGAGACGAAAGCGGCGCCCCCTCTCGAGTGAGATAAAAACGGCGTCGCTACCGCTCGGGGAGGGGTTCCTCGTCGTCGCCGCGCATCCACTCGAGTTCGAACTCGATGCTCCGTTCGACGCCCCCGTCGTCGGATTCGTCCTCGATTTCGACCTCGAACTCGATCGTCTCCGGCGGGTTGACGACGACGGTGTCGTCGCCGACGGCGAACTCGATCTCGTCGTCGCCCCTGAGGTTCTCGGCGAACGCCTCGAGGTGGTCTGCGATCTCTGCACGGCTCAGGTCCTGTTCGTACTCGAGTTCGGTTTCTTCGGACATACGACCGACAGTACACCGTACGGCTCCCTAAAGCTATACCCGGAAACTGAGGTCGTCGACTTCGGCGAGTAACCACCCGCGATTAGTCACCGAAATACATTTCTAATATAGATTCTATGTTACAGATATGCGGCCACTAACGTTATATTTGATGGGGAGCGACCCGACTGGATCGCCGGTCACCCATCGGGGACTGGTAGAAGGGTATCAGGGGCTCTCGACGCCCGAAACGATGGTTGTACACGGGTTGGCAACGCTCGTTCTCGGGGCGCTGGTCCTTGGCTTGCTTCCGGGGTACGGAACGAACACGCTCGGGGTCTCGCGGCGGAGTCCGATAATCTCCCTCTGTATCGGTCTCCCCGGTGCGACGGTCCTGGTCGGACTGCTCGCGACGGGCGTGTTGATCAGCGGAACGAACCTCGGCGTCTTCTTCGGAATGCCTCTCGTCGTCCTCACGGTGACGCTGTTACCGGCCTGGACCGCGCTCGGTTACATCGCGTTCGGTGCCGCCATCGCACACCGGATCGGCGTCGAAGCGCTGTGGGCGTGGGTCGTCGCTGGCGCCGCGTTGAGCGCGCTCTTCACGGCGGTCCCCGTCGTCTTCCTCGCGGCGACTTCGCTCGCGGCCGCCGTCGGCGTCGGTGCCGGCGTTCGCGGGTTGATCGGCGGCGGTGGACTCGGCTACCGGGAGGAGCGGGTGGTTCCGCCGGCTGAAAAGGTCTGATACTGCGGTCGTTTTCGCTCTGGCTCTGCTCGAGTCTCGAGAGTACCGACTCCCGTCGGGCGTCGATACCGTCGAAAAGTGGTCGAGAGGAACTTCGAAGCTTACTCGGCGAGGGCGTCGTCGTACTCGCCGTCGTCGACTTTCGCCTTGAACTCGCGGGCGTCGACGCCCTCGATGGTGACGCCCATCGAGGCGCAGGTGCCGACGACTTCCTTGGCCGCGTTCTTCGTGTCGTAGGCGAGCAGGTCCGGCTTCTTCTGTTCGGCGATCTTCTTGACCTGGTCGATCGAGAGGTCGGCGACGAAGTCCTTCTGGGGCTCGCCGCTCCCGGTGTCGAAACCGGCCTCGTCCTTGACGAGCGCGGCCGTCGGCGGAACACCGACGTCGATGCTGTAGGAGCCGTCGTCCTCGTAGTCGACGGTGACCGGTACTTCGGTGCCGTCGAACGCGGCGGTCTGTTCGTTGATGTCGTTGACGACCGCCTGCACGTCGACGGGCGTCGGTCCGAGCTCGGGGCCGAGCGGCGGGCCAGGATTGGCCTGCCCGCCCGGGACGAGCACTTCGATGGTTCCAGCCATATCTCACAGAACCCGCGCGCGAGTTTTAAGGGTTGCTTTTTCGGGCAGTCGACGGGAGTCGACGACGACGGCGGTTTTCCCGCCGGTGACGGACGTGCGGCCGGCGTCGAACGCTCGTGCGTTGCCGTCGCGTCGACCTACCGAACGCTCGTGTCCCGCCACTCGGCGAACGGCTCGAGGACGTGGTCCTCGTCGAAGCGCTCGATGCACGGGACGTCGTGCGGGTGGATCTCCCGGACCCGGTCGACCAGGTCGGGGTACGCCTCGGCGGTCGTCTTCGCCAGGAGGAGCGCCTCCTCGTCGCGGTGGATCTCGCCCTCCCACCGGTACGTCGATTTCGTTGGAAGCCGATTGACGCAGGCGGCGAGTCGTTCCTCGAGAAGCGTCTCGACCAGCGTCTCGGCTGCCTCCGGCGGGGTCGTGATGTACACAGTCGGCATGGTATCGGCCGGGACTACGGGCCGGCAGCAAAAAAGCGTGGACGGCCACCGCCGGAGCGGGTCCGTGGCGACGGCCGAGGCTCTGCGAAGGTGATGCGGATGGATCTCCCGACCCCTCCCACCCCACCGTGTCGAGTGTTTCTCCGGTGAGAGAGTCGGGGTCCGAGCTGGATTCGTTCCCCGAGGAAGTGTGCCACGTCGAATCGTCCTGCCGCCTCGAGCGAGCTACGCCGGACCCTCCCACCCCACCGTGTCGAGTGTTCGGGAGAACGGAGACGAGGAGAGAGAAAGAGTGCCGCGAATAGAGAGAGCCGCGAAGGGAGTCAGTGGAGACCGCGGCGCTTCGCGGTCCGAACCGCGTCGACCGAGAGATCCACGTCGTCGAGGCCGTCGACGACGTCGAGTGCGAGTTCGAGGGTGACGTCGAGGTCGTACTCGTAGTACTGACCACCCGAACGACCGTGGTTTCTCGTGTACCGCTTCAGAATGCCTTGCATCGCGAGGTCGGCGAGGTGGTCGTGCATTCGCCGGCGGACGAGCGGTTTCGTTCCGAACCGCTCTGCGATCTCGGAGTACTGAGGGTAGATTTCGCGGACTCGAGCCGGCGTCTCCTCTTCGATCGCGAGGCTGAGTGCGGCGGCGAGCGAGAGGTGGCCGTGGCGGGTGAGCTCCATCATCCCCTGTCTGATCTGGCCGCGCTCGAGGGCCTGCTGGGCGTCTCGAACGTGCGTTTCGGTGATCGTCGTCTCGTCCTCCGAGCGGGTGATGTCGCCCGCTTTGTAGAGCAGATCGAGCGCCTGACGCGCGCTGCCGGTGTCCTGGGCGGCGAGCGCGGCACACAGCGAGAGGACGTTATCGCCGTAGGCGGCGTCGTATAGCGCGTTCCCGGCGCGCTGCTCGAGGATCGCCTGTAGCTCCCCGGCGGTGTACGGCGGGAAGTGAACTTCCTCCTCGCAGAGGGTGTCTTTGACCTTCGGCGAGAGGCTGTCGTGGAAGCTGAGGTCGTTGCTGATGCCGATGATCCCGGGTTTGACGTCCGAGAGGTAGCCGTTCGCTCGCGCCCGCGGGAGTTCGTAGAGGATGCCGTCGTCGTTGCCGATGTGATCGATCTCGTCCAGGACGATGAGGACCGTGCCGCCGATCGACTCGAGTTCGTCGTACAGCATGTCGAAGATCGTCTGCCGGGGGTAGCCGGTGGTGCTGATCTGCCGTCCCGGCGGGCGGAGTTCGTTGACGAGGTTGGCCGCGACCTGGTACGACGATGAGAGGTTGTTGCAGTTCAGCCAGACGACCGTGAGCTCGACGTCGTCGTAGGCGTCGACGTCGCGCTCGAGGTGCGAGAGGAGATAGCGCGTTACGGCGGTCTTTCCGACGCCCGCCTTGCCGTATAAAAAGAGATTTCGCGGCTGTGCGCCGTTGATCACGGGCTGGAGGGTCGCCATGTAGGCGTCGATCTCCTCGTCTCGCTCCTGGATGGACTCCGGCTGGTAGTCCTCCCGCAGGACGTCCTCGTCGGAGAAGATCGACGTGTCCCGATCGAAGAGCGGCATGTGTTCCACTCGGACGTCAACAATATATAAAACCACCGTGTCGTGTGTGTCATGTGTTCCGATATGATGGGCGTCCACCCACCCCACTCTGTCGAGTGTTCCTATCGGTACACTGTGGGTGTCTCGTGGTGTTTCCGGTAGGGCCGTAATGGTGTTTCGGTTTCGCGTCTCGAGCCATGCGAACCGACCTAGAAACGAACCGAATCAGATTGATGAACAGAAACCAATTCATCTCCAGAAAACAGATCGTCGAGATACGGAATGTCGAGATACGGAATACTGTGCCGCACTGTGAAATACTGTGACGCATGACGGACTGTGAAGGTAAACGAACGGAATCGTAGCTGATCTTTGTCCTCCGGTGCCCGTCGCAAGAACACTGGACGCGGTGGGGTCTCGGTGTGCGCTACGGCCCCGACGGGTGGTCTCGTACAAACACTCGACACGGTGGGGTGAGTGGGTAGAGTGAAAGGAGGGGAGTGAGGGGATTCGCTACCGCCCCCGTCGGACCCGCCACCAGAACACTCGACACGGTGGGGTGGGGAGGGATCGCAACCCCCTCACACGGCGGAGTGGATCATCACAGACGACTGAATTACGAGATCAGGGTCACGGACTCGTCAGAAAACTTGTGATGGGTCGAGACGCACGGCGAGAAACTTGTGACGGGTCGAGACGCACGGCGAACTCGAGACGGTTTTCAGGAGCCGTCGATCGGGTTGAACGTGCCGTTGATGTCCCACTCGTGGATACAGTGGGCGTTTCCGGTTAGCTTCCGATCGTCCTCTCGAGCGATCTGCCAGGCGTCGAGTTGCTCGTCCCAGCGTTCGGTTCGGCCGCATCGCTCGCAGACGCGGGTAGTCGGCTTGTGAAGTCGTACACTCATTGCCGGGTATGTGAACTACACACATATAACGGTGTTCCTGCTCGGCAAACTCTGCCGTGGACACGGGCGCGTTTCGGACCGAACGACCAGTTCTTCGGCTCAGATCAAACGACCCGGTCTGGTGCTGGTGATCAGTTCTTCGGAGCCGATTGACGGTGGCGACTCCGTTCGCTCAGTACACCGCGTCCCTGATCTCGGGATCGAGCCGGTCGAACGACTCGAGGTACTCCCGTCGCTCGCGCCGGAGTGTCGCGGCGGCATTGTCGTAGTCGTCGACGTGGTCGGGGACGGCGTACTGGTCGATGTCGATTCCCGGAACGCTCGCGGGAATCGTCAGCCCGGTTCGTTCGTCGCGTGTCCACTCGATGGTGCCGCGAGCGGCCTCCGTGAGGATCGTCACGGACTCCCTGACGCCGACGTCATTCGACTCGTCGCCGAGGTAGCCGGTATTGATGACGTAGCAGTCGACGTCGAGCGCCGCGATGAGATCGCGGAAGGCGTTCCCCTCCTCACCCTGCGGGCCGACGATGAACGGGTTCGTGCCGACGACGCGGATCGACTCGCCGGCGCGCTCCGGGTCGCCGGCGCTCGTCTCGATCGACTCGCCGAGCATGAACGCGACCGCCGCCTGCTCCTCGTCGAGTTTCGCGACCGGCGGCATCAGCGGGTTCCGCGTGATGAAAAACACCTGATCGACCCGATCGAGGTCGATCTCGGGATCGGCGCTCTCGAGTTCGTCGCGCTGGACGATCGCCCGCGAGTTCGCGGTGTACCGATCCGAATCGAAGTCGACCGAGCCGTCGGCGTCGACGTCGACGTTCTCGAGGATCGCGGAGTCGGCGGTCGCCGCGCGGTAGAGGCCGGGCTGTTCGTCCTCGGAGAGGCCGATGGTCTTGATGAACAGTCCCTGCCCCTCGCTGCCGGCGACGGAGCCGTCGGGCAACAGCGCGCAGACGTCGTCCTGCAGCATGACCGCGTCTTCGGGCTCCTCGAGCCAGCAGCCGTGTGAGGTAAGCGTCGATTTCCCGGTCGCCGAGAGCCCCATGAACAGCTGGCCGACGATTCGCATCTCGCCGTCGCCGTCTCGGACGCGAACGCGCTTGCTGCCGGCGTGCAGGCCGAGCCCGCCGAGTTGCTTCACCCGGTACATGAACAGCCTGAGGAAGGACTTCTTCGCCTCGCCGGTGTAGTCGCTGCCGAGGACGGCCGTGAACCCGTCGTCGGGGAGGACGCGAATCGCGGTCTCGTCGTGATCGGGGAGCTGGATCGTGTACAGGTCGGGCTCTCGCCCGTCGGTCGGTTCGAACAGGTTCGCCCAGGCGAGGGCGATCCGGGCGTACTCGACGGGAACGAACAGCCGACAGCAGAACGTCGCATCGGGGTGGCGGCCCATCAGGCGGTCCATACAGAGCATCTCGCGCTCGGACGCCGTGTCGACGGCCCGGTCGACGATTGCGTAATCGTCGGGACCGAACTCGTCGTCGATGTCGTTTTTCGTCAGATCCGCGCTGCGCGAGCGGAACTCGCTGACGTACGACGGCGACCCGAACTCGGTCTTCGTCTCGTCGGGCGTCGCGAGTTCGCGCAACTCCGCGAGCGACGGATTGTGACGGACGTTCGGTGCGCGCGCTGGATCGGGAAGCCGGCGGACCGGTGAGGGGGGCTCCGTCCCGGTTTCGGACATACAGTGGACCCACCATCACCCTGATACATAAACCCGAGTGATCCTCGCCTGCGTGCGCGCCGATTTAATCACCACCCTACCTGCGTATGGTGATTCGTAAACGCTCGAGTGGGGGTGCTTAACGGAAAAACGACGTCCGATATAGTACTCGGATTGTAGATAACTACTGAAATTTACTCGACCCGGAAAGAACGTTGTGCGCCGACAGTAACGCCAGTACACCGTGCCGACAGTAACGCCAGTAACCCCGTTTCATCGCGCCGATAGCGCATCGATCCACTGGTCCGTAGCACATCGGCCCACTGGTCCTTAGCGTATCGATCCGCGGGTCCGTTCGAAGCCGCTCCGTGGCAATTCTTGCGAACCGACAGAGCAAAGAACCGGCCCGAAGACCCCACGGACGAGCCATGATCAAGTTCGTCAACGTGCTGGTTCGCAGGGAGGGGCTGAGCCACGAGGAGTTCGTCGAGCGCTGGACGGGCGATCACGCCGAACTGGCTTCGGAACTTCCGGGACTCCGAAGGTACACGACGTCGGTTCCGACCGATCCCGAACAGTCGAGTCACGACGGGATCGTCGAGCTGTACTTCGACGACATGGGCGCTCTCGGCGCCGCATTCGAGTCCGACGCCGGCCAGGCCGTCCAGGACGACGCCGCCGAGTTCGTGGACATGGAACGCAGCGAACGGCTGATCGTCGAGGAGACGGTTCAGCTCGACGAGACAGTATGAGCGACGACCGCGACGCAAACGACGGCCGTGACCCAGCAGACGACCCGCCAGCCACCGGTCGCACGACCGCCGATCGGATCCTCGAGACGATCGAGGCGCTCGAGGTCGAGTACGTCTTCGGCTACCCGGGCGGGCGCGCGATCGAGTTGTTCGAATCGATCGGCCACGGCGAAACCGACGTCTCCGTAATCCGTCCGCGCGACGAGCGCGAAGCGAGCGTGATGGCCGAGGCGTACGGCCGGATGACCGGCTCCCCCGCCGTGCTCGCCGGTCAGGGACCCTGGATCGGCAGCCTCGGCGCGATCGGACAGATGGAGGCCCGACTGGGGTCCTCGCCGATGGTCGTCCTCACCGAAGCCTCCGAGCGCGGGGACTACTCGACGCTCGCACCCTACCAGCAGTCCCGCGGGGATTACGGCGGGCTCTCGCTCCCGAAGATCCTCGACGGAATCACCAAGGAGTGGTGGTTTCCCCGAACCCCCACCGAAACCGTTCGCAGCGTCCAGCTCGCGTTCAAGCACGCGACCGCCGGCCGCAACGGTCCCTGCGCGGTGATCCTCGACGGGAACGCCGTCACGGACTCATTTCCCGACGAGTCGACCCCCGCCGTCTGGGACGACGGAAAGCAGGTGCGAAACTGGGAGTCGAAGCCGACCGACGGCGACGTCGAGGCGGCCCACGACGCCCTCGTGGCGGCCGACCGGCCGGTGATCCTCGCCGGAAACGGCGTTCACGCCGCCGAGGCCTACGACGAACTCGAGGCCGCCGCCGAGACCTACGACGCGGTCGTCGCGACCTCCTACCTCGGGAAGTCGACGATTCCGGAGACCCACGAGCGCGCCGCCGGCGTCATCGGTTCGTTCGGCCACGAGGGGGCCAACCGGGTCGTCAGCGAGGCCGACGTCCTGCTGGTCGTCGGCTGTCGGCTGAACCCGATGGACTCGAACTGGCAGGCGGAGTCGTTCATCCGCCCCGACGAGCAGACGATCCTCCACGCCGACGTCGACTCGCGTAACGCGGGCTGGGTCTACCCCGCCGACGTTGGCCTGATCGGCGACGCTCGAGAAACGCTCGCCGCCCTCGTCGCCGCGGCCGGGGAGGCGGACGGCGAGGTCGACGGATCGAGGACCGGCGCCGGCGAAAACGGCTGGGCGCTCGAGCGCGCCGCGACCGCCCGCGAGGACTTCTCGGTTCCGGAGTGTGAGTCCGACGACGTGCCGATCAAACCACAGCGAGTCTGTAAGGCCGTCGAGGCGGTCCTCGACGAGAACACCGTCGTCACGGCCGACTCCGGAAACAACCGCTTCTGGCTGCTCAACTACCTCCAGACTCGCGACACCGGAAGCTACTACGGCAGCGGCGGCGTCGGCGCGATGGGCTGGGCCGCCCCCGCAGCCGTCACCGCGGCCCTGCTCGGCAACGACGCCATCTGCGTGGCGGGCGACGGCGGCTTCGCCATGACGATGACCGCCCTCGAGACGGCCGTCGACTGCGGCGTCGCGCCCGCGTTCGTCGTCATGAACGACACCTCGCTCGGGATGGTCCGGCAGATGGACGAGGGAATGCCCGGCACGGAGTTCCACGACACCGACTTCGTCGGCGTCGCGCGGGCGCTCGGCGGCGACGGCGTCAGAGTCGACGACCCCGCGGACCTCGAGGGAGCCGTCCGCGACGCGAAGGCGGCCGACGTGCCGACGGTCGTCGACGTCCGGATCGACCGCGAGGAGGACATGGCCGAGACGCTCTCCTCGTCGTTCTACGACGCAGTCGGCGGACTCCACGAGTGATCGCCGACGAGTCGCCGGCGATCACTGGTGATTTACGAGTAATCACTGGGCGCAGCCGAGCGACTGGCGAGCGGTCGCCACCCGCTGGCGACGTCTCGCTCGCCGACTCCGGGCGTGACGACCCGAACCGTCGCGGAACGTTTCGCAACCGAGCAACGAAATAAACGATACGCACGACTTTAACCGTCGACTGCGATTGTGCGTCCGATGCCCCACCTCGAGTCGATACTGGTTCACCCGATCAAGTCGCTCGACGCGGCTGCCGTCGACGCCGCGAAGATCGGCGAGAACGGCGGTCTCGAG